>CAZCTW010000030.1:0-3552 GCA_964501905.1 uncultured Thermofilaceae archaeon | reverse complement strand
TGGAATATGCGATTATAAGGTATTTTAACAGTAGGACTGGCGAGGTTTTCTGGGGCGCGTCGTGGCCCGGATACAGGCATCCATACACCTGTCTCTGGCTCGTGCTCAGACTTCCAAACCCTCCCCCCGACGACAGGTGGGCGTGGCCCAAATGGGCGGCCGAGGAAATCTGGATACCCCTCGAAGAAATAACGGATATCATAGAGGAAGAAGGACCGAGGAAAGGCTTCTGGGAGGTGTGGGCCAAAGCTGATTATATAAACAAGATATTGGCGCCGGAGTATATAACACACGTGGGGAAATTCCCCACGGGAATACTATACTACGCGAAATTCGCAAACCACAAAAACCTATACCCATGCTACATAACCTACACAGACAAACCATTTCTCCCCGCCGCAAAGCTATCCCGCGTGTCCACGTAAAAATACGGGGAAAAGCCATCACAACGGAGGAATAACCTCAAATTCTACACCATGTTTACGTAAAACACTTTTAATCTTCGAAACCTCCCGGCGCTTAACAACATAGATCCATGAAGCAAGTTTCCTTCCTCCTAACTCCTCTACTAATTTCTTTAACTGGTAGCTTAATTTCATTTTAAGACTTCGATCAGGAGGCGGCTTTACAACGACAACAACGTTTTCCTCCAGCCTTAGTAATGCTTCCCCACGACATACCCCCCTCCAGAAGACTTCCATCCATCTTGACTTGTCAACCCTCTTATATTCCGTCTTAACCCGTAGATACCTCAATAGTTCCCTGAACTCTTCTGGATCGAGACCGATCTTCTTCTTAACACCGTAGATGTACGCCGCCGCGAAGATTCTATAGTCCCCAGTCGCTCTCGCAACAGCATAAAGACATAAAAGAATTAACTTCTCCTCCTCTAGCTTCTCAATAAGTTCTTTCTCGACTTCTACTACAGCAATATAATCGCCAACATTCTCAACCAATTCATCAGAGACTAATATTTTCCAACCTGAAAGAACTCGGTCAAACTTTCCAAGTTCGATTATTACTTTCATTTCATTAAACCTCATCCGCAAACTTTTCTCAAAAACTTTTTTCTAAAATCATTTAAATTTTTAGTTTAGAGAAAAAGATAATGAAATATATGCATATATAAGTTCGTTTCACTTAACATAAGTAAGTAGGAGGAGCTTATATGAGCGTAAGTTATTCACACGAAGACATTCGCCACACCGTAGTACAAGTACTCTTGGAATCAATTATCGAAGCGGTCAAAAAACTCCTTCTTACTCAAGTTCCTCAAAATCTCAAAGAAAAATTAGACCAACTATTGAAGGACTTAGAACGGGGTTATATAATACCATATATTGTAAAAAACGAGAGAATTCTAGAAGATGTTGGAAAGCCCGATATAGAAGTTTTCGGCGGGACTCTGTTAGTAGAGGTAAAAGTGAAAGATGCCGAATTCCGCGAGGGACTAGACCAGCTCTCTAAATACGTCAACTTATTCTATCAGGATACGACCAAATATTGTATAATCACCAATGGGCTAAAGTGGAGTTTTTATAAAATAGTGAAAGAGAATACCCGATATGGTCTTCAAGCTACGGCGAGCTATACCGGAGATATTAACGCATGGAAAGCCGGTAACTTAATTGGCGCCGTAACCCCGCCCATAAAAAACAAGCTAGTAGATATCTTCATAGATATCATTCCGTCATCTATTGCAATACCTCCAACGCCTGAAAATGTTAAAAGACTATTCTATCCAATTCTTATCAATGAACAATTAATGTTGAAGGTTTTTAAGGAGTCTAACATCGAAGAGACAGCTTTGTTCAGGTCATACGAGGACATAATGTCGCGGATATATGGAGGAGGGAAAGGCGTATCTGAAGAGGATTTTAAAAAACTTGTAACCAGACTGTTTCTCAAGCACACATTAATCCAGATGATAGTTAACGCATGTCTCGCTAAAGCCCTAAATAAAGACACTTCAGGAATAGTAGATGTTTGTAGCGGCGAACACCTAGGTATAGAGATTTGCTTACCTCATTTGAGATGGTGGATAAAAACATATCGCGAATTGAGCGCGATTCTACCTGATATAAAGCGGCTAATAGAAAATATATGCGTTGATGTATATTCGAAAGCTATCCTGCTTGACTGGAAAGATAAATCAAAAGAAATAGATGTGTTCAGAGAGTTATATGAAGCTCTTATAGAAGAAGATATAAAACGAAGAATAGGAGAATACTATACTCCTTGGTGGCTAGTTGAATACCTCGTGGAAAACGTACCTAAAGGCTTAAAAGATAAGACAGTTCTTGATCCATGCTGTGGAAGCGGCAGTTTTCTAGTTGCAGCCTTTTTCAAAAAGACTAAAGAGGGTGAAGATCCAAGTAAAGCTATAACCGAAATAATAGGATTAGACCTTAATCCCTTAGCAGTATCAATAGCCAGAGCCGAACTTCTTCTTGCATACTATAGAAAAACTGGTAGAATACTTACACCACTGGTATTCTGGGGGGATTTCCTCTCGATAATGACCGGAGAAGCAAGTCTTCTTGAAGAGCTAAAAAAATTCGAAGGAAAAATAGAGGGTTTAATCTTTAACTTCTACAATCTAAATCCAAAAACTGTTCCTTTAGTACTAATGGAATTTGAAGGCTATCTCGGCGAGATTATTAGAAGAGCAAATAATGTTAAAGATTCGGGAGAACAGGCTGTTGCAGATGAAATTATGAAAAATACTGAAAGCTATGTTTCTAAAATTGTCGGAAAAGATGAAAGAAGTTTATTGCTGAAAGATCTGCTTCAAATCTTAACGGAACCCGATATCGTCAAATCTCTTATCGACTTACTCATTAAATACGGAAATAATGTATGGGCCGTGACGCTGACATCTATACTATTTTTGAAGATGCTTAGAGTAGTTTCTCCTCAAGTAATTCTAACAAATCCTCCTTGGCTACACATAATAGATCTACCAAAGACTAATTGGGGGCTAACTATACGTGAAAAAGCCAGTAAAACTCTGACAGACTCGATAAAAACCGGGTTAATAGATAAGGATCTCAAAAATAAAGTAGGAGTCATCTCTAACTGGAGCGATGCCGCTTTGATATTCTTAGAGACAGCCTTAGAAATAGGAGATAAGAACGCGTTTGTGGGCTTTGTATTACCTGCGGAACAGATTCACTATCCTAAAAATCCTCACGGAGTAGGTCGAATTCTCGCCTATGCGATACTAAAGAGAAACAAGGCTTCAGGTAAGGTAATCTTCGTCGGAGATGTATTTAGACACGGCGTAGAATCCTCAGTTCTGTTAGCGACAAAAGGTGTTCAGTTCAACGTTGAAGGCTATACTATGAGCTATTCCAACGGGCCACCGCCTAAAAGCAAACACCTTTACGAAATTTCCATTCAAGAAAATAGAGCTGAAGACTTTATCGACCAAGTAAAAAAGTTGCAAACTTATCTTGTCAGAGAGTTAAGCATAGCTGGAGTTAGAGAAATATCCTCTATGTGCTCGTTTATCGCTCCTCTCTGGGGCGGTGAAAGGAGAAGGGATAGTGT
>CAZCTW010000029.1:0-4467 GCA_964501905.1 uncultured Thermofilaceae archaeon | reverse complement strand
CGGGAATGTTCACCATGCCCATACAGCCTCCAAGACCCGAGGAGCTGCCAGCCATAGATAGTAGCTCCATAACTCTAACGATAAGCATAAATGAGTTCAGCCTAGACGGAGGCTACGCCTACACAGTACAGGTAGAGGCCATTCCCATAGGTGTAAGGATAAGAATCTTGGAAGCCCGTAAAATCTAAACCTTAATGTAACATTTTCCGCAATTTATTTATTTTTAATGTGTTATCAATACATAGCTAAAATCGGCTCTTTATATTTAGCTTTAGAGAAAAATTTATGTAAAACTTTACAAATTCTCTTGTGTTCTATGCTCACGGGCAGCCTTGTAGAGCTTGCTAAAGGAGCTAAAATGCTCATAGACGAATTTGAAGAGTACAGGTACCTGTTTATACTAGCCGTCGCAACTTTAGAATCTCCATTCAAGCTGAAGGGGGAAACCATCGAAGGAAAGTTCTTTTTTAAAAGAAAAGATTTAGAGGAGATAGCTAGATACTTAAGGTTAAAATTTGAATTCTATAGAGGATCTGTCCGAGTATATCAGAAACTTGAAAAACTCGGCTACGTTAAAATTTTTAAGAGTAGAGATAGCAAGTTTTTCACTCTATATTCGATAACAGATGAAGGACTAAAAGTAGTATTTAAAGGACTCGAAAACATACTCGTATTAAAAAAGATGAGAGAGGAAGAAGAGAAACTAAGAGAAAGATTAAAAGAAGAAATAATACTAGCACAACCGAAGAGAACGCCTGTAAAAAAGTTGTCTATTGTCGATCGCTTGCGAGCAGTAAAAGAGCAGCCAGTATTAGCAGCACCTATTATACCTAGTAGCAGGTATAAGATTATCGAGTTAATTAAGCGAATTAAGCGACGCGTCGAAGCTGAAATTAAAGCATTATTTCCCGAAGATAAATACTCGATATGCCTCACGCTATCCAGCAGAGCTCCTTTCATCTCCTGGCAGTACCCTAGAGGAGGCAAGATCGAATCTCCCGTACACGAGGGGAAAATACACGTGTACGCCCCGACATACGCTAGTTTAAGCGATGTTATAGGAGAAGCTTTTAAAGCTCTCGGCAAGCATTTTAACGTAAACGCAAAATTTTTTGAATCTAATTTTGAATATCATGTTGTTTTTGCCGGTAACGTGCTCAGCCAAGATCACTACAGCAGGACATTGGATAGTCTCGGGATAAAAAATGGGCATGAATTAGAGCTAGTGTTTAAGGCAAAAAAGAGTGGGGAATTTTAAGGATCGACTCTCTCCCACGTTACTTCAAACTCGGCGAATATCTTATCCGTCAAGATGGTAAATGAAGAATCTTCTCCTGGGACAAGCTTTGTAACTTTAATGAACTCGAACACCCTAATGGGATATTTTATATATGGATCGTTTGAGCTCGGATATTCTCCGAGAAGATCGTCACTATATCCTCTGATCCACAAATCTTCGTCGTATATCTTCACGTTTATTAAAACTGAGTTACAAGTACCGCCTGTGTATACGTTCAATTCGGGGAAATCTCCGCATGGTACATAAAAGCTGGCTTCGTATATGTCTAAACCGTAGGTGTAAATTTTTCCTACTTTTAGAGATTTATATGGTGTCTCATATTCTCTTTCATATTTAGGTGTAAATGGAGTTTTGGGAATTTCTGTGGGTAGATTATATTCGCCTATTATAGTTCCTGTTGCAATCCAATATTTTATATAGATTTCACCGTGTTCATGCCCTGGCCATGGATCTACAGGTTCTAAGAGCTTTATTCTTTTAACGCTTATTATTAATATCCAGTAGGATTCGGATTCTGCCGAGGCGGGAATGGCAAATATCGCGGATACAGCTAACGCTGCAAATACTAGGACGGTTATCAATTTTACTACTCTTCTATACCCGACCATTTCGACCACCGGCGTATAATATTGCTACGGTCTAGGCAATAAGCACGAACTTGACGAGAATTTGAATTTTAGTTGAAATGTATTTGCCTAAACTTTATTCGGATTTTCCGCAAATTTCTTAAAGTATTTAGAGCTATACATGTGAATATGCCTCCATAAAACCGGTACAACCAGAAATCGTATGAAACTTATTTGTGATTGATTGAAAAATGCCTACCGAAGCGAGAGACGAAAGTAAACGCGGTCTTAATCTACTTTTTCACAACTAAAAATTTCTGATTAATTACCTAAAAATTAACTCGACGCTTTTTTAAACCCAAGATCTTTTTCTCATGAAGCAGATAATCAAATTCCTTAAAGAAAGTGAGCGTAGAGAAAGGCGCTGGAAAGCCCTGATCAAGTTACTCTTTAACCCCTATCTAAGCCCGAAATCCAAAAAGGCTCTACTAGAATATTGCACCCTATCCATACTCCTATTAGTACTCCTACTCACAATCGTACAGGCAGCCCCAACCCTCGTAACAATCCAAGACCAGCAAGGCAGGACAATAACACAGCTCGTAAAAGTCCAAGTAATCGGATGTACGATTAGAGCCTACAACTCCAGCCATTTCATACTCGAAATGGAGAAGTCCTGCATACTTAAAGTCTCTTTATATAACATCACCGTGTGGCAGGGAAGCCTAGAGCCCAACAATAGCTACGTCGTAAAGGCAGCTGTCGTTGAGATGAAGATAAAAAGCCCGAGCAGGGACATACCTATAACCGTAAGGCTCTTGGGCACGGATAAAGAATGGCATCTATACGGGGAGAAGGAATACACTATATACCCCGTTCCAGCGGCGACTTATAATATAAGCCTGCCGGGTAAGAGCTTCACCATATATTATAATGGGGGAGAGCTACGATTCGTAAAAGAATTCGCAACCTCCCCCTACTAGCCCTAGCCGTCATACCTCTCGCAAGTTACGGGGGATATAAAGCCTTCAAGCAAAGAAGAAGCCCGCTATTAGCCAAGTACAGGCTTAGAAAAAAGCGTAGAAAGCTAAAGCCTATGTCGAAGCCCTCTGTGAAGCACATTTCAAAGCCCGTAATGAAGCCCAAGAAGAAGCATAATTTGGAAGCTCATAGTAGAGGAAAAGAAAGAGAAAATTGGAAAGGTTAGCTTGGCTGGGAGCGGAGTAGAAGGTGCTGAGAAGAGAAGGAGGGAGGAGAAGCCCGTTAGCGGTTTCTGGGTTAAGCTTACTGGAAAAGAGGAGAAGCCTTCTCTAAAGGGACCGTTAAAGTATCGTACTTTGGCTGATCTCTTGGAGGTGGTTGAGTGAAAGCATTAATTTTAGCTGTTTTACTTCTATCACGGTTTCAACCCTCTAACGCCGCGTATATCGGCTGGAGCGTAGTAGAACATTCTGGAGTCTATGATATTATAAAGGTATATGAGAGGGAGTTTGAGCTTTGGGCTTCTGAAGCCCTTTTATGGGAGGTTGCGAATTACAGGGAGACCATTTTAACTTGCTATAGGCTCCTATATGGTGCGATCCTACACAACGAGCTTGAAGAAGCTGCTCAGTACTGCGGGGTTCTGGCTTCTCTCCTTTTAAAGGCTAAAGGATACACCGAGGCTACTGGAGAGACTTTAATGCCCCTAGCGGAGAGCTTGGATTGGAGTAAAGTAAGACTACTGGATTTATCGCCCGAAGAAATAGTTGATGAGTGGCTGCTTTTCAAGGCTGAAAGCCCGGAAGAGTTCCTGTACGCCTATGCGAGCGCCCTATTATCGCTACTCGACAATATGCCCGTAAACGCGTTCGTAAGGATAATGCACACTCCCCTCGTAAGGGAGATGTACATCGCCAGTCTAGTCCTGATAATCGCAGCCTCAACTTTCTTCGTATATAAACGGGCTAAACGGGAGGTAGTCAAGCCTGAAATCGAGGCACCTCCATAAACTCGTAGTATTAGTCGTGTTCTTAACCGCCCTAGCAATCGTACCAGTTGTACTCTCAGAGCCTAAGACTGAGCTCGTACTGAGGGCAACGGATCACGGCTAACTTTCGCATATTGAATACGTGCCTAAGCCCCGATATACTCACCTATTCCTTACCGCAAGTGAAGTAGCCAAAGAGCTTTTAGTTAAAGCCCTGTCGGGTGAAGTATTAGATCAGCAACTCCTGAACTTCTTATTAAGGTGTTATAGAGGCGGCTACTTCTCATCGGATCCTGCAAGTCTTGAACCTGATTATGAGTCTACCTTCTACGCCACATGGCTGTTTAGTGCTATAGGGGTTGAGAAGAGGCTTAACGAGTCTCTCCTGGTCGATGCTCTATGCGGGGCAGAGGATTTCCCTACTGTCTTCTACGCCGCTAGGACTTTAGAGCTTCTAGGACACAAAATATGCGAAGAAAGTTTTAGAGATTGGGATTTAGGCTATGCGGTCAGCTATATTAGGAACTCCACAGCTCCCGACATCGAGTCTACAAAGCTTTGGCTTTTACTATTCCCCGAGGACTATGCTAAGAGGGTGTGGCTGAAGGGTATGGGGATATATGTATATCCAG
>CAZCTW010000028.1:0-4765 GCA_964501905.1 uncultured Thermofilaceae archaeon | reverse complement strand
AGAGAAGAGGGTTATAAAGCCTGTATCGGTGTAAATTTTCAGGTTTTAATGTAGAAGTTTTTTAGAGGAATAGACTTCCCCGTAATTTTACGTGGACAAATTGAGTACGCGCGCGGGGTGGTGGTAAATGAAAATTATAGTTATTTGATGGTTGTAGTGGCACCCCTGTCACTAAGTAACACTACTGTCACTTAAAACGTGGGCGCGCGCCCTACTTTTTATTTTTTAATTTCTTCTTAACCTCCCTACTTATCTGATCTGAATAGTAGTCTTCATAACAAACTATAGCATACTATAAGAGATTTATAAATTAGGTACACGAAATTTCCTTTGCGACCCAGATGATTATGTCTGCATCGCGTAGACCTATTGATTTTAGATATCTTGGAGATTCGGAACGGGAGACCACTATGGGCTTTCCGTGTATTTTCCAGTAGGTTTGAAATGCCTCCGGGGCGAAGGGGTGGGTTTTTAGCAGTCTAGACCACTTCTCTCCATCGAGTTCTCTAAAAGTTTTATCTATGAATTCTAGCAGTTTTTTACCGTTCAACCCGAGGCTTTTTGCCTCTTCGATAAATTCTTCTTCTTTCATCTCTCCTAGACAGAAGTCTATAATGATTCTCCTCAACTTTATTATTCTTTCAATTTTATTTTGTGGATGAAAGTTCGTTGATTCTTGTTCTTTTGATTTTCCGGATATAGAATAGGAAAATATCGGTTTTTTGTACCTCTTAGGGGATATATTTATTCTAACAAGATAAGGAGGTTTAAAGGCTATAACTATTTGTACAACCGCGGTTTCCGTAAGAACGAATATTCTTGAACTTATAACGTTAAACCCTTTCTCTGAGAGATAGTTGGTTAAGTTTCTCATTTCTTCAAGATTAATTGGAAAAGATGGTGAAATTATTTCTATATCCTCGCCGTTTTTGATTATTTGGTATTCGTAATTGCGCGATTCCATATACTTTGATAGCGCCGAAAGCAATTTAGCACACTCCATACTCTACATAAGAAATTTTATCAAAAAAATTATAAAGTATTAGTATAGATGGTGCGCGCACTCTCATAAAGTATATTATGGTTTTCTTTTAAAATATAGCACAGATGAAGACTATAGAGCTTAGTGAGCCTGATTTTACATTTCATATTTATTCGCAAAAAGAGGAGAAATAGAATGGGGGAAAGACCGACCGAAGACACCTATGTAGCGGAACTCATTTCAGTAATTAAGCAAGTAGGAGGACCTTTAGGTTTCGACGCCGAGTTTAACTGGCGGAGTCCTTCAGGTAAGCCAGATATTAAGCTGTATTATAGGGGTGAACCTGTAGCTATAGTTGAGGTTAAGAGACCGGAAGTTATGTTAAGCGATCCTAAACTGAACGAACAGGCTCTTCGGTATGCTAAGTGGTACAGAAAGAAAATTGGAATAAAATTTTATGGGATACATAATATGAAATATCTCTTTCTTTTTAAATTTGTGGGTGAAAAGGAGAGGCCGAAAACGATTTTAGATTTTATTGAAGAAAAGCCTCAATGGGTTCCTGTTTCCGACTTCCCGTTTCAGATAATGCCGTGGGTAAAGTCGATAGAAGAATATAAACAGATATCGACAAATAAGCAGGCGAGGAAGAATCTAGAAAAATTCCTCTTAAGGTTTAAGGAAATACTAGAGGGCAAACTACTAGATCTCAGCGGAGAGGTAATAACGACTATCGGAAGTTATATAGAAAGAGGCGCATCACTTGCGCTCGACGCCATGGAAAACTTATACAAAAAAGAAGCATATATTAAAGAAATTTTCGAAGAGTGGCGAAAAGAAAGAGGATATAGAAAACCCCGTAATAATAGTGAATTTCGAGATCTTTTAGGTCTTATGCTCAAAGAGCAGTTATATACGTTTTCAATGAAAGTGCTATTTTTCCTTGTTTTACAGAGCATAGATGCAGATATGGCCTCTAAACTTAAAGAGAACCTTGCCGCTATAGAACCTTCCGATCCCGTGCTCTTTAAAAAGATTTTTGACATGTTATTCAAGTATGCCATAGAGAGAACGGGGGATTTCGAGGAAGTCTTTGGGTCAAATACTGTTGATAGACTGCCTATATTGGAACCCTCATTGCCTTATTTAAAACAGCTTATTTCTTACCTTAATCAGATTAGGTGGAGTGAAATTAACGTAGACGTAATAGGGAGGATTTTTGAGGGGCTAATCTACTCAGAGAGAAGGCATTTACTGGGTCAACACTTCACAGACACTAAAATTGTAGATTTAATCTTAACAGCCACGCTCAAAGATGAGGCGAGGCTCTTAGATCCGGCGTGCGGCTCGGGCACGTTCCTCGTTCGTGCTCTCAACCTCTGGAGGGTAAAGTTTGGTGAAAAAGAAACAATGTACGATCTTGTTGAGGGAATAGACATAGACAAGCTTGCCGCAATGCTTTCTAAGATAAATTTGTATATCCAAGCTCTCGAAAGGATCAAAAGTGGAAAGAGCTATCTTCCGAGTATAAGAAGAGGCGACTTCTTTAAGTTGAGCCTAACTCAAAGCTATAGGTACGTTGTAGCTAATCCTCCTTATACAAGACAGGAAGAGATGGCTATGGCGTTTTATGATAGAAACTATAAGCAGAATCTTTTAAATACAGTAGAGGACATCAAAGATTGGAGCAAGAGAGCATCAATATATGCCTATTTCTTAGTCAAAGGAGGAAAACTTCTCGAAGATGGTGGCAGATTAGGATTTATAGTAGAAAACTCGTGGCTTAACGCTGAATACGGAGGCCCCTTGAAGAAGTGGCTTTTGGAGAATTTTACAGTCGAATATATTGTGGAATCCTTAGTTGAAAGGTGGTTCGAAGACGCCGCTATAATAACAAATATAATAATAGCTCAAAAGAAAAGCCAGCCAGATTATGTAACGCGCTTTCTCTTCCTGAAAAAGAAGCTACGCGATCTAATAGGAGCGCCTCCTCCCGCAAGCGATTTCATCGCGAATCAAAGATATTACGAGAGAATAGGGGAACTCTATGCAAAAGCAAGTAAAATCGTGCCTAGTGATGACTTTGCAATATGGGATGACGATAATGTTAGAGTGGTTGTAGTGAAGAAGAAACTATTAGAAAAAATCGAAGAGAAGTTAGGTAGATGGGGCGTGCTTAAGGGGCCTGAAAAATATCTTAGAATGATTGTGGACTTCGTAGAAGAGATAGATGAAAGATTTAAGCTCTTTGGAGAAGTATTTCATATCTGGTATGGTTTGAAAACAAATGCTAATGAAATATTCTATCTTCCCTCCAAATACTGGGCTTATTATTCTGAAGACGACAATTATCTGTGTCTAGTCTATAAGGGTCCTTGGGCCAAAGAGCTTAGAAAGCCTCTTCTAAAAATTAGCAAGAGCTATCTACGGCCTCTTATAAGACCATCTCATATAGAATCCTCCGCCTATGAGTTAAATAAAATTGAAAAGAAGAAAAAAGAGGACTATGTGCTATGGGTTGTAGATGTAAACGAAGTCTCTGATGAAAACACAAGAGCTTACATAGAATGGGCTAAAGATTTTATTCTCAAAGAAAACAAAAGCACAGGTCGATTTCCTTCAATAATCAAATACATAGACTCTCCTTCGTGGACTAAATTGTCGGATACGTCGGGCGGACTACTTATACTAAAAAACGCGGTTCATAAGAACTACGCCATTCTACTCAATAGAATACACTATGCACAAATAGATCTAAGATTATATGCGGCTAGGCCCACAGAGGATTATAAAAATGTTGATCCGAGGATACTGTTTGCAACTGCTAACTCCATTATTACGTATTTAGGTATGGAGTTGATTGGGCGAACTAATTTAG
The DNA here is from genome assembly GCA_964501905.1 of uncultured Thermofilaceae archaeon. Classification (GTDB taxonomy): domain Archaea; phylum Thermoproteota; class Thermoprotei; order Thermofilales; family B69-G16; genus B69-G16. The sequence goes on along the minus strand of CAZCTW010000028.1, from coordinate 905 downwards.
GTGAAGGTGCTCTCGATATAAAAATTGCAGACTATGAGAAAATACCTATAGTTGACCCCGCATGGATTGAGCAGAAACTTAAGGAGGAAGGTAAATTAGAGAAGTTGCTGAAATTAGTCGATTCTTTAATATCTGAAAAACCCTTAAATATTGAAGAGGAAATCAATAGGGGGATTCGACTGAGAATGGAAGAGTTACTTTTGGGCTCTCTCGGCCTTTCCAGAAAGGACATTTTAAGCCTTTATAAAGGTCTTATCAAACTTGTCGAGTATAGGACTCAAAGAGCATCAAACATCTTGAGAGACTGTTAATTCGTGGAGGTGAAAACCGTGGTTAGTTACTGGATTTGTATAACGAGCGAGGAGAACTGGGAGGTGGTTAAGGCTAGAGGCATTTGGGGGGTCTCAGAGAGAAGGAAGAGAGAGCTTATGAGCGTTAGGCCGGGTGACCTTCTAGTTTTTTACGTGATTCCCAAGCGTGTTGGCGGGGTATTTAGGGTTGTCTCAGAGCCGTATGTTGACAGGGAGCCTATCTTCATCCCCGTTAAGTCTAGGGACGAGGTTTTCGAGTACAGGGTGAAGGTGGAGCCCTTGTTGCTACCGGAGGAGCCTATTGACTTCACGCCTCTGGTGAAGAGGCTGTCCTTCATAAAGAACAAGAAGAGATGGTCGGCGCCCTTCAGGAGGGCCATGCTAAAGATCAGCAAAGAGGACTACGTGATAATTGAGAAAGAGATAAGAAGGAAGAGGTAAAGTAAGCACAACATTATTTAATTTGCAGTATGGCAACGTAGTATTCTTCTCTATAGGCGTGTTCCCATATTCCGGCTACTAGCTTGTATTTTCCTTTATGTTTTACTATTTTTACGTATAGCCCCTCGTAGGGGTCAGGTTCGGGTAAAACGT
>CAZCTW010000027.1:0-5643 GCA_964501905.1 uncultured Thermofilaceae archaeon | reverse complement strand
GCCCCGTCCTCTCCCGTAGCCCATCCCCCTACCGCGCCACATGCCAGTCACCATTTTTGTTCTATTTCACGAAACCCTCTCACGTTTATATTTCTATTCCCGAAGATTCCGAGTTATGGCACAAAAACATTGACGCCAGGTAGCGTTTGGTTATAATCCGTTATTTTTTGCATTAACCTTAAATGTGAATAAAATTAATTTCTTTCTGTTCAAAAATTTATTATCTTAAATTTTTAGCCTCTCGTAAAAAGATTTTTAAGAAGTAAGAAGGAATTATAGAAAAATTTTTATAGCTCTAGGGAATATGCTTTTACCGCAGCGCGGGGAGGATACCATGTCGATGGTGAGGTATACGCTGTCGATACTGGAATACTCCCTGATAATTTTCGCGCTAGTTCTCATGCTCGCGATAGCTGTGATGTTCTTAGGGAATACAAGCTGTGCTGTCTTGGAGTTAAAACCGTGAAGGTTTTATATTCTCAGCTCTCTTTATACTAATTGATGGAGTTAAAATTAGAGAGGATTCTAGTAGAGTTTGGGGGAGCTATAGTAGCCATATTTGCCGCGGCAGAAGTAGTAAAATACTCGATAGGTATTATACTAGTCAAGTACGTCGCCGATATAATATTCCCCCTATTGGAGAGCTATAAGGTAATCTATGGGTTAGCTGACTTAGCCTACTTGCTGGCTTTAATACTACTCGTCCTCCTAACAGTAATCAGCATTATAGTAGGGGTGTTCGGCTACAAGCTGTACTCGACCGGGTCTAAGCTTTCAAGGGAAAATGCGGAGAAATGGCTTATTAGAACATTGCTGATTGCGACGGTCTCCTTGATTTGCGGAGCGTTTATAGTGTCTGTAGCCTCTGGGATAGCCTTGCTAGGGGTTTTAATAGCTTTAGCTAGAAAAGAAGGCTAAACCCTACCTCGCATTTTCTCTCTTAACATAGCGAAGAGAGTGGTTTTCTTCGCCAGTAGAAGGACGGCCGCTAGGATAACGAAGAGAACTACGGCGTAGAGGAGGATTGGAGGCTTTTTCTCGTATACGTTTAAGTATAGTTTATAGCTTTCGCTGAGCCTCCTCCCATCTTGGCTCCAAGAAACCTTAGCGTCGACTGGCAACACGCCAGGGGGCGTTACTTCGTCTACGTCTACCTCAAAGACTACGAGCCTCTCCTCTCCCGGCAACATCTCCCCTATCCTAGTACTCGTAGTCCCAGTTATAAAGGGAGAGTAGAGGTCTACGCGCACATCCTCTACCGTGTAGTTTGACAAGTTTTTAATGCTTAAGACTATCCTGTAGCCTCGCTCGCCGGGACAGGTATAGAGCTTAGTTACGTTGGCTATTTCAAGCCTGGCTTTCTCGAGAACGGTAAGTCTAAACCTGATCTCCCGCCCATCAGCTTCTATTAAAACCTCATGGTTTCCGGGCGGAGTTTCCTTGCTCACGTCTATCAGAAAGACCAGCGGAGCGGCTTCTCCAACTGGCAGATAGGGTAGGTAGGCTACCGAAGTGGCGAAGGTTGACGGCTTTAAATATTTCCCGCCTATCAGGGTTAAATTGACGGCTTTAGCCATGTAATCGCCCGTATTCGAGAGCGTTACGACGAGCTTCACCATTTTATCGCCGGGGAAGAGGACTGGAGGGTTGGTTACGGTTTGTAGCACGGATAGCTCCCATACCCCCTCCACTTTAAAGCCCACACCTAGAATCCTATTGTAGTAGTTTTCGTAGTCGTCTTGATAGCTGAGGGAAGCGACTAACTGTATGGCTCCGTAGACTCTTGGCTGGACGAAGACTTTATACTCGAGGATTATGGTCTGGTTAGGCTTTATCTCCTCTATTAGGTGGGTTGACACGCCCACGAGCGAGGCTATTTCCAAGCTAGGAGAGGCGAAGGATATTGAAACGTTACGGGCCGAGCCTAAACCCCTATTTAAAACTTCAAAGTAGACCTTGTTCACTTTATTGGGGAGAAGCGTGTCGTTTAGAGGCTTAAGCTCTAGCAGGGGCTTGCCCGGCTCCTCCACTTTAAAAGCTAGATTAAACGCGTCACTATACTCCTCCCCGTACTCGTCGTAATACTTCAATTTTAAATTTACGATAGAGGATTCTCTAAACGCGGGGGAGGCGAAAACTCTAAGCTCTATCTGCGCGGTTTCGCCGGGCTCAAGCTTTTCAATTAAGAACCGGCTATTCGAGAGAACCATAAAGCCCTGACCTGACAATACGTCTAATATTACATTCTCCGCTCTCCCATCGCCTATATTTGATACCTCCAGCGTTAAGTTCTTCTCTCTGCCCAGCGGCAGAACCTCCTCTCTCGTAGACGCTACGAGGACGGGAGTAGAGCCTCTTAAAACTTCAAAGCCCAAAGTTAGCGTGGTCGCGTGGGAATCGTCGCTTTCATCCAAGTAGGTTAGGGTAAGTATCAAACTGGCCGTTCCGCTTAAGCCTCTATCCGCTCTAACTGAAACGCTGAACGATTTAGAGGAGTGCGGGGGTATATCTCCGAGGCTTTGCGAGGAGCCTTTGAGAACGGCTATGCCTGGGGACGCTGGAGAAACCGTAGCGTAGACTTGCCTCGCAGTGCTCCCTCCTCTATTAGTTATCGTCACGTATAGGGTGGCGGTTTTACCCGATACCACTTTTCTCGGGCTTAGGCTAGCCTCTAGCTGGGGCATAGAGTACCCTGAAACTTTAAAGCCTATAGTCTCGGTTACCGTTCCTGGAGTTTTGGAGAAATCGCTATAGGTTATGGTGACCGTTACGGCTACAGAGTCTCCGGCATTGCTGTCAACTATGAGTTTGAAGTCTAGCTCTAGGACCTCTCCCGCCTCTACTATCCCGCTTCTCCTCAAATTCCCCCCTACCACCGTTACGAAGGGCGAGGCCGGAGTAACTCTAACTTCGACGTTTCTAGCGGGAGCTTCCTTCACTCCTATTAGAAGCTTCGCTTTCTCGCTTTTACCTCTAGTCAACATGGTTTTACCAGGATTTATCGAGAATGAGGGGGTGCCTGTGAAGCCTACCTGTAGCTCTAAGCTTTCCTTAAGTAAGGTGTCATCCTTAAAGTATTCTAGAGTGAGCACGCCCCTGTAGTACGAGGCTTTAGCTCCCTCCGGTATGGTGAAGTTGAAGGAGAATTCAATCCTCAATCCCTCCGTCACGGAGCCGTTATAGTAGTCGTTCGCCTCTAAGTCAACGCCAGCGACATCTAGCAGTTTTAAGGTAGCGGTTATGTTTTCGGCTTTTCCAGAGCCCGAATACTCCACTTTTACGTTTAACACGTTGGGACCGCCGGCTACCGGCGGGGCTGTCCAGTAGGCGTCTACTACTCTAAAATCATCCGGCTTGGATTGGAGAGAAGGCAGACAGGCTATAAGTACCGCGAATACCAGGAGGAAAACGAGCTTCTTCATACTACTCCACCCTCAACTTCAACAATTTAATAGATAACAGGAGGAAGAAGAGAGTCTGGAAAGCTAACGCGCCTACCTCATACATGGTTTCGTAGAGCGTCCACCCTCTCAACTGTATATTGCGGAAAGTTCTGAGGAAGTAGTATAGGGGGAGGAGCTTGCTGATAAGCCTAACCTCCTCCGAGAGGAGCTCGACGGGAGTTAGAAAGCCCGTGAAGAGCATCGAGGGTATGAAGAAGAATATAGCCGTCTGGTATGCTTGGAGCTGGTTTTTAGACATTACCGATATTAGCAAGCCTAAGCTTAGAGAGCAAAGGAGCATTATAGAGCTGACCACGAGCAAGTCGAGAAAACTCCCCTTAACCCTGACGTCGAAAAACTCCACGGATACCCAGAGGGTAACCACCATATCCGATATCGTCACCAGGGCGTAGGCTAGGAGCTTGCTCATTATAATATCGCTACTGTTTATAGGGGTGACTATAAGCTGTTCGAAGGTTCTCCTCTCCCTCTCCCTGCTTATAGAGACGGCTATCAGGCTCATCGGCACTAGGTGCAACAGTATCCCCATAACGACTGGGACGAAGTTCTCCACTCTGCTAACCTTAGGGCCATACACCGTCCTCATATTGACGGTTATGCTGAAAGTGCCGTATCTCTCTGAGACTTTTCTCTGGAATTCTTGGACGGCGGCATTTAAAGCATCCCATATAAGCTCGGATATGTGAGCGTAGCTTGAATCGATGATTAACTCGACGGTGGTCCTCCTGCCCAATAGAACGTCTTCGCTAAAGCCCTCGGGGATTATCAGGGTGGCGTAGACCTTACCCCTCTTAACGAGCATCTCCCCCTCCTCCGGCGTGGAGGCGAAGTAGTCTACTCTAAAATCCCCAAAGTTCCTCAAGGAGTCTATAAGCTGCCAGGAAACCTTACCTTCGTCTAAGTCGACGACGGCTATAGGTACTTCGCCCCCGCCTCCCCCGTAGCCCGCCACGAACATAGCCATAACTAGAATTGGCATAAGCAGTACCATCAGCATGGTCTTTGGGTCTCTTAGTAGCTGCCTAACGTCTTTAACCACTAAGGCGGTGAAAGCGCCCACTCTAACCACCCACAGTTAATTTTATAAAAGCATCCTCAAGACTCACAAAAACCTGGTTAGCCCTATGCACTTTAATCCCATTATCCTCCAAAGTCTTAACTATGGATACAAGCCTATCCGAGGCGTCGTCAACCAGAATCCTAACTTTCCAAACTCCATCCCTTAAATCCTCCTTTAAAATCTCCTTAACCCCCTCAAAAGACTTCAAATAGGCTAGAGCCTTACGCTCCGTGTAAAGCTCAACTATATCCCCTCCATAAGCCAACCTCTTAATACCCTCAGGAGAACCCCGAGCCACAATCCTCCCCCGGTTCATCAAAGCCAGCCTATCACAGTTTTCGGCTTCATCCATGTAGTGAGTCGTAACTAGTATAGTTACGCCCTCCTGCCTAAGCTTCCTAAAGTACTCCCAGAAATACCTCCGAATAGGGGGGTCGACGCCCGCCGTAGGCTCGTCCACGATTAACAACCTAGGCTCGTGAACCAACGCGACGGCCAGAGCTAGCCTCTGTTTAGTCCCTCCGCTCAACTTCCCGGCGAGCCTGTAACGAAACTCTTTTAACTGAAATTCTTCTAAAAGCTCTCCCACTCTTTCATCTATCTTCCTCCCCTTCAACCCGTAGAGGGAGGCGAAAAGCCTCAAATTCTCCTCGGTCGTTAAATCCTCGTAAAGGCTAAAACGCTGAGGCATATAACCCGTAATCTTCAAAACCTCCTTCCTGTTCTTGGCAACATCTATCCCAAAAACTCTGACAACGCCGGCGGAGGGCTTAATCAAACCCAAAATCATCCTAATCGTAGTAGTCTTACCTGCCCCGTTGGGACCTAGAAGACCGAATATCTCCCCCTCCCTAACCTTAAGCTCGATACCGTCAACTGCCTTAAAAGAGCCAAAGTACTTCGTTAAGTTCGCTGCTTCGACGGCGTACCTCATCTTCACTATTTCAAGATAAAAAGTTAATATAAATACTTAACCCATCTAAAACTAGGATTAAATTTCTAAAATTTTAAAGCCATGGAAGAAAAATTAAGAATAATACGCCACTACATCCCGTAAACAACACACGCCAGTATACACGGCGCCAGAGGTCTGGGATGGAGAATATAGCGGGAAAAGCG
>CAZCTW010000026.1:0-7612 GCA_964501905.1 uncultured Thermofilaceae archaeon | reverse complement strand
GTCAGGAAAGTTAGAGAATATAGACGGAGATTGGTAGAATTGCTTAGTGATGAAAGGATAGTGTTTAGTTTGTTACGTGATCCAGAAATGAGGTTTAAATTATTATATGTTGCCGGCGCGCTTAAGATTCCTCTTCCTCTAGGAGTTTTAAGAGTTCAGGATGCTTCTGGAGTAACTTATAGAGTTTCTCCAGTAACTCCCTAGTTTCGGCTTCTCTCCTCAGTAGTTCTTCTTCTCGCTCGCTTCTAAGTCTTTTGAGTTCGGTTTCAAGTGGTCGGACTCTTCTCTCGATTATTTCTTCTATCTTCTCAATTGATGGTGCAGACAAAACCATTAAGGCCCACATTCCTTTTTCGTAGTATTTCTTTAGTTGTTTTTTGGAGAAGCGTACATACCATTGTTTATGCCCGAGCATTGCTTCAACGGCGCCGTGGGGTACTCCTGCCGCTTCAAGGTTAGTGCGGAAGAATTTTCTTAGAGTATACAGCTTCCTGAGGTAAAAGCACCTTCCCGGGTACTCGGATTTGTCGTCCAGTCCTAGCTTTTTTAGTATTCTGTTCCACATTACTTCTGCCGTGTTGAGCCGGTAAAATGTTTTAGTTCGTGGGTTGAGGAAAAGAGGCGTGTCGGGGTCTTCTACGTCGATGCCTCGGTTTTCTAAATATCTCAGGAATTCAGATAATAAGTTTGCAGATTCGGGGTGTGCAAACGTGGTATAACTAAAGTCCTTCTTTGACAGAGTGTCCGGTACCGTTATTCTGATTACTTCTTCGGCTTCAGCGGCTTCGTAGGGGTGAGGATTAAGGTCTCCTATCCTGATGAGGAGGGCCTCGCCCGGTCTTATGCCTGTCGCGCTGAGAAAGCTAAAAAACGCCCGCCACTGAACTGGCGCGTAGAGTAGAATTCTCTTCAGCTCAACGCGCGTTGGCGGCATGTCTTCAGATTCGGCGAATCTAAACCTTATCCTGTACTTCTTCCGCAGAATCTCTCCCGGTAACTCGATATCATTTGCGTAAAGCCAAGTCCGGACGGCCCACTCAATCTTCTGTAGATATGATGTTGAGTATTTTTCCCTGTTTTCGACGATGAATAATGCGAGATCCTTTGCCGCACTGTCTTTGTTTTTCCTATATGTTTCTATGAGATCGTCTGGAAGTGTTTTCTTCCACTCGATGAACTTTAGGAGACAGAACGCGAGGTTTTGCTTGGTTGTTTTCTCGTCTTCGAGCTTCATAAAGCTACAGCTCGGGAAGTCCCAGAGCGCGACGTATGGTTTTTCATCTTTTTCTTTAACCTCTAGTTGAGGATACTTTCTCTCGATCTCTTCTTGCATCTTCTCGGTAAGCCATAGTTTTGGTATTCTGTTCGGATATAGTTTTTTCTTGTCTCCTCTTCTTTTTTCTGTGCTTAGGGGCATGTTCTCGTATATTTATAGTCGTAAATGCTTATAAACTTAAGAGTTCTGAAATAATTGTCAGATTCTGATCTTGAGTACTGACCTACTCAGAGTTAGTCAGCACTTCCCTCTTTTTAAGCCGGGCTTAAAAAGGGGCGACTACATTAGGCTTAGGATTAGGAAGAGCAAGTCTAAGCCGAGGGTGGTCGTGGTAGTACGCTACCAGAACCTGGTTAAGGAGTGGCTTAGAAAGCACTTGGGCAGGGACGACCCCGAGGCGCCCCTCTTCTACACTAAGACCGGTAAGATGGTCAGGTTCCGAGGTGCGTACGCCATCGAGGTGCTCGTGTACCTCAACACGTCCGACTTCGCCGAGGAAGTGGGAGATAAGGTCTTCCGTGTAAAGATAAGGGACAGCTTCACAAGCAGGGATCCCAGGAGCCAGATAGACGTTATGGAGATAATCCTCGACCCTCAAGTCAGGCTCATCTCATACTCCTGGGAGCCTTTAGTCGCCAAAAACGCGAGGAGGGGAGGCTCCTATGGATTAACTACAACGAGCCCGAGACGCCCAACACCTACATCCTGGAGCTCTACATCCCCGGGTTGGAGCTACCGAGAAGCTGGCCAGCTACAAGGTGGTGATAGAGAGAGCGAAACTAACAACGGACGGTGTGTGAGGGCACAGTTAAGCAGGAGGGCAAGCCCGGGTACTTCTTCGTCAGGGTTACCGATGAGGACCTAGATGTCACCAGAAAGATCTACCTAGAGGAAGGCGAGAGGAAGACAGTGTTCATACCCGCGCCCATAGGCAACAGAATCTCAGTTTAACCTCAGTTAAAGTGGAGGTTTGGTACGAGGACACCCTGTTGATGTCGAGGGAAGCAAAGCTGGTACCCGAAATCGGCAGGCTTCCCGCAATGGTCCGGAACATTCTCTCGAGGACCTCCACGGTAATGGTGTTCGTCCTTATATCCGTGGTAGCGCTATCCATGGCGGTGGTCTTCATGCTCTCTTCTCTGGCTAGAAAAACTGAGAACGAGGAAAAATGGGAGATTTAGGGCCACAGGCCTCTGAGCCTTATGGCCTCAGCAACCCTTGACACGGCGATCATGTAGGCGGCTGTCCTCATGTCGACCTCTCTCTCCCTATGCAGCTGGTAGACGGCCTCGAAAGCCTTGACCATCTTGTGCTCTAGCCTGCGTAGCACCTCCTCCTTAGTCCACCAGTCCCTAGTGAGGGCCTGTACCCACTCGAAGTATGAGCACGTCACGCCTCCGGCGTTGGCGAGGATGTCGGGTATCACAAGCACGACTTTCTCGAAGAGTATCCTGTCCGCCTCCGGCGTCGTGGGACCATTTGCGCCCTCGCTAATCACCTTCGCCTTGACGTTGTCGGCGTTCTTCTCCGTGATAACGCCCTCTATCGCTGCTGGCACGAGGACGTCGACGTCCAACTCCAGGATCTCCTCGTTGCTTATCTCCTTGGCGCCTGGGTACCCCACGACACTACCTGTCTTCTTCTTGTGCTCCATCACCCTAACGGGGTCGAGGCCTTCAGGGTTGTATATGCCTCCCTTCGAATCGCTGACCGCCACCACCTTGTAGCCCCACTGGTGGGCGAAGTAGGCAGCATAGTAGCCCACGTTGCCATAGCCCTGCACGGCGACGGTCACGTTCTTGAGACCGAGCTTCTTGACCGCTTCGCGCGCAGCTATCATGACACCTAGGCCTGTGGCCTCAGTCCTGCCCTCGGAGCCTCCTATCTCAACCGGCTTAGCCGTGACCACGCCGGGCTCCCACCTGCCCACGAGCACACTGTAGGTGTCGGCTATCCACGCCATGGTCTGCGGGTTGGTGTAAACGTCGGGAGCCGGTATGTCTATATACGTGCCTATGAACTCGCGTATCGCGTAGGTGTATCTGCGCGTGAGGCGCTCGATCTCCGCCTGGCTCATCTCCTTCGGGTTGCACGTTATGCCTCCCTTGGCCCCGCCGTAGGGGAGGTCCATCACGGCTGTCTTCCACGTCATCCACATAGCCAAGGCTCTGACCTCGTCGAGAGTCACGTTGGGGTGGTAGCGTATACCGCCCTTGAACGGCCCCCTAGCGTCGTTGTGGTGCACCCTGTAGCCCGTGAACACCTTAACCTCGCCGTTGTCCATGCGCACTGGGAGGTGTACGATTATCTCGCGCTTGGGCCTCTTCAGTATCTCTAAAATCCAGGGCTCCAGATCGATGAGCTTCGCGACGCCCTCAAGCTGTTTGACAGCCATCTCGTAAGGATTAAGTTCAGAAGCCATACCTTCTCTCCCAAGATTTAACATATGTAAACCCTATAAAAATATAGATGATAAAGATCTCTATAAATAAAATAGCTAGTTCTACGGAAACCTGTTTTCTGGAAGGAGTCTAAAAACATTTTCATGAACCTTTACTCGGTGCCCAGTAAAGATTCCGATGCTGTTCATTCTCTACTTATGCGCCACGCGCGGAATAGTTGATCGCTAGGAACAGATAGCGTGGGTTACGCAAGCCTGAAAGCATCTCCAATCTGATTTGGGAGAAACGTTAATTGTCCCACTGAGCGTTGCTTATCAGTCCAACCGGGGCTGATCTCCCTTATTGAAGGAGATGACGTTGTGAGGATTATAACCGCTCGTGGCCCCTTGGACTCCCAGAGCTTGGGGCCGACGAACTCTCACATACATTTAGTCGCGATGCCACCGCCCTGGCTCTACAGGACTCCTACATTTGCGAACGACCCGGACTACGCCCTAACAGATCCCGATAAAGCGGTTCAGGAACTCGAGCTATTCTTTAAGTCGGGGGGAGAACAGCTGTGGACGCTATCTGCAGGGGCTACAGCAGGAACCCTAAGGCGATTAAATACGTGGTCGAGAGGCTGCCTGAGGCCTACCTAATTCTCGGCTTCAACCCACTCCTACACACTAGTAACGGCAACGGAATGGATACTATTAAGAGATTTCCAGTGGTAGCCTGTTTCGTTAATGACCTAGTTGAGCACGAAGTTATTCTCGACGTAGCATATCACGAGATTTTACATAGTCTTATCCGGCTGAACGGGCTTAAGCTAGGCGATAAAGTTCAGGAAGTATTGCTAGAGTTCATTTGCCCGGAGGGATATTTATCAGAGCTTATAGGGCTCAGCAAGCGAAGGTTGGAGAGACACCTGCCTTCTAAGTATAAATGGTTTAAGAGAGAGTACGAACTCTTGAGAGATCGTATTGAAGAATATTTTAAAAACAGAACTTACGAGCAGATGACGATTATAGAATGCTTGAAGGATTCGTTAAAGATGCTCAGAGAAGCAAAATGAAATAGCTCAATTCAAAGTTATTGAGATTTAAGTTAACACGAGAGGCTTCGCTGAAGTCTTCTAGGAACATAAAAACTACTTTACACTTAAGTTTGAAAATTCATGTCAATAAAGACGATTCTGAACAGTTAAACGTGCCGAGCAGTATTCCTACGACAGGAATCTGTACGGGTATAGGGTGAGGTTGAAATCGGCTTGTCTCCCTAGGCACGTAGTGCTCAACTACAACAACCCCTAAAATCCTCTAACTTCTTTCAGATATCACCGTGAATATAGGGCCATTTCCTTCCTCTAATTTCAAATCCCACTGTGGAGGACCGGGAACGCAGACAACTCTGGCGTCTAGCTTTTCCTTTTTTATTCGTTCAGTGATTTTAAGCGCTGTTTCATCAGTTATCGAAACTATGATTACGGTTTTTAAATTTCCTCTCTCAACCGCTTAGCCGCAATGTCTACAACTTTACCAGTATTTTAAGGACTTGGTGAATCAAAATATACTATTTCGTTAACGCTGAACATGGATATACTGTTTAGTTATATGTTTAGGATTGCAAAGTATTTAGTGGTACAATTTAAAATTATATGAAACAATTTTTCCACGAAATCCCTTAAGAACGAATCCTTTAACTAATTTATCGGTGACTAGATGAAACATGTAGCAATATTTTTATTATTCACGGTTTTACTGGCAACTCTAGCACATGTCTACGCCCTACAAACCTCGGCTCGAGAAGATGCTCATCTTCTCGAGGGAATAGAGGATTTAAAACTGAACAAAATTAAAGTTTTCAATGGAACTGTAACATCGATCACAAATACCTCCATCGCCGTTAAAAGTGGGGAATTTAGCGGAGAATTAATAGCTGTGGGGAAATGGCTCCTAGTAGCTCGGAGCGATGTTGGTGTTTACCATTGGGCAAAAACCATGGAGTATGTAAGAGAAGGGGACTCAGTGATAGTGATGGCTTCGCTGAGCAAGGGTAACGAGACTATAAACCTGTTATTAGGTCTGAGACAGGGAGATACTTTCCTCGCCAGATTAGCACTCGTTAAATACTCCAAGCACGAGTGGAAACACGGAACATTTGAATTTTCATGCAAGCTAGTTGAGAAGAGAGGATATTCGCTCATAATAGAAAAGAAGGAGTTTAAAGCCCTTGTCGCTATAAATCCGAATGGAAAGTGGTATAGAGCTGGCCAAGGAGAAGTTCTCTGGAAAGATGTGATAAACGAATTTAACCCGGGAGATATGCTTTGGCTCTGCACTCATAACATCTTAGTGTTTAAGACCGGGTTCGCCGAAATCTTTGGAATAAACGCTATAATCTGGGGCTTTAGCGGTGCTATAATAGACCTAGACGCTGGAATAGCCTTAGCTAAGTACCCGCTATAACTTTCAAATTTTTTAATTACGACGTTTACAATTTTAGCATTTGGTGTTAGGTTAAGGTTTTTATGTGTTTTCTACGTAGTCACGCAAATATGGGAAAACTTAAGGCGGTTGTTATCTTGGTTATTGTAATCACGACAGTTGCAGCGGTGTGCTTGTTATTCGTCAGATTGGAGGTAGTATGAATCTGAAAGAATTAGCTGAGTATCGGAGAGAATTCGATAAGAGGCACAGATGGGATTGGAGTAAAAATAAATAATGCTGAGAAAATCAATGCTTTCAACTATCTAGCTGTGGCATTAGCGGGGGAAGTCAGAAATTCTGTAATCTCGTTAAGAAAATTATTCGAAAGTTAAAGTTCAAACCCTTAGAAGAATTTCCCTGCAAGAAGAGCTAGATAATCTATACGAAGAACTAGTTAACGTCTTTATATACATTTTAAAAGGACCTGTAGAGCTATTTAACAAAGACCTAGGTAAGGAATATTTGAGAAAAATGAAAAACGCTTTAGAGAATTTGAAAAATAAAGTTAAGGTTTTAGTAGTTGAAGAACTAACTATATTTCTTCTCCGGTACTTTAACGTATACGAGTATAGCAATTAGTATAGCTGATAAACCGGAGAGATATGCTAATCTAGGCAATTGCAAATCGCTTAGTATGCCCATGGCGGCTATTTCAGCGGCGCTAAACGGCAATATCAGAGTCCTCTTGAGACTTATAACAGTTGCTCGCTCTTCGCTGGGTATATAGACGTTTATCCAGGCTCCCAACGCGAGTCTTAGAAAGCCGAATCCGGTCTCGTAAGGAAGACCTACCAAGATGAATAAATAGGCTTTTATCCACTAGTTATAATAGCGCAAAAGTAGACGAGAAAAGCACGAGAAAGACTATCGTGGTTTTCTTATACACCAGTAGTTTAACTATTCTCCTTCCTAGATAATTCGCTAAGCCAGTTGTAGCCATGAAGATAGGGCTGGCTAATCCTAAAAGCAATTCCTCGGCGCCGAGAACCTCCATACAGGGAGCCCATGTAAGAGTAAAGCTGGATACGCTTGCAGCAGTCAGAAAGCTGTCTACGGTTAACCAGAGTAGAGGCTTATTTCTAAAAAGTATGCTCGCGCCGCCTTTAAGAAATGAGAAATAAGTTCTTTTACTCTCTATTGCCAGGGATTCTCCTTTACTTCTCGTACAGTAGAAGGCGATAAACGCTGAGGCGAAGCTAGAGTGCTTCCATTATAAAGGGTATTCTTAGACTATACTCGGCTATTAGACCGCTTATAAAAGCTTCTATAGTGATCCTATTCAGTGATCTTGCCTTTCCCAGCCTACGGTCACTAATTAGACACTTAACCTTTTCCCGTATTTTTCCAAAACCTCTAGAGTTCTCTCTAGAGGGGGAGTCGTTGACGACAATGACCTCCCACAGGCTGCCTCTGACAATTGCTCTAGTAACTTGTCGAGACAAGCCCCATCTCTATAAACGGGC
>CAZCTW010000025.1:0-8110 GCA_964501905.1 uncultured Thermofilaceae archaeon | reverse complement strand
CACATAAGTGCCCGCATCCAGAGTAGTGGTTTAATGCTAGCCATCCTCGAGCCCACTCCACCCGTCTTTACAGTATACCCACGGTTTACCACGCCCAAGATATAGAGCCCGTATTTAAAAAACGAGTATACCCAGAGAATACATAGCTGCCTAATTCTGTTTAGACAACAGTTTAAGCATGGGGACTAAATATTATGTAATAACCTTACCAGCGTAAAAATCTTAAACCGACTCTGTCCCTTTAAATTATGGGAGAAAACAGGGAGGAAAAGTTTCGCAGATGCAAATATAACAGAGAAACGATTACTTTCGCCTCTAAGTCCGTATAGACGTTGTTGTAAACTAAGTCTACCACGTCCAAATCGCTCTCCTGCCCGAAGAATAGACTATGCTCCTCGTATAGGCTAGCGGAAGACTGACATATAACCCGAGGCTTGCAGTCTCCTCATACGTGGAGTATTTAGTCACTAAGTCGTTCACCTTATTTAGCAACGCCAAAAGCTTTTCTGGCTCTACGGGCTGCGCCTGAACCTGGTAGATAAACTCCTTATCCTCTGCAACAAGTCCTCTAACTATTTCCTCTACCATTTCTATCATACGCACTCCTATCATATAGCCCTTGGCAGGCGACTTAGAATAGCCGTCACGGGGTTCTGGAAGTCCAGCGAGTGCGATTACGCTGTCCGATTCCCTCAATATCCTCATCATCTCAGAGGCTTCTTCAATAGTCAAGTCCCTATAGACTATCTGCCTGTAAGTGCCCCTAATGACTGCTTTAAGGGCTGTAAACAACTCTTCAGCCCACCTCTCAGCCTCCTCTAAATCATAGCTCCACACCGCCACTCCATAAGTCCATATCAACCCCATTCTTCTGCTGTAAGCCGCTAAAAGTATCAACCGAGCCTTAGTAAACTGCTTAAATGAAGCCATCACATCTCTATGCATCTCCAATAAAGTCTCAATTTGGCTCAGCTCCCTGGGAGTCCTTAAAAGCCGTAAAAGCTTTACCACTCTATAATACTGTCCCCACTCCCCGTCCTCGAGAAGGTAAACTATCTCCTTTAAATTGCCGTTCAATTCCCTCAAATCAAACTTCAATAATTTAACTTTAACCATCGGGAAAATATGCTGAAGCTTAAAAAACGGTTTTTAAACCTTAAACACTTTATAGCGATGCCAGGGCTTAGGTAGTTTCTTGAAAAATTAAAGAAAACGGCTTGGAGGGGGCTCGCAGAGGTCTACGAGCAGGGCGCGACTGGCTTCTACGTTATGGGCAGGGATGCTAGGATGTGGGTTGAATGGGGCGAAGATGCCGTCGAGAAAAGAAGAGGAAAAGTATTCGATTTGGATTGTTGCCTATTATAATCTCGACCTCTACGATGAGGATGGAAAACTGCATTACCGCGTTAAAATTGGCGACGAGGTTAGAGAAGGAGTTGTCGAAAAGCCCGAGGCTAAAAGGGTCTTCGTGGAGTACGCTAGGAAAATGCTCGAGGGAAAGCTAAGGTAGACGAGATGTTTGAAAAAGTCGTAGAGGCTCCAGGTTATAGAAGCATCGAAGAATTGGTACAAGAGAACATCTAACCTCCTCTTTTTACCCTTCCTATCCCATTTAAATACTACGGCATATTCTACCACTGGAGCGGGATTAGGGGACGGTTTCCCAGAGGGCTCTTGGCAAAGCTGAGAGAGAACTATCGGGAAAACCTAGTAGAAGTTATTAGACGAGGCCTCGACATCTTCCTTGGCTACGCTAGGGTGATAGCGGAGAGGGTTGAGGAGTACTGGAGTGTAGACTTCGCAAAGACGAGCAGTGGCTGGTATTTTATAGATATGGCTCTGGGCAAGGCTTCCTGGAAGCCCAAGGAGAAGGACAAACTGGACTGGTTGTTAAACTCTTAAAATCACCTTTTTTTACGTTAAAAACTTATTTTATATACTATATAATAAATAATTTGGAGAGTATGAGGCGGTGGAAACTCCTGCTCGTAGTAACTGCACTGATAATCGCCTTTGCAATCATCCAGATCATACAAATTAAACCCGTTAAGCCCTCGAAGATAGCCTTGGTGGTCGTGGTTGAGGGTAGGGGCTGGGTTAGGCCTTCCACGCCGATTATAGGAGTTGAGCCGTTCAATGTTACCTTGGAGGCTGTGCCCGATGAACACTCTCTTTTCAGGTATTGGATCGTAAACGGCTCCGCGGTCTCAGGGGAGCAGGGTTATGTTCCTAGAGGTTAGGGGTAATACTACGGTTAAAGCTGTATTCGTGGACGAGCCCAAGTATAGCCTTACTGTTTTAATCCGTGGAGAAGGGAGTTGTACAGTGGGGAATAAAACCTATTGGATGGGGGAGAGATTTAGCATAAACTGTACGCCCGCTGAAGGGTGGGAGCTTGAAAGCGTATCTTTAGATGGGGAGAAGGTAAAGCTACCATACACGGTAATAATGGATGGTGATCATCTATTGGAGGTCGTCTTTAAAGAAAGGAGGATATTAGAGATTAACGCTAAGTACGTCCTTAAAATCGTCAGTAATGTCGAAAACGCTAAAGCCTTGGTGAACGGCGAGGAGGTTGAACTGCCCTACGCTGTAGGTTTTAACGAGAGTAGATGGATTGACGTAGAAGGAGTTTGGAGTTTACCTTATAATGAGACTTTGAATTGGTGGTTGGCGTGGTATAACCTGACGGGAGTAGATTCTAAAAACAAGACTATAAAGAAGATCACGACATACTATAAAAGCAAAACAATATCGCTAAAACTAGACGGAAACTACACCTTAGAAATACACTACGTCAAAGGACTAAAAAACCTACCATACGTACTAAAAGTATGGACGCACAGGGAATTAAGCCCTGATAGACCTAAAATATTCCCCGGCCGTGATTGGCCCCACGACGTAGAAATCGAAGACGGCTATCTAAGATTCTACAACTTTAGGGATGCACCGTGGAGTGTCGTGATTGTATTGTTGGAGTTTGATGATGGCGTTAAGGGGGCCACTGTTAGGGTTTGGGATAATTGGAAGACTATTGTTCCTAAAGATAGCTATGGTAGCGTTATAATACCTATAAGGCTTAAGGGTCAATTGTTCCTCTTCATACCCGCCTACAACTTTATACCTTTCAGCGGCGAAGAAATGCGTTTTACCTGTTGGCTAGAGCCTTACAACGAGACACATGAACAACCCCGATGTGTGGGAATTCCCAGAATAGATACTTGTTATGGGGCGGAGGAGGAGACTCCGTTCGGGAGGGGGGATATATGCTTCGAGGTATCCCTAAAGGGGAGGTTGGGAACACCATACAACGTAACCATACTCCCGGACACGATGCGTTTCGGGATATATATGAGCATAAAATTCCCTGTAAGAGATGAGTCCTATGAGGTTTACGTTACGGTTCTTGAGGTTTGGCCAGAGGGGGTTGAGAGATGGATAGGAGAATCCTAACATTTTTAATACTAGCAATAATCGTATTCTCCATAGCACCGCTAATACCCAAAGCCTACGGAGAACCCGACTCCATAACAAAGTTCTTAGGCGGGTCTAACCGAAACCCCTGCGACGTATATTTAGATGATCTGCCTTGGAATACGTACAAGTCCACTAAGTTTGTTAAGGGTGAGAGCCGCCCTAAAACGGGTTATGCTGAGACGCCGTTTTCGAGCGACGAGGGTATTACCGTTACGATTAAGCCGGGCCTTGAGCTAAACGGGAAGAAGGTGTGGAAGTTCTTCTGGGTAATATGGAGTGCAGTCCCGACTAACAAGCTTACTCCCGGTAAGTGGTTGAAGTATGAACGGTACGGGTTGATAACCACCAACGATATCCCCTGATATACTAAAGATATTTCCAAAAGACGACTGGCCGCATGATGTAAAAATCGAAGAAGGATACATAAGATTCTACAACTTCAGAGGCCTACCATGGAGTTTCGTAGTTATTCTTTTAGAGTTTGATGATGGTGTTGGTAATGCTACTGTTAAGATTTGGGATAATTGGAAGACTGTTGTTCCGGATTACGCCTACGGAGATAGTATCATTCCTTTGAGGCTTAAAGGACAGTTGTTCCTACTGTTGCCGTGTTATGATTTCGTGGCGTGGAGTGGCGAGAAGCTAACCATCACCTGTTGGTTAGAGCCTTGGAACGAGACTCATGAATTGCCTCGATGCCGTGGAATACCAAGAATCAGGACTTGCTACGGAACTCCAAACAGATACTATGAGGGGGTGGGGGACTTCGGATGTGCGGCTACGAGTCTTAAGGGGAGGTTGGGGACTCCGTACAACGTAACAATACTCCCCAATACGGGACATTACGCCATATACTTCGATATCAACTTTTCTATTTAATTTAAATAAAAATTTTAAATAGAATTCTTCATCCCTTTAATATTTTAAAGTTTTAACCGTAACATTTATTTTTCATTTATGCATGAAGAATATCGTCTTGGTGGTATAGTGTTTGAAAGATATATTCCATGGATGATATATGCCAAAGACCGAGATATAGTTGAATTCTGTTTTACAATACCTAACCAACCGGGACAACTAGAAAAAACTCTCAAAATATTTGCGAAACACAGAATCAATATTCTAAGTCTAAGCGCTTACGCACTACCCGACTGGGAAAGATGTACAGTCTTCGTATTCGCGGATATAACAAATCTCAGCATCGATATTGAACAGGTTAGAAGAGAATTGGAAATCGCGACGGGGGGGGGGGAGTTAAGAAGCCTCCCGTAAAAGGTTTTATGATAGACGAGTTCGCATACCCCCTATACGTATTCCCCGGCTATAGATCAATTATACTGCTTGAACATGATCTCCAAGAAATGATTAAAGGCTTATACGAGAAAATAGGAGAAGGCGCTGCGGTTCTCCTATACTATTTAGCTTATTCGGGCGGAAAGTTTCTAGCCGACTATCTCTCAGAGAAGTTAAGATTAAAAGGCGAAGAACTTCTGATAGAAATTTTAAAAATTTATCAAGCAAGCGGATGGGGACGAGTAGAACTAATAGAATATTATCCCTATAGAATGAAAATAATCTTAAGACTATACGATTCAGTTGAATGTAAGGCTTTTAAAGGCTCAGATAAGCCTATGAGCCAGTTGATAAGAGGCCATTTAAGCGGATTATTATCAAGACTACTAAAAACCAATGTCAGAGCAATAGAATCCAAATGTATCGCAAAGGGTGACCCATACTGTGAATTCTATACAGAAAAAATTTAGTATAACCAGTACAAAACACCAGAAGACATATTTAATATCTACTTTGTCAATAATAATTGTAGCAATATCTTTCATAATCTTGTCTACCTACTTTGAATCTCAGCATGTTGAACTATACTTGAACACGTTAACAGTTATAGCTGTAGGCTTTGCCTTCTGGGCTAGTTTACGAGTTTTAAATAGGCAGAAGTGGATACTCTACAAACTCTTAAAAGCTTCATGGTTCTACATATCTATAGGATTTGGATTATGGTTTATAGCCGAAACGATATGGCTTACCTACACCATAATTTTAGGAAAACCGCTAGAATTCTCCATAGCCGATATCACATGGTTGTTAGGCTATATATTCATATTCGCAGGCCTCTACAGAAGCGTCAAGCCTTTCTCTCTTTTATTTAAGAAAACAGGATTAAACCATAAGATGAAGCTAGCATACGCAATTCCGTCAATCTTAGGCACATTATTAATAGCTATAACACTTGTTAATGTTCCAGAGGTAGTTAATGAGGAAGGTTTGACTACAGTCATTGTAGATACTTCATATGTTATTTTAGATCTAGTTCTCCTCACGCTCGCGCTTAAAGCACTACTATTTTTCAACAGTGGAAAAATTAGCAATGGGCTTACCTTATTCTCCACAGGACTAGCATTGCTAGCGGTAAGCGACCTACCCTACTTCGTTATCGGAGGCTATTATCCGTGGAATATTTTAGATTTACTCTACGTGATTAGCTACATTGTCATAGCTACGGGGATTTACATCTATAGTAGGCAAACACCAATTATCTAGTAATTTGCTAAACTCTCGCCTCAAACTCGCAGCAGGAGTCCCCCTTCGCGATACACCTCGTCTCTACAACCTTAACCTCTCTACCCCAAAGCTTAGAAAGAAATCCCGATAATAAACCTCTAAACAGCTGGCTGTTAGGCTCGCCGCTGCTAACATCTATACACTCTAAAAGCTCTCTAGCAACTATTCTACAATATACACCATCGATATAACTTTCTAGCTTAAATCTTCCATGCCCCAAACTTTCATAGTAGAGCAGTAAGTATTCTAATGCTTTTTTGTTATTTTCAAAATATCCGGAGAGTTTAGTTGCTATAGCCTCACCAGCTCTAAAACCCATATGATACATTATCGCTAATCCACCGCCTCCAAGTTCCCTAAGTACCTTGAATAAATTATGCATCTCTTCCAACGTGAAAACTACTAGTCTAGCTTCTCCATGAGTAAAAGGCAAATCTAACAATTCTATATTCTTTACATGCCGTAAAGCCTTCAATTCCCTCAATAAATCAGATTTATCTATATTAGAATCTGTTAAATCGAGAAATAGCGATGCATGAATAGCACCCCTATCCGGGTGGGACTGTACAATACAACTAAGCATTTTAACCCCATACTTGGAGAACAGCTTAACAGGTTCTAGGGCATAGTCACTCTCATCCTCAAGTTCAAAACTAATCAAAACCACTTTCCTCTCTGGAAAATATCTCTCCCTTAACATCGCCTCCCCCCCCGGCGGGGTGCCGCGGAAAACAGTTTCGGGGCGATAATTCATTCTATACACCATCTTAAACTTTAATTTTCCTCGTATTTATTTTATCCTATTAATGAAATAGTGGTATAACTCTAAGGCTCTTAAAAGCTATTCTTTCATCACTATGTTTTTGAGAATTTCCTCGGCTTCCCTTGCTCTTTCATATATGTGTATCAACCTCGCTAGGTGGTATAGCGGGGCTACTATGGGGGTTAAGGCAAATAAATTGGCTATGAACATGGTCTGAACCCTTATAGCGTCTACAAACCCGCTGTCGGGGGCGTATAGCATAGTCGCCAGGGTTACGCTGACCTCGTTTAGGACAGCCATGGTCAGCACGCCCAGGCTGTATATCAGCATGGTGGACTTGTAGAATCTCTCATTCTTATCCATCTCGCTCGGGTAGATTATGGCTGAGGCCAGGAATAAGCCTGCCCCGAAGCCTCCAAGCAGTAATATTATCGGGTTTCCCATTATCACAGCTGTTGAAGTTAACGCGGTTAGGATTATTACGTGGCTTAGACACCTGTAGAAAGCCTCCCTCTCTATCGCATAGGTTATGGCTAGTAGGAGGGCTCCATAGCCCAGCGTTATCCACAGTGGGTGTATCCCCAGCAGGAATTTTGGGTTTAGGAGGGGGAGCTGTGCCGCTAGGAAGCAGCCCGCCAATACCCCCTTCTTCCTCTTCTCGGATACTCCAGCCATTCCCGTGGCGACGCTAACAGCCGGGAGGATCAGGATGGCGTAGTCTAGCAGCTTAAACTCGTAGCCAGTCCTCAAGTTTACGGTGCCCTTCCCCCTCAGCAGCACGTCCTCCCTCTCAATCTCAGCCTCTAGGTTGAAGACTCCGTAGGCTGGCAGCTCTATGGTCTGGTTGAACTCATAAGAATTTACAGTCCACTCGTACTCGACTCCTGCGATTCTAATCCTCAGCTTGTAGGGTGGCTTATAGCTACAGCTTATAGTCAGGTAGCCGAGCTTTTGAGTTATGGTAAGCAGGGCGTACTCCTGCCTGCTCACTACATGAGTGAAGTTCAACAACCTCCCATCAGCGTAGGCCAAGCTCACTATCCTATCTCCTTCAACTCTCCACGAAAAGTAGACCTCTACAGGTTCGTTCGGGAACCGTACAGCCTTGGCGGAGACGAGCTTGGGCTCCTGGCTTACAACTACCGTCGGGTAGACCGTGGCGTCTACGAAGACGGGCTTGAAGATTAAGAGCTGCTCGATTCCATACCAGTCCTTTACCAAAGATTCAACCGAAGCCTCTGGATATACATATATCCCCATACCCTTCAGCCACACCCTCTTAGCATAGTCCTC
>CAZCTW010000024.1:0-11797 GCA_964501905.1 uncultured Thermofilaceae archaeon | reverse complement strand
TTTCAATCTTCTCCTGAAATGCAACCGTGGGGCTTTCTATCATTAATAATGATTTAAGACGCTATTTAAACTCTTTGCGCCTTATAAATAGCACAGTTATTTTCCCCGAGTTGTTATTGGCTAATGAGTGTTGACAACTTAAGCCTTGTACGAGTTCGTAACCATGCCCATAGCCGAGAGATAAAAGCTTTCAAGGAGCTTAAGCCCTGTCATCTGGCCCAGTAATATATGTTTCTGCTGTTCCTCCAATTAGACCGTCTGACAAATCTAAGTTGCATCTCGGAGAGTGTATGTTAGACTGTTTTGCGAAAAGCTTAGATTAATAGAGGTTATCCTATTATGGTGATGAAAAAGGCTTCAGATGATGTTTTACTAACATCTCTCTTATTCAGCTTTGTAAATGAAAATGACGTTATCTTACCAGGTTTCTCCGGTCCTATCGCTAGTTCTATTTTCCTAGAGTTAATTAACCGCGTAGATCCAGAACTAAGCACTAAGCTCCATGAAACTAAAAAACCTAAACCCTATTCTTGCACACCTCTATTTCGTGCACCCCTCAGCAAATATAGAGCTTCCAAGTGTAAAAATTTTATTAAAATACCTGCAGGGGCCAGAATCTGGTTTAGGGTTGCATTAGTCGGAGGGAAATATGTTGCCAAAGTTTTAAAAAGCCTCGTTAGCAACGCTGATTTCTCATTTAAAGTTTTTAATTCTAAATTTGAATTTATGGGATTAGAATTCACACAATATGATTTTGAATCGCTAATAAAGGAATCTAAACAATTACTAGAACAGCTATGGAAAAAGGGTTTATCGGTGAAAATCAGTTTCTATACCCCGACGAGATTCGCCGTAGCCTCGATCACTGGAAGGAGGAAAGAACCTAAATTCTCGCTTTTCCCCGAGCCTGAACGGGTCTTCCCCAACATCGCTAGACACTGGAACTCCTTTATGAAATGGAAAATACCACTAAAAGAACTAGAAAAATACGTTATAGACTTCGTCTACGTCACCGACTACAGCCTAAAACCAATCACAATGAAAACCACACATGGAAGAGTCATAAGAGGCAGCGTCGGATACATAATATACAACATAACCGAAAAATCCCAAGCAGAAATCCTCCTAACCCTACTAAAATACGGCGAACTATTCAACATAGGAACAGGCAGAAGCATGGGAATAGGGGTAAATAAAGTAGCCGTTATCTAGTTAAAAGTTCTTGAATACGCTTTTCCGCTTTGATGATATCTTGAGGATTCGGCAAATCTCTTAGAAATACTGGCAGGTAAGGGTCTATGATACACTCGCTCCTATTCCTGTATGCTGCTAGATTATCGCATAATATCAGTACTCTTAAGAAAAGGATGGTATTTAAATAGAATTTGATCTTATCTCTTCCTTTCGTAATTCGTTTCCATAGATGCCGTGCTAGGGGATGAACATCCCTATCTAGTGTAAGCTTATTTGGTAAAAGAGAAGGAATTATACATTTTATATTCCATTTATTGCATAGCGTAGTTATAATATCGATCATTTCTCTAGTATCTTTCAACGATATGGTATTTGGAGCTTTGAATTTTCTCCATTTTTTAATATCGGCGAGTATTTTCGGGCTTCTCATTGCCATGTGATGCCATACTATAGCTAACTCAACCACTTGTTTTTCGTTATTATCTACATGCAGGATTTTATCAGCTATTGCAGCTGAAAAATACTCGTGTTTGGGAAAACCTTTTCCGGTTAACAACCTTTCTTGATACTCGTCATACCCTTTCGATAGATCGTGGAGAAGAATGGTTGCCTTAAGCAGATCTTCTACATTATCTATTCCAGTTTTATATGAGATGAAGCTGACGTAGCCTAGGTTGATGAAATATTCTTCTAGTATTTCCAATCCAGTGTCTATGTGTTCTAGGAGAGTTTCGCATTCAGCTGCTAATACCATAAGCGACCCTCCTGTAAGTCTCCTCGTCTATCTGTACGCCTAGGATGCCGTGGCACATCATGTAAACTTCGGGAAACAGAGAGGTTAGAATTTTTCTTAATCCACTTTTATCATTTAAACTACGAACCCTTCCATTTTTATACGTAAGAATTTTTATTTCGTATTTTTCAGCTAGTTTTTCTACTAACTTTAAATCAGATGGAAAACTGTGCGCTATTAGGTTGGCGTAGAAATCCGCGTAATCGACGTCTATGTCTTCATCGGCAACAAATACATTCACTAATTTAGATTCTCTTATAAAATTCTCTCCGTATACTTGAAATAGTGCATCTCGTGAACTACTTACGGGGTCAAGCATCTGCACTACTTGGTTGATTCGAGGAAATATTCTTTCCTCACTGTACACCTTATCGATCAAATCTTGATAGCCCAACACACCTTCCACTCGAGGAATCCTCCACATTATTCCTCTGGCTTTCCTCAGAACTTCTACGGTTTTCCTTGTTAATTCGATTGAGTAAACGTGGTATCTTCGTGCATTACTTAAAGTGCCTGAGTTAACGATTATCAGTATCTCCCCCCAATCGTCTCCTTCAAACCTGGCTACGCGGCCAGTTCTCTGAACAAGAGAATTCGCGGGTGCAGCATCAGTAACTAATACTTGAGCGGAAATATTTACGCCCGCCTCTACTACCTGCGTTGAAACGGCTATCCATTTATCTCTCTTTAAAATTTTTAAAACTCGCAATTTATCCTCAACAGTCATCCTTCCATGGAGAAGAACGGGGTTAAGGCCGAGGGAAAGTAAGGCGTTGTATACTGTAATCGCCCTTTGCACGGTATTTAACACAACTAATATTTTATCACTAGTGGCCCATTTCTCCGCAACGATTGCTGCGATTTTTTCTAAAGTTTTTTTCTCCGATAGAATTTTTGTTTCAACTTTTCTATTTTTCTCTTTTTCCTCGAACTCTTGATCTTTAATGTTCTCTCCGTATATGAAGGATGTACAGGGAATTTTTAAACTATTACACTTCTTAGTAACGTATTCACGGAGAAAACTAGGCAATGTAGCCGTCATAAGTACAGTCGGTATCTGCGCCGACACTAGGAAGTATAGTAATGATCCTAACGCGTCTCGCGTAGAGCGGGAATCTAGGAGAAGTTGTGGTTCATCTAGAACAACAACTGACTCCAGTATAGCCCCCCTTGAGACTTCATAGTGTCCGTAACTGAGCCACTCCTTACTACATACTATTTTACTGGCTTCGGCGGGCGGCAACTTCATCGCATGAAAAGAAAAGGTGTCAAACGTAGTAAATACCAGAAGTTTATTTAAGAATGGACTCCCGGGAGTATGCATCATCTGTTTAGCCGCTAACTCTTTAACCTGTGATAGCCCAATTTTTTCTATTCCCTTTAGGAAGCCAGAATAAGCGTCTTCTATTATGCTGCGCAACGGCAGTACATGAATAGTTCTTATGTGATAAATCGGTTTGATAATTCCGAAGAGAGCTAATGAATATACGATAGAGGTTTTCCCGTAGCCAGTAGGTAACTGTACAATTAGAAATTCCCCCCTATAGTTCTCTAGGATTCTCGAAATGGCGTTTCTGGGTTTAGGATAAAAGCCAGCTCTTATTAGAGCTTCATAAACTTCGGATGGGCTATTCGGAGAGAGCACTGTAGATGCCCTTTAGGAACTCATAATTCCTTAAAGGAGAGCCTTCGGGAGTTGTTCTAGCCATAAGGTAAACTAACTCTTCCGGCCTACGCGAGCCTAATATTGCTTGATATAAACATTGGGTAATTTTATAGCAGGTAGTGTAATCGCCATATCTTCTTACGCAACGACCGTGCCTTCTCCCAGCGAGTTTTATAGTACACGAGAGGAAATCCCTTAAGGTATCTAGTAGATTCTCGGGATCGTCTACATTTTTAGCCATCTTTTTAGCGAATTCTAAAACTGGTTGTACGTTCAATTCTATTTTTTCGAGCATCGTAAAAGTCTGCCCAGTATATAACACGCGCAGTAATATGTAAGGCGGAATGTTCTCAATACTAAGCTCCCTATAATATTGGAGGTAAGTGTGTATACCTAGTAACAGCAAATACGCTACTATCGGGGTAGGGCGAATTCTCATTAATGAAACTTGATTGTAAAATCCTCTTTCCCCATAGAGAGCTTCAGCTATTCTCTCAGCTTTAGTCATAGTTTTGATAGAAGATTTGAAATCGTAATCTTCTAAAGCTTTTATATAGACTGTTTCGGGAAGAGGGGAGAGTATAAGTTCTCCATCTGCGTAGTAGCTATAGCTGAGCGCGAAGCCAGAGAGCAAAATAGCCATCCATTCTCTACTCAATTTATAATCCAGTTTAACTTTAAACGCTGAAAAACCTTTGCCGTACTCGTATTTCTCTATTTTAAAGGGTTGCAAATTAGCATATTTTCCATTACCTAATTCGATGATATCTTTTTTAACTTTAATTTCCCTTAGCTGAGTTGCCCATCTATCGAAATTTTTTTCTATGTCGTTTCTAGCCCATTCAGCTAGAATCTTCGCATACGAGAGGTAATCTTGAACCTTAACTTTTACTCCTATACTGTCTAAAAGCTTATCCAAAACTTGTCTATCGTTTTTATGAGTAGCTGGAGATGGTATCCTCATCTCTTGTTTCATTTTAATATTGCTTAAGACGTTAAGGAAAATATTCCTTAAAAAACTCACTAAAATGTCCTCATCAGCGTCTATTATCAGTTCATCTCCCGTAAAGCGAACATTCGCGTCCAAAAATTCGTAGTCTGTGAATACAGAGAAAGAAGTTAACGCCAAATCTCTTAATATCGACCCATGCGGAGGCACCACTACGTTCAACTCCATAATATTACATCCTCCACGGAATTACTAAATCCCCGCCAACGTTTACAGCTTTAAAACCTTTTTTCAATCTAGTTTCCACTTCCGAGCATTTCATACACGTCTCGTCATAAGGAAAAACCACCGGAGTTTTAGGCGCTAGAGTATAATCTCCTATAGGATACGACGTCCAATCCACGACATTAAAAATCATAAACTTTCCTTTCAAATATCGCTCATCTGAAACTCTGAGTGGAAAATAGAAGCTAGTTTTGACTATTTCGTCATCGATGACTTCAGCCTTCGAAGCTTCTACGTTAACTACCGAAACTATAGATTCCCGAGCTCCTATACGGCATATACTCCACGCCGAAACAATAAGTTCGTTAAGCCATTTTTCCCCTAAAACCTTCCCGGCTTCATTTTCATCTATCAGATAGACAAGCTTTAGATAGCCTAGAGGAGCCGTGTATATCTTGCCAATCGCGACAGCATCACTAACAATTTTCTTTTCTCTCACCTTGTAAAAAATTACGCGGTTAAGATCGTTATATTCAAGGAGTGGAGTATCGGCTTTGAGGTGCACTCCTTTAAATATTCTTCGAATTTTCTCTGCAGCACTATAGCCATTATAAACTTCTCCTTTGCCTAAGTTTAAACCGTACGCGAGAGCTCCTATCAGTGTAGTTGGAGGAATTATTCTTATAGCTGGCCTAGATTTCGTAAAACCAAAGTAGTTAATTAAAAAACCCCAATGGGGTTTTAGGGTTATTTTTAAGTAGTACATTTTCATCCCTTAGATTTCTAAAATTTCGAAGAGTTTAACGAATACTTCCTCTGGAGTACGGGCTTTCTCGATTTTTTCGGGTATTTTAAACTCTTTACTGTATGCTATCATCTTCGCATTGACTTTAATTCCTAATTTTTCCAGCATAGCCTTATAAGATTCAAGCCTTTTTACGGTGTCTCCGATGAAGTTGGGTAATTGAGGCGGCGACACTACGAAAGGCTTGTTTTCGCTAACCACAGCGGCCACGCTCAATATATTGCTGATCGGCTGAAACCTAGACCTTTTAGCACCGAAACACATGCCAGTAATCGTCTGAGCGAGCGCTCCGACTGCAACTTTTATTCTTCTCTTTCTCTCTTCTTCGTCTACAGCGTCTTCAACCTTTATCATGCTAGTCTTCCCTATACCGCTTAGGTTTATGTTGAAAGATAAACCGTAAACCGCTGAGGCAGTTTCGACGTAATAAATCATTTGCGCCTGCCTTTCTGGTCTCTCCTCTCCCTCTTCCCCAGCTCCTTTTACTGTTTCGCTTGCTACATGTCTAACGTGAAACTGTGACTCTATAGCTGTTGCTTGTAGCGTATCATAGGTCGGTACTATATAGCCTACCTGAAACACTGAGGTGCGTTTGACGGGGAGATCCTCGGCTATCATAAAGCCTCCAATATCCGCAACTAGGCTGAGCTTTATCGCCGTTTTTTCTATTTCATGCTTAAGATCTATAATTTGCTTCAAGTCTTTCTTCTTAACCTTGGCTTTTTTATCAAAAATAGATAATAATTCCGGGGGCATGTGATTTTTATCTCCAAACTTAAAGAATTCACCTCTCATAGACCATTCATCGATTGGTGGTTTTCCATCATACACTAGCTTAGCTATTTCAACTAGCGCGACTTGGTAGGCATGAGCGAAGGATTCGCCGCTTATAGCTGGCACATACATAATTTCGTATTTTCCGTCCTTCTCAACGACTATTGGAGCCCTTCTATGCTTAGTCAGGTTCCCTACAGATTCGACCATATTTAAAGCTTCTATATTAGCCAGAAACCTAACACCTAAAGACAGAAACATAGCTATCACCTTATTTCCTTTCCGGAAATGCAAGAGCGAGAGCGGCTAGTATACCGGCCACACTTAAATCCCTGCTAATCAGCTCTATAACTCGACGAACATTATCCTCAGAGGGTAGGTGCACCTTTTCGTTTTGATCAAAAGCCGAGCGAGCTTCTCTAAGAGCTTCTCGTATAGTTATTTCAGCTACCATAGGATTATAAGCATTTGCTAAACGATCTATGTAACCATATTTCCTAGACCTCACAAAATACCTCAACATAGAAGCTAGATCCCTTACAGCATTCCACTCATCTTCTGAAAAACGCCCCTCTTTTTCCATTTAATCACCTATTTTATTTGTAATATAATTAGTTAAACTGATATTTATCTCCTATTCCCTCCATTTTCCAATGGAATATTTCTGAAAAATAGAAATTATAGTATTGATTTTCACTTAAGATATCAAAATAAATCTAAGAATAAACTCTTTCGTAACATTAAAAGGATAAAATGAGTTTATCATATACCTCTACAATAACTGTAGTACCCGCAGTTTTTGCACTTAGCTGCTTTCTGTTTTGTGTCCGGGTATTCCCCGTGTGTTATTTCTCTAATTTTCGGTAGTATGCTGTAGATTAGATACTGTTTTGCTTGTTCAGTTATGTAAGCTTCTAGTATTTTGTCGTTTTGAGAGTAGTATATTAGCCCCCGCCTTACCAAAATGTTATAGTTTTCTTCTACTAGCAGAGAATAAGCTACTAGCTGGTAGTAATGGTTTGGAGGCGGTCTTCGAGGAGCTTGGGCTATTTTATACTCTACGGGTACGTATTCGCCGTTTCTTTCGAGCAAAGCGTCTAGTATCCCCGTCAATCCTAGCCTGGGAGAGGATAATCTAACTCCGAACTTTTTATTCCACTTGCCCCATCTCCTCTTTAAGGCTAGCGTTAGCCTCCTCTCCTCTTTTTTCCTCAATTTCTCGTGTTGCTCTCTTCCCTCCTCCATGCTTCCGGTAGATCTTTCTTTTATGCCTAGGGCGTGGATGAAGTATACTATTCTGGGGCAGAAGAAGTACTGTTTTATATCCGCGACTGTTATGTAATCTTCGCTATACATATACTAATACTCCCTTTTCTTCGACTAGTTTGAAGGTCCCTATTATTACTCTGCTGTTGTACGAGAAGCTATCCAGCGTGAATATTTGGATGTTATCTCTCTCAGTGCCTTCCTCGGCCATTATCATCCTCAGTTTTGCCATCAGTTCTTTTCTCAGACTGTTGGTCTGCCTTCCTAGGAAAGCACTTTTCTGTATCCTCATTAACCCGTAGTTTTTGCAGGTTTCGCTGATTTTGAGTCTAAGCCCGTCATCCGATATATCGTATATTACTAGAGTGAACATGCTAGCCCCTCCATATAAACGGCTTATAGTGTGGCCTCCTACCAGCTATCCTCAAAGCTATACGTCTAGCGTGTAAAAGGATTAAATCCGAAAAAGTAATTTTTCTGCCTCCATATCTAACCTGGGTTTTCAATCTCTCAAGCACATATTCCATTACCATGACTTTACACTCTGGAGTTAGACGGCAATCTTCTATACAACTTTGAAGTTTAGAGGCTTTAAGAGATACCAAATGTAATACGGCCTTATCTACTATTGGAGCTCTAAAAGGCTCCATTAAGTCGTAGACCATTCCAGGTCTCCTCTGACTATTCGCGTGGAGAAAGCCAGCCCAGGGATCCAATCCAGCTTTTAATAGTGAAAGCCAGACTTCCGTTGCTAGAATCGCATAACCATAATTTAACATCGAGTTTACAACGTCGCAAGCCCCCCGCTTAACCCTGCCTTTAAACTCTAGCTCCTCTGGAATTATCCTCGTAAATGCGAGCCAGTAATGTTGAGCTGCTCTAGCCTCAATAGACATAAGCTCTTCCCTTGCTTCTTCGCATGAGTTTCCACCTACCTTATCTATTCTGTTTAGCCATTCTAGCATCGCCTCTCGTGCCCCTAGGAGAGCCGCCCTATCTTGACTCTTTAATTTCTTCCAAGTCCTAGCTAGGAAGTAGATTAACTGAGCTTGATTAGCTATCTTCCCGTATACCATGGCTTTTGCGATTTCAACTCCTATTCTAGAGTCTTGAGCTATAAACTGCTTTTTCCTAACCTCCACCAATCCCCTATAAGTAAAGGGGAGAATTACGCCTAGAGGCCTGCCGTTTTTACCAGAAATTACTATTGGAATATTATGCTTTAAAGCTAGATGTATAACGTCCATGCTAGCACTTACTCCGCGTGCCGACAATTTTATTAAATCTATATTTCCAGCTGGGATCTCTGCCAGCTTCTCTTTTTTCCTCTTTATAATTATTCTATCTCCTTTTCTACCTACGAAAACCCCATAGCTCTCTACGCTTAACGTTTTCACTCGCTATCTCCTCTGCAAAAACTTTTGTAGGGACAATAAGTATAGCATTTCAGCGGCAGTCCGGGGTCTCTAGAGTGTTCTATTATTTCCAAAAGTGCATCTCTGGTTTCTAGAAATTCTCTCCTTAACTCCTCGCTTATATAATGATATTCAACCCTAACCCGTGGTAGGCTGTTTGAATTAAACCAAATATACGTGATAGCACCTATATTCACTTCCACTTCTAGCTCGGCTTCTAAAGCTAAGGCATAACCAGTGGTAGATAACTTATGGAAGTTTTTCCGAGAGCCGGTTTTATAATCTACTACCATGTACGTCGGCAGGAAAACATCTACGCTCAAGTTTTTGCTCAACCCTAACGGGGTCCCATCTACTTTATACTCGGCAACTTGAGGAATTGCTTGAGATATTATCGAATCTATGCTTGGACTATTGTATTTAGATCTTACATGATCTATATTGGCCGCATATTTTAAAGCTAGGAAACGCCATAGCCTAAGGCCTTTATTAAATATTTTTCTATAGTTCTCATCGTTCAGCTTTAAGTTTTCAGAATCGAAGATTTTAACTATAAGTTCACTAATTTTCTTTTCAGCATTATCCATAACACTAGCCAAAACCTCGTATCCTTCAATTAGACAGCCCCCATAAGCAATTTTCTTCATTTCCTCTACTACAGTTCTGAGTATTTCATGATACACTCTCCCCTCGATCATCCTGGGAGTAGGCTTAGCTTTAATTCCTAATACAAACCTAAGATAAACATCTCTCATAGATCCACAATACCTGTTAGCGATATCGCTTACACTGAGTTCCACTCTTCTAATCGGAGGCTCTACCGGAGGCTGATCCCAATTCCAACCGCGCAGTTCCTCGCTAACTCCAATTCTTTCATTTTGTTTACGAGAGAGCTTTAACGCGTAGCGAACATCAAGCATTTGTACACCTGAATATATTTGTATTCTTCAAAATAAAATACTTTTGAAATAGATAGAAAGTGAAAGTAGAAAATAAAATTCTTAGCAATGGAAAATTGATATCATCAAACTATATCATATATTACAAAAGTGTAAAACTTACCGCATTTTTCAGAATGTAGCGTAGCATGACTTCTTTCTTGGGCTTATTAGAATACTTTCACTCTACTTTATTAAATAGATGAAATCGGCATACTCTGTTTTTCGAACTATTAAGGGTTTTTTGCTTATAACTTCTACTAATCCAAATTTCTTCATTTTATCAAGCTTTTTACTTACAGTCGAAGGCTGCAACCCTGTTTTCTCAACTAACTCCTTTAAACTGGACTTCTCACTCATTAATTCTAAAAGATTCAAGTCACTTTTAGTCAAGTCTGAATAAAAAGCTACTAAATTGAAAAATCCCGGGCCAGTTCTGAAAATTCCAGTTCTATTCTCCAATTCAACTTCTACGTTAAGAAGAATTTCATAATCGGTTAACTTCTTGCTTAAGAAAAATAATGCATTATAGGTTGAAAGTATAAGTGCTCGCATACCGCCGCTCAGGTTTACGTAAAGGCTCATTTTTTTCTTTAATATGGAGTCTAGAAACTCGATTATCTTTCTAGTTAAATCAGTGAAGCTCGTTAAGGGAAAAGATATCAATTTAGGTTCTACTCCTTTTACATAGTTCGTCGTAAATTCCTTAACTCTATTGTAAGCAGTTAAAACTTTCTCATCCACAGGCTCTATCGTCAGTAGAAAAACCTTATCTCCTTTAGAAATACTATTCCTAACTAATCCGCCAATAACGAACTTTTCGTCAAAACCCAGTGTAGCTATAAATACCTTATTCACCTTAACACCTATTTTAAATTAGAAAATCTAAAGTATTTTATAATTAACTCCGAGTTAAAAAGGCGAGGAATAGCATCGCGCAATTTATAAGTCATAAAGAGTTTAAAGTAATTGAAAAATTGAAAGATCGACATAAAAGTTCACGGTTGCATTTCAGAGGAAGATTGAAAGTTTAATAAAGCCCTGAATCTTAGGCACCGCCCAGTTAATTAGGGTTGCATTTCAGAGGAAGATTGAAAGAGAACTTGAAAAAACGTGCGCTCAATTCGGGATAATAGTAGGTTGCATTTCAGAGGAAGATTGAAAGCTCCGTGTAGCTCTTCTGTTTCTCCTTAGATGCCTCTCCAGGTTGCATTTCAGAGGAAGATTGAAAGTCTAACAGCCTCAAGAACAACCTCATAACAAGTGTTACCCAAAGTTGCATTTCAGAGGAAGATTGAAAGCATATTGACAATTCTATGCCTTAAATGCGCCAAACAAGTTGCATTTCAGAGGAAGATTGAAAGAGGATTAATAAGCACAACGACGCCAGTAGCTAGGCTGAACGGTTGCATTTCAGAGGAAGATTGAAAGCTTCCTCTTCTTTGCACGCTTCTTCACCTTCTTCTTCCTGTTGCATTTCAGAGGAAGATTGAAAGCTAGACGTAGGAAAGGACAGAAGGTTGACTGGAACCCATTCGTTGCATTTCAGAGGAAGATTGAAAGTCGGTGTAGTTGATGGTTAGGTCGGCGTCTAGGGGAGTGTTGCATTTCAGAGGAAGATTGAAAGATCGTTGAAAGTCATCTCCAACGCTAGGTACTCGTCCTCCTCCGTTGCATTTCAGAGGAAGATTGAAAGTCACACACAAAAGGTTTGAGGCAGGTGTAAAGAAAGCAGGTTGCATTTCAGAGGAAGATTGAAAGAATGTCTTACC
>CAZCTW010000023.1:0-16675 GCA_964501905.1 uncultured Thermofilaceae archaeon | reverse complement strand
TCTCTAGCGAGGAATAATTTAAAGTATAATCGCTAGGAAGTTTACTCTGACAAAACTGAACAGATCGTCTCGGACATTCTCTGTAAAACTTGAAGTTGAAACTTAAACACTAATAGCGTCATGCGGTTTCAACGCTAAAAACACGCAAAACTTAAATAGTAATGCTATATGATGACTTTAAACCCGGTGAAGAGATTGAAATATTGCCCCAATTGTGGCACGTTGCTATTACCTAGGAAAATCGGCGGGAAAACTGTGTTGATGTGTTCTAAGTGTGGATACTCGGAGGAGAATACATCGAGACGAGGATACAAAGTGAAGGGCAAGATCTACCATCATCCCTCACAGAAAATATATGTAGCAGAGGAAAGAGTTTTACTTCCGCGAACTAAAATCCTATGTCCCAAATGCGGAAATAATGAAGCTTACTATTGGATGCAACAAACTAGGAGCGGCGACGAGCCAATGACAAGGTTTTTCAAGTGTACTAAATGTGGTTACACCTGGCGAGAATACGAGTAATCCTGGGGGAATCGCTTAACTGAGGCTTGGTAATCGACTATTTTGTTATCTACCGATAAAGAAAATATGCTAACGAATTTCTGTATCGGAAGCTTAGGCTCGCTCACGTAAAACTTAAATTCTACACTTATTAACAAATAAGTGGGCCGGTAGCTCAGGGGAAGAGCGCCCGCTAGCAGGCGGGAGCCTGCCGGGAATGGCAAATGATATCCAAAATGCGGGAGGGCGCGGGTTCGAATCCCGCCCGGTCCATTAATAATCCACAACCTTCTATCCTTTTAAAATGCGAAGATGAAATTTGTGTTCCATGTTCTATTAATTCTTAAGGTAGCGATGAACTTATATGTAAGGTGTAGATTGTTAGGGTAGTCGACTCGGGGGAGCGAGTCGAAATGGAGGAGTTGAAGACATTGGATGGTAAGGAGATAAAGATACTGGGTAAGTGGTCAGTGAAGGATGTCGAGGTCAGGGATCCGGGCTTAAAAGCATACATTAACCTGAAGCCTGTCTACTTGCCCCATTCGGAAGGTAGGCACGAGAAGAGGAGATTTGCTAAGTCTCGGATATCTATTGTGGAGCGTTTGATAAATCAGGTTATGCGTCCCGGGAAGAACACAGGCAAGAAGATGTTGGCCATTAATATAGTAAAGCGTGCCTTCGAAATAATCGAATTAAAAACGAGGGAAAACCCGATCCAAGTATTAGTTAGAGCTATAGAGAACGCCGCGCCTAGGGAGGAGACTACTAGGATAGCATATGGCGGCATTCTTTACCACGTCTCGGTTGATGTAGCGCCTCAACGCAGGGTAGATTTAGCCCTTAGGCATTTAGTTCAGGGGGCTCGTATGGCCGCGTTCGGTAATCCTAAGACTATAGAAGAGTGTCTAGCCGATGAGATTATAGCCGCTGCGAACAACGATACCAGTAGTTATGCGATTAGGAAGAAAGAGGAGATAGAGCGTATCGCGTACACAGCGCGTTAGACGGTAAAATCTGAACGCTACTGTAATATCTGTGAATTCTCTCTGTTTTATACAAGTCCGGTGAAATTGCATGACTGAAACTTTGTGGATAGAGAAGTATAGACCTAAAAAACTAGATGAGATAATAGATCAGGAAGAAGTAGTTTCTAGATTAAAGGATTTTGTAAAGGAGAGAAGTTTGCCTCATTTGCTTTTTGCAGGTCCTCCAGGTACTGGGAAGACTACGGCAGCGTTATGTCTAGCTAGGGAGCTCTACGGAGAGCATTGGAGGGATAACATTCTCGAGCTTAACGCCTCAGATGAAAGAGGCATAGACGTGATTAGGAAGAGGATAAAGGATTACGCCAGAACTATGCCGGTAGGCGAGGTTCCATTTAAGATGATAATTCTTGACGAAGCAGATAATATGACTTCTGACGCCCAGCAGGCGCTCAGGAGGACCATGGAGCTTTATTCAAGGAGCACTCGTTTCTGCCTCATAGCGAACTATGTTTCTAAAATTATAGAACCTATACAATCGCGCTGTGCAGTTTTTAGGTTCCAACCTATACCTCGAGAAGCCGTATTAGAACGCTTAAGATTTATAGCTAAATGCGAAAACGTGAAAATAACGGAGGATGGTCTAAATGCCATATGGGAAGAGAGCCAAGGCGATTTGAGGAAAGCTATAAATATCCTCCAAGCTGCCTCGGCCCTCGGCGAGGTGGTTACGGAGGACGTAGTCTATAAAGTCCTCGGTAAAATCACGCCTTCCGAAGTTAGAGATTTAGTCCGCCTAGCCCTTGAAGGAGATTTTCTTGGAGCCCGAGAAAAGCTTCGAATACTTCTATACTCATATGGTCTCTCTGGGTTAGATATTCTGAAGAGCATATACCGAGAGATTATGTCACCTAGAGTTTTCTCCCAGATACCGAGTCATATGCAGGCCGAGCTTATCGAATTGATAGGAGAGACTAACTTCCGGATAGTGGAAGGAGGAGACGACGAAATACAGTTATGTGCGCTATTAGCTAAAATAGCGTTGAAGGCGAAAACTAGCGGCTAGGTGGAGGCGGCTTTGAGCGTTCCCTGGGTTGAAAAGTATAGGCCGGCTAGGATTCAGGATGTTGCGGGAAATGATGAAGCTAAAAAAGCGTTCGTCGCCTGGTTGAATAAATGGCTTGCGGGACGATCGGAGAAGAAAGCCGCGCTGCTCTATGGTCCCCCAGGCACAGGTAAGACTAGTCTGGTGCATGCAGCGGCTAGGCAGTATGATCTAGAGCTTTTAGAAGCTAACGCTAGCGATGTAAGGAATTCCGCGGCTTTAGAGAGGAGAATTTGGAGAGCTTTAACTGAGACTTCCCTTTTCGGAAAGAGGGCTAAAATCATACTCCTAGACGAGGTAGACGGCATAAATCCGAGAGAGGATGCTGGAGGGCTTGCCATGATCTTGAAGTTTATTGATAGCACCAGATACCCCCTTGTCTTAACGGCTAATGACCCTTGGGATCCCAAGCTTAGGGTGCTTCGGGATAAGTGCCTTTTGATAAGGTTTAAGCCTTTAGGCATTAGAGTGATAACTTCAGTTCTTGCGAATATTTGTAAGAGGGAAGGAATAATCTGTGACTATCAAGTTCTACGAGCTATAGCTGAGAAAAGTAAAGGAGATCTTAGGGCTGCCATAAATGACCTTCAGGCTATAGCTTTCGGTAAGAAGAAAATTACGGTGGAGGATTTAGAAGTATTAGGATATAGGGCTAAACAAGCGGATATGTTCGAGATAGTGAGGTCGGTTTTAGCCGCTAAAAGTCCAGAACAGGCCAGGGCTGTGCTCTCCATGCCTTCTCTCGACTACGAAATGCTCATGCAGTGGCTAAGCGAAAATATACCCTACCAGTACGCTCCAAGTCTGAGAGCTATAGCTGACGCCTACGATGCTCTCGCGCTAGCCGACATATTTCTTCGAAGAGCTAAGAGAACTAACGAATGGTCCCTCTTATCTTACGCCTTGAACTTAATGACTGTAGGTGTAGCATCCGCTAGGGATAAGCCTAAATTCAAATTCGTAAAATATCATTTTCCTCAGAAACTACGTCTTCTTTCACAGACTAGGAAATATCGAGAGGCTAGGAAGAGGGTAGCTATGGCTATAGCGAGGAAATGTCATGTATCAAGCCAAGTGGTCATAAGAGAAATATTGCCTTTCCTTTTTGTGATATACGAGGCAGATGCCGATTTGGCGAAGGAAATACTAAAGTCGCTTGACATATCCTTCAAAACATTTGAGACTGTAGCTGAGTTTTACGCACGCTAAAAATACTTATTGAGTATTTTTTCAATCTCTTCCTTCAGTACTTTGAGAGGAATGCGTGGTATCCCGAGCAGAGTAGTCTTACCCCTATATCCCTTTTTAGAGAGTTCCGCTGTAACTATCCCGAGAGACTTTAAGGTACGCACGTATTCCCAAATCATTGTATGCTTTCTCGGCCTCTCCCCCAGATCTTGACATATGCTCTCGTACTCCCTTTCTACAATCCCTAAGGGGATTTTCATCTCTCTTTTAGTTAGTAATACTCTCACCAGAGCGTAAAGGAATAGTAATTCATGTTTGCGAAGGCTTTTTAAAGTATCCTTTGATATGGAGGGAAATACGGTGTTATAAGCTTCCCTAACGTGTTCAACCGTTATAGTACATTCTCC
This sequence comes from uncultured Thermofilaceae archaeon, assembly GCA_964501905.1. GTDB lineage: Archaea > Thermoproteota > Thermoprotei > Thermofilales > B69-G16 > B69-G16. The sequence continues at coordinate 12,491 of CAZCTW010000023.1, read as the reverse complement.
CAAATGCTCTGCAAGCTTTCCGGCTCTCCATAATAACTCTATGGCGAGTCTAGCGTCCCCCATGCCTCCTCTATCATATCCCACGAGCTCGCTTATTAGCTGAAGGGCATCTTCCTCGATAGCTTCCTGTCGGATGGCTCTTTCATCAACTATGCGTGACCAGAGAATATCATATATTTGCTTCGAGGTATAAGGCTCAAATTTTATTATGTTGTGGGTTAACGTGCTCTTAATACTATCGTCTACCAGCGCTAAGCTTGCTAAATCCCTAAAGATAAATATCATACTGATTCTGTATTCTCCGCCGTGGATGTCCTCGGAGATTCGAGTTAGATCATAGAGAACACCAGTATTTTTTCTTTTCACTAAATAGTCAGCTTCATCGATAGTTAGTAAAAGGTACTTATTAGAAGTTTTCAGGTGATTCCAGATGAGATATGTAAGCTCTTGAGAAGAGAACCCCCTTCTCGGAACTTTGATCTCCAGCTGGCTCGCCACTCGTTGCATAATCAAAAATAATGTCCTATCCTTATGGCAGTTAACGTGTACATATTTTATAGAATAGCCGTATCTTCTGGAGAAGTCTTCGACTTGCTGGCCAAAATACTTAGCTACAACAGTTTTACCTGTTCCTATAGAACCTAACAGGACAACTTTTACAGTAGCCGATCCCGGTTTCGTGACGAAAGTCTTAAAGTATAAACCGAGATTTTTAAGCTGTTGGCTTCTATGGGGGAGTTTAGAGGGGACATACTCGAACGATAATTTACTCTCATCTATAAAAATTCTTGAACCGCTACGCCATATCTCAAACAGCGACATAACATCTCTTAAGTAATGTTGAAGCATAAACGGTATTTAATATTTACACTACAGATCGATTACGATAAAATAGTGGTAATTAACTGTAACAGATCCCTTAGCTCAATATATCTTGTTCTGAAAGATCACCTGCACATTAAACCGATTCATAAAATAGGCATTCTATCCCATAAGTAAAGAGAGAAAACCATGCCGGGGCGGGGATTTGAACCCCGGACCTTCCGGTTTCTGTAGTTTGCCTTCTTCAGCCGGACGCTTATGGGGATGGGGATATCTTAGTTTGTCTTTATTTCTCCCAGCTGAGCTACCCCGGCTAGGAGATACTTCGCAATACCTAGATTTAAATTCTTCGCAAAGCTTTTCTTGCATTTGCCTGTCTTGAACAGACCGAAAAGTTTATATAAAGATATAGACCAGTGTTTAGCCGAGTCTAGATTCTGATGGGGGATGTACAAGTTTGAAAAAAATAGATGTTCTCAAACACGTGTTGGTGCCGCAGCACATACTGCTAGATAAGAGAGAGGCAAGAATGATCCTCAAAAAACTTAAAATACACCCTAGCCATTTACCCTGGATACTGACATCCGACCCTGTCGTTAAAAGATTAGGTGCTAAACCAGGCGATATAATCATGGTGATTAGAGAGAGCCCGACAGCTGGGAAAGTAGTAACGTTTAGGGTGGTTATGCCGGGTTGAGAATTATGAATAGATCCTCAAAATCAAAAAATAATAACAATAACAATAGTAATGGTAATCAATTACCTAAGGATTATCCATGGGTACTGATCGAATCTTTCATTAAGGAGAAGGGTTTAATAAGGCAACATCTGGATTCCTATAATAATTTTATACAAAAAACTTTGCAAGATATAGTTGACGAGCAAGGAATTATTGAGACTAGCCAACCAGGATTATATGTTAAACTGGGGAAGGTATACGTCGAAACTCCGCGGGCTAGAGAGGCCGACGGTTCAGTCACGGAAATACTCCCCATGGAGGCTAGGATTAGAGATTTGACGTATGCGGCGCCTCTCTACCTGACAATGACGTTAGTAGTGGACGGCGAGAAGCGAGGCCCTGTTAAGGCCTACATTGGAGACCTGCCTATCATGGTGAAATCGGTTAAGTGTCCTCTTTCGACTATGAACGAGAAGGAATTGATAGAAGTAGGTGAAGACCCTAGAGACCCGGGTGGCTATTTTATAATAAATGGCTCTGAGAGAGTTGTGGTTATTCAAGAGGACTTAGCTGTAAATAGAGTTTTAGTAGATGTGGGTGGGACCAGTTCAAGCGTTACCCACACGGCTAAAGTTTTCTCTTCCACGGCTGCCTATAGAGTCCCTGTTGTTGTCGAAAGGCATCGAGATGGACTATTGTATGCGTCGTTTCCGGCGGTTCCCGGGAGAATTCCCTTAGTGATTCTCCTGAAGGCTTTGGGTTTAGAATCCGACAGAGAAATAGTCAACGCGATCACTGATGACGAGGAAATAGAGAGCGAATTGGTGCCTCTGTTAGTACAAGCGAGTAGCATAAGGACGACGGAGGATGCTCTTGACTATATAGGGAATAGGGTGGCGATTGGACAGGCGAGGAGTCTTAGAATAGAGAAGGCTCAGCAAATTCTAGATAATTATCTCCTACCCCATATAGGAAATCGACCGGAGGATAGGAAAGCTAAAGCATATTTCATCGGGCAGATGGCTGAGAAGCTCTTAGAGCTCGCCCTAGGCAGGAGGAAGCCAGACGACAAAGACCACTACGCTAATAAGAGACTGAAGCTGGCGGGTCAGCTTATGGCGATGCAGTTTCGTGCGGCGTTTAAGCAGTTCGTTAAGGATATACGTTATCAACTGGAGCGTATGAAAAGCAGGAATAGAGAAATTAACTTGATAACCCTTGTAAGAGCGGATATAATAACAGATCGTTTGAAACACGCGCTAGCTACGGGGAATTGGGTAGGCGGCAGAACGGGAGTAAGTCAGATTTTGGATAGAACGAATTACTTGTCGACGGTAAGCCACTTAAGAAGAGTGGTATCCCCCTTAAGTAGGACGCAACCCCACTTTGAGGCTAGAGAGCTACACCCAACGCAGTGGGGCAGAATTTGTCCAGTCGAGAGTCCTGAAGGGCAGAACTGTGGTTTGGTCAAGAATCTTGCTCTTCTTGCCGTATTATCTATAGGTGTTGGTGAATCCGAAGTATATGATCTACTCATTGGGAAGCTAGACGTTATACCCATAATGAGTGCTAGAGAGCAATGTATTAAAGGAACTAAAGTGTATCTAAACGGCAGGCTTATAGGGGTACATAGAGACGGGGAGAAGCTGGCCCAGCTCATCAGGAAGTTAAGGCGAGAGGGCAGAATAAGCTATGAAATTAATGTGGCTCACTACAAAACAGAGTACATCGACGAGGTTTATGTTAACTGTGACGCGGGAAGAGTTCTGAGACCACTAATAGTTGTCGAGAACGGCAAACCGAAGCTAAAGCCCATCCACGTGGAAAAGGTTAGGCGAGGAGAGTGGAGCTGGAGCGATCTAGTCAAGAGAGGTATAATAGAGTACCTTGACGCAGAAGAAGAAGAAAACGCCTATATAGCCCTAAGAATTAACGAAGTAACTCCCGAACATACACATGTAGAAATTACGCCGGCGGCCATACTCGGCGTAGTCGCGTCTATAATACCGTACGCCGAGTATAATCAATCTCCGCGTAATTCTTATGAAGCAGCTATGGCTAAGCAGGCGTTAGGGATTCCTAACCTTAACTACCTTTATAGAATGGATCCTAGAATGCATCTCCTACACTATCCACAAAAGCCTCTCGTGAAAACGCGGGTAATGGACATCGCTAAACTGTACGAGCGCCCAGCTGGACAGAATTTTATCGTAGCCGTGATAACGGGCGGCGGCTATAATATCCAGGATGCTATCGTTATAAATAAAGCATCGATAGAAAGGGGACTGGCTAGATCGACTTTCTTCAGAACTTATGAAGCTGAGGAAAGAAAATATCCAGGCGGGCTTCGCGATGAAATCAGAATACCTCATGAAAATGTTGTAGGCTATAGGTCGAGTGAAAGCTATATACACCTAGGGGAAGACGGCATAGCCGAGCCTGAGTCGGAGGTTAAGGGCGGCGACGTATTGATAGGCAAGGTTAGTCCTCCGAGGTTTTATGGAGCATTTTATGAAGTTAGGGCGGGGATAAAGGAGAGGGATACTTCAGTTAGTTTGAGGCACGGAGAAAAAGGCATAGTCGATCGAGTAGTGATAACTGATAATGCCGAGGGTAATAAATTGGTAAAGGTCAGGGTTAGAGATTTAAGGATACCTGAGATAGGGGACAAGTTTGCTTCGAGACATGGACAGAAGGGAGTTATTGGACTCATACTACCACAGGAGGATATGCCCTTTACCGAGGACGGAATAGTGCCCGATCTGTTAATAAACCCCCACGCCATACCCTCGCGTATGACGGTGGGGCAATTGCTTGAGTCCCTAGCTGGGAAGGTAGCGGCTCTAGAGGGCAGAATGGTCGACGGGACTCCATTTGAAGGAGAGAGTGAAATGGATCTACGCAAGGCCTTATTGAAGATGGGTTTCAGGTCAGACGGAAAGGAGGTCATGTATAATGGAATTACAGGCGAAAAGCTGGAAGCCGAGATTTTTATAGGAGTAGTTTACTACCAAAAGCTACACCATCTGGTCGCGGACAAGATGCACGCTAGAGCTAGAGGTCCGGTGCAGATATTGACTCGTCAGCCTACGGAGGGTAGGGCGAGGGAAGGAGGATTACGCTTTGGTGAAATGGAGAAAGATTGTCTAGTCGGGCACGGAGCGGCGCTGTTGCTGAAGGAGAGGCTTCTTGAGGAGTCGGATAAGACGCTAGTTTATGTGTGCGAGAACTGTGGGTTAATAGGGTACTATAACGCTAAGAGAGGACAGCCTATGTGTCCGGTTTGCGGCGATAAAGGGAAATTGTATCCTGTCGAAATTTCATATGCCTTTAAGCTACTTCTCCAAGAGTTGATAAGCCTCGGCATATACCCGAAATTAATTATAAAAAGTAGAATGGAGGGATAGAATGTCTCAAGTCGAACCACAGGCAATGGCTAGGATAACGGCGATAAAATTCGGGCTACTATCCCCCGACCTGATACGTAAAATGTCAGTAACAGCTATCGTCACATCGGACACCTACGACGAGGAAGGCATGCCAATTAGAGGAGGCCTAATGGATAGAAGACTAGGGACTATAGAACCCGGTGTGCGATGCGAAACCTGCGGAAACTACACGGGACAATGTCCGGGACACTTCGGTCATTTAGAGCTCGCAAGACCGGTTGTTCATCCGGAATTCGCTAAGAAAATATATGTCTTGCTGAGGGCGACATGCCGATATTGTGGCAGAATACTTCTTCCAGAAGATGAAATCAAGAAAGAACTAGAGAAGAGGAAAAGATTAGAAAAAATCTGGGTACATTTTAAGTATAGGCACGCGGAGAGAGTTGCCAGAAAAGCTGCTAAGAATAGCGAATGCCCCTATTGCCACGCCAAACAGTATAAGATAAAATTCGAAAAACCATACTCATTCTACGAGGAGAGAGAGGAAGGCACGGCCATAAAGCTTACGCCCAGTGATATAAGAGAACGACTTGAAAAAATACGGGATGAAGATCTCATTTTGCTGGGTATAGATCCAGAATATGCTAGGCCAGAATGGACTGTTCTCACGGTATTACCCGTACCTCCGATAACGGTCAGACCTTCAATAACTTTGGAAACTGGCATAAGGTCTGAAGATGACTTAACGCATAAGCTAGGCGATATAATAAGGGTAAACCAGAGGCTTAAAGAGAGTATTGAAGCGGGCGCCCCCTCTTTAATCATAGATGATATGTGGGAACTGCTTCAGTATCACATCGCAACCTACTTCAACAACGAACTTCCTGGAATTCCACCGGCGAAGCATAAATCGGGACGCCCATTAAGGACCTTAGCTCAGAGATTAAAAGGAAAGGAAGGGAGGTTTAGGGGTAGCCTGGCTGGTAAGAGGGTGGATTTCTCGGCGAGGACGGTGATATCTCCCGACCCCTACCTTAGCATAAACGAGGTGGGAGTTCCGGAGGAAATAGCAAAGATACTGGTAATTCCAGAGAAGGTTACGGAGTGGAATATAGAGGAATTGCGAGAATTAGTCAAAAACGGTCCATATAAACATCCAGGCGCCAATTATATAGTGCGCCCAGACGGGGCCCGGGTCGACTTGAGATACGTGAGAGACTTAGAGGCTCTGGCCGAAACTCTGGCCCCCGGGTATATAGTTGAAAGACACCTCAAGGATGGAGATATAGTTCTCTTTAACAGACAGCCATCTCTACATAGGATGTCAATAATGGCTCATAAGGTCAAAGTTCTCCCCTATAAAACTTTTAGATTAAATCTGCTTGTATGTCCGCCTTACAACGCGGATTTTGACGGCGATGAGATGAACCTCCACGTTCCTCAAAACGAGGAGGCTCGGGCTGAGGCTAAGGTTTTGATGCTGGTTCAAGAACAGATCTTGTCTCCTAGATATGGAGGTCCTATAATCGGGGCCATACACGATTACATCACAGGAGGATATATGATAACTAGAAAAGATACTCTCTTGGCTAAGGAAAAGGTGGCTATGCTGCTTTACGAAACTGGGTATGAGGGAGAACTCCCAGAGCCCGCTATTTTAAAACCCCGAAAATTATGGACAGGGAAGCAAATAGTCAGCGCATTCCTGCCCTCAGACTTAAACTTCAAGAGTAGATGTTCTATATGTAAGAAGTGTGACACATGCAGTTTTGAAGATTGTCCCTATGACGCTTATCTTGTTATTAAGAACGGCGAGATACAAATGGGTGTTCTCGATAAATCTTCCATAGGAGCTCAAAAAAGCGAAACTTTGCTACACGTGATAGTTAAGAAGTACGGCACGGATAAAGCCAGGGAGATAATGGATACCATGTTTAGAATGTTCATAATATATCTAGACGTAAAAGGATTTTCTATGAGCTTAGATAACCTAGATCTCCCTGAGGAGGCTCGCAAAGAAATATCTAAGATTCTGACAAGAATCGAAAAAGAAGTGGATGAAATAATAAAGAAAGCTATGAGAGGAGAACTCCAGCCGAAACCCGGTATGACCCTCCGTGAATCTCTCGAAAATGAGATATTAAACGTACTCGAGCGTGCTAGAGAAGAAGCCGGAAAAGCTGCTAGCCGCTATTTAGGTATTAACAACTCCGCAGTTTTGATGGCTAAGACTGGGGCTAGGGCTAACATACTAAATATAACGCAGATGACCGCGTGTTTAGGTCAGCAATCGATAAGAGGCAAGAGAATTTCTCGAGGCTACTTAGATAGACCGCTACCTCACTTCAAAAAAGGAGATATAGGACCTAAAGCTAGAGGTTTCGTTTATGGCAACTTTAAAGAAGGACTCTCACCTACAGAGTTCTTCTATCACGCAATGGCAGGTAGAGAAGGTCTAGTAGATACAGCAGTTAGAACAGCGCAGAGCGGTTACATGTACAGGCGCTTAGCTAACGCACTTCAAGATCTCTACGTAGCATATGATGGGAGCGTGAGAAGCGCGGAGGGAAGCGTTATTCAACTTCGCTACGGCGAAGATGGAATAGATCCAGCGAAAAGTTATCATGGTCAACCTATCAATTTTGATCTGATTTTACAGAAGATTAAAAGTAAGAGGAGATGAGCATGGGTAGCGAGAAGAGTAAAAGACAGACATATGAGCGGAAGATAAAAAATATAGTTTACTCATACCTAGATAGACTACCCGAGAGTATATTGAAAGAGATAGAAGAAATAGCGTTAAGAGAAAAGCTTTCAGAACAGGAGTTATACGCTTTTATCGAGGAGTGCGTCAAAGAGTACAACAACGCATTAGTCGAGCCGGGAGAAGCTGTTGGCATGGTCGCCGCTCAATCTATAGGAGAGCCGAGTACTCAGATGACGCTCAGAACCTTTCACTTTGCAGGAGTTAGAGAGTTTAATATAACGCTGGGCTTACCCCGTCTAATAGAAATAGTAGACGCCAGGAAAGCCCCTTCGACGCCTATCACTTACATCTACCTAGATGAGAAACACCGGTACGATGAGGAAAAAGCCAAGGAAGTGGCCAGGAGGATAGAGCTCACCACCATAGAGAACGTGGCGAGCGAGTGGGAGCTCGACTACTTAACGTCGACTATAACGATTAGGCTTGACCCCGAGATGCTAGCTGATAAAGGAGTAACGACCAAAGATGTAGTGAAGGCTATAAACAAGATAAAAGGCAAGAAGGGACGAGTAAAAATTGAAGACGAATACACGGTAGTCTTCGAAACAGAAATAACAGATATGTCTAAGCTTAAACGGATGCTCGATAGAGTAAGGGACTTGAGATTAAAAGGAATAAAAGGAATAAAAAAAATAATCCTAAAGCCGATAAGGACAGAAGATGAAAAAACAGAATACATGTTAATCGCCGAGGGATCCAATTTCTCCGCGATCTTAGAAGTTGAGGGAGTAGACCCCACGCGTACCATTACTAATAATATAGTTGAGGTAGCTGAAGTACTGGGAATAGAAGCCGCACGCCGCGTGATAATTAAGGAAATGCAAGAGGTCTTAAGTGAACAAGGATTAGACGTGGACATAAGGCATATAATGCTGGTAGCCGACGCAATGACCTATACAGGTCAAGTAAGACAAGTAGGAAGACACGGAGTTGCGGGCGAGAAAGTGAGTCCACTCGCTAGGGCTACGTTCGAGGTTACGGTAAAACATTTAACCGATGCAGCAATACATGGAGAAGTTGATCAACTCACTGGAGTTGTGGAAAATGTTATTGTTGGATCCGCGCCCATACCCATGGGCACGGGTATAATAGAACTTTTTATGGTTTTCCCCAAGAAGAAAGGGGTGAAACATAGTGGTTGACCTGTATAGGGAGTTACAGACTACTTTGAAAACGGGAAAAGTCGTAATTGGATATAAAGAGACGATGAAGACCATAAGAATGGGCAAATCCAAACTCGTAATAATGGCCGCTAATGCTCCAGATGAAGTAAGAGAGGATATAGAGAGATACTGTAAGCTGGCAAAGATCCCCCTATTTGTCTTCCACGGGACAAGCCTAGACCTAGGAGCTATTTGTAGAAAACCCTTTATGGTATCAGTCCTCTCTATACTAGACCCGGGAGAGAGCAGAATACTAGACCTAGTGAAAGGTGAGTAGCATGGTCTCTATAAAACTCACCGACGTAGAGATGAAGTACATCTATCTGCTGGAGAGCATTACAGGAGTAACGACCATGGACTGTGTAATTGATGAAGAAAACAACCGGATAATCTTTTTAGTAAAGAAAGGACAAGTTGGAATAGCCGTAGGCAGAAACGGGATAAACATAAAGAGACTCCAAAAACTCCTCGGCAAAAACGTCGAAATAGTAGAATACGCGGAAACCCTCGAAGACTTAATCAGAAACAGTCTTTTTCCAGCACGAGTTCTATCAGTACGTCTTAAAAAAGATGCTAGTAACAGAAAGATAGTGGTAGTCTCAGTTCCTGCACACGAAAAGGGACTAGCCATAGGCAAAGACGGCAAGAACATAAAAAGAGCCAGAATACTAGCCAAACGATACTTCGACGTCGACTGGGTCACCCTAGAATAACTAGCGGAAAATTTAAATTCCAACACAGGGTAGAAGGGTAAGGTGACTAAATGCCAGGGTCAAAATCACCTAAAGGGCTCTACGCAGCTAGGAAACTGAAAAGGAAAAGGCAAAAATTCAGATGGTCAGACCTACACTACAAAAGAAGAGCTTTAAACCTAGCTAAGAAAGTCGATCCCCTGGAAGGCGCCCCAATGGCACGTGGAATAGTAATCGAGAAAGTAGGTATAGAAAGCAGACAACCAAACAGCGCAGTAAGAAAGTGCGTAAGAGTACAACTCATTAAAAACGGAAAACAAGTAACAGCCTTCCTACCCGGAGACGGTGCCCTAAACTTCGTAAACGAGCACGACGAAGTAATAATAGAGAGAATAGGAGGACCCGAAGGAAGAGCCTACGGAGATTTGCCAGGAGTTAGATTCAGAGTAATCAAAGTAAATGGAGTTTCGTTAATAGAACTATTGAGAGGCAGGAAGCAGAAACCAATTAGGTAGAATTATACTTCGGTGTTTTATTTGACAGAAAATATAAAAGTAGATATTCTTGAGGCAGATAAATACTCCGGCCGTTTTATCGTCAAGGGTATAAACCCGGCTATAGCTAACGCATTGAGGAGGACTTTAATAGCTGAAGTCCCCACGATGGCTATCGATGAAGTAGTTATCCTTGAAAACAGTTCAGTCCTGTTCGATGAAATTCTAGCTCACAGACTAGGTCTCATACCTCTTAAAACCGATTTCGAGCTTATCAAAGAGTACATTGAGGATAAAGAGAAAGCCGTAAAGAAAACTGTGAGTCTTGAACTCGATATAGAGGCTCTGGATAAGGACATTACTGTCTTTTCCGGGCATTTGAAGAGCGAAGATCCTAGAATCGTTCCCGTATCGGACTCTATCCCTATAGTGAAATTGGCAAAGGGGCAACGTATAGTCTTAGAGGCATTCGCTAGACTTGGGTGCGGGAAGGAGCACGCGAAGTGGCAACCAGTCTCTGTCTCAGCGTACAAGTATATGCCTGTTATTGACATAAGATATGAGAAGTGTAATGGTTGTGGAAAATGTGTTGAAGTATGCCCTAAAGGCGTTTTAGAACTATCCGATGGCAAGTTAATCGTAAGGGATCAGTTAAACTGCTCACTGTGTAAAGCCTGCGTGGAGGCTTGTGAACGCGGCGCGATAAAAGTTAGAGGGGATGATTCTACCATAATTTTCAACGTAGAGAGCGTCGGCTCGCTAACTTTTGAAGAAGTTGTTTTAACTGGTTTAGAAATCCTAATCAGCAAGGCGAGAGATTTTAGGGAATCGATAGAAGAGATATTAGGAAAAGCTTAAAATATTCCACTTTATAAAGACTGGGGGATTAATGTGAGGCGGACAGGACCTACGAATATACATTTAAGGCTACTGATCTCTAGGTTGAGGAAGAAAGCTAGGGAAAACGATGCAAAGATATGGCGCCGCGTAGCTGAGATGCTGGCGAAGCCTAGGAGGCAGAGAATAGCTGTTAATATAAGTAGGATAAACAGGTATACTAAGCCGGGAGACGTAGTAGTGATTCCTGGGAAGGTTCTGGGATCTGGTGTGCTGGATCACAAGGTGGTTGTCGCGGCGTGGTCGTTTTCTCAAAAAGCCTATGAGAAGATCTCGGAAAAAGGCGAATGCCTGAGCATAGACAAGCTCGTCGAGAGAAACCCTAAAGGTAGTAACGTGAAGATAATAGCCTAGGTGATGATATGGAGAAGGCTACAGTTATAATAGATGCCGAGGGATTAGTCGCTGGCCGCCTGGCCAGCGTAGTGGCTAAGAGGCTGCTCAGAGGCGAGAACGTTATTGTGATAAATGCAGAGAAAGCTATAATCACGGGAAAGCCCCAGAGGATTGTTAACCAGTACTTGAAGAAAGTTAGCGAGTGGAGAACACACTACAATCCTGAAAAGTTAGGACCTAAAATACCGAGGAGGCCGGATAGATTACTAAAGCGGATGGTTAGGGGTATGCTTCCTCATAAAAAGCCTAGGGGTAGGCTAGCTTATAAAAGACTAAGAGTGTATATGGGCGTGCCTGAAAACGTAGATGTTAGTAAAGCTATAAAAGTGAAAGAAGCTATGAGGAAAAATGAAACCGTGCCATTTATAACTTTGGGCGAGCTCTACAAGATGTTAGGTGGGAAACTATGAAGTTGGTCCTAACGAACGCTAGGAGGAAGACGGCTAGGGCTAGAGTTATAGTTAGGCCAGGGAAGGGACGCGTGTTCATAAATGGGATCCCTCTCGAAATCTATGAACCCGAGATTGCCCGAATGAAGATCTACGAGCCTATATTGCTAGCCGGCGAGCAGATAATCAGTAAAGTTGATATCATAGCTACGGCACGGGGCGGCGGAGTTATGGGGCAAGCGTCAGCGATTAGGACCGCTATAGCGAGAGCGCTAGTCAAATGGACTGAGTCTGAGGAGCTTAAGCAATTATACCTAAAATATGATAGGCATCTACTGGTCGAAGATCCTAGACAGGCTGAGCCTAAAAAGCCGAGAGGAAGATCTGCAAGAGCGAAGCGTCAGAAAAGCTATAGGTGATCACTCTCTTCTAGTTTTCTCATATTTGAGAATTTCGTCAATTAATTCTACATGTGAAAGGAACATCCTTCTACAGCAGTACCTCTTCACGCCCATCTCATCTAAAACTTCTCTAGGAGACTTTCCCTGGGCAACTTTCCGAGCATACTCTAGCCATTTATCGCCTATCAACGCCCCACAGGTGAAACACCTTATAGGAACTATCATTGCAACCTCCTCTACACGTATCCTAATTACCGTTTAAAAAACTTTCTGCTAGCTGAATATTTTCTCTAGAAGCCACTCAGCGCTGAAAGGCTGTAAGTCCTCATATTTCTGCCCTGTGCCGATAAATATCACTGGTTTTTTAGTTGCGAAAATAATTGAGACTATAGCTCCGCCTTT
>CAZCTW010000022.1:0-17901 GCA_964501905.1 uncultured Thermofilaceae archaeon | reverse complement strand
TCTCCAAGCAGTCCTTAACCCCCACATACGCCTCCAACCGCCTACCCACACGCCGCTAAACTCCCTACTAATCCACCTGGTTCCGAGCGGAATATACGCGTACTCCCTGACGGGAGCCTCCGATTTTACTGCTACACTTCTAGGTGTGAAACGTGGGCATGCTGGGGCGTCTGGGTCAACTGGGATTCCGAAGAGTGCACATCTGCCATCTTTGTAGTTTACGCACTCCCTGTGGGTAGCCACTACATCACCCAACTATGTGTTAATGCACAAAATATATATCTCTACCGCCGCCAGTTTCACCACTTAACTCTCCTGGAGGCGTAGAGTAGCAGTGGGAGCACCAGTAGTATTACTACCGCCGACATGAGTAGGGCTAAGAGTCTATCTTCAGCTATCATCGACGAGACCCGGGCTATGGATAAATGTCTGCCATTAAACCTAAAGATTAAGACTGGTGGAGCGTCCGGAGGGCATCTAACAAGTGTTACTTAAAAAAGTTGGGTCTTTTAGTCTATCAATAGTGAAAACAAAATTAATCATGTACATTTATAGTTATAGGGGGAAGTTCTTCGCTAATGCTTTCCGTGAAAGTAGTTTTATAAGACGTGTAAGTGACCGTAATTTTTACATAAATCTTATAATTTCCCTGAAGAGGCCAAAACAGAAACCAATTCGCAATCTGATCTCCTTTCAAAGTTATTTTTACATCATTGTGGCCTAACTGGGCTTTTTCTTCTGCAATTTTTACGGGAAAGAAACCGAAAATTTTCTTAAATACCTTAACCTTTACGGATACTACTCCATCTGATACATAGCTAGTAGCGTCGAAGCTGACGAATATTTGCACGTTTTCCGAGAAGGATACGTTTACCGGGTTAACTGTATAATATAATCCTCCTATATCAGCAAAGCTTCTCTTATTTATAATGGTTATTGGTATACTGGGGGAAACTCCGTAGTATCCTGGCGCACTCGCTATAAAGTATAAAGAGTATTCACTGGCATGATATATATCATATATCATCTCTACGGTTGTTGGGTCGATTTCGATCCTATATACTCCATTTCCCAAGTATCTGAAATAGACTTGTCCTAAAACAGTAGAGGTGAGGCTGACTGATGCTGGCCCTATTGCCGCGACAATTTCAGCATTTGTTAACACTTTATCGGTGCGAGGATCGATAAATTTAACATACATGCCTATTGTTCGGCCAATCTCGTACGAGGGTTGTGGAGAAGTTAAATATACCACCTTTAATTCCGTTAAAACGGGAAGGTATTTATAGCACGGACCATTTACAAGACCTTCGTATGTCTCTTTTGAAATAATGGTAAATCTCTCTAAAGGTATCGGAATGCTTGGAATTTCCACATTAAATACTTCTTTAAGTATTATATCCTTTCCTATATCCACGGTGAGGTCTCTAATTTCTTTATGTGACGCTTTGAGAGGAGGAGCTTCGTATATTACTCCTAGATAATTTCCGTAAATCTCTCCTGACAACACGATTACGGTAACATCATATGGCTCTGTTAGACTGACAACACCTTTAAGTTCGGATTTTGCAGTAGAATACAGCGCCTCTAAGGAATCTATGGAGAAGCCTACAACATCTAATCTAAGAGCTTTCCAAATTAGCTTCCTCCCCTCCCATCGAAGCTGCGGCGGAATATCTCCCAGATATATTCCATATCTTTGTAAGTGCATGTGAATTAAGAAAATACCATTTAACTCAAAAGACTCTACATAACTTTTGTCTGGGTCATCAAGATAGAAAGCAGTACCTTCTTCTGCAATGATTACGCCGCTCTCGCTAGTTACTGTTAGCAATACAAAATAAGTTCCCGGCACTACATCTTCAGGAGCGTTCCATTCAACTGTATGTTCGGTTAGACGTGAATCATGGTCTATTGAGAAACGCTCGATAGTATAGATATTTCCATTTGGAGCACGTATTATTATTTTACCTATGTAAGTCTTAGGATAAATATCCGAAATTACTGTTACCTTAAAGTTGATATTGTAAGGCTTTTCATACGATAATTTGTCGGTATATAAACATATTTCAGGGCTTTCCTCAACAATCAGGACTAGGGTTGTCCAGTCTGACCATGCTCCTCTGGAATCCTTTACTCTGAAAAATATAGTATGTTTTCCAGCGGATAGCTTACCTGTCGAGAAGCTTCTCTCGTTGGAGAGAAATCCATCTATACTTGACTTCCATTCATAAGCTACTATGTCATCTCCGTCAGGATCTTCTCCATGACCCTCAAAAGTTATAAGCTCGCCCTTAACAACCGGGTTCGGAGAAATAGAATCGATATATGCTACGGGAGGATTATTCTCCTCAGCCTTTATAGTTATGATTTTGACGTTATTCTTCTCATTAATCTCATCAATATCGTTGTAATAGTCGACTACAATTCTCAAAGTATGCTCTCCAGCCTCCTTGGCCTCCCACTTTAAATAAACAGTCTTCGATTCTCCTGCGGAAAGCCCGTCAACCAAAACCTCATCAACAATGCCTCCTCCCAACTCTAAAGCAACATAGAAACTGCCAGCATCAGAATAGCCCTCATTTCCGACTTTAACCATAAATTTTACAACATCACCTTTAACAACCTCGCTAGGACTCCAAGAAACATCTCCAACAATCAAATCGGGCTTTCCGCCGACACCGACATAACACTCATCGTGAGCAGTATTTCCATACTCATCTTCAGCGTAGATATGGAAAATCCTATAGCCAGCAGGCTCACCCATAACACCCTTAATATAATAAGTAACACCACCATCAACCCAACCACTATACAACAATTTAGTAGAACCATCAGGAAACTCGTCAACAATCCTAACATAAGCTCTAACATTAACTTTAAAATATATTATAATCGGATCTCCTATATTATAAGCAGAGCCGCAACCCTTATCGACCCAAATCTCAGGAATAATATTTTTAACAGCCTCCACATTGAAAGCAACTACAAGTACATCTATGGATCCAGCAGGCGTATTCGAGCCATCCGGCGAAGTAACTTTACCCCGGACATTCTCAATTCTGCCTTGAACGTATTCAAAATCTGGCTGAAGAGAAGTAACGTTCATGCTTACATGTTGAAGAGAAATATCGGCCTTCTCTAATTCTCTGTAGAGGTCAAAAGCGCCCCCGACAGCATAAATTCCTCCATTAAGAACGAGAATATCTGTAAACCACTCATCGCTAGACCCACCATAGATATAGCCACAAATTAAATTACCATTCCTATCAAACACCAAAACAATACACTCATCGAAAAAACCTAAATAACCTGCTACATAGACATGGTAGTTATCAACATGTATAGCTTCAATATAAAAGTCGGAAGCACCTAAACTCTTTGCCCAGACCAGGTCGCCATCCAAATTTAGCTTACAAATAACTGATCCACCCGCTATAAAAATACCATTACTGAACACCATCATATCCTTTATCACTATATTTAACTGCTTCATCCATAGAACTCTTCCATCAGTTCTCGAAAACTTCGCTATAATATTACCATCTCTAAAAGCTGCATAGATATAATCTCCCGTAACTTCCAGCAAAGTAGGTTCAAATGGAAGACTTAAAACCCATACAACCTTTACTGAATCCCCATCTTCCTTAAGTTTTGCCAGCTCATAATTATAATCACCTACAAATATTTCATTTCCAACAACTTTTATAGAAGCCGTATCAAACACGCTTTCATTAGCAATTATCCTTTTAGACCAAATTAATTCTCCATTCTTACTAAATTTTAGAATACCACTATAACCGCCAGCAACGTACACAGCATCATCTGTAACATCTAGATCCATACCTGCTTCGCAGCCTCCAGTCCCCCACACCTTAGACCATATGATATTCCCCCTTTTATCCAATTTAAGTAGAAAAACATCACCTCCTCCAACACCGAAATCCGTGCTCCCCGTAACATAGATACCCTCTCCGTCACTAGCTATTTTAACGCCACAATCTCTGCCACTACCACCCCATAATATATCCCAACTCGATACCAGTGCTAAGTCTCCTTCAACGAGAAAATTCATTTCATCGCGACGTTTACTAAACAAAATATTTTCTTCTCGAAGACCCAACGACGAGTAAGAACATGCAATATTAACCATTAAGAAAATAAATAAGAGGAAAATCAGTGTTTTTCTTTTATTCATAAATTTTGTAAGATTATTGACGTTACTTAAATTTTTCGCTCTTAAATACTCTGCAGTTGAAATTAGAAGTAAATTAGAGGCACTAATTGGTGAGGAAACAATGGAGACAATAGCTGGTATGGATAGCTCTGAAAACTTCAAATATATAGGTATAATTGTGGGAAATACTAACGCTATCAAAAATCTGTATCAAAGACTTAAAGAGAAATATGGAAAACTTCACATGCGAGACCTTTATGCATCGAAAAGAAAAAATTTAGCGAGGGTATTCAAAAAGAGGCTCAGCTCTTCGGAATAGAAGCTCTAAGAATGAAAGTAGACTTGAATAAAGTTGTAAGAGAGGCATGGATAGAAATAAAACACAGAAAACTAAGGAAATCTAAGAAAGCAGTCTATAGGTTAGCTATGAAAGAACTGGAACTGCTACATGGTTTCCTTATATCGAAAAAGTTAACATCGTCTTCATAGACAAAGAATTACAAAATTTCAAATTTAAAGGATTAAAAGTAATTCTAGGAGGGGAAGCCAGCGAATTAGCAGACATAGCAGCTCATAAATTAACAAAAGTAGAAGAAATAGATTTGAGCGATCAACTCCATAGAGCACTACTAAAAGACGTACTTCGGGGCTCACATCAGCCTCCGGTTAGGCCGCGGTAGCGTCGCAACCCCACAGAGGGCTCGAGCCCTACATCTGAGTGTATAATTTTTCCACTTATATGTATTTTCTCGCTAGCATCTTTCATAGTACCTAAACTTTACGACACTTAGCATACGCTTTATAATCCCAGTAAACATACAGGGGCAAAAACGAAGGCGCCATAACGGGCGGCAATACCTACTAGTAAACACCCAAAACCCATACGACCCAACAAACCTCCATTAGCCGGCGAGCCGGTTTAGCGTTTTCTAGGCTTTAGCGAACACACTTTATTATATATTCTTAAAAAATTTCAACTTCTCTACAGCCCACACCAGCCAAAGCTAAACACAACATAAAAGATTACGGGAACTACACATGATTAGAATTCTTGGCTGGAATTTTACATTCTCCTTTCTCAATTATTTTCAGGCAAAAATCGAAGAATTGTATTTATAATCTATATTCAGAAGTTTCATTGTCTTAACATTCTCTAAACTACTACTATGTTATCCTAGTTTAAGAAACTTATAGGCCGCCGCCTAACAGCTCTTTCAGATACCACAGTAATATACCCATAGAGCTTTACATCATATTTCTCCACAATACGGAGAACAGCCGCAACCTATTCCGTGGTTTAGCATCTCTCAGCCGCAAAAGTATAAGGCCCGGCGGGCTATAGGATAATGCAAGATAACCAAAATCCTTATCCATTGTAACTATTATCCTATTCTCATCCCTCGCAAGCCTAACTACCTCCTCGTCACTAGCGCCGCGCGCCACTATATGCACACTTTCAACATCAAAACCTAATTTCTTCAATTCATAATAGACTTTTAGGCCTATATTCTCGTCAAGGAGAAGCTTCAATCAGTCCTAGCTACCACAATATACATGAATACTTCATTTTACTGAAATAAAACATTTTTTAACAAAAGAAATAGGAAAACTAATTAAGGTTTTAATGTTATAGAGTAGGGGTTTAAAGTGTCAGTTGTTCTTGAGAAAAAGCTTTTAGAGGAGATTCAGGCTGTCAGAGCGACCATAGAACGTATCGAAGCTTTACTAGAGGAGAGGCTTATTGGAGTAGAAGAGGCTCTTCCAAACGAGATAGAAGCCATTAAGGAGTACATGTCCGACAAAGAAAAAGGGAGAATAGAGCTTGTGAGCTTGAAGAGAGCAATCGAGGAATCCGAGAAGCATAATGAGATATGAAATTTTCCTTACTCGAAAAGCTAAAAAAAGAATTAGACAGTTTAAAACCCGAATTAAAAGATAGAATTCTAAAAGAGTTAATAATACTTAGGGACTATGGTTTTTCTAGCAAACTTAATA
Source organism: uncultured Thermofilaceae archaeon (assembly GCA_964501905.1). Classification (GTDB taxonomy): domain Archaea; phylum Thermoproteota; class Thermoprotei; order Thermofilales; family B69-G16; genus B69-G16. The sequence goes on along the minus strand of CAZCTW010000022.1, from coordinate 11,729 downwards.
TAAAGAAGCTTAAAGGATACAAAAACCACTATAAGCTGAGAATAGGGAGATATCGCATCTTATAGTTAGAAAAACCATGCAGAATGATTATCTACTCTATTCTCCCTAGAAAACAAGCATATGAACATGGGTATCGGTAACACTGTAATACACAGCGGAGAGAATGCAAAGATATAACAAAGCCTTCACATCTAGACCCTGTAACGAAAGAAGTCAGGGAGGCTTTTGAAAGATTATTTAAAGCTCTAAACCGATTATTTAAGTAACGAACTCCGGTGACGTTAATGCAGGATATTCTCATTAAAGAGCTAGAAATATCCGAATTTCGCGGAATTAGAAAACTAGCAAAGCCTCTCAACCTCGAAAACGTTCAACGTGTTAATAGGGAGAAATAACGTAGGCAAGTCCGCAATTCTCGAAGCCCTCTACCTCTTAGCAATGCCCTATAATAATACTATTCAACCATATGATAGAAATGTCTTCGATTTCATAGGAGGTCTGCATGGAGGAGGACAATCACTCATATATGGCTATGCTGGAAAAGCATTTTTAAAATACAAGTTTAAGACCATAGTTAAGGTGAAATTTCCACATTTAATGAAAAAAGCGGTGAAATCTTATCAATTTTTCTCGCTACCGTAAAAAACGTTAAACTTGAAGCTTCGAGAAACGGTATTAGTCGGGTATTAATTAACGATTTAGAAGCTGACCGTGAAGATTATAAGAAATTTTTAGAAGCGTTAGGTCTCGACCTGGAAAGGAATGTACTTTGTTTTTACATCCCGAACAGCAGCAGAGCCTACGATAGCATAATGTTGTTTGTATTAAGAGATGAAGTGTGGTCCTGGATCGAAAAGAACGGATTTCACAGCAAAGTTGTCAGAGATATCCTAGCTACCGTTGTATACGATAAATTTACCGAAGTCACCATTAGAAAAGATAAGCTATGCGTAAGGAAAGAAGTAAGCGAGGAAATAGGCCCCCTTTACATCGATGTTAAATCTCTAGGCGAGGGCGTTAAACGAGTCCTCCTCGCATACCTAGCCATAGAGTATCTAAATCCAAAGATAGTATTATGGGATGATATAGAAGTAGCCGCCCATCCAAGCTTGATAGAGGCACTGCTAAAATGGCTTGCCAGTACAGATAAACAGATCGTCTTAACGACGCACAGCATAGACGTATTGTACGTGCTCGCCCAGATTCAGCCTAAAAACTCTAAAATCTTTATATTGAAAAAAGATAGATAAGATACCGTCCAATACATAGAGAAAGACATCGATGAAATCGAAGAACTTCTCGAAAGTGGAGTTGATATCAGGAAAATCATCGAGGAGCTTCAACTATGAAAATAGTTGAAGCTAGTTTTGAAGGCACAGTCCACGCGTATATACTAACCGGGAACGGCCCTAGAGATATACGGATAATGAAAGAACTAGCCAGCAAATACAACCATAATAAATTAATAAAAATCCCCCAGACACCCATTAAAGAAAGGGGATTACAGCCAACAGTCAAGACTATAGCCTACCTACTAGACAAAGTAACCATTAACAAATATATTTTAGTAATTGACCCTGAACACGTAGAATCCGTAGAAACCTGCAGAAACACGTTAATTAAGCATGGATTCGAAATAGTGGAAGAAGCTTCTCTCGGAGAAAAATCTTGGTATTTTAAGGCCAGAAGAGGCGGCAGCGAAATCCACATATACGTAGTTGTCTCCGGCTGTGAAAAACAGAAAAACATCGAATGTAACATAGCTAAGCTAATCAAATCACGCTACAGAGAACAAGTAAAACCGGATAAAAACTCCTAAAGAAATGGCTAAAAAACTGCAGTCTAAGAGACATAGATCTAATAAGAAAAACAGGAAGAAAACATCTAGAAAGAGCATTTCCACAACATACAAAAATCCTCAAAAAGATAGCCAGAGATCCATAGCCTATAACAACAACGATTTCTAACAGCTACAAAACTATCAGAAATATTATAATCACACATAAAAATGCCGAGGAAGTCAAAAGAAGAAAGTTTAAAATTCCAAAGCAGCGGAATAACTTATCTATATTCTTAACATTTTCTCAACTATGCTACTCAGATTAACAGAAGATATCGCCGAGGGAATATTCCTTCTTAAAGGCTATATCACCTTAAGAAATATTATGATCCCAGCCGAAAAATACGGGTGGACGGACATAGACGTGTTAGCATTTAATGAAAAGGAAATCTACATCATCCAGTGCAAAAAGAGGCTCACTAAACAAAGAACAAGCCCTAAAAGTAATTAAATGGTTTAAAAACGCCGAACATAGGCTAAAAAATGAGAAACCTTACAGCGACCTCATAGAAAAGATGAACCTCAAAATCAAAAAACTATACATAGCCAAATACGTAAGAAACGAGGAAAATCTCCTCCTTGAAAACAACATTGAAGTCAAAAAAGCCGATGAAGTTCTAAAAGAAGTAATCAAATTAATCAAACAAAGACTAAAAAGAGGATTCGAAGGAGCAGAACCAAACTATACACTAAGACTTTTAACATTGCTAATCCAAGAAAAACTAATAAAAACTGATGATTAGAGATGTCTCCTTAAGAAGATTAGCAGCAATTTATCAGTTTATTAGAATTTTTTCACATTTTCTTAGGGGAGCGTGGAAGATAGAAATCTCACAGACTACTCCTTCATAGCTATAAGCCTAGCCAGAATTTGAGATTGTTCTGTTAAATTCTAGTATATTGAGGAGCCAAGTGGATTATTTTAAATTAAATTATTCTCAATTGAAATCATAACACTAAATTAAAATTGGAGAAAATTAAGAATATTTCTGATAACATGGCGTTATTGAAGAATTTAGCTTTAATAACTGCATGTGGAGCCAAGAAGAAAAAATATCCGACAAAAGCCTACGAACTATACCTCTCCCCTAGGATAAAAGCCGTATTCAATAGAAGAGACGGCGTTGACATGTACATTCTAAGCGCCAAATACGGACTCGTAAACGCGCTACAAGTGATAGAGCCCTACGACGAGGTAATGACTCAGGAAAAAGCTAGAATCTTAGCGCCTCAAGTAGCGAAGGTATTGAAAAACTATAAAACAGCAATTTTCTACAAAGCTGGCGCGAGAAAAGAATACCTAGAATGTATGGTAAATGCTTGTAAAATCGCGAAAGTAAATCTCGTAGCGATAGGCTACGGATTCATGGGCGACATAGGAAAAATACCATACATTATAGAACTGCTTAAAAAGAGAAATTTAAAAGAAGTTATAAAGGAAATAAGAGAAAATTGTAGAAACCCGCTTATAATACTGCAAGAGTGAAAAAATGGTTCTCATAGACTATGAGAGAATAGCGAAAGTAGGCGAGGCTATCGGAAAACTAGGCTATCGGCCTTTTATAAACCTAGATTTAAGAGAACCAGAATATGAATGTCTAAAATGGCTATACGAAAAATAGGTAATCCAAACATAGTACTTCTGGTAGGGCTTAACGCCGCCATAGTAGACTACCAACTTGGCAAAGGAGGCGCGGAGACATTCTGGGCCACTCTAAAATCAGTACTATCAGAGCACAAAATCGAAAACTTAGAAGATTTAAAGGAAATTTTCGAGAAATTTCTTCAACAGCCGATAAACGCCAGACTAAGACTCCAAAAGAAGAAGAGAATAGAAAAACTCCTCACGTCAAATCTTGCCGTTAAAATACTCCGAGAAAAATTCGATAAAATAGTTTTAACCCCTGTCTCCGTCTGGACGGAAATAGCCAGAACACTCCAAGCACCTATGGACAGAAAAACCATAGCATTCTCTATGAAAGTCCTAGATATCGTTTCTCTAATAATTAGAGGAAAATACGCGAATTTCCCAGTCAGAGTGCCTATCCCCCTAAACTATCACACAGCGGCAATGGCGATAGCCTCCGGAATTATAGAAATAGAGGAGGTAAACTATGAATGGAGAAAAGTAGAAAAGCTTAGAGACAGACACTACGATACATTTCTAAGAGCTTGGGAATACACCGCGGAAAAAGCCTCTAAAATAATGGAAAAGGACTTATCATTGCTAAGACTCGACAGCCTAATATGGCAATTAAGTAAAATAGCCAAAAAACACAACTTTCGAAAACAAACATGCAAACAACTCTTCAAACAATACCTACTAGAAGTAAAGGCAAATCCTGAAGCGGCTCAGCAAGTAGCCATAGAACTAACCTACAACATGCTTTAGCAACTCCTCAAACTCTCGCTTAACCTCGTCATCCTCCCAGAGGATAGAATGCCTGAGAAAAACCTTAACGCTTTCACTGACAACTAGCCCATCTTCATAAAATCCATTTAATTCCTCAAAAATCACATCCACTCCATCACAAATACCACGCTCAACAATATCCCGAAGCTTATCCAAAATCCGCAACCACCACTCATCCCCAAGAGGAACTTCACGCATACGGCGAAAATCAAAGGCAAAAAAGCTTAAAACCTCAAGTAAATACTCAACAATACTAAAAATCCCACACTCCGACATCACAATAAAAGAACACAACACTACATAAGCAAAACACATTCAATTTAATACTCAGAACTTATAACAAGCTTATATTCTCCGGTCAACTCTCTAACTAACTCCTTATGCGAACTTATATCCCTATACAACTCCATGAGCTGTTGCGCCGTTATAATCGTCAACTTATTTCTCAAATTATGGAAAGCTCCCCTTAAATAGGGCTGAACCAACCTACTAGCCCTCACTGCATCATGCACTTGGACGACTACAAGGTATAAACGAGCCCCCCACAAATTATACGCGTGTTTCAACCTGCTAAGCGCCACATCCAAGCTACCGCTCTTCTGGACCTCAAACACTCTGACAGGAGGTAGACCCTCATCCTCGAGCCAAACCACGTCGTAAATGTAGAGGCCGTGAGGATCTTTGTAATTCATCCTAGAAATGTAATTGAATATCGACCCGAGCTCCACCAACACATCCTGCAACTTTTTATGAGTATACTCCACCTCCTCACTAGCCTTCTCCCTCACATTCCTCAACAACCACTCATACTTATCATAAGTCAAAAGCCTGAAAAACCCCAATAAACCCAGCTTATCAGCGCCAACATCCACCGGAGAAACCCACACAGGATAAACACGAAAATCGGCAAACTCTATAACCCAACATCTTTCACCTTTCCTAGGAAACCTAGCCTTCCCAACCTCAACCGCAAACCTAGCATACTTCTCGCTAAACGTTTTCCCATCCACATGATCAACGTTAACAATCACAAACTCGGCCGCAAACACCCTCCGGTCATAAAGATAAACCAAAACAGGGTCTCCCTTCTCCAAATACCTAACACGAGGATTACGGCCAGGAGGAAAATGAAAAACCCTAACATCTCCCTCCAAAGCCTTAAACAACCACTCCGAAACCGTAGCCACAACAGCTAAATACTTAGGCAAATTAATCAACCAAGATATATTTTTAGTTTTTCAGAATATTAGTCTTTTCTAAAACTAATCTCTAAAATAAAATATATCTTATATCATAAAATGAATTAGTAATTAAGCAATCTAATTTTGTGATTATGAAGTAAAGGTTTCTTAAAACATGGGAAAAGATAATTATCATAAGATTCGCTTAAATTCTTTGGCTAAATTTAACATCAATCGATTTGTCTCTATCGTGTAAGGCCTAATATTGTCATATATACTGAGTGGAAGATTGTGTCGCGTGTAGTAGTTATGAGCATCTCTTAGTGTATTAAAAGAATCTCCTGAAAGTATTAACGTGCTATAGACATTTCTACCGGTACGACGTCTCAAATACTCTGACTTTCTACCAAATATGAAATAAAATAAACCTTCATATGTAGCTAATAGTTCTGAATATCCATTTCCGCGTTTGCATTCTCCAAAAAATAAGACATCAGTATGGTCATATGGATCTCTAGCTGGAGGCTCATCATTTACCAAAGCGATATCTAAATTGAAGGTATATCCGAACCGTTGTCTTATGTTAAGTACAGAGAACAGAGAATAACGTTCGTTTTGCCATGTAATTTCAAAAAATGAATATCTACCACTTGAATAGAAACCTCTGGGATATGTTTTTATTATAAAATTTCCGCTAACCAAATTATACGGATGTACTGATGAACCAGCTCTAAGAAGAGCATCGGCAACAATTATAAGAGAATATGCCTGAAACGCTTGCCATAACCTATGAATTTTCTGAAGATTACTCTTCAAATGAACATATTTCATCAGAATACTGTGGATAGCATTTATCCAATAACGTAATGAACTACTGATACTTCTCACCTATCATGAATACTTTAATAAAATAATCTCTGAAAGGCTTAGTATTAACATCTTCTTCTAGAATGTCTATCAATATTCTTATGTATTTGTTGTTAAAGAACGTCGCTTTAAAGTCATGCGCAAAATCTATGTAGTCTTTCACGACATAAGCTTTTAAATCAATGATATTTCCATGGCTTAACGCTAACTTAATAGACTCTATTTTTTCGAAATTCTCAGTAAAAAACGATAGCGTTTCCTTTATCATAAGTATGGTGTCTACGTAATATTCTCTCAAAATATCTAGGATCATCAGAAAAACAAAGTGAGGATACAATTCAAGAGCCTTGGCAAAATCCATTTCCAGATACCTTTCAACTCTATCAATCACTAGCATCTTATCCTCTTCCAGTAAATTATCTATAAAAACTGGAACTAATTTCCTAATCTCAGCAAGCAATTCATCCTTTAAAGGACTCATATTTTATTCCTTTTTTAACTATTTTATCAGTTTTTCGCCATTTTTATACTTTTTCTGATTTTATTCCAACTCTACTCCATAACTAGACACTACTTCTTTTGATTAAGATAGAGATTTAAACTCATTAAGAAATATCTTTACAAAAAGCATATCCCTTAATGTTTAAATATTTATATGAGGTGGGTCGATGGAGCTAGGACATTTGACGAAAATTAACCCAAAAGAGATTTGGAAAACCGAAAGAGAGTTTAACGATTGGCTCGTGGAAAATATAGATATGCTTGCCGAGGCTATAGGCATAGATTTGGAAATAGTAGGAGCAGAGTTAGAGATAGACGGATTTCGCGCGGACATAATAGCCAAGGATTTAAGTGGAGAAGATAAACTGGTTGTAATAGAGACTCAGCTTGGCAAGACGGATCACGAGCATTTAGGAAAGATAATAACGTATTCTGCTGGGAAAAACGCTTCTTCAATCGTTTGGATTAGCCCAGAGTTTAGAGAAGAGCATAAAAATGCGTTAGATTGGCTAAACGATGTAACGAGTAACGTAATGTTTTTTGGAATAGAACTTGAAGTTTTAAAAATAGATGACTCTAGGCCTGCCGTACGCTTTAATATAGTGTCTAAGCCAAATGATGGAAGAGAAGCGAGATGGCAAGAGGATTATTAAGCGGCAGAGCATCACTCTACCAGCAATTTTTCCAAGAACTTGCAGACGTATTACGCTCAGAAGGATTAGCCAAAACAAAGAGAGGACTTCCACAAAACTGGCTAGGACTCGGCGCAGGCAGATCTGGTTTCTGGTACGCCGTCGTATTCACAAGAGACGATAAGTTTCGCGTAGAGCTAGGTATAGATACAGGAGACTACGATCGCAATAAGAAAATATTCGATCAATTAATAAAAGAAAAAGAAGAAATAGAAAAGGAAATAGGTTTTCAGCTTACTTGGAATAGATTAGAATATGCTCGTGCATCCAGAATAGAAATCTATTATCCTAAATCAGTTACCATAGAAGACCTTGCTGAAGACCCCGAAAAGAAAAAAGAACTTATCAAATGGAGTATCGACGTAATTAAGAAATTCAAAAAGACACTTACACCAAGAATAAAAGAGTTAAAAATTTAACAGAGTGAATCGCTTAAAAGGTGTTCAATTTTATGCCTAGTTGGAGAGTGCATAGAAAGTGGTCGAGAGAGTTCGGGATCCCTGACGATATCGACTGTAAGGTTGATGAGCTGATCGATAAGCCTAAAGAATTCTTTCTAAAAGAAGGCAAGCTAGATTGGGATTTAATAAGCAAACTGGAAAAATGCGATCCCAGGCTTGGGATTCTAATCAAATCCAAATTCGGATACTTACCTATACGCTACACCGGTAGATGTCTCGAGCATGACTGAGGCACGCACAGAATCAAATACTGCGAAGCCGTGGGTACTCTCAGAAAAATAGCCGAGTGTCTCTACGGCGAAGTAGGCAGATTAGCCGTCGATCTCCACGCATCCCTCGACGCGATCTACCACTGGAAAATGAAAGCCAAAGACTATATCGAGTGGGCAGATAAAATGGGTATACACGACAAAATCATAAAATTCGTAGTTAAAGAAGTATTAAAACTAGAGAACCGATCTAATCATTAAATAGCAATAACCCAAACAGAATACTTTCGGTTGATCTATTCAAAATAAACAATTCATATCTTCATATTACTCTCGTAATATCAGGATAATACATTAAAAATCCTAAACTAGGCGATAAGTTGCCACCTCCTTTGACATTATAAATATTTTCAATTAAGTCACTAAACATACTTTATTTTTAACAAATTTTTCATTATTCTAAGGGGATTATGGGACGGAGAAAGGGATCTTGGTTAGAAAACTTAATAGCATCAAGATATAAAAAAGCAGGCTATAAAGTCCGAAAAAGAATCTTCACAAAAGCGGGAGAAATAGACGTACTAGCACTACGCGGCTTAGAACGCCTAGCAATAGAAACTAAATCAGGCAAGCAAATCATCACTTCATCAGTTATAAAAAATCTATACTTTAAAGCCAGACAATTAAGAGCCAAACCCAAGCTAAAAACAGGACCAAGAGTTAAAATAACAAAGCCCACTAGAAAACTAGCAAAAACGCTAGGAATACCAATAACTAAAATAACCTTCAAAAAGAGAAAAAGCAGAAAATAATAAGAAAGATAAAACATCTAGATTCGCATAAATCATATGATTAAATCTTACCTTTTTTAAATAATTTTAACGAAATATTATATATGACTAGAATAGTTGATGAGCCTAAAGCTAGAACTCGAAGAAAGACTTTTCATTACGTTCTAGAGAGTGATCTCTTACGACATATAAGTAAATACTCTATACTTCAGACAAGAAAAGGTGATAAAAAAGCGTGGATTATTGAATATGAGATTCCGGAGGAGGAAATTTTAGGGAAGCAGATTTATGAATTTACCTTTACCAACTCTGGAGGTTTTATAATTCGGAAATATCCTGCAGCCGAGCTTCTCAAGGATTTTAAAGATAGAAAACTGTATGATGTAAGCTTAGAGGAGCTTAGGAGGCTGCAGTTTGAGATAGAAGATGAGAAAACAAAGACTTTGCTTGAAGAAGGTGAAAAATTTTATTATCCAATGATAAATGAAATTAAAGAATTTAAAGAGAAAATGAACATAAAGCTAATAACATCGGAGAGAGTTTCAGATTTCTTCAAGGATTGGAAATACGGAGAAGCGGCCTGTCTCTGTAACTATCCGGAAGAATCTAGACAAATGAGCCTCGAGCAGACCTATAAACTCATACATCAATGGTGGACTTTGAAAATAGTTCACGAAGCTTTAAAAGCGACAAAATTTGAGAGGGGATGGTTTGCTGAGCAGGGGAAACCTTGGCCCGCGAGCATTTTTGTAGATGAGAAGGGAGTGTACTATACTTGCTGGTTTGAACCTGAAATTATTAGAGAGGCCCCAGAGGGTTATAGAGGACCTTTTACACCACTTTTTGAAAGGCGAGTCGTTTGGAAAAGACCCGACCTCGTTATATCTAAAGGCAGGTTTAACAACCTTCTCGAAGCCAATAAATTCGATGTTTTAATCGAGTGTAAAAACTTGTCATTCAGAAGATGGTGGAAGAACGGAGCCGTCATTAATGAAGATCTAATACCCTATAACTTACTTTTTAAACCTAAAGTACTCATAGTTGCCTCTCTAAAGCCTATCCCCCACTGGGCCAAGCGTAGACTAGAAAATGAAGGCTTCTATGTAGTAGACGAATTTTATCCAGGAGGAGTGGGCTTACAGGAATTTTCCAAAATAATTATTAAATCCTTAGCTATAGGCGAATCTCCTTCTGATGCTTCATCAGTATATTAAACAATGATAAATTTTAAATTATTAAAAGTTTGTATATTGAACATGAAGTGATTTTTATGGCTTATCATAATAAAAAAGAGGTTATAAAGTCTGTTCTTTTAAACACAGGGTTATTTCATAATGTTGAGCCTGAGCTTAGGAACTTATTTGATCTTAAGACAGGCGGTATTGAAGCTTTATTACTGGCATCTTATGGATCCGCTAAAAGCTATTATCTATACGATGAAAAATGGGTTATTATACCTCCTAGAGAAGACGACTTGCTAGGATGCCCTCCTGTACCTCTGAGACGATTAAAAATTAAAGATTTAAAAGATTATCCTCCCATAAAAGGCTTACCACTTTATGACTGGAAAATACTGAGCGCTATAACAAGAGAAGAGAAATATATCATTTTGAGGTCACTATCCTATAGTGAGATTCGAGAGTATTTAACAAAAATTAATGAAATAAGTTTAAAACCTATCTCAGTGCTAGTAGCCCCCATACCTGAGGAGATAAAACCTGAATGGGAAAGCTGCTTCGACGAATATCTCGCAGGAATCATTTTTAGGAATAAAGGCTATCTCGTAACTTATCAAAATTTTGGCATTATAAGTGGACCTGATTTCTTCGCATATAGAGCAGGCACGTTCGGCGAAGGAGCATTTCTCTTAGAAATACTCTTGGGAAAGAGATTAAGAGAAGGACGAAGTGAGGAAAGTACATGTCTAATCGAGGCAGAGGCGCAATACAGAATACTGGATGCGAAACATGGAATAGCTCAAGCACTCGGATACCTCTTTAACAGTGGCGGCTATATAGGCCAGGCGTATGTCTCAGCTTCACAAGCCGCAGAATACCAAGTGAGAGAAGCTATTAAACAAGGCTGCGGAATGATAACCTATAACGAGAAAGGAGACATATTATACTATAAAGCTAAAAATTACGCGAATAGAGAAAAACAACATGAACTACTAGAAAGTGTAAAGTCATTTGTTAAACTACTTGAAAAGCGAAATAAAAACTGCCCATTGATCCAACGTCTGGATATTACAAGCTCGAATGCGTGACTCTACATTTACAATGTACTTGTAAGAGAACTAAATTTATCAAGCTTAAATTATTTCAGGCAAGTAAGATATGGTGATTAAATGAGCATAAAGAACGTCCATACCTCGCAGGAAAAAGCAAGAGACAAGAGGAATTTTTTAAAAGAAATAGTAAAAATTCCAGAATACTATTGGATATTGCTATTTATTGCCTTGTTTTCTCTATTACCTTTTGTCTACGTGATCTTCTTAAATATTTGTCATTATCCTGCTTTCTACTGGATCTCACTAGGTGAAATTGTTGATGGCGTTCTCGTTCTGCTTATAGGGTTCTTTATAGGTATAATCGAAAAACGAGGTCTCCCTAAGGGCAGCATTAGCAGGAAGATAACGATCTTCTCTCTTTTATCATGTCTAGGCATATTTGTAGGACTGAAATTCCTCTACTACCTAAGTCCAGTCGTTATAAGCCCCGAATGCCTTAGAAATTGCACCAAGATAATCTCTGAACTAGAGCTTAACCCCGAAG
>CAZCTW010000021.1:0-19307 GCA_964501905.1 uncultured Thermofilaceae archaeon | reverse complement strand
TGGTATGCCGGCCTCCCCTCCGGAGCCCTTCGCGGAGGAGAGGTAGGGGCCGGGCCCTTGCCCGCCTAAGGCATAGCCTACAAGCGGGCGTCCGCAAGGCATAGCCTACGCGGACCCAAACCCCAACCCTTCTCCCTCACGGCATCGTGGAGGGTTGGGGTAAAAAAGGCCCGGCTTCCCCCTAAACGCTGACATCGTTTAATGAGCATTACCCCTCATTGACCCAGGAATCCTGCCCAAACCCCCAGGGTTTGGACATTCACACTACATCTAAACATATTAGAACACCAAAATTTAAACATTACTCTAAATCTAAAAAAGTTAGAAAACATTTCTAAACGCTAAATTTCCTCGAGAATGCCAGGTTAGCTATTTTGTTATTAGCTTTATGTTTGATACGAGTGGCAATAGATAGACTGCGACGCCGCTACACCGATACTGCTTTTAGATATTAAAATAGTAGATGTGCGATGTCCGGAGCTCTGGGTCTCGGTGGAGGCTCTAGGCAGAGGTAGGTTGGGAGGAAAGGGTGACTGTTGGAGATGTTTTAGGTATTGCGATGACCTTTAGAACAGTTAGTGATGTTGTGAGGGTGATAGCCCGGCCGGGATTCGAACCCGGGATCTCGGGGTCCAAAGCCCCGAATGCTTAACCCTCTCCCGCGACGGGAGGGGTTTGGCCGCTACACCACCGGGCTCTCGTATTATCTTTACTGCAGTTTTATTTAAAATTATCCGGAACCCTCATCGAAGGTTTACCCATTTTGTTCAAGGTCTGTAATATTGTTGATCTCTCAACAGTCTTATTAGGCTATGTGAATGTAGAAATATTCTTAAGACTAGGAAGAGTAGTCTCTGTTGTGAGGGAAAAACCTATAAAAACGCGGTATAGGCTTAGCAAGAAGGATGCGAAGAAACTGATGGAAGAGGTAAGAACGCTATTAGGCGACAAGGTTTCCGAACTTCTCTTGGTCTATAAATCTATTGAGAGAGTGGAAACTCGTCTTAATTTTATATTATACCTTTTTGATAGAAGGCCGTTACTGCTTCAATATGGTGATAAAATATTTCCTACGGTACTCTACGCGGAGATGTTTAAGGAAGCCCTGCCCCTTGTTGTAGTGGACATGGGCGCTGTACCTCACATTATAAATGGTGCCGACGTCATGGCCCCCGGCATTAGAGAGGTAAGTAAAGCTTTCAATGAGGGAGCTACAGTTCTAGTTGTGGATGAGGAGAAGCGGAGACCATTCTGCGTGGGGGTGGCATTAATGAACTCCGAGAGAATATTTAGTGAGAGACGCGGAAGAGCTATAAAGAACCTACATCACGTAAAGGATAAAATATGGGATCTACTGCTTCGGCTACGCTGACTATTTTATCCTAATAGATTCGGTATTTTGAGGCGTTATAACTGTATAGTTAAAGCGTCTCTCAATGTAATTTCTTAACTCTCTAATCTTACTTCTCTCTCCATGTCCCAGAACTACGGTGTTTGGTTTTGGAGTTATCCTTGCTAAGAATCTTATCAGTTGACCTCTATCGCTGTGCCCGGAGAAGCCCTCAACTCTGTAAACTTCCATTTTCAACTCTTTTACTGTAATTCTGCCGTAGAAATCTATAAACGGAATTTCTCTCAATCCATTAAGTATTTTTCTGCCTAATGTTCCCTCTATCTGATAGCTTACGAATATGAGAGAGTTTTTCTCATTGTCGGCCAAAAGCTGGAGATAGTCCAGAACTGGACCTCCAGTGAGCATACCAGACGTGGCCAGTATTATGCTAGAGCCTAAAGAGATTATGTCTCTTCTTTGACTGGGATCTTTCACTATTTTTATGTAAGGCGACGTGAATGGGTTTTCGCCGCGGTAAATTCTTTCTCTTAAATTCTGGGAAAGATGTTCGGGATAAGCCGTGTGTATAGCAGTTGCCTCGTCTATCATTCCTTCAATAAAGATAGGCACTTCAGGTATTTTACCGCTTTCGATGGCTTCATTTAAAACCAGTAATATTTCCTGAGCGCGTCCAACAGCCATTACAGGTATTAACACAGTTCCATTCCTCTCGAGAGTTTCCTTAACTATACTTATGAAGTACTGCTCTGTATCGTGTCTAGGCGGGAGTCTATCCTCCACTCCTCCATATGTGCTTTCCATTATAAGAACTTCAACGCGGGGGAACCGATAATTGGCGTAATCCAATAGTCTAGTTCTTTCAAATTTAAAGTCGCTGGTATAAACTATGTTAACTAATCCCTGACCTATGTGTATGTGAGCCATGGCGGAGCCTAGTATATGCCCTGCCGGATAAAGAGTCAGTCTTATATCTGGCGTTATGTCCGTGACCTCTCCATAACTAAGAGGGTACGTGTGAAGAAGGGCTTCAGCTATTTCCCGGGGTGTATATGGAAGAGGTTTGCCATTTCTCTCCGTAATCTTCAGGTAATCTTCCTGCAACATTTTCATAAGATACATTGTAGGCTCAGTCGTATACACTGGTCCACGGTATCCGTATTTAAACAGGTAGGGTAATGCTCCACAGTGGTCTAGGTGAGCATGAGTTATCACTACAGCGTCTAGCTTATCTATGTCAAACTCTGGTAGGTCGAAATAGGGAAATTCGTCATGTCTGTTTCCGCTAGGCTTAATCCCGGCATCCAGTAATATTGTGCTTTCAGATGTTTGCACAAGTATGGCGCTTCTTCCAACTTCTTGAAATCCGCCTAAGGCAGTTATCCTAACATAGGTATTCCTGAATATTGGGTTTCTGTGAATTCTTTGACCGACTTCTCTCAAAAATTTAAGTCTTTCTTCTCTTCGCGCTCTGAATAAGGACCTAGTTTGCGCTATGGTCGTAGAGTGTATCGGAGGAGTTCTAACGACTCTGGGATGCCATAGCGTATGAGCCAATATTTTCCTTAGGGTTTGCCCTTCTTTACCAATAACGTAGCCGGGTTTTTCCGCTTCTATCTCCACGACGCCGCTAATATCGTCAAAGAATATGCTAGTGATCCCGGCCTCGGGAGGTACTATCTCCTTAATTATGCGAATTGTTTCGTCTTCGCTTTTTCTAACCTGGGGATCTCCTCTGATCACTACACGTTTTTTAATAGTTTTAACAATATTCTTTATAATTCCTTCTTCTCTTTCAAAGAATACAACCGGATTTCTAGAATATATGACAATTTTTGGACCTTCGAACTCGACGCCCGTAATCTCAGCATCGGGAGGGCTCTTAGACAAGATTGTATTTCTTATATTATAGAGTATTCTGTCCTCTTCCAATATTAAACACCGACTTAGTATGGTGGAGCCGAACCGGCTTCCGACTCTAAACTTTTCATAATCTCTTTTACATCTAATTCTCTAGCTCCGTTTTTATCGACGATCACCACGTCTACACCTTCGCCGCTACCGGGATCTCTCCTCATGGCAGCGTTAACCGCCTTAACCGCGAGTTTTATGGCATCCTTCTTCGAAATATCTCTGCTATACTCACTTTCCAGTAGAGTTACCGCGTAAGGAGAGCCCGAGCCGGACGCTGTATATTTTTCCTCGGTAACCGTGCCTAGCCAGTCTATACTATAGAGTTGAGCACCCTTATTGTTATCTACTCCGCCTACAAGCATGTGCGCTATTAGTATTGGTCTCATTCTGAATAGTAGTATGGAGGCTAACGTAGCAACGGCCTGCACAGGCATAAGGCGTTCATTTGTAAGTTTGTAAAATGTTGCCTCTGTTTTCAATTGTTCGACAAGTCTCTGAGCGTCGGCGACTACTCCTGCGATTGTAGTGGCTACGTGTCGGTCGATTATGTGTATTTTTTTCCCTCGTTTGTGAAATATATAAGTTCCAGTTGAGACGCGTCTGTCGGCGCCCAATACCACAAAGTCCTTACCCGCTATACCGACTGTTGTAGTGCCTCTATATGCCATCTTTAGTATTTTATCGTCGATCACAACAATCCCCACCAAAAAGCGAGTAATACGATGCCGCTAACACCACAACGTAGAAAGGACTTATAAAGTTTACTAATGTATCGTCGACAACTACCTATTGGAGAATTTCTGGATTTGCCAGAAGGCTAATGGAAATTAGTAGGTTCTATCAGGCGTTTTAGGTAAGATGTTGCTCTGCGAAGGGTTGCGGAGAGAATTAACTTAAACTACCTATGAGATTGTAGTAGTGAGAACTGTGAGCTATTTCAGTAATATTTAAGAGTTTATTCGAACCATTTAAACGCATAATACAAGGTTTTCTTGGTCTGCGTGCTTACCGTTGCTATTACGAATTTCTTTCTAACTGAATGTGATAACCTACCTGCTCTTACTATCTCTATAGGATCTAACTTTTCTCTGTAGGGAATTACGTGTACCAGGAAGGGAGCATGATCTATCCCGGGGCCGTGCTCATAGACGGCAAATGTAGCACCGAATTTCATTCCGGACTTTACTACATAACCTTTTTCTCTAAGGTCGTAGTATACTCTGAAGACTATATCGAAGTTTTCATAAGTCTCTTGCCCTATCCTTTGTAGATCTTTTTCGCTTAATTCCTTTCCGTCAATTCTTTTTACTTTCAGCAAGCCTTTACGGCAAAGATATAATGCCTCGAAGAGCGTGAGCTCGAGAGGGCGTTGAATATCAAATGTTTTTGCTTTTCTTATACCGACGAATTTTCCGTAAAAGCCGTGACGGTACAATTCTCTACCTTTATCGACGTCAAATACTACTATCCTGTTATTAATTAGGTAAGCTTCGTACATCCCTTCTGAAGAGTCCTCCATTTTATCAGCCTGATTTCTCATACCTGTACAACTGGACAATGGTAACTAAGCTTTTTCTCAAACTCAAATCACTCACTACTATTAGGCTTATATATTTTCTTTCACAGCAAAATCGGGTATGAGAGGTTGTCTTTCACGGCTATAATTGATTTTTCGTGGGAAGAGGTTATTTTCCCGTTAGCGTTATTGAGTCCGCTCATAATCGTAATCTACATGCTTGTGAAGATAGGAACGGGAGAGGTGCTTGTGGGTAGATGCGGTTTATTCCCCTTCTTTTTAAAAATGCTCACCGGGCACATTGTTATATATGGAAGAACCGGCAGCGGTAAGAGCAATACAGCTAAACTACTTGCTTCGAAAATATCGAGGAGAATTCCTGTACTCATCTTAGACTGGGCGGGAGAATATGTGTTAGAAGGGTTTGAAAGATTAATTCCAGGGGATAATTTTCAGTTAAATCCGCTGGAATACATTTATGGGGAGTTAAGTGAGCATATAGATTTCCTCGTCGACTTATTTGGAGATGTTTTCCGGTTTTCCGATCCTATGAAGTTTATGTTTCGTAGAGCCTTAAATAGATCTTTTAGTAAACATTCATCCCCTACATTAACTCAAGTTCTGGAAATATTAGATTCCATACCGTTAAAGAGCTACTACGATCACGAAGTAGTACTTGCAGTATTCACACGTTACTTCAATATTTTGACTTGAACAAACCACTACCATTCACCCCCTTTTTTGAACTTCCAAGTGTAAATCCTGAGAAACCCATCATTTGGCTCCACGCTAAAACCGTCGAAAAGCTCCATTAGAGACTTTAGCTGTGCATCAATTACGCTCTTAACATATACCTCGGCAGTAACAATACAATCATCCTCGAAAACATCCGGAAACCTCACAAGATAGCCCCTGAAAATCTCCAATAACCTCTTCTCCAAATCAGCCACTACTCTCAGCCTCGTAGAACTTCTTCAACGCCTCCTCCGGCTCTAGAGAACAGATAATCTTCACACCGACAACACCCTTATCCATGAAGACGCTATATTCAATAACGACACCCGAATCACAGTCAAACCTCTTCCTGAACAATACACCGCTAATCCTCCCAATTATCTTCTCGACCTTCTCCCTGACGGCTAGAAAAGCCTCTAAAGGTTGCCTGCTAAACCATCCCAGAATATCCTCGCGCTTAAAGCTTAGAGGCACAAACGCGTCCATAACATAAAGGTAGACCTCAGACCTCTTCTCCGCATACTTCTTGTAAATCTCATAAGTCATTGTATCCTTTAGGCTTTTCTCGCCACGCAGAACATCTAAAACATCCCGCCCCAAAATACTAGCAACAAAATGATCCTTCAGCAGATTTCGATACCTGTCAACAAATATTGCATACTCAGCCTCGTCGTCGAACTCCTCCCTAAACATCAAATCCTCAAGCCCATACTCCCTATAGTCCTCATCGTCCCAAGCAATACCCCAGCAATCGTCAAAACGCTGCAAATCGTCTAGGCCAGCCCTGCTAAGCCAATAGCATACTTTGTAGCCAAGCTCTATAAGCTCCTTAACAGCATCGACCTTATCCAACCTCCTCACCTCTCAAAATTTTCTTGAGAATTTCATTCTCCCTCCGTATCAGCTCATCACGCTTACGCTCAAGCTCTTCAATCTGTTTCAAAATCCTCTCCTCCTCGTCCTTGAGAACATCGTAGGGTGCTCCCTGCTCGATAAGCTCACAAGCCTTTTCGATAACCTTCCAGTAGTCCTTCTCCTTCCACTCGATAAGCCTATCCAACCTGTCAATCTCCCTCTCAAGCTCCCACAACCTCTCCAAATCCCCGCTCAAACCTCCCACCTCCAAATAATTACCCTGAAAAACCCGTATTTAAGTTTATAATTTAGTAAGTATTATATAAAATATATGATTTAAATAACATATAATATTATCAAAAAAATGAGTGATAAACTTAAATATTTCCAAAACAGAAAATAACAGGGGTGGGGTGGATGGGTAAGGTCGTGTACGTCACGGAGAGAATCGACTACAGCGTAATCTCGGATTCCATCTCTAGAGAGCTTATGTTTAGCGTTGCTCCAGCTTACGGGAAACTTTCCAAATACTCAAAGTTTAGAGAATTATGGAATAACTGCCGAATAGCCTACGATAGCGGCGGGTTTTCTTTTATTACTGGTAAACTAAAAAATCCAAGCCCTGAGAAAACCATCACCGTGTATAAGGCTCTAGGATTCAAAAAAGGCGACATACTTATCCAGCTAGACCTCCCGCCTAAGCCCTCTATGTGTATGAAAGAGAGACTGAAACTCATAGAGAAATCAGCTCAATTCTACCACGTAATGAAGAGGGAATTAGGCGATTTTGTATTGCCTGTAGTACACGGCTGGTCAGAAGAAGAGATAAAGCACAGCCTAAAACTCCTAGAAAATCCAGACAAGCTAGGGCTAGGCTCGTGCTTCTCCCGCACATACGCCCACGCATACCTCCAAAAGGTTGCTCTAGGAACTTACTCCGTAAACTCGACACTATTCAAAGTACCCTTCACAGAGATACTGGATAGGCTTGTCCTAGCCATGAACATGCTAAGAGATAGGGAGGTTTTCATGCTCGGCGCCGGAAACCCAAACAGCATACACCTGTGCTTCTACCTCGGCGCCGAGATATGCGACGGCGCTACGTGGCGGTTAGCAGCTAAAATGCACGCAATATTCCTACCGCACCTGGGCAGGTTTAGCCTGGGCTACAAAAACGTGAACAAGCCACTAAAAGACATAAAACTGCTTAAGATGTGGTGGAGGGAATCCCCCTTCACAGACAAGCCCTTCAAGATATTCCTATTAGAACTTAAACGCTCCGATAGGAGTGGATTCATAGCTAGGGCGTTGTGGAACGCCTGGGTTCTAAAAGTTGAAGAGACGATAGCGAACGAGTACGCCTGCAACCCTGAAGCCTACAGAAAATACCTTTCCAAGAGGTGGCGGAACACACCATACTGGCGTAAAGCACTCCAGTACGTCACTAAGAGAACGAAGAGAGAATACGTACAGGAAAAACTAACCGTATACCTCAAACAGAACATACAGTCAAAGGTGGCAGAATGAAGATAGCACTCATAACTGCATGCGGCAGTAAAAAACTAACCTATCTAACACACCAAATATAACTTCCTTTATATTAGGAAGTTAATTTTTAAAAAATAGCGAGTTTTTATAGCGAGATTTAGAGTGTACTGTTGCGGTCTTGCACTATGGCTACTTTTTACGCTACAGAGCCACCCCGAGCTTTTCATGTGCTTTCTTCGTCACCTTGTCGGTCTCGTAATACAATGATTGTATTCCGACTAGATAACGTCCAAGAGTTATAAGGTCACACCCTGCTCTGCGCAACTCGTTCCAGAATTCTTCGACAAGCTTCCAGCAGGCACTTCTAACTCTTGCTGTAAACTCTCCCTTCTCGATGCCAAGGTTATCTAATATTTCATCAGCTAATGTTCTCGTTCTGACGCAGACTACGTAGCCGTCCTTATGCGGAGCTTCGGCGTGAAAGTGGACATAAGCTACTCCGGGGAGAAACTCCACGCGCCACCATATGGCTACTGGTTCTTCAGCTAACTTAGCAAATTCATCAACGTCGGCAACTTCTAAGACTCTAACTTTTCCATAACACTTCACCTCTACTTCATTCTTGAGTATTAGGGCTACATAGTGCAGTAGAACAGAACATGCACTTGCGCCTCTTAAAGTCAATTTTATGATTTTACGGTTCTTCTCCTCAACAACTTTGACTAGCTCCCAAGACTCTAGTGTTTCTAGGCGTTTTTTGAGAGTTTTATGTTTCATCCCTGTTAGCTTGGCGAGTTCTGTGATATTGATTTCACCGCCGACTCGATACAGCGGCCATAACACCTTCACCGAACTCGATATTAACGGTGTAACGTCTAAATCTCCAAACGGCATCTCCTCCGTCTCCATCGTCTATTACAGGCTCCTTTCAAGCTTTTATAGGTCATTTCTCTTTTCGAAATATTCGTAGCTCAATATCGTAAAGCTCTCTAGCCAATTTATGACCATTATCCGTCAGACTATACATTTTTATTCTACCGTCTTCTACGCACTCCACAAGCCCTAAGTCAACCAATATTTCTATTTTAGTGTAGAAAGTTGAAGGTGAAATATTCGCCTCTCTAATAATCCCGGTTACATTCAGTGTTTTACCGTACAGTGCGAGTAGAATCTTTATTCCCGCTTCTCCGATCTTAGCTACCCGGTATTTCATGAGAAAAAGTGCTGGGATATTTAAATGGGTTTATTTGGAATTTATCTAGAATTTTTTATATTATTTCTTATCTAAAACTATTGGAAATACTAGTCAGTGTAAGCCAGTGGCTTAATACGGGTAAATTTCACTAAGTGGAGTTTCAAAAGTCTCTATTACCTTTCGTAGCTATATATAAATAATTTTTTATCTCCTTTAACAGGTCATATATTGAATTATAGGTTCTGTCTTCAATATTCTCGAGTATCTTAGAAAGCCTAACTCTCTTTTTATCTGAAATATCAACAACCTTCCACCCATGAAGCCTAATCAAATCCTCCTTACTAGCCGGGAATTTCGGATTTTCCAAAATAGCCATTCTGACTGCGGATAAACCTTTAACGGGATATATTGGGAGCAAGTAGTTATCTTCAATATAGACTTTAATCCGGATAGCGTCATCGTACATCCGGCAGCCATGCCCCATTAAAAATACCAAGTTTTCATCAGCGTATTTCCTAGCTAAATCAGATATTCGTTTCACTTCTTCATCATCTAAAACCCAAAGAGTATGATAACCCTTACCGTATATCCTCGAATAAACTACATTCGTATGATAGACTGGCTCCTCATAACTAGCATCAAAAACGTGCGTAACCTCAAACCTTGACAAAATACTCTTCAATAAAGCCCTATTATTCCTCCAGTCCGGCCCTCTAGCCTCAACGCCCAAATCCAAGTCGTAGCTATTAGCATATTCAAGGAAATTCTCCAAATGCCTTAGAAAACTAGATGTAGGTTTTTGGTTATACGGTATTTGCAGGACGAGTAGCTTAGCCCTAAGAATATTGCATATTTTTACCATGTATTCGAATTTTTCAAGAACTTCTCTCTTTAGCTTAAATCTATAGGTATGCGTTATATCTCTGTGCGCCTTTACCGTAAAAATAAAATCTTTCTTGACCTCTCTTCTCCACTTTTTGACAATTTTTAAACTTGGTATCTTATAAAAGGTCGTATTCACCTCTATAGCATCAAAAAGACGAGAATACTCCCTAAGCTTATGATATTTAACCGGAAAATACTCCCAGCCGCAAGCACCAACTAATATTCTCTTCAAGCTCATCCTCTCAGCTGAGGACTCATAACTTAATTTTTGATTTAGAAAAAATAGATAAACGTTTAAAATATCATCTATGTGTTATGGCAAGTTTTGCGTGTAAACACTTTGAGAAGATTATTCGATGACAGAATCCTAATAGATTTCGAGAAAGCCAGAATATGCAGAATGTTAGAAACATAATATCATACCTAAGGACAGTCTAAGTAAAATGATAATAAAAATAAATTTTATTAATTATTTAACTGAGAAAATATAATAAATTTAACTGATAAAATAAAAATTTAATTAGTAATTTTACTAGTGGTGATGTAATTTGAAACTCAGTCCTAGAGCCAGGGTCTTCTTTACTTTGTTGTTTACTTTTGTGGCTTTGTTCTTCATTTTCGGAATTGCAATGGTTCTAGGAGTCATAAGTATAATGGAGTATTTATTCATATACGCCATATTCATTATAGTAATTGTAATTCTAGTGATAATTTACAAAATAATGGTATAGAACTAAACCGCCTAACCATCATATAAGGAGATTTTATCAGCTATCACTGTGTCATAGCTTTTAATAATTCTTCAGCTTCTTTGCCTCTAAAATAAAAAATCTCTAATTCCTTCAAATGATGTTCTCAGACCTAGAAGCTCCTTCATTACTAATGCATCTTTTATAGCATTTCCATGGAAATGATTATTAAAATATCCAAAGACTACTTCAGTACTGCTCTCAATCTCTTTAATCTTTGGAACCCATTTCTTTAATTGATCGATACTGTATTTGTAGTTATACCAGATTTCTTTCCCTCTCCCATGCCATCTTATATACGCAAAATCGGAGGTAACTTTAACAACAGGAGGTAGTAAAGGCTCATCGACGATAACGTATGCTATTCCGTATCTTTCAAGTATTTTAAAAGTGCTACTTACAACCCAGCTTCTATGCCTAAACTCTATAGCAAATTTATAGCCGTACTTTTCTCTGCACGTTGATAGGAATAAAGCTATACTTTCTAGAAGATTTAAATTCTTTTTGAATCTAGGCGGGAGCTGTATTAAAAATGGTCCAAGCTTTCTTGAGCGTTCTAAAGCTTCAAATTTTTCAATGAAACTGATTAAATCTCGCTGGACGTTTGATAGTTTTTTCTCGTGTGTTATGCCTCTATAGACTTTTATCGCGAAAACGAAGTTTTCTGGAGTTTTCCTGCTCCAGAAGTGTACTGTATCCTTTTTAGGAATGCTGTAAAATGAGCTGTTCACCTCAGAAGTATCGAAGAATTTAGCGTAGTAGGACAGCATATCTGAGCTATTCAAACCTCTAGGATAAAAAACGCCATACCATTCGAGATACGACCAGCCGCTAGCACCTATCCTAATCACAATTTAAAATCTATACCAGAGCTGATAAGAGAATCATTTAAAATAAAATTTATAACTGGTATGCCTTTACTCCCATGCTCTTAAGAATTTGAGCAAAATCTCTCTTGTAGCCATCTGTTTCAGGTCTAAAACTTCTACATCTATCGAATTCAGCTCAAAAATATCTCAATAATTTTTCTAAATTATTTAACAATGGTTAATGGTAAAATTCATAGCCTAGCTCTTCATTACAGGCGCGCCGCTATTTGGGCATCTTGTAGCATTTTTAGGAAGTCTTGCTTCACAATAAGCACAACAACTTACCTCCTTTCTCATCTTCTCCAACTCTATTTTTATCCTCTCCTTCCTTACCCAGTCAATAAATCTATCCCATTCTTCTTCTATTTCCATTCTCTTTCTTTCGAGCTCTTCCTCTATTTTTGATTCTTCATATTCCTTTTTAGCTTCAAGAACAGATTGTAAAATCAAACCTCCCACCAATACAAAGAAAAATAGCCCTGTAAAACAAACAACAATACTTTGCGAAGGATCCTCAGCGTAGAGTAAACCACCAACTACAAATGCGCATACAAAGATGAGAAACACTAACATCACCAATGCTAAATGTAAAGGTATTATCCAATATGAATTCATGTTCTCTAATAATATCTTAAATTCAGAATTTAAGATAAATTTTATCTTAAAGTTCTATAAATTATATAGATTAAATTGAAAAATTATTAAATTAGATATCCTTTTTCAACGCTTTCTCTTATCGCTTTCACTCTTCCAGCGGCTATTGATTCTTTTTAAAAATGCATCTATAAGTAATTCTATATATTTCTCTTTATCGTATCTCCTGCCGTCGTACAATTTCCAAGCTTAGACTCTCATCAGCGGATTTCTATGTCTAGAATTCAAGACATAGCCTTCATCGCCAGCTACAGTTTCCTTCTCATCTCCAAACTTGTAGGTGAACTCTGTCAATACCACGCTCGACCTAAAGTGTGTTGATAAAGCCATTATATTATGCTAGCCCCTCTCCTAATCACAATTTAAGAAAGGGCTAACAGTTGATAAGGGAATCACTTAAAATAGCTATAGCCTGAACGCCTTCAACCCCATTTCTTTAAGCATTTGTGCGAAATCTCTCTTGTAGCCGTAAACCGTGTATACTCTCTCTGCTCTGGATTGCATGACGTAGTTTATCAAACCGTTTAGGTCTTCGTGGCTTGAAAGAGTGAGAGAGTTGAAGTCATTCCACGTCGCTGAAAGACCTGTGCATATGATAG
The DNA here is from genome assembly GCA_964501905.1 of uncultured Thermofilaceae archaeon. Classification (GTDB taxonomy): domain Archaea; phylum Thermoproteota; class Thermoprotei; order Thermofilales; family B69-G16; genus B69-G16. Next base: position 6,497 of record CAZCTW010000021.1, on the reverse strand, counting down.
CGTCGTAGCCTTCTTTTCTGAGTTTTAAGGCGTTTCCAACGCCGGTAACGTAAACTCCTTCTCGAATACAGGGTTTAAAGCTCGGGCATTTCTCGAAATTTGCTTTAACGTAGTCGTATTCGAAGTGTATTCTGCTCATCTTGTAAACTTTCGGGTCCACGTACAAATCGAATTTTCTTTTAGTGTTTGACAGTAGGGCTATAACCTCCTGTGCCGTTCCTAGCGATCTGGCGCCGACGATTGCGTAGCCTATAGTATCCACGTAGTAAGCGACCTTTTTGATTAAATTCTTGTACAGCCTCTTCCTATTTGGGAATATGTAGGGCATAGCTCCATAAGTAGCCTCTATGATTAGGATATCTGCTTCGATATACTTTAAAGGCTTCAGTATTATCCTCGCGCTTGAGCAGAAATCCCCAGTATAGAATATCCTCTCATCGTCTTTAATCAGCACCGATTTACCCCCCACGACGTGCCCAGAATCAAAAAACTCGAACTCTACACCCTTAAAATCTAATCCGTTCTCAACTATTTGCACGTAATCAGGTATTCTATATCCGTACAGTATTCTAGCCGTAGGCTCGCTCATGTAAACTCTGTCGTATTTTTTCAGTATCTCTATTTTTGCATGGTCGCGATGGGCGTGGCTAACGAATACGAAATCGGGTTTGAATGGGGCTAGCTTGATAGGGTCGAATAGAATTTTTATACTATTGAGCAGGACTGCTATGCCGCCAACCCATTGTAGGCGAGCCACGTATAAACTTTTACCCACACAATTTTAATAAATCGTTTAACATATTAGATTTAGCTTGAATAATTATTTTTTCTGCTTTTGATAGAAATTCAGCAACTCTTCTTCCTTTAACAGTCAACCGAACATACTTTCTCGTATCCCGCTTATCAAACACTATCAATCCTAATTCTAGGAGATTAGGCAATACTCTATAAACACTAGCCGAGCTAACATTTAAAGTCCTAATAAGTTCTCTGATATACATTTCTCTATAATATAAAGCTACCAAAATTTTAATTCCAACAATACCGATTTTATCCAACATAATTAAAAATCTAGCTTTTCAATAAGGTATTTTTCAAAAATCTCGTCAAAATAGTCCTTTTCAGCCCCGTAAAACCTCGCTCTATTAAAGTCGAAAACCGCCAGTATCGACTCAGCGGCATCCAATAGGAGTTGCACGTACTTCTCCACGTCATACCCCCTGCCGTCGTAGAGCTTCCAAGCTTGAACCCGCATCATTGGATTCCTATGTCCACTGTTTGTGTATAAGAACTCTACGACATCACCCGGGGCTAGGCTGTAGCCGTTTAAACGGAGCTGAAGAGCGGCAACGTAGTGGGGGGCTAAGACCTTGTACTCGCTCCTCCTCAAAATCTTTCTGATAATCATTTTTTCCGGCGGTACTCTATGCTCCACTATCTCGTCTACAGCGTGGGCTACCATATTGAGACACTCGCTCAAATTATCGTACACCTCCTCAACTCTTTCGCATGACAGAAGCTTATCCGCCAACTTGTGCTGAAATTCTTTGATGTACTGGGGGTAGTCGTGTCTCCTTATTTCAATACCCTTAAAATCTAACTCTCCACTCACTAATCTGCCGTAGTATCTCTTAGTTCCCCCTAGCTTCTTATCAGTCTTCATCGGCAACAACACCAAGAACTTATACACTCTATCAACCTTAATCGGGAGTTTAGTAGCCTCGCCTATTTCCTCCGCAAGCCTCTCAAAATCCTCAATTTTAGCACCTGCTTTCTTCACGAATATGCTGTCTGTATCGCTGTAAACTATCTGAAAGCCTCTAGACCTAGCTATTTCATAGACCTTCTCCATAACGATCCGGGATATTTTGTTTATCCACTCGAATGTTAACGGGTTGCCGAATCTGTTAAAGTTGTTTCCCGAGTAACCATATGATGATACTAGGAGTAGTTTAAGCTCAGACTGCCTCTGCTCAGCCCAAGTCTTAGCAGGCTCGCCCAACCTCTTCTTTAAATGTTTAAAATATAGCCTGCGCTTCAGGAAAGGCTCTACCACTTCTACTAAGAGACCTTTAGGCTTTCTCCTGACTTTGGCAAGCTCTACTGTCTCGTAGCTAACGTTATAGCGTACAATAATATTCGGGAACATCGATTCGAAATCCAGCACCGCCACGTTCTCGTGCAATCCGACTACGGGTGATTGAAGCATACCTCCCCTATCGTTGACGTGAATATCCCAAGCCGTCCTAACTATAAGATTTAAATTCTCCGACCTCGGGATCAAGAAGCCCTTTTTACAGGCTACATAGCACTGCCTGCTATCTACAAGACGCCCTGCCGTCCACCTATAAGCTATCTTAGGAGGCAACCTAGAGAACCTGCATCTCTCCTCAAGTCCTGCAAGCCCCATCTCCTCGAAATCGTCGTAAGAGAATATTAACCTGCCAGCAATCAAAAACTTGTAGTTTCTAAGCTTTCTCACGTTCACTCTAGACCTGTCCAAGCTGTAATGTTTGAAGTATATTCTAGCTCTCTTCAGCAAATTCTCGACAAACTCGTCCCATTCGAGGTTAACTAAAACTAAATCGGGGTCAAGCTTCTTAAGAATATGTTCCAGCTCCCTCAGTACGAATTCCTCTTCTCCGGATACAGTCTCACATTCTCCGTTAAACCTGTAGGTAAACTCTCTGAACACGCAACTGGGGCTGAAGTTAGTAGATAAAGCTAAAATCGATAAAGGAACTGGCTCCAGCCTATAATCATCGTCCAAATAAATTAGTCTGTCTTCCTTAAGCTCGTACTTGACCAGAGGAATTAGGTCGTGTTTAAATAGAAATTTCTGAGTATGCAAAAGGTCGGCGTTAAAAGTATCAACCCCCCTCTTCTCAAGCTCCTCTAAAGCCTTCTTGTAATCTTCTACTGTATCGAAAATTAGGTGTATAAACTCGCCTTTACCGCTCGGAAATATCTTTTTTACCTCAATTCTAGCCTGTACAAGATCTGAATTAACTATGTCCAGAGCCTTCTCTAAAGATTCTTTAGGAATATAAAATTCAGGGTGGTAGGCTCTCTCTAGAATGATCAGCTTATCCTTAGTTGTTTTAAACCACAGCTTAACCTTATCATTCTTTACCGTCAGGTCTATTATCCAGCCTTCCATCGACCTTCATCCTCAAATCTTTAAGCTCCTTCCTCAGCTCGTCTATCTGAGCCTGCAAATCAACTAGAGAGAATATAGCCAAGGAACCGTAGATGTATGGTTGCTTGAAAGAGGCAATAGCGTTAGCCTCCTCGTACCAACTCTTTATAACTCTGTCGAAAGCCTTTCTTCTCTTCTCGTCAATTAACAGCGCGTATAGCTCGGATTTCAGCCTAGCAACAGCCTCATCCAATTTCATCCGAAAGCTACTCGTAATCCTGCCCATAAAACCACCTACAAGTCCACCAGCCCGTGATAGTCTAGGTATGCCGTAACCTCTTTAAGCCGCCTGTAGGGGTGCTTAACCAAGTATATCTTTACAAGCCTTTTATTCCTCATACTGAGCCTAAAATAGACTATGACGTTGGCAAAATGCTTAAAAAATACAGGACCGTCCGGCTTCGGAGGGAAGGTCTTAGAGAGCTTAGATTCTCTCGAGAAGAAGACGAGTGCAACATCGGTTTCTAAGGCCTGCTTTAGAGAACCCAAGAATTTTATCATTATCGTATAGTCTTCGTATTCGAAAAGGTCTGTGGTAGCCCAGACAAGAATAACTTTAATGTCCTTCTTTCTCACGAACTTTACTATTTCCTTAATATTAGCGACCTGCCTCCTATTGAACACGGTGGCTACATAGACATTTTTGAGGGCGTATTCGGGGTCTAGGAAGTACTGTACAGCCGTATAGCCTAGGTCGTAGGTGTCGAATATCAGCCCTGCATGGTAATCCTTCATAGTTAAAACTAGGACAGGCTTCTCCAGTTCTATAAGAGAGTTGACTGCCAAGCCGTAGAGCAACTTCCTCAGCACCTCCTCGTCTCCGTAGAAAAGGTAGGTTCTGCCAGCTTCTATCCGTCCTAATAATCCGTCTAGTACTCCGCAGCCAGTACTAATCCTCAAGCTCGGATGTTCTAAAAGCTTCGAAGACTGAATAAAGCTAGTATTCATATTCTGCAATCCTCCTAGCTAAGAATACGGTTCCATCCCCACACTTCAGAACGTCTCCTTCAAGAGAAACCTCCCTTCCTATAAGCCTGAGAGCCAGCTTCTCCAAAGCCGGCTCTCCTGAAGCCCTGTCAACCACTTCAAGCCTGAAAACTCCCAACCTTTCAAGAGCTTCTTTAACTAGGCTTAGGGCCTCTCTCCTAACCCACCTCAAGGAATACTTATATGATAAGCTCTCACCCAGACCGTTTGAGATCTCGAAGTAGCATTGGCTAGGAGGATAGACCAGCTCTATTCCTCCAAGCTCGTAAAGCTTAACCTTTAGCAGTGGTTGTTCGTCATCCCTAACGTCTATACCCTTTCTCCTCCAGTACTCGCTCAGCGTGATGTCTTTACCCTCAATAACATAGTCTTTAGCCATCACAGGCAGGACATCAACTATCTTGCCTACCAAGCCCCTCGGAGCCAGTAGCACTAGGTTCCTATACTTCACCAATGTGTTTTTTATAGACTTGAAGTATGCTCCTCTAGACCTGCGGTAGACTATATAGTCTTTAACGCTTTCAATGTACCTTATCTGTGGATAAACGTTAACTCTCAAAAACTCTTCAAATTCTATGTCTAAGCTGAAGCCCATATACAGGTAAACTCTTCTCATACTAGTCAAGTGTTTTTTAATTAAGTAGAAGCCGAGAAACCTATGCGGCAGATTCCTTTCTAGGTAAGCCTGTAATAAATCCGCCAGTAAAGCCCTGTCCAAGTAGCTGTCGCCTATATATTCTGATTCTACGTGCTCTAAGCCTTCTGGATGAGAGTCGCCGTCGATAACGGCAACCAAGCCCTTAACTTCGTCGTAGTAGTAGCCTTCAATCTTATCCTCGCTCCTGTAGTAGTCTACTCTAATAGGCTTTACAGGTTCTAAAAATATGGAGAATCCAAGGGAGTAACCCTCGTATAATAAGTCGAAAGCGGTGCTTACCGGTATGCCTAAAAGCTTGGCTGTTAAATCCCTACCAGCATAGCACCTTATCGAGCCAGTTTCGTCAACGAGTTTAAAGCTAAGCCTTAAATCAGGGTAAAAGCCGTCACTATGTCCTTCGGGGCACCTGCCGTCCAGTAAAATCCTGTTGCACTTCTTACACCTCCTCACTAGAACCCTGTAAACCTTGGAAATCCTCCCAGTAACTACTATGCCAGTCATCGGCTCTGTCAGATTGGCTATCCTAGCATTAAATATGTACCTGTCAAGCCTATCCTCCAAAACCCTAACCCTGCTCCTCTCACCTACAATCAGTATCTTGGAGCCGTTCGGCAATTCTCTCACCCTCCCCTCAACCTCGACGACAGTATCAGCCAATAGGCACAACTTAGGGTTGAACGAGACAAAGTACATTCTACAGGTTGAATCCTCAAGAACTCCTGAAATTCTAGGCTTGTAGCCGAGCTCATCCCTGCCCTCCTTAATACGAGATCTGACAACCCTAGCCCTAACCTTGACAAAATCCCCGTCACGGCATTCCTTAAGCTTCTTCTCATGGACGCGTACATCTCTACGCCGAGCCTCAGATAGCTGGTGAAGGGGTTGCATAACCCATCACGGGTCCACAACCCCTTCTTCGCTAATGAAGAAGACAGTTTCTACTTCTGGGTGGCAGGGGGAATCGATAACTTTAGCTATTCTCTTGCCCTCACGCCCCTTCTTTATGAAAATCCTATAGGTGCAGCCGTGTGCAACAACGTTGCCCCCGGCGGGCTTTAGTGGGCTTCCAAAGTAGACCTCGGGGTTGGCTATAACCTGATTCGTGACAACTACCGCTATGTTAAACACGCTGCTCAATTTCAGTAAATCGCTAATGTGTGAGTTAAGCTTCTGCTGTCTCCTAGCAAGATTCTCACGCCCCGGATATTCCGACCTATAATGCGAAATAAGAGAATCAACAACAAGCAACTTAACGTCTTCCTCTTTAACAATCTCGAATGCTTTTTTAACCAAAACTTCTTGATGATCGCTGTTAAAAGCCCTAGCATAGACTATGTTTTCTAGAACCGTGTCAGGATCAAGACCGAAGCGCTTAGCAATTTGTACCACTCTCTCAGGCCTGAAAGTCCCCTCAGTATCTATGTAGATAGCTTTCCCCCCTAGACCTCCCTTATCTTTAGGTAGCTGGACAGTTACGGCGAGCTGGTGGCAGATCTGTGTCTTGCCAGCCCCGAACTCACCAATAAGCTCCGTAATAGCCCTAGTCTCGACACCACCCATCAAGAGCTTATCGAGGTTACTGCACCCGGTGGAGATGCGCTTTATCTTCTTCCTGTACTCCCAGTAATCCTTCGCGGTGATGAAGGCATCTCC
>CAZCTW010000020.1:0-20269 GCA_964501905.1 uncultured Thermofilaceae archaeon | reverse complement strand
ACTTGCATGGCTTAGTCCCACCCCGATAGCAGTCGGGTCCGGCAGGATCAACCGGAGTTACGCCGCAAGGCGGCGGGGGTTGTGTTTACCTTCAGAGGTTACGCCGATCCGCCTTGGATCCAAACGTCCAGCCTTTACGGCTGGTTTGTTTGGATCCTCATCTGTGTTGCCGCAACCGGAGGCCTTCCCTTCATTTTTACCCTGGTAAGGGTTGTGTCTGAGAGGGCCGCCGGGGGTTGCGGCTCCATTTTGTGTGTTTATTTTGTGGCTTATATACTTTACTTTAGGTTATTTTTCTTTGGGGTGTTCTCTATTTATTTTTTGTGTTTTTTGTTAAAGATAATGTATCTCGGCCTCTTAGCTTATTGCGATCATTTTAGCCATTTGTAGAGTTTTTTAATGTTAATGTTTGATACAGGTTTATAGACTGGCGGCGTTTTGACGTGTTGGTCTAGGGTTTCTTTCTCTATTTTGTATAATATCCCTATGGGTATTTTGTCGCCCCATTCTAAGGCTTTTTCTATGGCTTGTCGTAGGTCTGTGGGGTTGTGGTTTTGGAGTTTATATACTCTTTCTCTATAGTATTGGTAGGTGTTGTAGTAGGTTACACAAGGTTGTAGGACGTCGATTAGTGCAAATCCTCTGTGTTTTATTGCCTCTTTTATGAGCATTTTTAAGTGGGTTATATCGCCTGCGAAGCCTCGGGCTACGAATGTAGCCCCGCTAGCTAGGGCTAATAACAGAGGATTTAGTGGTTCTTCTAGGGAGCCGTAGGGTGTGCTTCTCGATTTAAAGCCTTTAGGGCTTGTGGGGGTGTATTGACCCGTAGTGAGCCCAAAGACTTGGTTATTGTGGATTATCACTGTGATATCTATATTTCTACGCGCTGCATGGGGGAGGTGGCCTAGACCTATGGCGTAGGCGTCTCCATCTCCGCTGAATCCTACGACTGTTAGCTCTGGATTAGCTAATTTTATCCCTGTGGCTAGGGGGATGACTCTGCCGTGTATTGTGTGGAAAGTGTTGACGTTGAGATAATCTGTTATCCTCCCGTGGCATCCTATTCCGGATATAACGACTAGCTTCTCCGGTTCTATTCCCAGCTCTTCTATAGCGGCGGTGAAAGCCGTTAGTATTGCATAGTTTCCGCAGCCTGGACACCAGACTTTTTTTACTTGAGTTTGGAGTTTCATTCTATCACGCTTTTTACTTTTTCAGAAATTTCGTGGGGGTAGAAGGGTCTTCCATCGTACTTTAACAGTTTTTCCTTGACGTCTACATGGAGATATTGGTTAAGTAGCATGTTTAGAATGGCCGTCTTGTTGTTTTCTATTAATATCACTTTGCTTGCTTCCTGAAGGATATTCTTAAGCGTTTCAGCGGGGAAGGGTTCTAGGAAAACTATCTGTGCGAGCTTCGTTTTTATGCCTTCTTTGTTTAAGTCTCGCATAGCTTCTAGTATAGCTCCTTTAGGGCTACCCCACGTAATTAGAAGTATGTCTCCGTCTCCGTACGTTTTTATAGGTTCTAAGCCGTATACATACTCTTCAATATATTTCATTTTTCGAAATCTTTTATCTACCATGGCCTTAACCTTCGAGGGGACTGTCGTCCCGAATCCGTATTCGTCGTGTTCGCTAGTATTCGCCTTTACGATAGCGTTTCGGGTTCCAGGTATAGCTCTTGGAGAAACGCCAGTCTCCGTTATCTTGTACCGCTTATAGGGCTCATCTCCTCTGTACTCTCCGACTATTAATTCTCCTCTATCTATTTTTATTTTGGATTCATCGAATTCCTCAGTGGTCATGCAGCTCTCTGCTAGATGCTTATCCGTGAGTATTATAACAGGTACTTGGAATTTTTCAGCTATGTTAAAAGCTTCTATCGTTAAGTAAAACGCTTCATCCACGTCGCCCGGAGCAATAACTACTCTGGGGAACTCTCCCTGAGAGGCATGAAGCACGAACATCAGATCGCCTTGTGCGGTGTAAGTTGGTAATCCCGTGCTAGGACCTGGCCTCTGAGCCACTACGATCACTACTGGAACCTCAGTCATCGCCGCTTGGCCGAGAGCCTCCGTCATAAGGGAAAAGCCTCCGCCTGAAGTAGCTGTCATCGCTCGAGCCCCGGCATACGCCGCGCCTATTACCATGTTTATAGCCGCTATTTCGCTTTCCGGTTGCAATACTACTATGTCATACTCTTTTTGAAATGTCGCTAGAAAGTGTAGGATGGGAGATGCAGGCGTCATCGGGTATGCGGCATAAAAAGTCATGCCAGCTTTTATAGCGCCTAGAGCTATTGCGTCGTTGCCCGTTAGTATTAAAGTTTTATTAGAGCTCTGAGAGCGAGAAATAATTAACGATGTTTGGCTTATTCCGCTGTTTTTTACATATTCGTAACCTTTACGCGCTAGCTCAACGTTTATCTTTGCTATTTCCTTCCTAAACGTATCTAAGATTACTTGGCTTAAGACCTGGATATCTAAATTTAACAGAGCTGCGGCGGCGCCCACAGCCACGCTATTCCGCATAACTTGCTGCCCTCCAACTTCCCTAGTTATTTTAGTTAGAGGTACTTTCAGGACTCGTAAATCGTTAAGAGGTAGCCGAGAAGTTTCCTCGTCGACGATAACTACTCCTCTCTCGTTTAATCTATCGTGATGCCTCTCTATGGTCTCCTCGTTTAAAGCTATTAAGATATCTATGCTGTACTTTTGACTGTACACTTTCCTATCACATATTCTAACCGAACACCAGACGTGCCCTCCCCTGATTATTGAAGGGTATTCGTTCATAACGTACGTGTAAAGGCCGCTGCGAACGCAAGTTTTCGCCAAAACTGTTCCAGCTACGAGTACGCCGGCTCCCGCCTCTCCCCCCACCACGACGTTAATATCTATACTTGGCATGAGTCTCAACGGCTCTATATACGGTATACGCTGCATTAATTAGTTTGGCCTGTTAATCCTAAAGTTTTCACATCGAATCGTTTGTCTTTCTTAACCTTACCATTCCCTTAGGTTTAAGATTTTAACTTCAACCCCTATATGCTTTCATGCAATTCACTACTTTTGTTTACTAAATTTTTCACATTTTTAATAGAAGATAAAAATTGGTACCTTATAGTAGGCGTGCTCTCCTCTATTATTGAAAAAATCTCACCATACACGTCCTCTTCCGCGTTGACTGGCACGATTGGAAGTTTGCGATAAGAAGCGTAAACCTCCAACTGTTCTATTGAAAAGGAGGAAAGGGGAGCTATAATCCTATTGTTGACTAATTCTCTGTAATCGAGCTTTAAAAGCCATTTTAAAAGAAGGGACGAGAATTCCTCAAGCGTAAACGGAAGAATTAGAGATGTTTTCTGCCCGATAAGAGGGAGATGTACCTTCTCGAATTTATACCTGGCTATCGCCCATTCAAGCAACATACTATTCTCCGGGCTATAAATTTTCCACTTTCCCTCCTTGAAGACTTTAGCTAGTATGTGCATTAAAGCTATAGTTCCCGTGGTTTCAAACCCTATCACGATAGATTTTCCTGCTATACTTTTTAACCTCCTTGACACTTTTCTCTCGATCCTCCTAGAGAGACAGCGAGCACACAGATACTCCCCGCTCGCTCTAAGATAAACTACTACGCGTCTTCTCCCACATACCTTACAAATTCCATTATGCTTCCGCATGGAGATACAGTTAATTTATAGCGCTCGTTAGTATAAAAAGATGCGAATTCAAAGTTTTCGATATAGAGTCCACGGTGAACCTGAACTCCTGGGTGAGCTATTATTTCTGGCTTTTAAAAGTATAAACGGGTATACAGACAAATTCCCCGTAGATGTAGCCGGACGTGAGCCCCACTGGGGGAAAAGAAAAATTAGGGTAATTCCAGAAAATAGGCGCGATTTCGAAGATATAGATGAAATTTTTCCTTTAAATGCCTTAAAGGAGTGTAATATATACAATATAGAAATCTCCTACTCGTATCAGAGAAGGGGAAAACGGGGCTATGCGACAAAGGATTGGTACCGCGTAGATATTTCCTTTGAAAACGACGCAAATATTCTAACTTTAACCTTTACTAGGTTGAGAGGTTTAGGGCGGACCCTTCCCAGATTTCTTGTTTCTTTGATCCGGAGGAAGATGATCGAAATATCTTGTGAAAGGAAAAAGTACGGGTCGATAACTATCGAAGAAATTCTCAGCGGTTAAAGCTTTATCCCCGCTTTTGAAGAAATAATCCTTAATATTTCATTTTGAACCTGGTCGATTGACTCTCTAGCATCCACCACGAATCCATTCTCTCTCTCGGCAAGCTTCAGAAAGTTCTGTCGAACAATCTCCAATCTATTATTCTCGAAGAGTTCGAAGCCAAACCTAGACTTTGCTATTCTCTTAAGCGCTACTTCAGCGGGAACATCTAAAACTATTAGAACATGAGGCTTAGGAAAGATAGAGTTTATCTTTATGAGCCACTCCCGATCGCAATCTAGCGATCCGTAAGCGATAGAGGAGTACTTGTACCTATCGGTTATCACGATCTTTCCCTGTTTAAGCGCGGGCAGTATCTGTTGATTTACGTGGTGGCTTCTATCGGCTGCAAAGAGAAGTTGAAGAGTTGCAGGATTAGTCCTCCACTCTCCTCTGAGAGCCGCCTTTATAAGTCCTCCAATAAGCCCGTCTGTGGGTTCCTTAGTCAACACGACCTTGCATCCACGCATTAGAAGATTTTCATAAAGTAGCCTCGCCTGCGTCGATAATCCAGCTCCATCTATGCCCTCTATAGCTATAAAAATTCCATTCATCGAATTTACCTCATTGGAGTGGCTATATAACTTTAATGAAATGCTCGCGGGGTTTGTCGAGAGGTATTGTGGCATCGATTCCTAATTTAGAAGTAAGCAATTTCTCCTGATCGGCTGAAGGATCTAGACTAGACCCCCGAATTCTAGGTATTATCACAAGATCTTCGCTAGGCTGCATGCGAGTGACTATAGCCCATTCCACATCAACTGGGTTATCCACGTCTATATCCTCGTCCACAACTACAACTATTTTAAGAGATGGATGCGCGGCAAAAGCCGCTAGGATAGCATTTTTAGGGTCTCCCTCCGACTTCTTCACCATCGAAATAACGCAGCTAAGCCATCCGCAGCCGCCAGGGGTTAGCCTTACTTCTCTTACTGAAGGAACTACGTCTCTTACCGCCCTCCATATTTTAGCCTCTCTGTAGAAGCCCATTAAAAGTCTGTGCTCGGTTCCCGCCGGCAGTATAGCCTGGTATATCGGCTTATCTCCTCTAACGAGTATTCTGTCAACTTCTATTACGGGTTGTCGCCTTACTATATCATAGGTACCCGTTATGTCAACAAAAGGACCCTCATATTCCTCTCTGTCGGCCAGTATCCTCCCCTCAATTATTATTTCAGCCTTTGTCGGCAGTAACAGACCAGTTACCTCGCTTTTAAAGACCGCCATTTTATTCATCAACTTAGCCGCAACTTTAGCCTCGTCTACCCCATACGGGGGCGATGACGCCGCGGCTATGAGAATTAAGGGGTGTACTCCTACTATAATCGCTATCTCTAGATCTCTTCCCTTTTTCTTGTTTTTCTCGTAAATTAGGTATAGGTGGCGCGGAACTATTCTAATGGCCATGTGTTTATCGTCTATGACTAGCAACCTGTGTATAGACATGTTCTGGAAGCCTATATCCTCATCTCTCGCCACCACTATTCCTGCCGTTATATATGGTCCTCCATCTTTTTCATAATAGGTTAAGATAGGCAAGTCGTGAAGCGTACCTTTAAAAACTTTTAAATCTCCGGGTATTTCATCCACTAGTAAGTCGCCTGGCCTCTCGCAAGCGTTTAGTAGTTTTTCGTAAGCTTCCGCGTGATTTTTAACGCCTAAAATCCTTAATAACTGGTCTCTACCGAAAATAGTGTTAGCCACGAGTCTGAAAGGCTTGCCGTCTACGTTTTCAAATACTACTACTTTATTGCCGTCGTATTTTCTTATAATGCTTGATGCTTGGTATTTCGAGCTAACTTCATCCGTTATCCTTACCACATTTCCTCTCGACTCTTCTTCCAAAATGAAACTTCTAAGATCCCTCTCCTTCACTTTCACTCGCCCTTTGTATTATCCTAATGTAATCGGCGCTTATCGTTATTGGAAGCGGATATGCCGCTTCCGAAATTTCTACTTTCACTTCTTTACGCGATTTATCGACGTATACTACTTTTCCGCGCATCCCTATGAAGGGTCCTCCTGTGATTTCAACGATATCGTTTACCCTTATGGTTTCAATTACAGGCTTAGGCAATATGAATTTCTCGATATCCTCGTATTTTATAATACCTTTAACTATCCCTTTAGCATGTCTTAATCCACTAATTAGATTAGTGACAACAAACGGCGCATCTGCTTCGAGGAAAATAACCCCTCTCACTTCTTCAACTACAACTATCGACTTTATAGGGCTACGGAAAACTTCGCCTTTTTCGCTCTTCAACTTTCTTAAGGCCTCAATTCTACTCTCAATGATTACGGCTACGTTGTATTCCTGTCCAACAGTAGTTCTCAAAGCTAGAAAACGCCCTTCCTCCTTTTTCTCGCTCATTGAATCACCTTGTTCTATATTTGTACAGCGAAATGGCTAAGGCTAGGACTATGCCGCTCACAATTCCGATTATAACTAATTCTTTAGGCACGCCAGCTACGGGTCTAAACTGTAGAGCCGAACCCAAGAGCTGAAAGACATAGCCTATACTTCCCAGCAGCATAAATCCTATAGTTACAACTTTTAATGTTAGCGTGAACTCTCTCCTCTGGGGTTTTTTGGTAAACTTAATTATCAACGCATACTTTTTAAATTTTTCAGAAATTCCCATATCCGTCACCTAGTAGAAATGCTAATATCGCTTTTACCGAATGTAAACGGTTCTCGGCTTGATCGAAAACTACCGAGTGATTTAGATCTTCGATGACCGCATCGGTTACTTCCTCACCCCTATGAGCTGGAAGGCAGTGCATAAAGATGTAATCATTCTTTGCGTGTTCAAGCAGTTTTTTGCTAACCTGATATCTCGGCATGAAAACCTTTAGCCGTCTATCCCGTTCCTGTTCTTGTCCCATGCTCACGAAAACATCTGTGTAAACTACGTCGGCTCCGCTCACTGCTTCTATAGGGTCTTCTGTAATCTCAATACGTGAATGGGTTTTTTCTAAATCTTCAGTCAATAGCTCCAGTAACTTGGGATCTGGTGAATATTGCTTAGGACAGGCTATAGATAAGTGGAGCCCTAGCTTCGTGGAAACAACCATGAGAGAGTTTAGCACATTGTCTGTACCGTCTCCTACGAACGCTATCTTTAGGCCTTTAAGCTTACCCTTTTTCTCAATTATTGTTTGGATGTCAGCTAGCGCTTGAAGAGGATGGAACTTATCGCTTAGAGCGTTTACCACGGAGACTTGGGAATATTTAGCCATAGTCTCTAAATCCTCGTGTCTATAGACTCGAGCAATTATCATATCGAAATACCTGCTTAATACGCGCGCGGTATCAGATATTGGCTCGCCTCTACTTAACTGGAGCTCTTCTCTAGTAAAACTGCAGGGGAAACCACCAAGCTCTTTTATTGCCACCATTAAGGACGCCTTAGTCCTGGTTGATGGTTTTTCGAATATCAACACTATCGACTTGCCCTCCAAAATCCTATAGCTTCTTTTTCCGCGAGCTCTTTCCTCCTTGAACTTCCTAGCTAACTCAACTATCTTTTCGATTTCGCGGCCACTGTACTCTAGCCAGCTCAAGAGGTGCTTCATTTCCAAACCCTCTCTCGAGTGACTTTTATGAAAATTCACCCTATCTATATATTCTTGCCTATCATCTTAATCGCTAAAGTTCAGGGGTATTCCCCTAGACGTAAAACCGGGTTACCGAACAGTACCTTTTACTTCTCTACCGTGCTATGGATGTTACAAAGAAATGGCGCTATTAACACCAGACGGACATTAAAGGTGAAGACAGGCGGTCTATTTGATCAGTTTGATGTCCTGTAGAAGAGGCAATTACGAGAAAGCCGATGCCCCCGTCTCCAATGGACCTAGAGGAGATAAGACTCATGAACATCAAAGAGTAGATATTAGAATCAAAGCCTACTCACGCTAGATCATAAATTCCTCATCTTATCCTCATTCCACCAGAAGTACTTCTCTTCCAACTCATCTTAGTAGTCATATGACACCTTTAAGCAAACTAACGGTAACCTCGCTGAGCTTATACCACGTCGGAGAAATGACAGGTTCTAGGTTCAGGTAATTCCACTGGAGGAGGTTTAAAAAGGCGTCAGTTCATGAATGGCTCTTCACTGCCTTTCGGCTAAGCACTCGGCAAATACATCATCCGCTAAAAGGATACTTTACTGACATATAAGTTCTAGCTTAGAAATCCCGTATGCTGTTCAATATAGCCGCTCTCGCACGTTCTATTTGAGTGAACCATTCTTCGAAATTTACGCGGTGCCGCTTTCTCACTATAAACGGCGAAATATACCGCGTACCTCTGAATTCTTTTAAAAAACCAAACACTGTGACAAAACCGTCTAAAGTTAACTCGCTTTTAGATATGCCTCTGGCGTCCTGCCATAGCCTCACGATAACCTCGCCAGTGCCGTCGTGCAATTTATAATCAATCCATCTTGAGTATTCTTCCTTTCCTATTATTTTTCCAATAACTCTTATTCTCCGCACTTTGAAGACGAAATTGCCCACTTTTATCATTAATACTGGCACACGTCCTTCATAATCCAGAGGAGCTTCCATCAATTCCTTAATATAAACACCGAAAAAAACGTTAGTAAAGTCGAGGATTTTACTACTCATTAGGCAACCTTTAAGGTGTATCCCTTCTTACCCTCATACTCTACAACTTTTACGACTCCAATCCATTCCATATACGCTAATACTTCCTCGAATTCTTTCTCGCTGAACTCCACTCCGTAGTATTCCTTAAACTTTTCTTTGATCTCACTTATGCTCCAAGGAGCTTCCCTCGGGTTCTCCTTCATTATTCTCTTTATTAGGTTCGTCTTGTCCTCATAATCGCACCAGGGGTATAGCTGCCACTCCCATGACTTTAACTCTTCGACTACAAAATCGGGTGTGAACTTAGAAGTCGCCGGGATTATTTGCATGGCCGCGGTTTTTATAATATCTGGATTAGAGTTTTTTCGAATGTGCTTTACAGCTATAATGAAGCTGTCGCCTGTATCGCAGATATCATCCACGACTAGCACCTTCTTTCCGGATAAATCATAGTTAAATGGATAAGTTATTTTAGCTTCCTTCTCTGCTTTCCCAGTTTCAAGCCAATGCTCGACTTTAATACTCAGTAAATCGGTTACTCCCAGGTAGTCGCAGAGTAGCCTCGCCGGAACGTAGCCGCCTCTAGCGATGGCAACGATTACATCTGGTTTAAATCCTTCTTCACGTATCTTCCTAGCTAACTCCTTACATAAGCTTACTACGTAATCCCAAGTTATCTTACGTGCTGGCATTTTAACCAAGACAGACACCGATAGTTATCTTAGAAAGAAACCTATAAAACTTATCGATATGTATTCAAAGCGAGAAAATGAGCCAAGAAAGAATAGCACGGGCCATATTGCTAGCTAATGGCGAGATAAAAGTAAGCGATCCAGAGGACATATCCTTCCTACAAAGCAAAGGGGAATATGGAACTGTTTTAGAGAACAGAACTTTAAAATTGTTCCCTGAGGAGGCCTTATACTTAGTAGAGAAAGGTCGATTAAAGATATTCAGCGAAGATAGAAAGGAGATTTCTACATTAGATTTAATCAGCTACTTATCTAAGAGAGACCCTCTCTTTTGGGTTAAATATACCCTGTACTATGATTTAAGGAAAAGAGGGTTTGTGGTGAAGGAGGGATTCAGTGATGTAACCATTGAGTATAGAGTGAGAAAAGTGACGGAAAATACTAAATTTACGAAGTACTTAGTGATAGGGCTTCGCGAGGGGCTAAAGGTGACTTTTGCAGAGCTAGAAAGTATGGTCACGCAGGCTCTCCGCTCGAGGAAAATTCCGGTGATAGCAATTATAGATAAGGAAGGCAACGTGTCCTACTACTCAGTTTCCCCACTCACCTAAACTAAGCGTTCAATAACTACATAAGTCGTAGTATCTTTAACACCCTCGATCTTTGATATTTGCTTTAGGAAATCGTCTAAAAGAGCCTGATTTATAACCACTAGTAGATCTATATCTCCCGTCACTCTGTAAACTCTCTCCACGGGGAGAGTTTTAATACGAGTATAAGCCTGATTTCTAGCCCTGGGTTCTATTTTTATAGCTACAAATGCCTCAGCTGTACGTATACCTAAAGCTTCTAGAGCTCTGTCGGTTAGATCTATAAATCCCCTTCCCGTTCTAACGAAACCCGCTTCTTTAAGTTTCCTAAGATGAACATTTAAAGCCTGTCTCGTAATTCCAAGCTTCTTAGCTAACGCGCTCTGATTTTCCTCGACAGTAAAGACTCTGACTACTTTACTTTCAGCTAATAATGTACGCAGAATCTCTATTTGCTTCTCAGTTAAATGGACGCTTGCTCCATTCAAGACTATCGCCTTGACATACGTAAAAACTCCTACTAATATACGTTATCTTGCTTAAGATTAGTTGAGTGGTTATAATAGGCATTAACTCGAAATAAGGATATGACAAAAATTAAATTAATAGGTTAAGATGAAATGATTGAATAGGTGTTAATTATGGAGCTACCAATATGTTATTTCTGCGCCCGAACAAAAGTGTTATGCTCTAAGGATCAAAAACGCTTAGAAGAAGGAGAAATAAGTGAGTTGGATGTAGATATAGCACATGAACTAGTCATGTTAAAGGAAAAGAAATTTCCACAACTAGATAGATTATCCTTTAAGAAAGCTGTGCGTATAAACAATAATACCTTTCTTTTAGTTCAAAACTCCACCAGTATAGAGAAGAGAGTATTGCTCCAAGTTGCAAAGATGTTATCTTCGAAAGGCTACGGAAAGGTTCGATTTATAGAGCAGTTACCTGACATTAGAGACTTGATAGAGCAGATACTTTATCCAGTAAGAGTACAGGGAGTAGATATCATTTGGCTCCCTGATGGCACCTCCGAGTATAATGTAAGAGTTAACAGAATGTACTCGCGCAGAATGCCCTTCCCCAAACCTCAAGCAGAAAAGATAATCGAGTACTTCGCTGGCAAAAGAGTAAGAATATCGTTTTCATAGCGGGATAAAGTGAAAGGGTTGAGGAAATATACACGCCTAGTAAAGGTTAAGAAACCGATATTCCTGCTCTTATTGGGCATTATCTTCTTCGCAGTTTATCTATACGCACTTAAAGTGGATTTCCGCTATATATTTGCTAGAATTCGAGAAATAAATCTCTTTTTCATTCCACTAATACTTACCGTCGACATACTTTTTATCTTAACCTATTCGGTAGCATGGTTTCTTTTAGTGAAAATTGTATGTCCTGAGGTAAGATTGAAAGATTCTATATTGATAGTTATAGTCGGATGGTTCGGAGATATGCTTATTCCGGCAGCGTTTATGACTGGAGAAGCCCTACGCTTAATACTGTTGAAGAAACGTTACAATTTAGATATGAGCAAAGCCGCAGCAACTGTAGTTATACACAGGCTTCTAAATGCCATGGCTTTCCTCTTTTTCATAACTCTAGGACTTACGATGTTATCGCTTAACCAAAGCGAAATCCACTCGAGGATATTTTATCAGAGCATTGTGCTAATAATCTTATCCTCTTTAGGTCTTTTTCTAATACTACTTCTCTTGAGAAAAACGTATATTCTTCGCAATTTTATAAAGAAAGTAGTGAAGAAAACTGTAATAGCTATCTGGAGATACGAGAAATATAACATAAATGAAAAAGTCGATTCTTTCTTTGAATCTTTTGAATCTTCACTTGGGATAATGAAAAAATACAAACTCGTTATCATAGTGAGCTTTTCCATATTGCTGTTTCAATGGTCTTTAGGCGTAGCTATACCCTATCTATTTTTCCTCGCAATAGGGCAACACGTGAGCTTTTGGACTTTATCCGTAGCATACCCCATCTACAGCTTAATGGATAATATCCCCCTGGGAATACCCGCTAACGCAGGCGCCTTAGACGCCGCTATGATTTCTACATTCGTTGTACTGGGAGTATCTAAAGAAAACGCTACTCTAGTCACATTATTAACGCGAAGCGTGATCGTGTTTTTCGAAGCAGTACTGACCGGCTCTTTGAGCTTCGTGTATATTTCTAAAACATTTAAGGATATATCTCTGCAAAATTTAAGAGATATCATTGCTAGGTAATATTTCAGAATTTTCATATGGTTAAACGTATGAAAAATTTATATGCGAGATAACAATCCCGACTTTAACGTGGTAGGATGTCGGAGGTAAAAGAAATTTCTGTTAACTATGCTTCGCTTCTCGAAGCCGACGCGAGAAAATTTGAAGAAATTGGAAAGGAGCTGAGACTTCACCTTCTGCCGAAGATATACGAGGACTATGAGCTGGCGCTGGATATAGAGCCTGAATTAAAAGAAGGAGAAAAGGAGATAGCCCGTACTCTTTCTCTCTGTCCAGAATGCTTAAGGCTACTCAAAGCCGTCATATTCGAAAGAGAAGGGAAAGTATGGATAAGGAAAAAGTGTCCAGTACATGGAGAGATCGAAGAAATCTATTGGGGGGACTACCAGTTATACATGCGTTTTAAAGAATGGCAGTTCGATGGTAAAGGAATTAAAAACAGTCAAGTTCCACTATTGGCTCTATGCCCGTATAACTGCGGTTTATGCCCGCGCCATAAATCTCACACTGCGCTTTTAAACCTAGTCGCTACAAACCGGTGTGACTTAAGCTGCTGGTACTGCTTTTTCTTCGCGGCAAGAGCCGGCTATGTATATGAGCCGACTTTAGAACACGTTAGATACATGTTAAGAGAGGCTAGAAAGTTATCTCCAGTACCGCCTAAAGCCCTCCAGATAACAGGCGGAGAGCCTCTTCTACGCGACGATATAGTGGATATGGTAAAATTAGCCAAAGAAGAAGGATTTATCCATGTTCAAGTGAATACTACCGGTATAAGGCTAGCCTACGACGGAGAACTTGCAAAAAAACTCAGGCAGGTCGGCACTAACGTCATTTATATGAGCTTTGACGGAGTTACGCCATATACTAATCCTAAGAACCACTGGGAAACGCCTTACGTATTGGATAATCTCAGAAAAGCTCGACTGGGGGTTGTACTGGTCCCGACCGTCGTACGCGGTGTAAACGATCACGAACTCTGGGATATCATCAGATTTGGTGCGGAAAATATGGATATAGTACGAGGAGTAAACTTTCAACCTATCTCTTTAACCGGTCGTGTCTCGAGAGCTGAGAGGAAGAAACTTAGGATAACAATCCCCGAAACTTTAATCTTAATAGAAAAACAATCAAATGGCGTAATAAGTAGAGAAGATTGGTACCCCGTACCCTCCGTAGCCCCAGTTTCTCACTTTATCGAAGCCTTAACTGGTAAATACCAGCTTACTCTTACTACTCACTTCGCATGCGGCGCGGCGACATATGTATTCAAAGATGAAGATGGAAGCATTATACCCATTACCAGGTTCGTAAATGTCGAAGAATTCTTCAAGTATTTAGAAGAGAAAGCATCCGAACTTGAAAGGGGGAAGAACAAGTATTTAATTATGTTAGACTTTTTCATCAAACTTCGAAAATTCGTCGATCAGAAAAATGCGCCTAAAAGCCTTAAGAAAGGTAAGGAGATAGTAAGATTACTGTACCAGATATTTGTAAAGCACGATTATAGCTCGTTGGGAAAGTTCCATTATAAGACTTTGTTTTTGGGAATGATGCACTTCCAAGACCTCTATAACCACGATGTTGCCAGAGTGCAAAGGTGCGATATTCATTATGTATCTCCCGACGGACGACTAATACCCTTCTGCTCTTTCAACGTCATTCCAGAACTTTACAGAGACAGGGTGCAGAAAATCTATGGAATACCCATAAAGAAATGGGAGGAGCTTAAAGGAATGCGCCTAGCTGAGCAAAAATATAAGAGAAATATAGCCAAGCTTGTCAAAGGAGAGCCCTACAGACGCCACTACCAGAACTTCTTCGACGTAGATAGCATACCTTTAGAAGAGCATAAAAAGATATCTCTCAGGTTTGGAATTCCAGTTGAAGATTAAGCACGGGTGTGGAAAATGAAATTCACTACATTCGAGCTAGAACTTGAAAGCAAAATACCTAAAAAAATTAAAGTAAGCATAAGGACGGAAGTCTACATGGTTTCTAAAAACGGGTCCCCCCTGAAAATAAATCCTCTCACTACTCGGGATTTTAAGCCCTCAGATGCTTTAATATTCGACCGGAAATTCTCGGAAAGCATTTTATTGTCGTACTCTGATCTGGTTAGCGGTAACCATAGCGTAAAGGTTATTGAATACGATCTACCCGAAAATATACTTCGAATAGCAGAGCTATTCGAAGTTGAAGATTTCATCCTAGGAGAAAAACGTTACCTTGTAAACGTCTACAGCGTAGAGGAAAAGGGTGTGACGAAGGAGGACACTATGGTATTTAAGAAGAAGACAGATGCTCTGCGTCTGATTAGGTCTATTCATATTGGCGAATAAATGTTAAAATTTTTTAGCTACGACATTTAACGATTTTATATTAGTTTAAAAACGGAATTTTTATTGGAAAAATTTTTATTGGAGAAGGTAGAAAAGTCCACGAGTGAAGCGGTATGGGTAATGAAGTCGAAAAACACAAAATTCTCAAACACGTTTATCTTGTTACACAGGAGCTACTAAGATGTACCAGATCCAGGAAAATCTCTATAAAACTGAGGACTCTGCTACG
This sequence comes from uncultured Thermofilaceae archaeon, assembly GCA_964501905.1. GTDB lineage: Archaea > Thermoproteota > Thermoprotei > Thermofilales > B69-G16 > B69-G16. Next base: position 5,301 of record CAZCTW010000020.1, on the reverse strand, counting down.
CTATGCATATGTATCTTACACGCGCAGGACAACGAACTTGAACACCATCCGCGGGTTAGTTCCTAGAATTAAACCTCCGTCGTGGTTAACTAACCAATACTTCTACAGAGATATAGAAGATATGTTAAGAAGAAACTTCAGGGTGAGTATAGAGACTAGGAGACAGTTCAGATATGTAACTTTTTATAAAAAGTAGATTATCCTTTAACACCCTTCCTTATTTTTACAGCTATACCTCTTCTAGCTTTTACCATCTCCCATCCAGCAAGTAGAGCTCTACCTATTGCAACTAAGTTATCCTCTGGCGTTACCACAATAACCTCTTCCGAGGGCCTTATGTTCTCATCAGCTCTCACAACATGCTTTGAAAATAGGTTTCTACCTCTTGCTATAAAAGGAGCTACCTCTGGCATAACAACAACTCTGGATGAGGGCGGAGGTACAGCTTTGAGGAAAAGCCTAGCCCCCTCTAAAGAGAAAATTAAGAAACCATCTGTTGCTCTGAGGGAGAAAATCATTTTTCCATTTAGGTATACGTGTTTAAGCCTTCCTGTTTTGCCAGATTTTTGAACTTTTATCTCGCCGAAATCTAATATCCGTACGACGTTGCGTCCATATTGATATACCAACTGAGCCTTTATCTGTTCAAGATCGAAGCGCGTGGGGCTTTCGAGTACTTTGGACATAGTTCATTGAAGCGAGAATAACCCTAAATAGTTTATCCTGGTACTATAATAGCAGTGCGTGAAAGTATGAAATGCGAAATTTGCGGAGCAGATATAGCCGGTAAGGGCTATAGAGTTTACATAGATAGAGCTGAGCTTATAGTCTGTGAAAAATGCGCTAAGAAGTACGGTACGCCTATCGAGATAATACAGTCAAAAACTGTCCCGAGAAAAAGTAGAAGCACAGCTCCGCGTAGATCTAGGAGCTACTACCCGAAAGAATTAAGGTATACTGTCGTCGAAAACTACGCCGAGATAATTAAAAACGCCCGGATAAAACAGGGGCTTACTAGAAGCCTGCTAGCCAGCATGGTTGGAGAGAAGGAATCTACTATAAGGAGAATTGAAGATGGAGTTTTAGAACCTACCCTCGAACTCGCTCGACGGTTGGAGAAAGTCTTAAAAGTAAATCTAATAGAAGAAGATTTAGATTATTCAAGCTGGGAGGATACCGGTACACGAGATTATGAGCTTACTTTCGGCGATATAGTAGTATTTAAAAAGAGAAAAAGGGGAACATGAAAGTCGCTATAGTCCAGCGCAGACTCCGTAAAGAAAAAAGCCTGCTCTACGAGTTAAGGGAATTAGCAGAAGCAGCAGGCTACCAAGTAGTTTTAGAAGTAGAGCAAATCAGGAAACCAGATACCCGTTACCAGATCGGATACGGTAAAGCATTAGAACTCGCGAAAAAAGTAGAGGAGGAAGGTATCGAAAAGGTAATATTCTTTAACGAGCTCAAACCCGTTCAGATACATAACCTTTCAAAATTGCTGGGAGTAGAAGTAGTAGACCGGATAACTCTAATTCTCGAAATTTTCGCTAAACGAGCCGGCAGTAAGGAATCTAAATTACAGATAGAACTAGCTAAACTGAAGAGGGAACTCTCTTATGTAAAGGAACAGCTACACCTGGCTAAGCTAGGCGAATTACCGGGTTATCTAGGAGGCGGTGAATACATAATAGATTCCTATAGGCAACACGTAATTAAGCGCATATCTAAAATAGAGAGGGAATTAGAGAAAATCAGAAAGAGAAAAAATAGATACTGGAGCAGAAGGCTAAAGGCGGGTATACCCACTGTAGTTCTAACTGGCTATACCAGAGCTGGTAAAACCACGCTATTTAAGGCGCTTACAGGAGAACAGGGATATGTGGACGGCCGGCCTTTCGCCACATTATCTACAACATCTAGAAGAATTGTAATAAATGGTAAGGAATTTATAATCTCCGATACCATAGGTTTCATCGACGCTTTGCCGCCTATCCTGGTAGAGGCCTTCTATACCACGCTGGCTGAAATAGCTTACTCAGATTTAATCCTACTCGTTGTAGATTTGAGCGACCCGATAGGCGAAATAGAGCGAAAACTTCAAGCCAGCTTAGATGCTTTACATACAGTCGGGGTGTTTGAGAATAACGTTCTGGGAGTATTGAACAAAATAGATATCGCTAAAAGTGGCATGAATAAAAAGTTAGAAATCGTAAGATCGAAGCTGGAAGACTATGTTTTAGTCTCAGCTCTGAAAGGCGAAGGTATCGAATTACTAAAGGAAAAAATATGCCAGAAAATAGGAAGGTATATACAAGCTGAAATAGAGGCTCCCGTCTCTACACTTAATAATTTATGGAAAATTATGAAAGAATTCAATATATTAGAGCTAACTGTGGAAAATGAAAAAGCAATAATAAAAATCGAGTTAAAACGGATAGATTTCATGCGATTAGCTTCCCACCTGAGGGATTTAAATGAAAAAATTAGAATTAGAACCCTCAGTAACGGTGTTAAGGTTAGGGCACAGGAAAGACAGAGATAAAAGAATTACAACGCATGTAGCTTTAGTCGCTCGCGCCTTCGGAGCTAAAGGGATAGTTTTCGTAGGAGAAATAGAGCCTAAGATAATAGAGAAAGTTAGAGATGTAACCGAGAGGTGGGGCGGTCCTTTCGAGGTTAACGTAGTTAAATCTTACAGAGAGTTTATTAAAAGGTGGAAGAAAGAAAAAGGCACAGTTGTACATTTGACGATGTACGGCGAAAACATAGTGACAAGCGATGTGCTACAACGTATACGGAAAAACGGGGGAAAAATATTAGTAATTGTCGGCGCCGAGAAGGTTCCCCGAGAAATATACGATCTAGCGGATTTTAACGTAGCTATTGGAAACCAACCGCACAGCGAAGTTGCCGCCCTCGCCGTGTTCCTAGATCGTTTATATGAAGGTCGCGAGTTAAGTAAAGAGTTTTATAATGCAAAGATAAAAATTATACCTAGTAGCAGAGGAAAAAAAGTGATAAAGGTAGACTCGAATGGCATCTAACGAAGAAATTTTAAAGCAGCTAGCCGAAAACATCTACGGCGAAACCGCGGGAAAAACTATAGAATTATTGATAAAAAAAGGTGAAGCGACTGATGAAGAAATAGCAAAATACGTGGGCATTAGCGTAAACGATGCTAGAAGATTACTAAACTTTCTATTCGAGTCTAACCTGGTAAAGTATAGGCGAATACGCGACGAAAAAATAGGATGGTTCACGTATTTTTGGAGAATTACAGACGATCCCGTAGACAAAATAGTAAGCCACCGAATATCTAAAGTCATTGAAAAGTTAAAGAAAAGATTAGAGTACGAAACGTCGTCCACATTTTACATATGTCCACACTGCCATAGAAGGTACACGTTTGAAGAAGCCACTGAGAACATGTTCTCATGCATAGAATGCGAAGAAGTCCTAGAGGCCTTCGATAACACCAAAATAATAGAAAAACTGGAAAAGGAGATAAAAAGACTAGAGGAGGTAAAAGAGGACTTCCTCCGTGTAGAAACCGGGTAAAATTTATAGGTGAAAACGTAGAATAGCACTAGGGGCCCGTCGTCTAGCGGTAGGATATCGCCCTTACGAGGCGGGGGAGCGAAAGCCCCGAATCCCGGGTTCAAATCCCGGCGGGCCCATTATCCATAACATTACATCCTATTCCTTCGGTCTTTCCCGTAGGATATTAACGCATGGTTGAGAAACATTTTTATTTTCTATATGGATGAGGTTTTGTACGGGTGAGCGCATGGTCGAGGTCAAAGTTTTCAGAGTGAAAGGGATTATGAAGCATAGGACTTTTCCCGAGAAGTTTACCTTAGAAGTGCCAGCGCTAAAAAAGGAGCATGCGATAGAATACGTGTATTCGGTGCTGGGGTCGAGGCATAAACTTAACCGTAAGAGGATCGTGATCGAGGAGGTAAAGGAGATAAGCCCTGAAGAAGCAGAAAGAAACGAAGTTAAAGAACTTTTAAAGCTGGAAAAAATAATCTTGTAAGGTTGTCAGAATGAGCGAGAGAGCTCAGGAGGAAATTCAAAGGCTCTACACCGAATACGTTTTTCTTAGACAAGTAGCGGAGGTCTTAAATCGCAACTTAGTATTACTCAACAATTTACTAGCAGAGACTAGATTGACTAGAGAAGTAATTAAGGAAATCGAAAAGTTACCGGATTCTAGCGAGATAATAGTAACTATTAGCGGACCTGTGTTCCTTAAAACCCGGCTCTTGCAGAAGAACGTTGTTTTAGTCAACGTTGGAAGCGACATCATAGTGGAAAAAAGCTATAATGAGGCATTAGAGTATCTAGAAAATAGGGAAAAAAGCCTAGAGACTGAGTTAGAGAGAACTAGGAATAGCTATGTTCAAGTCGTCAATAGGATGAGGCAACTTGAACGTGTATTGCGAGAACTAGCTGAAAAAAGGTAATTCTAAATGTTTGAAAAACTAAAAAAAGCTTTTTCTAAGATAACTGAGACACTTACCACGAGAAAACTCTCCCCTAAAGAATTGGAAGATTTAAGTTTCGAAGTAATCCTAACTCTCTCTAACTGCGACGTAGCTCTACCTGTAGCCGAGTTCATCGCGGAAGAATTAAAGAAACGACTTTCCGAGGAAAAAATCGGATTTTTCGAAGATAAAAGAAAAATAGTCGAAAGATATTTGAAAGAAATATTGGTGGAAGTTTTAAAAACAGAGAAGAATATTGATCTTCTAAAGATAGCTAAGGAAAAAAGAGAAAGAGGAAAACCTTTCATAATCTTATTTCTCGGACCAAACGGCCACGGCAAGACAACAACAATAGCTAAAATAGCCAATCTCTTCCTCAAAAACGGATTCTCCGTCGTGCTCGCCGCCGCCGACACCTTCAGAGCCGGAGCTATAGAACAGCTCGAAATTCACGGTAAAAAACTGGGCGTAAAAGTAATAAAACACAGATATGGTGCCGATCCAGCGGCCGTAGCCTATGACGCCGTTCAACACGCGAAAAGCAAGAGAATAGACGTAGTGCTTATAGATACAGCAGGTCGCCTTCAAACGGATAAAGATTTGATGGAAGAGATGAAGAAGATCGCGCGAGTCGTAAAACCAGATCTTAAAATTTTCGTCGGCGACGCGTTGACAGGCAATGATGCATTGGACCAAGCCAAAAAATTCAACCAGGCCGTAGGGATAGATGCCAGCATATTGACAAAGGCAGATGCCGATGTTAAAGGCGGAGCTATAGTCTCAATTATTTTCGCAACTAAAAAACCAGTGATATTTA
>CAZCTW010000019.1:0-27017 GCA_964501905.1 uncultured Thermofilaceae archaeon | reverse complement strand
ACGCCAGTATACACGGCGCCAGAGGTCTGGGATGGAGAATATAGCGGGAAAAGCGACATATACAGCCTAGGGGTTATATTGGCAGAGATAGTAACGGGAAAACCATACTCGAGGAAAATCCAAAATTCTAAAATTAGAAACCTGGTAAACAGGGCTACTAGTCAGGACCCCGAGCAAAGACCTACACTAAAAGAATTTATCTCAGTACTGAGAGAATGCCTTGGCTACACAACAGAAGCAAATATTTCAATCGAAGACAAAATTAGCGAAATATATATAGACGGTAAATATGACGGTAAAACTACTACCCGGCAATCATACGATAAAAATAGTTAAAGGATCCACCACAAAAACCTATACAGTATTCTTAGAACCAAAACAAGTATACACATTACAAATACCAACAACAAAACCCCAGCTAATTCCAACACAACAAAAAGAAAACAAAGTACTAAACGAAAAACCGACGTAACCCTCGTTGAGTCCGTAGGCAAGCCCATCGGCATGTTTGTCGGTGGGTTCGTCGGCTTAGCCGTCGGCGAAGTCATTGGGTCATTGGCATGCTCATCGGCGTGATCGTCGGTGCAGGCATCGGTTGGGGAGCTGGTTGGCTCGGTGTATTTTTAGGCTTAATAGGAGCATTTATAGACGCTACCACACCCCCGTCCGATAATGCCCTTATACTTCCACCTGGACTCTCGGGATATATGGCAGGACTAATAATAGCTTTTATAATAAAGATTGCTAAGATGGGCAACCGATTCACAGAACACGTTAAAGAGTTTTTACGCAATTTATAGTAGCTTTATAATGTAATGACTAAGATACGGTGACGAATTCATAGAATACGTTAAGAAAGTTTAGGGTTTATTATTGTCCGCCTATTTTTCTAGCAACTGCTAATAGTATGAACAATATTGCCGCGACTGTTGCCGATGCTTACGAGTTGAATTTATAGCTTATTTCCTGTGAGGCTAGGGGGATGGAATACTGTCTAGAAAGTCCTAGGTATGGGAGTTCTATCCCAGTCTTTATCATTTGATATGACTATGGATGCTCCAGCTCCAAGAGCTATTGCTAAATGTAGTGCATCCTCATAGTCTAACTGATACTCCTCCATCAGCTCTATAGCCTTAATCATATCTTCCTTTTTCAAAGATTCTATTGTTAATCCTTTAAGTCTTTCAAATGCCTCTACAATCCCCCTAATAAACTCCTTATCTTTCATGTTTCTTCCAGTTAGGCCGGCGAGTATAATCAAGGTTTCGTATATTGTTAAGCTAGAAGTTAGATATTCACGTGGTGCTGCTTTTTCAATTTTTCTAATCCATTTACGGGATTTCTCGCCGTATAGTGGATGCCCGCCGAGCCAGTATATGAAAACGTTAACGTCTACGTACTTTGGCTTATCCACCATTTTCTCAAAGCCTCTACCACGAATTCATCTAGGTTTTCAGGCCATTTCTCTACTTTACAAACTCCATAGTATTTATCGGCAGCAGATTCGAGAGGCTCAATTACTACTCTCCCATCTTCTAAATAGATAGCCACTAAATTCCCCGGTTCTAATCCTGCTTCTTTTCTAATATTCTTTGGGATAGCCACTCTACCCTTACTATCTATTTTAACTATAGACTTCATAATCCCACAATATTAAATTATCCCACTTATATAAAAATCCCACCACTAAATAATGATTCAAAGGAATTACGTAAATATGCTAATGTATGATGACGATGTTCTAGGTCATTGTTTAAAGGAAACTTTAATAGGGAAGCTTATTGATTATATGGACTTCGAAGTAACGATCCTAATAGAGTTGATGTTGAGTGGAGATTAGAGGAAGCTGGAAGGGATTTAACATATGTGATGAAATCCCATTGGGTTGATACAGCTTTCGGCGAGGATTTAGATAAGCTAGCGGCTATATTCATGTTAAAGAGGAGGAGCTGAGAATCAGACTCTGATTTTAGGAGGAGAATTAAAAGAGCTATACTGGATTATAAGGGCGGAGGAACCGTATCGACTATCTTAGCGTTCGTTAGGACTTTGCTTGGGCTACCCGAGGATTACCCGTTGAAGTTAGAGGAAAATCCCCTCCAAGAGTTTAGGGCGGAGATAGAGGTTAGGACTGGAGATAGTTGGTTTATGTCGAGCATGGGCGTCGACGATGGAGTGCCCGAGATAGAGCTTAGAGTTCTAGGTCCTAGAGTAGTTAACCCTACGTTAACCAATTTATCGACCGCGCGTACCGGATAGACAAATTAGAGAATTTGGAAAACAGACCTTCCCCAAATAGATGATATGGGTGGCGAATATGAGCTCTGTCAAACTCGCCGATATCGAGCTTGTAAAAGTGATTAAAGAAGAGGATATCGGCCGAATTAAAGAAGCTAGGAGTACTACTGAGATTAAGGTAATGGGCTCTAGGAAGATTATAGCTCATGAAATACCGGGGATGGAGGGCGGGGTTGTACAGGATTTGGGGAGAGGGTTGCGCGGCATAGAGCTTGAAGGCTTTCTATCGGGACCTGACGCTAAAAATTTGGTTCAAACCCTCTGGGAAAAGTTCTACGCTGGAGAGCCGGTCAGCTTTAAATCCGATATAGCGGGAGCCGCGGATATAGACCAGGTTATTATAGAAGATTTTAAAGTTGAGAGAGTAGAGGGTAGACCCGATACTTATAGCTACCTCCTTAAGTTAAGAGAGTATATTCCCCCTCCAGAACCTGAAGAAGAGGAACCTGAACCGCAAGATGAAGAAGCCAGAGAGGAAACAGAAGAAGAGGTTGAAAAAGCTAGAGACGGCTATAACAGGTTAGTTGGCAGGGTTGTAGATGAGGATGGTAATCCCATACCTAATGTTAAGGTAATTGCTAGAGGGAGGGGGGCCGAATACAACGCCGTAACCGATAAAAACGGCGAGTATGTTATTGAAAATCTTGAACCTGGCGAATACGAGGTTTTCGTTGAAGGATATGAAGAGGAAAAGAGAATAGTTAGAATTCCACCTGAAGAGGTTGAAGAAGCAGGTGTCGAAATCCCCGGTGCTCCTCTTAAAGAAAAGCCTGAGGAGATTACCAAAGAAAAAGAGGAGCTAGAAAAAGAGCGAAAGAGGAGATTGAAAAAGCAAAGAAGAGAATTGAAGCTGAAAAAGAAAAACTTGAAAAAGAAATAGAAGAGAAAAAGAAGGAGGCAGAGGCTAAAGTTGAAGAAGCTAAGGAAAAAAATAGAGGCTGAAAAGGAAAAGGATAAGAAGATTTTGGAGGATACAAAAGATACGCTTTCCGGATTTTATACGGGATGACATGGAGAGAGTTATACGAATATGATGGTAGAACTGGGATAACAAATAGGGAGAGATTAAACGAACAGAAGAGGAGGAAAAAGAGGCCTAGCTTCTCCATTGACAATCCAAACCTAATATATCCAGGAGATGTCATACTGGTACCGTCTGAAGAGAGGAGATTTACCGTTAGGAGACACGTTAGAACAAGCAGAACCGGAAGGATTAGAGTTCGGAGGAGAACTAGAAGAGTACAAATAGCTAGGGTTGTGGCTAGGAGAGGGAAGCGCGAGAGTAGGGAAAGCGAGAGACCTCCGAGTTTTCTAGCATGGGATATTTTTGTCCTGCCAAGGTTTGACTCTGCAGAATCGTACAGGTCGAATTTAGCTAGGAAAGTAAGCGAGTTTGTGCGAGATCATTCACCGTCGGCTAGAAAATCGGGCGTCGATGTCTGGATTATACAAGAAAATCGTATGTATGTTTACGACCGGAGTGGAGCGAATCTAGGCTCGCTACCTTTAAGATGTATGATTCGAGGTCTTGTAGGCGCATATGCTCTATACCACTTTCCTGGGCTTAACTCGCCCATCGTTCTGGACGTGAATAGTCATCATATTAAAGTTCAACGTCTTAAAGATTATAGCCATGGCGTGGTAACGTTAGAATTCGAGAAATAAAAATAGGCTAGCGGGATTATATCCATGAGTATGAAAGTTGAGTTAAGGTATTCCCATGCGTTAGAGCAATTAGCGTCTCTGCTGTCGAGCGCTTATGAGGGAGATATAGAAGATTTCATTCGCAAGCTTGAAGAAGTGTGGAGTAGGGTTTGTGATAAAGCGGCTAGCATTATAAAGTCTATGACTGGGGTAGAGCTGGGAGAACAGGTAGTATACGTCGTTTCATCTTTACCTTCTAGGGCTAGTTTGGAGCCTATGGCGATTAGGGCATGTGAAGATTTGGCGGAGGCCTTAGATAGTTTAGTCTACGTTTTAACGGTGAGAGCCTTGAGAGAGAACAGAGATTTATCTGATAGGATAAGCTTGCTCTCAGCAGCTTCCGGCCTTTCACCCTTAATATTCGAGAAATGCATTAGCATGTATGTCAGGTTTAAAGTTATCGAGGAAGCTTATGGATTCTTGGAGGCTGAGAGAGTTAAGAGAAGTGTAGCGAAGCTTTCGAGGGGAGATAAGCTTTCGGTTAGACTTTATGAGCTAGCCAGAAAGAGAGCGAAGAGCGATTCTCCGGAAGATTTCCTGGACGCCATAGTAGGGGTAGTGGTTAGTGGTTATTTAAATGATTATTAGAATAACTTTACAAGCTAACTCTGAGATGGCTAACATCCTTTATATACTGTGATGTTATGAGAAGTATCTACCAGCACCGAAAGATCGAATTCGGGCTCGTTCGGAAGTTTTAGCGAAAAATTTCCTAGAACAGTGTTACCATCTTTCTTTGCTACGAGTTTAATCTTATAGGGTATTGCTGGAGGCAGTACTGGTATCGTATCTTATCTCTGTCCCGCAGGTTGTTTCCCTAGGAATATGATACATGACTATTGTGTTAGATTGACTATATTTACCGTAGAGATGTAGGCTTTAATGTTAGAGTCTTAGGGGAGTTCTATGAGTAGTCCAAGGGCTTTGCTTTTGTATTTTTCGAATGCTTCGGCTAGTTTCTTGGCGGATTCGATTATTTCTCTGCAGTATTCCTCGACTTTAAATCCTGCCATCGCTAAAAGCTCCTCGCTGAGTTTATAGGGCGCTCTAACCCAGACCATAGCCTTATCCTCGACTACGGCGTACCTTAAATGGGGGAGACCTAGCACTCCTACAATTTCATTCTTCATGAAAGCGTAGCCGTCTGCTCTAGGGAATGCTTTAAGCCCGGCTTCCCCGACTTTCCCTACTACTTCTTTCGTTAACTCCTCGATTAGTTCTGGTTTGAGAACAATAGTCATGTGTATTCTTTCTAAATTTTCCCTACACTTTTCGGCTGACACTAGTGAATACGGGAGCGGTGTTCTTTAAGTCTTTCGGGCGTTGTAAAGCTTGGTAAGTTTAGAATTGTGAATATTGGTGAGAATTAAACAAATGCAGGATAGATACTTAGCGTTTTTTAATGTAGGCTTTAGCCGAGACTACTAGCTTTAGTATTTCCTTTAGAGTTATTATACCTTTAAGCTCTAAATCCTCGTCTACCACGACGACCTTGTCTATTTCGTTTTCTATCATCGTTTCTAAAACATCGTTTAGTGTATCGTCTTCTCTAACCGCCACGCCTCTATGTATGGGTAGGAACATAATTTCGATATCCGCTTTTTTAGGAGCCTTAATTGCTAAATCTTCGAGCGCTATAAAGCCCATAAATCTGTTATTGTCGTCTACTACGGGGTAGACACGGTAGGGGTATTTCCTTATCAAATCCAGTACTTGGGAGGTTTTATCCTTGCAGTTTAACTTAGCCTTAGCCTCAACCATTAAATCTCTAGCCTTAACTTGGGTAAGGAGCTTGGAATCCTCAGCTTTAAGCCTGGTATAAAGGTTTCTTAATAAGCCCACTTTAGATTCTCCGTGGGCAGGGGACTCAGCCCTAGAGAATACCTGGCTCTCGTATATGGTATTGCTCCCCGTTATAACGTAGGAGAGAGCCGTGGCTATGAGCGATGGGGCGAAGAGCTCGTACTCCCCCGTCATCTCGCTGACCATTAGCATGGTGGCTATGGGGACTTTGCCTATTCCTCCGAAGAAGGACATCATTCCTATGATTACGTAAGTCGCCGGGGGTATGTCGTATCCCGGGAGGAGAGTTTTAGCTAAGTGCCAGACCAGGGCTCCGAGAGAACCTCCTATAACTAGCGCTGGGGCGAAAACTCCTCCGCTTCCGCCGGAGCCTATGGAGAAGGCCGTGGCTAGTATTTTCAGGAAGGGGAGTGCGGTTAAAGTTTCGAGAGATAGGTAGGTGAAGTCTCCTTTAATTATCATTTGTAGCCAACCGTAGCTGCTACCTAATACTTGGGGGAAGAAGACTCCTATAATTCCTGTTGCTAAACCTCCGATGGCGGGTTTTAAGGTGTTGGGGATTTTCTTGATCTTTTTAAACAAATCTCGGACGTAGTAGAAGGTTTTTACGTAGAGTATGCCGACAATTCCGTTGATAAGTCCTAGGAGCGCGAAGAAAGTTAGCGTTGGGAGATCGTAGAGCAGGTAGGTTTCGCCTGCTAAGCTTGGAACGTAGAATACGTGGCCCCATCCTTCGAAAAAGCCCATTATTACATAGCTTGTGAGAGAAGCTATAAAAGCCGGTGGTATAGTGGCGGGTTCGAAATCCATCAAGTATAGTACTTCAGAGGCGAACAGAGCGCCGCCGAAAGGGGCTTTGAATATAGCTCCTATGCCTGCCCCCAGGCCTACGATGAGCGCTATCCTCCTATCTCGAGGGCTTAGCTTTAAGAGTCTGGCTAGGAAGGAGCCGAAGCCTCCTCCTATCTGAGCTACCGGTCCTTCCTTTCCGGCGCTCCCTCCAGAGCCTATGGTTATCGCCGAGGCTATCAGTTTTATGATGGGGACTCTACTCCTTACAATTCCTTCTTTGTAGTGGAAAGCGTCTATTATAGCGTCTGTTCCATGTCCTTCGGCTTCTGGTGCGAATTTAAAAACTAGGAATCCGCTGAGGAGTCCTCCTAGAGGGGGTATCAGGGCTAAGAGTAACCTATTGCTTGGCGGGATGAAAATGCTGCTTTCTCCCCCGGGCTTTGGAGGTTCGTAGCCCGCCAGTAAGCCTAGGAAAGCCTCCGTGGAGTATTCTATAGCCAGGTGGAATGCTATGGCGGCGAAGCCGCTTACGATTCCTATTAGAACTGCTACGGTGATCCATTTCTCTAAATACCGTAGCTCTTCCTCTATAGAGTTTATAGTCACCTCCATTCTCGTCACCGGAGCCTCCACTAACTCCTTACTACTGCTAAAATCCACGAATATAAAAATGATTCCTTTACATTAATAGACAGAGAAAATACCACTGATTACATCAAATCCGATGGATTGGCAATAATTGGATATACTCTAACGAGGCGATTATACCCTGAAGCCCCTCTCTAACCATTGTAACGGCGATCACCGCTAAGAGGAGGGACATAATCCTGGATAGCACGAGTATGAGATTCTTCCCGAGCTTCGTCAAGAGTTTATCACTGTAGCGTAAGACCAAGATGGCTATTCCCATGTTTAACAGTATGGAGACAAGGGTCGACGTAAAACCGTAGACGCTGTAAAGATACATAACCACGTATATGCTGCCGGGACCCGCGAGCAGCGGGGTAGCCATAGGGACTACAGCTATATCCTCGCTCCTCAAAGTCTCGGCTTCAACTTTTCCCAAGGCCCCCTTAACGGCGATAATGAAGAGTAGGAGCCCGCCGGCTATCCTGAAATCGTCTAAGGTAACCCCGTAGTAGCTTAGGAAGAAAGAGCCGAAAAACATGAAGAATAGGAGCAGGAAACCGGCTACTATGACGGATTTAGTGAATATCTCTCTCCTGGCTCTCCAATCTAAGTGTGAAGTTAGTGAATAGAATATGGGCACGTTGCCTACGGCGTCGAAAACTACGAATAGCATTATAAAGGAATCCCATAGGGCTCTCCAGTCGATCATAGCACACAAAATCACGAACTAAAAATTAAAAATAGCGTCAAAGAAAACCGGTTTTGCTGAAACATATTTTAAAGTTATTCACTTTTTTATCTCGGGACTTGGTATGGAGTTGAGAGGTAAGGTAGCTGTTATTTCCGGTTCCTCTAGAGGTATAGGAAAAGCTATAGCCTTAGCTTTAGCTGATGAGGGAGTTAAGGTAATCGTGAACTATTTTCGAAGCAGGGAGAAAGCTGAGGAAGTGCTGCGCGAGATACGCAAAAAAGGCTCAGAGGGTATTATGGTAAAAGCGGATGTGTCCGACTATAAGCAGGCTGAGTTCTTGATAGAGGAAGCGGTTAAGGCTTTCGGGACTATACATATTTTAATTCACTGTGCAGGAATTTACGGAAAGAAGCCTTTAATAGATATGAGTTTTGAAGAATGGGACCGTATGATCAAAGTACACCTCTACTCCGCCTATAATCTCGTTAAACACGCCCTCCCCCACATGGTGAGGGTCAGGGAGGGAGTTATAGTCATTATATCCTCCCAGAAGGCTATAAGGCCCGCGGCGAACATAGCTCACTACTCAGCGGCTAAGGCTGGTCTTATAGCTTTTACCAAATCTTTAGCTTTAGAACTCGCGCCATATAATATTAGGGTAAACTCTGTCGCGCCGGGCCCTATAGACACTGACCTGCTTAGGCAGGTATATGGCGGTGAGGAAGGTGTTAAAAAGAGAGGGAGAAAGGTACCGTTAGGTAGAGTGGGGAAGCCCGAGGAAGTGGCTGATGCGGCTCTAGCTTTAATCAAGAATGATTTTATAACAGGGGCTGTCCTCTTAGTAGATGGCGGCTCTAGCTTAGCCTAATTTTGGAGATGACAATGCGATGGAATTGCTGCCGATTTGGAATGTATTCCTCTTTTTGCTAGACTCCATAGGCGATGTGCGTAGACTTTATTCAATATAGGGGACTTTGATGGAGTACGTCTTATATCTGTACACGCCGAGGCTTAAAATTGCCAGATTATTTGCTGCCAGCTTAATACTCGGTAGGGCGGAAAGGATAAGTCTTCTGGCTTTGCCCTACCCTAAGGAGATGGAGGAAGCTCTTGAGAAATTCGTAAAGGGCTTGGTTTCTTGGAGTAGTTTTCAGCTTAGAGTTGTAAACTTTATGGGGTCCTATGGTCGTTCTTGGCTTAACTTGGAGGAGCCCCTGCTCCTAGGCTTAAAATTAGCTTTCGAAAAGAACCCAAATTTAAAGTTACTCCTCTATGGAAGCTTAGAAAAGGAAGATTTGAAGTATCGAGTTGTATCGGAGTTAGCCGCTCTAGCCTTGAGAGCTAGAATTACGGGAAGAGTCGATGTGGAAGAATGGCGGCGCGTCTTGAGTTGGTTTAGGAAAATCCCTCCGGAGCTCCAGATAGAGGCTAGGCAGGCAGTGGTTATTATAGAGAGTAAATCTCATGTGCCAAGAGGAGCCATCCTGGTGGAGGCTCTGCCAGGCTACGTAGAATCGCCTATAGAGAAGCTTTTTTCTTCAAGAATCTCCGAGCAGATAGTGGGAGAGTACGTCGAGTACATCCTAGACTACTTAGCTAAGTATCCAAGCATAGACTGCGCCTATTTTAAATGGGTGAAGGATAAAGGCTTTAAAGGGGTAATAGCTCAGCTTTCCGACTACTATTTAAAAATGCTGTCTGCTATGGGCGAACGCTAGAAGTTAAATATGGATTTAAACAGGCCATAGGCGACGTACTAGCTTTTTAGATACACTTCCTTAAGTTACGTCGTCACGTAAGTCATTTACTTATCTCCTAGGAAAGTATTTTGGCTAGGTGCTTCGCCGCCATCCTGACCGCTTCTCTACTGGTGTATCTAGGGGTCCAACCTAGCGATTTAAGCTTTGAAATATCTAGGTGCATGTACTTTACATCTCCAGGCCATCCCCGTCCATCTATGCCGCCAGTAAACCTGTACTTAACTCCTTTTAAGCCTAGAACTTCGACCACTATATCCGCTATTTCTTTGACACTAATCGCGTCTTCACTCCCTATGTTGAAAGCTTCAAAATCCCCTCTCATTTTTTTCCATGCTACTACGGTGGCTTCGATAGCGTCTTCTATCCATATGTAGGATTTGGTCTGTGTACCGTCTCCCAATATCTCTAACTCTCTTGGATTAGCCTTGAGCTTTTTGATAAAATCGTATATAACCCCCCTTCTACTCCTAGGGCCGACTACGTTAGCGTACCTGAGAGCTATCCCTCTGAAGCCGTAGGTGTGGGCGTACGAGGATATTAGCGCCTCACAGCCTAGCTTGGATGCACCATAGACTGAGATGGGTTTTAAAGGCGCGTAGTTCTCGGGCGTGGGTAGTTTCTCGGCGTCTCCGTAGACGGTGGAGGAGGAGGCGAATACTATATCCCTTACATCGCTCTTCCTCATTTCCTCTAATATGGTAAAGGTGCCTTTCAAATTATGCTCGAAGTGTTCATTGGGAATTCCAAGCCTTACCTCGGGGTTAGCGGCAAAATGGAAAACCACGCTGCAATCCTTTAAGCATTTAGATACGGCTTCCGGGTCTCTAATATCGCCCTCGACGATTTCGAGGAGCGGATTTTCTAAGACTTTAGATAAGTTGTCTAAGTTGCCCATAGAGAAATCATCTAAAACCACGACTTCATAGCCCATATCTACCAAAGTCTCCACTAAATAACTTCCTATAAAGCCAGCTCCTCCCGTCACTAATACCCGGCTCATAATTCATCATGCAAACAAGTCCCTTTGCTAATATATTCTTTTTCGATTAAGCTAAGCCTAAATCGTAGAGATTTCCGATTTGCTTGAAGCCCTACCTATTCTAAAGGCTTTCTCTGCCTTAGACCGCCTACCTACATCTCCAAGAATCCGTCTAGTATAAGCTAGACCTAGCGTCTACAACGCTGTAGCTAGCGTCCACCTATATACCTCCTTAAACTGTGGGCGAAGGGAGGTAGTATTCTAGTCTGTACGTAAACTGTGGCGGGGCCCCAAACATCAAAAACTATCCCTTCTCCACCGAAGATAAAAGATTTTAATCCTCCGAAAGTTCTAGCTTCCCACCTGACGCTAGCCGGCATGGCTACGAAGTGGAAGTTGTCTACGACAGCTCTTTCGCCAGGCTCTAAAACTATCTTGTCTAGGGCTCCATAGCTGTTAATCCACACTCCCCCATAACCGGATACCTTCAACCATATAAGTTGCCCCTCGGCTAGCAACCCCCTCAAGCCCCTCCAGGCTACTCCTATATCTACGTTGCCGTGGTGGGCTAGGTAGCTGCTATCCTGGATTATCCATTCCCCGCCCCCGAGCTCTATATACGATATATCACCGGGTACTCTAGGGGCAAACCATATCTCGGCCGTGGATAGAGCCTTATAAGTGTTGAGGAATAGGCTCTCCGTCCCAGCTACCGCTCTTAAAACTCCCTTAAGCAATCCGCCTCCCGTATGAGTTTTGACTTCTACGTTTCCCTTATACATCACCATAGCTCCGGCTTCGCTCGTCACCGATTCTCCAGGATTTAAGTACACTTTAAGGAGAGAATATGCTGGTCTGAAATCTACCCGCCACTGCATGGCATTTTCATTATTTAGGAAATTGATTATAAACTTGCCGGGCTTAGCCTCTCCTTATAGCCTATAAAATCTTTAAAGTATATAAGGTTGAAATTTAAAGACTCTTTTATGCACTTACCACATAAGATATGCCTACTCTTCAAAGCTTTGAGAATTTCAGAGTGGAGGGGGTACGTGGGTTTAAGCTTATTTGGTTTAGCGCTATCTTCAGGAGATTTACAGAGCTTCACGCTGGGATTGTTCAGGCTGCTACCCTTAGTCTTCTTCTACATGTCTACGGCATACCTCACGAATAACATATTCGATGCCGAAGGCGACCGCTTAAACCCCCACAAGGCTGGCAGGAACCCCTTTGCTCAAAACTTGTTAAGACCTGAAGAAGGTTTAGCGGCTCTCCTTCTAATAGTGTTATCTTCTCTAGTCTTCGCGGTTAGGCTATATGGGAGCGAGGGCTTTCTAGTCTACGCGGCGGCGTTAGTAATCGTCATATTCTACTCGGCTCCGCCGCTAAGATTTAAGGAAAAGCCGCCTTTCGACCTGCTCTCCCATTCCCTATTCTTCGGCGTTCTCCCGTTACTGATAGGCTACTACGCTGGAGAAGGGAGAGCCACATTAAACCCCCTCCTCATGCTGGCGATCGCCATCTACTCTATCCAATTGGAGTTGAGAAATGAGATAGAAGACTTCACAGCGGATATGCTAGCCTCCTACAGGACAACGGCGGTCCTTTTTGGCTATAGGGAAAGCTACGCGTTCGCCTGGGGCACTACAGCTGTGTTTATAGCTTTAACCGCTTACATGCTCTGCGAGCTGGGCTTAGGGTTGCTAGGTTTGTTTCCTATCTCGCTGGCTCTCCTAGCTTTTCTAGAGAAGGTAGATTTCAGAATTAGAATGAAAATTGTAGACTTGTATGCTACCTTCTTCTTGGCTATTTTCTTATTTATGAGCTGCTAAGGGTTTATTAGATGCTTAAATAACGCTAGCTTTTCGGTTTTCCTTTTATTAGTAGGGCTAGTATGGATGTAGCCGCGATTTGCGTGCCTATGGCTACGACGATGACTAAGTAAGTTGGGGCTGAAACGTCTATTAAGTACCCGTAGACCGCTCCCGCCAATAGAGCTCCCGCTCCGATAGCCGTGTTAAGGACTCCGTAAGCCGTCGCTCTGACGTGCGGAGGGGAAAGATCCGCGACTGCCGCTCTGTAAACAGATTCCTTAGTGCCTAGAACAAAGCCGAATATCGCTGCCGCTAGTAGAATCGAGACTAGGTCTCCCTGAAAGGCTAGAGGGGCTATGAGAATCGTAGCTACGAACGGGGCGAAGAGCATAGTTAAGCCTATTTTATCGTATATTATCCCGGTAATAAGGGCGAGGGGCGCGTCGATTAGCTGTATCCCCGCGTAGAGGACCGGTACGAACCACGCCCCTAGGATTCCCGCCTCCACTAGCTTTGACGCTTGGTAGAGTATTAGGGAGGCTGGAAACAGCCCTATAGTGTTTAAGGTTATCGCCAGAATGTACAGCATCGTCGACCTATCCATTACTCCTTTCCCGCCTTCCTTAGGCTTGGGAGGAGGTTCCCCGTAGACTTTTAAAGAGTTGTATACAAGGGCGAGAGTGGTCATGAGCAGTATATACGGTACTATTAAAAAGGTAAAGGCTAGGTGATAACTGTAGGTCGTTGCCATTATTGCGGCGAGCGCTAGAGGCCCGAGGACGGCTCCGATCTGGTCTAGCAGTTCATGTATGCCGAAAGCCTTTCCCCTGCCGAGGGTTTTCGAGGCGAAGGAGATTATCGTATCTCTAGCCGGCGTTCTCAAACCCTTCCCGAGCCTCTCAAGTATGATAAGTGCGGCGGCTAGAATCCATCCTCCCCAAACCTCCGGTAAGGAGAGGAGAGGCAATGCTATGATTAAGCCGTAGCCTATGAAAACTAGTGGCCAGTAGCTCCTATACTTGTCCGCGATTATCCCTCCGGCTAGGCGTGAAGCATAGGATATGAACTCGCCCAACCCCATTACCGCTCCTACGATGAACGCTGAAGCACCTAGATACTTGAGGTAGTCGGGTATTATTCCACGTGATCCTTCGTACACAATGTCGCCGAAGAGGCTGACCAAGCCGAGCATGAATATTGCTGAATAGGCTTTCTTTAGCTTCCTCTTTTCTTCGGACACACCAACACCTCTACTGTACATTCTTAAAGTACATTATCTGTTTTTCCCTCTCATTTATTACCAGTTCATTTTACAACTGAAAGCTTCGTTCTTAAGAGCAGGGAACTCTAACCCTTCCACTGCCCGCCAATGAAGCGTGCAAACTCAAACAAAAGAGGAGAACCCCACCTCAAGAACCCACGCCCTTAGGGCGGGAAGGATGCCGGTTGGATCTCGATTAACGGGTTAGAGTATAGGCTGAAGACACGTCTACACCTAAATTCTTCACCTTACTCCTCAAGACGAGGATTAGATTTGCAAATAAATCTGCTTAAAGTTAATATAGAGCTTAATCCTCTTAGAGTATCAGCTATTCTCCGACTTGGCGGGATCTGCTATGAGGGTGCTCTTAGCTAGCGAGTGGTTCCCGCCGGAGATAGGCGGAGTAGCCAGTCACGTAAAGGAGCTGGCTTTAAACCTTTCCCTCAGAGGGCACGAAGTAGCCGTATTAACGAAGAAAGTCACCGGAAGAGTAGCTGTCTCCTATCAGTTGATAGAATTAGAGCCGCCTGAATACTTGAGAAGCTTCCGCGGCTTATCGGGCAATGGAGTACTAAAGAGGATTTTAGAAAGATATAGGCCCGATATAGTCCATGCTCACCACGCGTTTACGCCAATCCCCTTATTGACGCTGAGAGCCGCTTTTGTCAATGGGTATGGAACGGTTTTAACCAATCATAGCGCCTACCTCTACAATTACGACTACTTGCTGAAAGCGCTAGGCTATATAGTATACCCGCTCAGGACAGTTTTCTGGAAAACCGATAGGATAATAGCGGTCAGCAGGGTAGCGGCTAAATTTATCAGAACATTCGCGCCCCAAGCCAGGATAACAGTCATACCCAATGGCGTAGACACGGCGAAGTTCAGTCCTAGGGGGTCTAAGAAGTTTAGAGAAATGATAGGCGGCGATTTCCTAATACTATATGTGGGGCGGCTAGTCCATAGGAAAGGCGTCCACTTACTGGTCGATGCCATGACTTATCTAAAGGATGAAATCCCCAACGCTAAACTTGTTATAGCCGGGTCAGGGCATCTCTACAGCGTGCTCAAAGAAAAAATTGAAACAAATGATCTTAAAGACAGTGTAGTGTTGCTGGGTAAGGTAGACGAGAGAGACCTGCCAGACCTATACCGTTCGGCGGATATATTCGTGCTTCCTAGCCTCTACGGCGAATCCTTCGGGATAGTGGTCCTGGAAGCCATGGCTTCCGGATTACCCGTAATAGCTAGCCCTGTGGGCGGGGTTAGGGAAGTTATCAAAAACTGTGTGAATGGAATTTTGCTTAAAGAAAAAAGTCCGAGATCTATAGCTCT
The DNA here is from genome assembly GCA_964501905.1 of uncultured Thermofilaceae archaeon. Taxonomy (GTDB): domain Archaea; phylum Thermoproteota; class Thermoprotei; order Thermofilales; family B69-G16; genus B69-G16. Next base: position 11,950 of record CAZCTW010000019.1, on the reverse strand, counting down.
TCAAGTTCTCAAACTCTACCAAAACCCTAGGTTACGTAAAAGCCTAGCTTTAAAAGCTCGGAAGACCGCTGTTGAGCGTTATGACTGGAAGATCGTGGCTAAAAAAGTGGAGAAAGTCTACGAGAAAATACTACAGGAGCGGATAAGCTACGCTATAACCTGTTAAACGCCCTCAACTTTGATACTGTTGGAAACCCGAATTTCTGCTCTCTCCTCCCTGCCACTTACCTCTAAAAATCCCTCTCTCCCAAAGGCCTTAACGCGGAGTTTAACGTAACCGACTCCTCTAGGCAGAACAGGAGATACTCTGAGAATACTATCTTCAACTTCCAGCGCGAGAAATGAGGTTACCAGAGCATAAGCTGAGGCAGCACTCCACGCCTGAGGAATATTAGCTCTAGAAACAGGACAGGGAGGACCTACAGACCTAGACAAGCCCGAGAAGAGTTCCGGAAAGCCGTCGAGCAGGTAGCCTGCTTCGAAAAGATCCAACGCGAGCCTCGAAGCCTGCACCGTAAAGCCTCGCTTGCTTAATCCAAGCGATATAAACGCGTTATCGTGAGGCCACACGCTCCCGTTATGGTAGCTGAACGGATTATAGGCTTTCTCGCCCTCGGCTAAAGTTCTAATACCCCAACCCGAGTAAAGGCGTGGGCTAAATATTTTTTCAACGATTTCCCCCTTTCTCGAAGCTGCTGTAGCAAATAGAAGGTGTCCCTGATTAGAGGCTAAAACGCTGGATTTCCTTCCATCTCCGTCGAGGGCTAGAGCGTAGTATCCCCTATCTTCCATCCAGAAATAGCGGTTAATCCTATCATAGAGAGAGCGGGCTTCCTCTTTTAAATAATTCTCATCTAAGCCGAGTATATCCGCCATTTCAGCGGCTCCCTGGAGAGCAGCGTACGCGTAGCCTTGGACTTCAATCAAAGCGACGGGAGGTTTTACAGGTTCACCGTTTTCATATGGAACTCCTTCGGCCGAATCTTTCCATCCCTGATTAACTAAGCCTCCCGGCCTGGGGGAATACGTTAAAAAGCCATTTTCTTCTATTTTATCTAAAATCCACTCTACGGCTTTCTTCAAGTACGGTGCTACAGTTTTTATTCCATTGCGATCTCCGCTCCACTTCAGGTATTCCCGGGCTAGAATGACGTAGAGGGGGGTCGCGTCCACGGTACCGTAATATGTTGAGAAAGGTGTTATACCGGCCAGGGAGAGCTCGTCAAATCTAACTTCGTGGGGTATCTTACCCGGCTCTTCCTCCTTTCTTGTATCAAATTTTCTACCTTGAAGTTCTCCCAAGAGTTTCAACGTACTTAAGGCGTACTCCGGGTAGTAGGGCAAGACGTAGAGAGCGCTTATTATACTATCTCTCCCGAATACGCAGGCAAAATACGGTATTCCAGCTAGAAACACGGGGCCGTAGCGCGTGTAGTAAGTCAAAGAGCTTAAATCAGATATAGACTTATCTAGCACCAAACTGAAAATCTCGCTATCCGTTTTTATCGATTGAATTAAAGAAGTATGAGGCGCCGGTGTTTTCATATAAACGGGTTTTCTACTCAGACTTGGGGAAAATCTAACTACAGCTTTCTCCCCGGGTTTTAGAGTAATCGATATGGAGTCTTTCTGTAAACTTCCCTTAGAAAGGGATATTTTCAAGACTCTAGTTAAGCCATCTACTCCACTATACGTGTAGGTAATCGAGTTCTCCTTGTTAAAATGCTTGATTCTCCTTGGAAGTCTCCTGGAACCTCTAACTTCAAAAATACTTTCAAAATCAACCTTGAAAGAGAGAGAAAGTTTTAAATCTCGCTCTCCTTGAGGTAAAGAGAAAGACTCTATTAGAGTACCATCTTCATCTATAGTTCTATCTCTAGCTATAATAACTCCATTTCTCTCTATCCAGAAAATCATACGCCAAGGAGCAAGACTGACATAGGAAAGCGGTTTAGGCTTATAGCCTTCAATCTCGAGAGTCAACTGAGATAAAAATCTCGTATCCCACCCGTAGAAGCCGTGGAATTTTTTGCTAAAGTCACCCGAGCTATCCGACACCGCGAAAAAACCGGAGTGAGATACCGTAGGTTCTCTCATTTCTCAACCCTCTTTATAACAACTTTAATAGCTTCCAAATCTTCAACCTCTGCGTCAAACCCGCCAACTGTAACCCTTCTACCTCCAAAATCAACGGTGAAATTGCTTATATAGGTCGATCTAGCGACATCTATTACCCATCCCTCTATGTTAACTATCTCGCGGGATTTCACGGATCTCCCCTCAACCTCCACGTAAGGCTTAAAACCTCTAGACAAGAGGTTCTCCAACTCGAGCAATCCCATCCCAAACTCCAGAAAGGTCTTCGGATAAGATTCAGGCGCCAGAGGCCAAGAGATAAGCTCTTCAGCCTCCCTCCATATAACCTCAAAGATGTTAAGCAGTCTCCATATCAAATCCCTCTCCGTGATATAAAAACCGTAGACTTCAGTTTCGGGAATCGGCATCTTTCGAGGACTATAAAAGCGGCGTCTAGCGTAGACAGCAACTCTGGTATCGGCCGACACCATCAAGAAACTGCCCAAGTTGTTTCTCCTAAGCTTTAAATTTCTATACCTGGCAAGCCTGTTTAAAACATGATCCGGGATTTCAGGGAAAGCTAACAGGTATAAGTTAACTCCCCGGCTCAGCAATTTCTCTAAAATATCCACTATAGAAACCAACACTTGAGTCGGAAGCTCGGCACAAACCTCTAGCTGGGCCCCTGCCAGCACCTCTACGATAGCGGCTTCCAATCCCTCATATCCCTTTACAAGCGATACCAAGGTCTCCTCGGCGCGGACCTCCTCCTCTACTCTCCTCAACTGGTCTACTAGCCTCACCGCCTCCGTCTTTAAATTGTCTAAAAGAATTTTCTTGCTCTCGAATAGAGCTTCCAAATTGATAGCCCTATAAGTTTTAGGCCTACCCATCGACGCCCTTATAAAACCCTTCCTCATGAGGCTCGAAAGAATATTATAGAGCTGGGGCTGGTGAATATTTCTCAAAGACTCGAGGAGGTCTTTAACAGTAGCCGAGCCTTTAAGAGAGATGGCTAGGTAAACCTCGGCCTCTTTATCGGTGAGTCCGAGAGTTTTCAGTATAGATTGTAACCGCTTCCTCCTCTCCTCCACGTCATCCCCCCTGCAAATTATTTAGAACTGGGTAATATTTATTTCTAGGGAAAAAAATTTATATACTATAAATTGTTAGTATATAACACTAGAAGGTGAAAGAATGTCTTCAGGTATAACTAAAACAGTCGCTATCCTCCTAATTCTAGTAGTTGTCTTCGGCCTACTAGCGGCTTACTTCGCTTTAAACCCAAGAGTAGTAGAAGTCGAAAAGCCCGTAGAGAAGCCCGTTGAGAAGATATTTATACGATTCGCCGGGTGGAGCGCTGGAGAAACCGAGATGAAAAACTACGAGAAGATGATAAGCAAGTTCGAACAGAAATATCCGACTATAGACGTCAAGTATGAAGTTATAACACAGATGTTCCATGAAAACATACTAGCCAGCTACGGCGCCGGAGTAGCCCCAGACATATTCTACGTAGACACGAGCTGGGCGCCTACCTTCATAGAGAAGGGCGCCCTATACCCGGTTTCCGATATAGCATCTCAGGAATTCATAAACCAATTCTACGATTTCCTACTCGAGCCGTTTAAAGGTAAAGATGGGAAACTCTACGGACTGCCCAAAGACTGGAGCATGCTCGCCCTCTTCTGGAATAAAAAACTATTCGCCCAGGCGGGCTTAGAAGGTCCTCCAGACACTTGGGATCAATTACTCGAATACGCTCAGATAATAGCCGATAAAACCGGTAAACCTGGACTCGCTATATACTTGGGAGGCTTTAACAGGTATGTCCCTGTGGCGTTGAGCTACGGCGCTCCCAAGCCATGGTTTGAAAAACCCGGGGATGAAGCTTGGTTCGACAGACCCGAAGTTAAGGAAACGCTACTCTGGTACATCAACCTATATAGGGAAGGGAAGATAGCTAGAGAAAAAGCCGGCAAGACTCCCTACGTAGTACAGCCAGCCGACGTTGGCGCTGGCTGGCTAGGCGATGCCTTCGGAAAGCAAGAGGTAGCCATGGTTATTAGCGGCAACTGGATGATACCATTCCTAGCCGACCAATTCCCCGACTTTAAGTTCGGCGAAGACTGGGATATAGCCCCCGTGCCTAAAGGGCCTAAAGGAAGAGCTACGATGGCTTATACCGTAGCTCTAGGCATAAACGCTAAAACCGAACATCCGGAGGAAGCTTGGAAATTCGTCGAATTCATACTTGGTAAAGATGGGCAGTACGAGCTAGTAGTCAAGATGGGCCACACTCTACCTTCCATTAAGGGGCTAGAGGAAAGTCCTGACATGTGGCCACAGCACAAGAAGACGTTAAGCTTCAAATACGATCAAGTACTAGTATTCCTATGGGGTCCGAAGAGCGGAGAACTAGAGGGCAAGATAAGCGATGTCATGGCGGCCGCTATGCGCGGCGAGCTAGAGCTAGATGAGGTAATACCAACCATCAAAGAAGCTGTTCGGGAAGTTCTGGGAGGATAGCCCGTGAGGGTGAGCTCTTGCTCAAATTCAAGTTTTTTTCCTCTTTTACTGAAAAAGCCTCGGTTAGGGAAGCCTTAGGCGCTCTTCTTCTAATCTCGGTCGCGGTCGCGTTTAACCTTATATTCGGATATTTCTCAGCCTTCTTCGCGGTTTACTTAAGTTTCTTTGAGTGGGATTATATAGGCCCTATGAAATTCGCCGGTTTAAAAAATTACGAAATAATGCTTAACGACTTGCTCAGGGGGATAGGAGGAGCATCATACCTCATAACCCCCTTCTATACGGGTCTTAAAAATATACTCATTTATACGGCGATAGTAGTCCCTATCCAAACATTCCTAGCCTTAGCCCTGGCGGCTCTCGCAAACCAGAAGATAAAAGGTATACAATTCTTTAAAGTCAGCTACTTCCTCCCAGCCACCACCTGTCCTGTGATAATATCCTTAATCTTCATCTGGCTCTTCATGAAGAAAGGCTTTATAAACTATGCTTTAAGCTTTGTAGCCCCCGGATTTCAGCCGGACTGGCTTAACGATAGAAACTACGTGTTGCTCGCGATGGCTATAGTAGCCATATGGGGGACCAGCGGGCACTTCTTCGTCTCCTTTCTAGCTGCTCTCCAGGCGATACCGAGAGAGATATACGAGGCAGCTATGCTGGACGGCGCCGGCCCTATAAGGAGGTTTTTCTACGTAACTATACCCATGCTCAAGCCTATGATAACCTATGTAGTCGTAATGGGGCTTATAGGAGCTTTACAAATGTTCGACCTAGCCTGGGTGATGGCGGGCTCAGGAGGAGGTCCTGGAGGTTCCGGCTACACGATAGCCATGGATATATACAACGAAGCTTTCACAAGGCTTAGACCAGGAGTTGCCGCTGCTAAAAGCCTTTTCCTCTTCGCGATAATATTCACAACCACTTATATCTACCAGAAGAAGTACGGGGGTGGAGTCAGGTGAACTTGAAGAGAATACTCTGGATGGGCTTTGTCTACGCTGTTTTACTGGCTTTCGCCTTTGTATACTTGATGCCCTTCCTGCGGTCCACCGTCGCGGCGTTTATGAGGTGGGAGCAAGCTTCCAAATATCCTCCGGAGTGGATCCCCAATCCCTTCACCACAGAGAACTTCGAAAAACTCTTCAGATTAAAACTGTTCACCAGGTGGGTCCTAAACTCCGCGATATATGCTGGGATAATAGTGGCTGGAAACGTGATCTTCACGGCGATGGCCGGCTTCGCCTTCGCCAGACTGAAGTTTCCTGGCAGAGACGGGCTATTCTCGGCTCTCCAAGCCTTGATGATGATACCGGGCTTCGTAACTCTAGTCCCCAACTACATCATAATCTATAGGCTCGGATTAGTGGATAATATAATCGGATTAGCGATCTTAGGCATAGTAAATGTCTCAAGTATATTCTTGATGAGACAGTACTTCCTCAGCCTCCCCGAAGACATATTCGAGGCGGCTAGACTTGACGGTTGTGGACCAGTAAAATCTTTCTTTTATATAGCCTTTCCGCTCGCTAGGCCAGCTATAGGAGCCGTGGCCGTCTACCAATTCCTAGGGGCTTGGAACGCCTTCTTAGGACCCTTGGTCTTCCTCAGGAGCCCTGAGAACTTCACCCTGCCTGTAGGCTTGAGCTTCGCTTTCCAGAGGTCTATGTGGGTGGAGTATACGCCGATTATAGCTGGTAGTTTGATAGCCTCTATGCCCACTATAGCTCTCTTTGTAGCTCTTAATAAATACCTTATTAGGGGTATAGTAATTACGGGAGGTAAGGGGTGACTATATGGCTAAAGTGGTTTTAAAACACGTAACTAAAAAGTTTGGAAGAGTGGTAGCTGTAGACGATTTAAGCCTTGAAGTCAGGGATAAGGAATTCGTAGTCTTGCTAGGGCCGAGCGGCTGCGGGAAATCGACGACGTTAAGGCTTATAGCTGGTCTTGAAAAACCGGATTCCGGCGAAATATGGATAGGAGATAGACTGGTAAACGAAGTCGACCCTACTAAAAGAAATGTCGCCATGGTTTTCCAGAGTTACGCCCTATACCCCCATATGACCGTTTACGGTAATATAGAATTTCCGCTTAAAATGTTCGGAGTGCCTAAAGAGGAGAGGAGGAGAAAAGTCTTAGAAGTAGCCGAGTTCCTGGGCATCAGCGAGTTGCTCGACAGAAAGCCGAGTCAGCTGAGCGGAGGACAACAGCAGAGAGTAGCCCTGGCTAGAGCCCTGGTGAGGGAACCCCAGGTGTTCCTAATGGACGAGCCGCTGAGCAACTTAGATGCTAAACTTAGGGTGAAGATGAGGTTTGAGCTCAAGAAACTCCAGAGACAGCTGGGCATCACGACAATCTACGTGACCCATGACCAAGTCGAAGCCATGACTATGGCTGATAGAATCGCGGTTTTAAACGCGGGTAGGCTGCAGCAGTATGGAACGCCTGAGCAGATATTCTATGAGCCAGCTAACATGTTCGTGGCCGGCTTCGTGGGCAGTCCTCCCATGAATTTTGTCGAGGGGAGCGTTGTAGCCGGAGAAGAGGTAGTATTCGATGCTGGAGCTTTTAAACTGAAAATACCGAAAATCTACGGGAAACTATCTGGTAAAAGCCTGGTCCTAGGCTTTAGACCTCAACACGCCGTGGTTTCAGCGGCTCCGCGCGAAGACCTGGTCGAAGCCCAGATTATAGGTTTTGAAAAACTAGGGGTTGAATCCTACGTACACGTCGCCTGTGGAAAAGCCGAGCTGGTTCTCAAAGTGTCCGAAGACGCCGTTTTTAAGGAAAAAGTTTATTGGAAACCTTTCGAAGATAAAATGTTCTTTTTCGACCCCTCGACGGGAGCTAGAGTAGAGGTGTAGCCTCTGAAGGAGCTAAGAGATAAACTAGCCGCCGCGGAGAAAAACGGTTGAGAAAGCCCAGGATCGAGGATCACGGATGGAAGCGCATCCCTATTCCTCCATCGCGTATTAAAATCGTCAATTACACTAGAGAGAGGCCTTAGTGGCTTTTAACCCGGGGGCGTTATTTAAAAGGGGAAACTGGAGGTTTTCCCTCGTCTAATATTCGATTACCACTCATATGTTTCAAGCATCGGTCGTTTCAAAGTAGATTGGACAATATGGCAGATAGTGAAGAGGCGTTCGAAACCGAGATAATCTTAGCCCCAGAGGGACTGTGGGAGTTTAGAGGGCGCGAAGACCCGAGAATAATCGAGATAAAAGAGGGCTATGCGATTTTATACACCGGTTTTGGATATCAGGCATGTGGAAACAATTTTGAACCAGTTGTAGTACAAGGGTTCGCTCTTTTAAACAGCAAGTTCAAACCTACTAGGAGGGCTTTATCAGAATACTGGGCCGAGACGAGGACTATATTTCACCCTTAAAAGATAACGCTTTTATAGAATACGGCAGGCGTTCCCCCTTCCTAACTAGGCCCGAAGTAGGTGGAGTCTCAGCCGGATGGTGGGGAGTTTTAAATCTCGAAGACTTAACGATCAACGCTGAGGATATGAAAACCGTATTATTTCCCGAGAAATGGGAGTTAAAAGTGGGATGGAGTACTAACACTGTAAAAATAGGCTTTAACGAATGCCTCGTGGGCTGGCACGCCATACACAAAGAGACGAACGCCTATCTGAACGGTTTTTGCCTAATCTCGGACGACGAAAGACTATTAGCCGTTAGCGACTACTTATTAGCGCCGAAACTCTTATGGAAAAATACGGAGACAGGCCTCACGTAATATTCGGAAACGGGCTCGTCCTCGTGAAGGATACTCTATACTGGGTGGGCGGAGTCAGCGACTACGCCATAGGAATATACTCTATCGAATTAGATAAAATCCTGGAAAAACTGAAATGGATCGAAGACTAGCCACACCGGCAGGCTAAAATCTTCCAATCTGTTTTAAAAGTTAGATGTTCGTTATAGGACCTAGCCCCTACATAAGTTCTTTATGCTACTCTATCTTAAAAGTAGAGCCCTACGACTTCTGTAGCCTAAACTGCGTTTACTGCTACGCCAACTGGTACTCGAGGAAAACCCGGAGATTCGTAGCAGAGTTCGAGAAAATAGCTAAAAACTCAAAAAGAGAGATTTAAAAACTATACCCTTCACTCCGCTCTCACTGAGCATTGCGGAATACACTTACCTAGAAGATTACAAATTGAGGCCTACATTCTATGAATTTTGGAAATACGGGAAAATATACTCTAGAGAAGGCTTAAACTTCTTAGAAGATGAGAAGTATATCTACGGAGAAATGCTAAACGAATACCCGCGAACAATAAGAAAAGGCTTAAAAACCCACGAAAAAATACTACTGGAAATCCTCTCAGAACCAGAAATACTTGCAAAATAATCCTGAAATAGAGATATAACCTACTCGTGTGCACGTTTATAAAATTTTAAGCCAAAGCGTTTTAATCTCTCAAAATGCTTGATATTGCCCGTGTAGAGATATAGATCATAGACTATAGCCGTAGCTCCTATCAATAAATCTCTATCATCTATAATCTGACCCTTTTTCCTAAGCTTTCTCCAAATCTCTGTAGCCTTAACTATAACTTTATTATCTAAATCGATAATCCCCGCAAGCTCCTCTAGCAAACTCTTTGCTCTAAGAAAATCGGCTCTACCCCTAATAAACTCATAAACAGTAATTATCGAAATATAGCAGTCTTCAAGCGGTAATTCTTCAACACCCTTCTCTATATCAATGAGTTTATCAGTGTCGATAAGTATTCCTGGCATACCGCTCACTTAAGTTCAAGTTTAAGTCTAGTCTCTGAATAAGATAAATCTCTTTTGCTTGCTGTTTTACGAAGCTCATCTAAAGCTCTTCTTGCCCTAGCCTTTCTATATTCTAGTGCAAGCTCTCTGAGAAACTCATCCCAAGTCCTCCCCCTACGTAATGAATCTAAAAGTCTCTTAGTCTCACGGCTAACCGTAATAGTAGTCGACATACCACACTTATACATTTTCAACTGCTTAATTAACTTTTCTAAAATTATATAATTTTCAATCGAATAAAGATTATTTATTCAATATACTAATGATCTTAAAAGCATGACAATTGATTAGATAATTCATAGTAAGATGAGACGTGAAACCTCTAATATCTCACAAGGTACTACATTAAAAACAGTTCAAGAGGCTTCAACTTACCAGTGATAGGATCAACTTGTAGCCCTAGCTCCTCTAAAGTGACAACTCCCAGCAAATACACATCTTCATCTCCGAAAACTACAAGCGTATGAGTATACAAACCTTCAATCTCAATCCCTATAATGCCTACATCTCTTCCGACAATCCTACTATCAGCCAATTTAAACCTCCTCCTTCCAATAGGTTCAACTCCTAATTCTTCAAGTCTAGATTTGGGCAAAACAGTGTAAATAGCTCCTGTATTAGCTAATAATTCAACTTTAAACTGCAAAGAGTTTACGGAAAACCATACTATAACCCTAGCATCTCTAAACCAAGTTTGGATATCTTGGTGAATTTGGTTTGGTCCTTGTTTATCTTTCGGTGGGAGGTTGTCTTTCTATGTTCCAGCTTATATATTTGCATGTAGGAGGGTGTTTCGATTTTTCTTCTTCGCTATTATTTAGAATTTCTCCATTTTCTGATTCTCACTGTTTCACTCTATTTGATAGTGCCCTCCTCTCCGGGTTTGTCGATTTTCTCGGCAACTAAGTTTTCAATTTCTTTTCAAAAAGCTCTTTTCGTATCTTTGACCGATTTATATAATGTTTTTCATTTTTCTCTATCTTTTACTGAATCGTATATACTTGTGCTAGATATGTTAATTTATCACTGGGTACATTCAACTTTAGTGGTGTAGTTGGGTGAAGTTCGCCGCTAGAAGCGTTTTGAATAGGTTATTATGGGATTCTAGGGTAAATAGGGGGGATTATGAGATAGTCTATGAGTCTCGGGGGGCGCCCGGTGGGGTTGAACGTGTATCTGCTAGTTTTTTATTGAAGGTTTTTAGCCGTGGGTTTGAGTATGAGGCAAGGGGTGGGAGGAAGTATATTCCTTTTCATAGAATAGTTGAGATAAGGAATGTTAAGACTGGAGAGGTTTTGTATAGGTCTAGGAGACGTGGGCTATAGAGCTTACCCGCTTTTCTCTTCTATTATATCTTCAAGTCTTCTGGGGTTTAGTTCATAGAGTATTTCTGATACGTGTTTAGTTATGGAAAGCCTGAAGTAAAGTAAAGTTGCCAAGAGGGATGGAGTGAGCATGGATAGCCAGTACAAGAGGAAGATGAAAAGGGCTGTTTGAGAAGCGAAGTATATCGTTGAGGGGGTTAGCGGGTTTCCCCCTCCCGTTGCTCTATAAGATATGTCGCGTATGGTTAGTATAAAGCCGAGGAAGGCGAATATGTCGGCGAATTCGTCTAGGTATTTGAAGGGAGATGCTTTTTCGAGGATTTTTAATTTTTTATCGTATATTCTGAGGTCTAGCACGTTGAAGAGCCACTGTGAGGGGCCGACGAGTATGGAGAGCAGTATTAAGAGTATCCAAGAGTAGTGGACGACTTCCGCTAATCCCTCTATTGTTGTGATGTCCATCACTGGCACTATTTGTAGGGCGAACACGACTATTGAATAAGTCATCAGAGTTAGTGTAAAGGAGTTTAAGAGCATGTTCACGCAGTGGGGCTTATATTCTCTCCACCCGAGCCTATCCTCAAGCCTAACCACTTCCATCCATGCTTCCTTCTCTCCTCTAATATTTTTAAACACGTAGATTTTAACCAGTCTAGTCGTCAGCATGTCCCAGACGAGCCATGTAGCCAAGCCTATCGCTGGCATGCCGATATGGATCTTCGGAGAAGTGGAGCCAAGCAACGCGTAGAAGAGCAAGGGCATTACGGCGGTGAGTAGCGATAAAAAGTTCTCGTAGCGGGCATCTTCTATTTGAACGCCTAGAGAATCCAACTCCCTGTCTACGATCTTCCTAGACAATATCCCTACGATTATCATCGCGTAGCTTAGGGGGTTATGAAGTAGCGACACGATATAGAACAGTAATCCCCTTGCCATTTGTGAAACGGTGAACGTGACCATGTTTAGTGGAAAGCCTGCGGCTACGACGAAATCTATTATCCAAGGTTTAAGCTTAATTGTAGACAGGTAAGCTACATAGAACACGAAGGAAGACGCTAGCAGAGGGAGAGCTAGTAGATCATCTAGGAGAATTAGGGTCATCGCGTATTCCTCGAATTTAGGATAGAGGATAAGCGGTAAAACGTACATAAAGAGGATGTGGAGGGCTAGACCGGTTATAAAAGTTGCTAGCGCGAGGATCTTAGTTATGCTCTTCTTGGG
>CAZCTW010000018.1:0-29096 GCA_964501905.1 uncultured Thermofilaceae archaeon | reverse complement strand
GACGAGGGCTCCCGTAGAAGACGGGGTTGATGGGGTGGCGGTGTAAGCGCCGAGGCTTCGGCCGAGGCGTGAGCCGGCCACTCCCAATTGCCCGAGGTGTTGTGTCTGCTAGGTGTAGACCTGGGCGTATGCGGTCGTGGACTGTACGCGGCGTGATTTTATTTTTGTTTACACTTTTCCGTCATTTTCTAAAGATATTTTCTGAATCACCAGGTGTTAGTAAGGACAAAGATACCTTAATATCAGGGTGACTTGTTAAGGTCGGAGAATTAGCTAGCGTATACTCTAAACCATTCACGCGCCTAGACAAATTCAATATCTGCTGGGTCATAAAGCTGTAAATGTTTTGTTGATGAAGTAGTGGATGCGGGTCTTAATTGTGTGAATATCATCGCTTCTGAGTTATATGCTAGATTCTCGGTAGCCTACTAAGAGTATATTTTCTTTAGTTACTGATTCGTGAAAAAGAGGGACGGCGCTTGTTTTCTTTAGGATTTTTGAGCGAACTAATATATAACTCTTTTAAAGTATAGGTTTCAGGAATTTAGGGGGGTTTGCCTTGTTATCTGGGGCAGAAATTCGCGGCGCTAAGCTTTTGTTAAAAATTTCTGACTGCGATATCTTCCTTAATAATTTTCTCGGAAATATTATTTTTATTGAAAATAATGGAAAGATATTTATAAGGTACTCATTTCACCCTCCCCTATTTTTCAATAATCTAAGCCTAGTACATCTCCTCATGTTCGCAGCTTATTTAGCTAGTGCCCTCTATGCAGCGGTAATTGCGGGTCTTCAAATAGCATACATACGTTCAGCACTTAAAGCCCGAAGGAGAAGGGCCAGCTCGACTGGAAACCGCAGGCTGACGAGGCTCCCCCGTGTTACTATACAAATCCCAGTGCGGGAAGAGCCTCTAGACATTATTGAACGTATACTTCTCCTCTGTTCTCAGCTAGATTATCCCAAGGATAAGTTAGAAGTGATAGTAGTTAGTGATGATTCAGACGAAACAGCTGCGAAAATTGGAAAATTGACTAGACATATCTCGGAAAAAACAGGTTTGAACATAAAATTTCTCCACAGGAAGGAAAAAAGAGGTTTTAAAGCTGGGGCTCTTAACTATGCCCTCAGATTTAGTAGCGGCGAATACATAGTAGTCTTCGATGTCGACACTATTTTCAGAAAAGACTTCTTGAAAAGAGTCATTCCCTATGTTCTAGACGGTTGCGATGCTGTCGTGGTTAGATGGGCGGCGGGCAACTCAGACTTAACGCCTACCAGTAGAGCTTTATCTTTTGTTTTTGACGTAATGGCGGAGATAGTCCAGAACGGTAGAGCGAATTGGAGCAAGACTCCTGCATTGGTAGGCTCGGGTTGTGTGCTTAGCCGGGAAATCATAGAGAAAGTAGGAGGTTGGGATGAGAAGAGCATAGCCGAAGACAGCGATATGGGATTACGCATAGTATTGGCGGGGGGTAGGATAAAGTACATAGACGACGCTAGAATACTAGTCGAGGTACCGTATAATTACGCCTCTTTTAAAAAACAGCAAATTAGATGGATTTACGGTTCCGTTGAAATGTTACGCAAGTACGCTCTACAGGTTATAACTAACAGAAACCTAAACTTAAAACAGAAAATAGATAACCTACTCTACTACGGACAGTACCTCAGCATAATACTTAACATCGTAGCTATAGCCTTCACTACCCTCTTTATAATATTCAGGTTTCCCTTCATTAAAGCGCTTTTCTCAATACAGGCTTTCTTATTCGCCATGCTAGCTTTCTACGCTTACGAGCTCTTCAAATTAACCCGAGAGATGGGATATAAGCTCAGGAAAGTACTGCCCCATTTAGGCAGAGTTACAGCTATGGGTCTTGCCGTATCGCTTCCAGGTCTGCTGGCATTCCTAAAAGCTATCCTAAACCTAGGGCTATACTGGGAGGTAACCCCCAAGGGGCTTAGAGGTTTCTCTCTAAAATCTAGCAAAGTTCAAGAGTTCATCTTTGGGCTAACGCTCGTCTTCATAGGTTTGCTCGCTTTATCGGTAGGCTACTCCATACTAGGCGTCTACTTGATACTGAACAGCTCAGCGTTCATATATGTAGCTTTAAGGAGAAACTTGTAAAAACTTCTTTGCTTTAAATTTGATGATATTATACAAATATTCTCGCAATATTTATATATTACAGAGAGAAATGTGTAAAATAGATATACATGAAAATAGATGATGTTACAATCAAAATTTTAAGGGAGATAGCACTTGGAGAGACGAAAATAAAGCGTATAGCGGAAAAAATCAAAGTGCCTAGGACTACTATAATTGCGCGCTTACAGAAAATGTTCGAAGAAAATACACTTGTAGTGAGCGCGGCGGTCAGCTATTACAAGCTAGGTCTTCAACCAGTAGCAGTTATTAGCGATAGGGCAATTTCAGAGCTAGGCATTCCCTATGCAGCGTATACGGCTAAGTTTCTAAGTTATGACGGAGTTAAATACTTAGTACTCTTCGCTTTTCCTCTGAAGCACATAGATAAATACTTAAAGAAAATCGGTAATGCCGAAGTAATAAAGGTATATGACCCTGTTATATGGATTCCAGACAATGCCTACGTTAATATCGAAAAGGGAAAAATAAGGACTGATTGGATCGCCTTAAGTAGGGGAAAGAGAGGCAAGGAACGGCTATACTTACCTGAAACTCCTGAAGTCAAAGTGAAATTAGACCAGATAGACCTGTACACTTTAGAAAAGCTTCAAGTTAATTCCTTTGAAAAACTCAAGAAGATAGCTGACTACCTCGGTATACACCCGAATCTCCTGCTCTACCACTACCACAAACACGTCCGCCCTCTGCTTTTAGGAAATAACGTAGATTTTTACTTTTGGAAATTGGATGAAGCTCCTGTGGAGCTCTACTCTATTCAAGCTTCAAATCACGAAGAGTTAGAAGCCATACTTTCCGTTCTAAGGAAAACACTAAACTTTAAATTCGCTTATATGGAGACAGGCGGCTCCCACGCCATAGTCGCCTTGCAGGTACCAAGTTGGGAGAAGTTGGATTTCATGGAAGCCTTACTCAATATGAAGAAACATGGACTTAGAGAGGTAAGCCTCTTGGGGATAATCGATCCGAAATCCGTCAAGCGTTACATTATACCATTCAAATACTTCGGTAAAAGAGGGTGGCTTTACGCTAAAGCTTCAAGGTATTAATTTTGAGGTTGGAAAGATGGAGGCCTATTTGGAAAGAGAATTCGAAATATTGAATGAGTATATAGGCAAGGATAGATCGGTAAAAATAATCTATAGGGTAAGGGGTTCTATCCCTGCAGAAGGATTGGATAGGTGGTTTAGTCTCTTAGAGTTTCCGATAAAGCCTTTTTATATGTGGGTGAAAGGTGAGAGGACGTGCGGCGTCTATTATGAGCTCGGCGAGGAAACTACTACTTTTTATGTTAAATTCCGAGAGGGAGAATCGACTAAGGCGAGATTAGAAATAGGGGTTAAAGGTACCTTCTTCGAGAAAGTGTTAAAAGAACATGAAATAATGCATTCCGTCAGTTTTAAAAGCAGACACGTATACTTGCTCTCTCTCCCTTTAAACTTCTCCGTTAAAATCTTAAGCCCTAAAGGCTATAGCCTTAGAAAAACCAGGAAGTCTCTGGAATTTACGTGGAGGAAGAATAAAGGTGTTCAACGCAACCTTATAATTCGCTTAACTAAGTTATAGTCCGTTTTTTCTCGTAAGATATGCCTCCATACCCTACGTGGAGTATTAAATCTGGCTCTAAGACTTTGATTACTTCTGCTCTATTAGTCGCTAACAGCAGGGTAATCCCCTGTCTCCTAGCTATCTCGGAGAGCTTCCTCGCTACTCTCTGAGCAGTTAAACCGTCAAGGTGGGCGGTAAACTCGTCTATTACAAGTAAATTCGGTTTTTCTGCTAGTAAACTGGCGATTTTAGCTCTCTCTTTTTGCCCAGTGGAGAGTTCGGTGAAACGCGCCCTATAAAATACAGCGTCTGACAGACCGCTTATGTTGAGAATTTCTATAGCTGCTACCTCATCCCCTACTTTTCTGAATATATGCTCCAGCAGAGATTCTTCGCCAAAAACAGGCTCCACTTCACCCGGCAGAAGAACCGCTATTCTCACATTATCTGGAATTAAAACCCTCCCTGTGCTCGGCTTATATTTCGGGTGTTCTATTCCCATCGCCGCCCCTACGATTATTCTTAAGAGTGTAGTCTTTCCGGCTCCCGAGATCCCGACTACTGCCACTACGCTACCCGGGTCGATGCGCAAGTTTACGTCTCTCAACACGTACCTCTGTACAGTTCGCCTCACAACGCCGAAGGCTCTAAGAACTTCCTGGATTTTAGGGTCTAACCCCTCGACATCTAGCGTGCTGCTATACAACTTAGATACATTCTCCAATATTATGGGACCGGAGAGTTTTTCCGAGGTTTTAAAGCGAGGTCTGTAGAGGACGCCTCCATGCCTTGTAGCATACCTATCCTCTTTAAGGAATTTGGAGATCTTCTCCTCTGCCTCTTTAGTGAGTGGGTAGTAAAGCACCGGCTTTCCTCCAGCTGTATCCCACAAGTATTTGAATCCTACTTTTTCGAAGAAGGGATGATAACGTGCCATCTGGGCTATCACTTCAACTAAATGCTTTTTCTTCCTCATCTCTGGAATTCGTCTCTCCTTTATCCACTCTAGAGCGGCTTTTACCGCCAAAACTCCAAGCCCATCCCCCCTATAGTCCGGATGTATTACGACTCTAGCGATCCTCGCGGCGGCCGTGTCGCATGTTTCTAAAGCTTCTTGCTTCACTTTTTCACTTAAGATATAATGCGCTCTTCTCTTCCCATATTTTTCCGCTAGCTTCTCGTATTCTCTCTTAAGTTTCTTCATTAGTCTTTTAGGCCAGAAAGTTGGATATATCCAACTTCTAGGGAAAACTTTTAATCTGATATTCTTTTCCAGTAAAACTTCCCCATTTTTTTCTATTCTTCTGTGCATAAGGGGAACTGGAGGATCAACTCTAACATAACCGACTATCTCAGGTTCAAACTTCTGCCTATCCTTAAGCTCTAAAACCAAAAAACGGGAAGCGGGAAGAGAACCCTTTATAGCCACCAATTCCGCTTTCTCTCCATTACACACGGGCTGTACGTTAGCTTCTAAAATTCCATCATCTTTACATTTCCACACGGCGATAAGTTCCTTCTTCGAAGCATAATGATACTGTTCAAGCTCTACAATAGCTAAGTAATCTACTTCGGTTGAAGCTTCTCTAGCCACAATTCTATACTCGTAGAGCTTCTCGCCGGTTAAAGGGCTATATCTAGGATTTAAAAACTCCCTAGAGAAGAGAGGCCAAATCTGAAACTCCCCGTCTGGAAGCTTTTTATACAAAAGGTAACTTCCATCTTCGCGTACTTCTACTCTAATTCTATCCCCCACTTTAAGCCATTGAACTACAACTCCCAGCAATGCAAAAGAGTGGATTTTCCCCTTATTATCCTCGATTTTAACCTCTCCAAAAGTCCACCTAAAGCCCCTCTCCGGCACGAACCTTTCAACAACCAAACCTTCAAAACTCTTCATAACGAATAACACTACCCATATTAGGTAAATATTTTAAACTCCCACCCGGCTTAAATGGCGTACCCCTCAAATATAGCGGTAAAAAAGTTAGATGACGGGCCCGCCGGGATTCGAACCCGGGACCTACGGCTTAGAAGGCCTGCGGACCGCTTTCCAGCGGATCGCCGCCCCTCCAGGCTGGGCCACGTTAGGGGTTCCCTGGCCCCGTGGCGTCGGACCCGTAAATGTTAAACCTTAACGTTATTTTTAAGCTTTGTGCTCTACAGCATGCCAGGATTTCTTAAAGTTTATTAATAGGAGAAATTTAGAGGAGTGCTTAATGCTAGGCGTCTAGTAGAAGACGGTTCTACCTTCTGATATAAATCTTGAAATTCCAGGAATAATAATATGATAAAATTAATACTTGAGGTCGAATTATCTTGATTTTTGATTAATTTACTAAAAAAATACATGGTTATTTTTTCAAATTATAATGATATTTTTATTATAATGGTTTAATATTTAAGCTAAAAAAGCTTAAATATTCTTTTTTATAAGTTAGAAATATGGAGGTAAAAAGTTTGATACTTCAACCAGGTCAAAAAGCTCCGGAGTTCGAAATTGAAGCCTATAATCCGGCTACTGAAGAGGTAAAAAAAGTAAAGCTAGAGGATTTTAAAGGCAAATGGCTTATACTCTGCTTCTACCCCGCTGATTTCACATTTGTCTGCTCCACAGAGCTAGCGGCTATGAGCTACATCTACGACGAACTTAAGAAATTAAATGTTGAAGTTCTCAGCATAAGCACTGATACCATTTTCGACCATAAAGGTTGGGTAGAGCAGGAACCTCTGCTTAGAGGTAGAGTAAAATTCTTAATGGGTTCCGACCCGACGGGTAAGGTAGCTAGAGCTTATGGAGTATACAGCGAGACAAGTGGAGTAGCCTTTAGAGGCAGGTTCATTATAGATCCTGATGGCGTTATACAAGCATACGAGGTTGTAAATCTAAGTATGGGGCGTAACGTAAACGAGCTAATTAGGCAGATAAAAGCGTTGCAGTACATAAGGGAGCATCCCGACGAAGTGACGCCAGCTGGGTGGGAGCCAGGTAAGCCTACTATAAAGCCGAGTATAAAGATAGCTGGTAGGGTAGGTGATCAAATACCTAAAGGCAGGTATCCATACTGGTAAATCCTCTATTTTTAGTTTGCCCTCTAGATTTAGGGAGAATCCCCTATTTCCTCTTGCTTAATCTTATAAACCTCTATGGTATTCTCATGTTGTTCTAGCTAAATATTGTGGGTGGAAGTTTGGGGGTAATTATCGAAAGAGTTGTAGACGAGTTGTATGTTTTAAGATATGAAGACAAGGAGACGAGATATTTTGAAGCTATCTGGGCTATTCCGGAGGGAGTTACTTACAACGCCTATGTTTTATTGACGGAGGAAGGAGTAGTGCTTTTTGACGCGTGGAAGCACGCCTGTGCCGACGAATTTATCGAAAGTTTGAGGAGGATAGTTGATCCAAGAGATATTGACTACTTGGTTATTCACCACATGGAGCCTGACCATAGTGGCGCGATACCCCGTTTTTTAAAAGAGAATAGGGGTAAAGCGGAGGTTCTAGGACATAGATTGACTGGAGCTTTGTTAAAGGCGTTCTACGGAGTGGACTGTAGGTTTAAAGCGTTAAGGGATGGAGAAGAATTAGCCGTAGGGAGTAAGGTTCTTAAATTCGTATATACTCCATGGCTTCACTGGCCTGAAACTATTATGAGCTTCATCTACAAGGATAAAGTCCTGCTTTCTGGCGATGCATTCGGTGGCTATTCTGTGCCTTCATCCATATTCGACGATAACGAAAAGGAGGTTTTAGAGTATTATAGGCATGTCAGAAAATACGTGGCTACGATTATAGGCTATTATAGCGATTTTATCATAAAAGCTATTGAAAAGTTAAAAAAGCTAGGTATATCCCCTGCTGTAATCGCTCCTGCCCACGGTTTAATATTTAAAAATAAGCCCGAGGTTATAGTAGATTACTACTCTAGGCTAGCTAGGGGAATCCCCGAGAAAGGCAAGGTGGTCGTGATTTATGGCTCTATGTACGGTTCTATAGAAAAAGCCGTAATTACAGCCGTCGAAGAACTTAGGAAAAGGGGAATGGAGCCAGTTCTGTATAAGTGCACAGATTCGGAGAGTCTCGACGTTGGAGAGGCAATCTCCGAGATAATCGACGCAGAGGCCATTATAATAGGCGCTGCTACGTATGAAGGAGAGGTATTCCCCCCTATGAGCTTTCTCTTGGATATACTCGTAAAGAAAATAAAAATTCCTAAGCCAGTGTTGGTAATATCTTCCTATGGGTGGGGCGGTGTAGCTGGCTCGAAAATCGTCGAGAAGATAACTCGAGCAGGCTTTGATGTTGTCGAAAAAATAGAGTTTAGAGGTAAGCCTAAATCGGAAGATTTAGATAAAATTGTCCGAGGCGTAGACCTACTTTTAGAACGTATAGGCAGATAATAACGGCGTATTTTTATGGCGGCAAAGCCTATTATTGAATTAGCTAAAAAAGCACTAGTAGATGAAATGCGTGCGTTTGTCATTTACCAGAAGTTAGCCAGACTATATGGAAGCGAAACTGTAAGAACTAAGCTTATGAAAATAGCTGAAATGGAGGGGGAACACGTTAGTTTTTGGCGGGAGTTTCTTAAAAAGAGGGGGTGTGATGCATCCTCTATTGCCATTAGCAAGGCGAAGATCGCCGTCTTCACTTTAGTATTTAGATTGATAGGTCTGGGCTTAACTCTGCGCTTGCTAGAGATGGATGAACGAGAAGCTGTCGAGCTTTTTTCAGAAATGTTGGAAAAGCCCGAGCTAAGCAGAGAGGAAAAGGAAAAATTAAAAGAAATTCTCGAAGACGAGCTCGTCCACGAGCAAGAGTTCGCTGAAGAAGAGTCTAGATTCGAAGAATTTCTCGCTCACGTTAGGGATGCAGTGCTAGATATGAATGACGGACTAGTCGAAGTACTATCTGTCACTAGTGAATTAGCCGGTGCTTACGGTAGCCCCTTCCACGTAGCTCTGGAGGGTTAATAATCGGCGTGGCAGGCGCCTTGTCCATGGGTATAGGCTCTTTCGCTAGTGTGAGAGCTCAGAGGCGAGTTCACGAAAGTATTCTGCGGAGGATCAGAATAGCGTCGCGGTATGTAGCTTATCTATTTAGAAGAAAGGATAGCTGAGCACATGGTTGAGAAGGGATTTAGCAAGGAAATTTCCCAAACTGTAGCTGAGGAATCTTCGAAAAATCACGAATTATTATCGAGGATTGTAGCGGAGGAAGAATATGGGCTTAAAGAGGAAACGTTAGAAAATCCCGTGAAAGCGGGCTCATACACCGGTGCATTCTATGCAATCGGAGCATTTATTCTCGTAACGCCCTACCTAGCGGCTCTGACCGTATCTCTTGCAGTACTATTATCGTTACTGCTCGCTGGAATAGCGCTTGCCGCTACAGGTTTCTGATAGCTATTTCAGCGAATTTAGATATCAAGAAGAAAATGCTGGAGATACTACTCGCCGGTTTTGGATCAACAAGAGCGACATTCGTAATAGGAAGGATAGCGTCGATACTATTTGGGATAAGTGTTAGCTAACATTAATTGTTTTTTGTTTTTAATATCTTCAATCGTGTTCGTAATTGCTACTAAAGCTACTCCCCCACCTATAAGAGAGTCTCCTGCGTTAACACCTCGCCTATAACGCTCATACTCAGGAAGAAGAACTTTACTGATAATATCGTGCGCTACGTAAAGTCTATCTAAAATCTGGCTTACTGGGCGCTTTTATAGGCTAAACCTTATATATTTGATTACTCTTCTACATGAACCGTGACGGGCGATCGCCTTTGGCTATGAGGTAACGCCTTGGGAAGTAAAGGGGAAAGTAGATTACGACAAATTAGTAGAAGAGTTCGGCGTAGAAACAATCAATCCCCTACTGTTAGAAGAGATAGAAAAGCTAAGCGGCGGTCTACACCTACTCTTGCGAAGGAAATTCTTCTTCGCCCACAGGGATCTCGACTTTACGCTTAAAGACTACAAGGAGGGAAGGGGCTTTTTCCTTTACACTGGGCGCGCTCCCAGTAAATCGCCCATGCACATTGGCCATCTCATACCTTTTATAATGACCAAGTGGCTACAAGAGAAATTTGGCGTCAACGCCTACATAATGATACCTGACGAGGAGAAGTATCTAGCCAAAAAAGTAGATAGTCTAAGGGAAGTAGAGCTACACGTTATGCAGGATGTATTAAATATAATAGCCGTAGGCTTCGACCCCGATAAGACGTTTATATTCAAGGATATAGAATTTATCGGTCGCCTGTATAAGGCAGCTGTAAAAGTAGCTAGGCATATAACATTCTCCACCGCTAAAGCCACCTTCGGATTTACGGGAGAAACTAGCATAGGCTTGATATTTTATCCCGCTTTACAGATAGTGCCAACCCTTTTTGAAAGGAAAAGGCCTCTAATACCATGTGCTATTGATCAAGATCCCTACTTCAGACTACAGCGGGATATAGCCCCTAAGCTAGGCTTTTATAAAACTTCGGAATTGTTATCAAAGTTTGTATGGGGATTAACGGGTCCTGAATCTAAGATGTCGGCTTCAAAGCCTGAGTCAGCGATATTATTGAACGATAGCCCTGAGGAGGCCGCTAAGAAGGTCAAGATGGCTTTTACAGGAGGACGGGCGACTGCTGAAGAGCAGAGGAAAATAGGCGGTATACCTGAGATATGCCCAGTCTATCACTGGTACAGCATATTATTCGAGGAGGATGATAAAAAACTTGAAGAAAGATATTGGGCCTGTAGAAGCGGAAAACTATTGTGCGGTGAGTGTAAGGCTGAACTCGCTGAAAGGGTGAAAGCCTTTTTGAGACAGCATCAGCGTAGAGTCAAGGATGCTGAAAAGCTTAAGGATAAATTCCTCTACGATGGGAAGCTAGCCAGTAAAATGTGGAATTGGAGCATAGACTAGCCACTGATGGTCCTTAACAACCTATTTTATTTTAAATAAACACCCGGTTTACATGATAACTCTATGTATACGTAGTGGCACCGAGAAAAATTTAAATTTTCGTTGATATTCAACAACTCTGGTGATGCACTTTTGCTAGGTCAGGCGTAAACCCTGAGCGGCTCGAATTTTTGAAAAGGGTAGAGTCTAAATGGCAGAAAAAATGGCTTGAAACTGGTGTCTTTGAAGCCGATCCCGCCGATAAACCTAAGTTCTTCATAACGTTCCCCTACCCCTACGTTAACGCCTACCCCCACCTAGGCTCAGCGTACACGGTTTTAAGAGTCGATATAACTGCCAGGTATAAGAGGATGAAAGGCTTCAACGTTTTATTCCCCCAAGGATGGCACGCTACTGGAGGCCCTATTGTAGCCTCAGCTTTAAGGGTCAGGGAGAGAGATCCTAAAATTCTTAAAACTCTTCGAATGATGGGCATAGAAGAAAAGGATATACCTAAATTCGAGAAGCCCGAGTATTGGGTGAAATTCTTCGTAAAAGCCTGGCGGGAGGATTTTCAAAGATATGGTTTATCGATAGATTGGAGACGAGAATTCTTCACTACATTTCTAAATCCTCCCTATAGTAAATTTATAGAGTGGCAATACCGAAAACTGAAAAGTAAAAACTTAATAGTAAAGGGGAAACACCCCGTAGTTTGGTGTCCTAAAGAGTTAAAGGTGGTAGGCGACCACGATAGACCCGACGAATACATAGGTATAGGGCCGGAACAGGTAGTTATAATCAAATTCAGGGATAATGATGGAATAGTTTACCCCTGTACGACTTACAGGCCAGAAACCATTTACGGCGCCGTAAACATCTGGATTAACCCGGACGAGGAGTACGTCCTAGCAGAGGTAGATGGAGAGCTATGGATTTTATCCCCCTATATAATCGAGGAACTAAAAGATCAACACCACAAGGTAAACGTTAAGGAAAAGGTTAAGGGAGAAGATTTCATCGGCCGCATGGTCTTAAATCCTATTACAGGGAGGTTCGTGCCCGTTCTGCCTGCCAGTTTCGTAGATTTAAAAATTGGCACCGGAGTAGTAATGTCAGTTCCTGCCCACGCCCCCTACGATTACGCGGCTCTTAGAGATCTTAAGAAGAACCCGTCAATGCTGAAAAAGTACGGAGTAGATCCTTCTATAGTCGAAGCTATTGAACCGATAAGCTTAATCGAGCTCGAGGGTTATGGCGAATATCCGGCGGTGGAAATTGTAGAGAAGATGAAAATCTCGAGTCAAAACGATTTCGACAAGCTCGAAAAAGCGACTAAGGAGATTTATACGAAAGAGTATCATCAGGGAGTGTTAAAGCCTATATGTGGAATATGGGCCGGAAAGAAAGTTTACGAGGTCAAAAAAGAGCTTACGGAGTATATGGTGAAAAAGGGTATAGCGCTTATTCACTGGATGCTTCCGAGGGAAGTCTACTGTCGGTGCGGCTCGCGTGCTCACGTTAAAATAGTAGAGAATCAATGGTTCCTTAAGTACAGCGATCCTGAGTGGAAGAGGAAGGCCCATGAATGCATAGACTCAATGATTTTCCTGCCGGAGAGCGTTAGAGAATTCTTCCATAATCAGGTGGACTGGTACGAAGATTGGGCTTGTGCTCACAAGGGTGAACTGGGAACTCCGCTTCCCTGGGATAAAGAGTGGGTTCTAGAGTCTTTAAGCGACTCCACGATATACATGGCATACTACACGATCTCTAAATACCTGCAACACCCAGAGAAATACGGCATAAACTGGGATAAAATAGATGATGAGTTCTTCGACTACGTATTCTATGGAGAGGGCGATCCAGTTAAACTCTCGGAAAAACTAGGAATTAGCAGAGAATTACTCGAAGCCATGAGAAAGGAATTCCTCTACTGGTACCCCGTCGATTTAAGAATTTCCGGAAAGGACCTAATGCCTAACCATTTGACTTTCTTCATAATGCACCACGTAGCTCTATTCCCCAGAGAATGCTGGCCTAGAGGGATAGGGATCAACGGTTGGATAATGGTGGGAGGGAGGAAAATGAGCAAAAGCCTAGGTAATTTTATAATGCTCAGGCAGGCTTTAGACTGGTGGGGCGCCGATGCCACTAGGTTCGCCGAGGCGTATGCTGGCGACTCCGGGTTAGATGATGCCAATTTCGAGCCAGAGCTAGCGGATAGAGCTGTCGACCTACTTTACGAATGGTATTCTTTCGCTGTTAAAAACTACGGAAAAGGTAGGGAATCCACGGAGGAAATAGATGAATGGTTTGAAAGCGTTTTAAATAGAACAATAAAAGAAGTGGAGGAGCTCATGGAGCAGACCAACTTTAAATCAGCTCTAGTTAAAGGCTTTTTCAATCTTCAGAATGAATTCAAATGGTACCTTAAGAGGTGCGGAGGTAACCCCAACAAGGAAGTATTAAAGAAGTTTATAGAAGTGCAAACGTTGATCTTAGCGCCTTTTACCCCCCATATCTGTGAAGAAATATGGAGTAGCATAGGGAAAAAGGGCTTTATTAGCCTAGCTGAATGGCCAAAACTAGAGGAGGAGAAAATAAAGCCTGAAATGGAAAAAGCCGAGGAAATCCTAAAAGAGCTGATAGAAGACGCTAAAAACGTCTTAAAGCTCTTAAAGAAAAAACCCGAAGAAATGATCATAGTTCTAGCCGATGAATGGAAGTATAAAGTAGCCGAAGAGATCGCCGCCCGCATCGAAAAGGGAACGCCCTTGCGGGATGCCGTTAGGGAAGCTATCAGGGTAGATTACGGAATAGGCAAAAAAGAGGTTTCACGCGTAGCCTTACAATTCTTAAAGAACCAGAAGTTACTCCACATGTCTGTAAGCCCCGAGTTGGAAGAAAGAGTTATCGAAGGAGCTAGAGAATTCCTATCCAGAGAATTCGATTTAGAAGTAAAAGTGGTTAAAGAAAAAGATAGCACGGAGAAAAAAACAAAACAAGCTCTGCCCGCCAAACCAGCTATAATATTCAAGTGAAATTCGACTTAAACGAGTTAGGATATTTTTGTTTCTCTCTTAAATAGTTTATAGTAGCATTTTAAAGAAATATTGAGAATAAACCAAGTGTAAAATTTTCTCAACAGCTGTCTTACATAAGGAATTTTAATGCGAACATTCACGTGCTGCCAAGGCCGTGTAAACTAAGAAAATGAGATCGATTGGATCATTTGATAAACTAAATCACCAAATCTTATCATTACAATATTTTAAGCGTTCTTCTTATTCACCAGCGAAATGCCGATTATATCTTCAATTACATCTACAGTCAAAAAGTTATCTGAAGCAAAAACAGGTTTAACCCTCAACTTCTCTAAACAAGAGAAAACCAACTTCTCTACATACTCCTTATCCAAAACCCTGCCCCTAACATAAACCCTAACGCCGACAGAATCCCCACTAATAAGCCCGCCTATGGCGTCGCAGAGAAAAGCGACCTCACGGGCTTTCAAAACTTTTAAAAAAGGCCTAATCTTCAAAACATCCTTAACGTGAAACCTCTCCAAAACCTCAACCGCCCTAACAGAATCTCCACGCAGTTCAACCAGCAAAACCCCCGGAAAACCCGTAAACCAAGCCTTAACGTTCGAATCCAAGTGAAAAAGAGCATCCTCTAAATCCACAGCTACACGTTTCTCCTTACCAGTTTTAGCGATAACTAGGATTAAACCCATGCGGAAAGATTAATAAGCCAAACTAAAATATTAATCTTAGCCGCGGTCGCCTAGTTGGCCAGGGCGGCGGGTTGCTAACCCGCTGGCGCATACGCGCCTCCCGGGTTCGAGTCCCGGCCGCGGCGCCATCTATTATCTTTCTTTGATAAAGAGAATTTTTTGGTGGACTCGTTGTGCGTTTCTCGGGCTTGCTTTTTCTTTGACTTATCGCTGTTTATCAAAGCGTAGTATCTGTATTTAATTAACCTGTATCCTTTCTAGTATCTGCATTTCCTCTTGACGATTATTATTTTCAACTAGTCTTAAACTTACTGATAAATACCTCTGAAGTTTTATAATTTGTTGCATTTTTATTTTATTTTTTCTTATTATTATGTTTTTCCGTAATTTTCTTAGGCTATCATATATTACCAAAAAGATCCTATTTTGGATATTCGACTATTCTATTCCTGAATAAAATTTAAGAAATCTCTCTTATCACCTGTACAGACGATAATTCGCGTCGTTAGTGTCTTAAACTTACACAACTACTAGTGTACATTGAAAGTTGTTCGCTTAAAGTAAAGTATATAAGCACCAGGGGAAAATAGATTACAGCCCCGGTCGTATAGCCAGGTCGAGTATGGGCGGCTGTCACCCGCCAGAAACGCGGATACAAAGTATCCGCCCTGGACCCCGGGTTCAAATCCCGGCCGGGGCGTATCTTAGAAATTCTCTTGCGGCCTCCATCTGTTATTTAGAGCTCTAACACTACTCTGTATTTTTCGATTTTTGGTGAATTGCTGGGCAGAACCCCTAATTAGTTTCTGTAGTGCTAAAATGCCTTAACATTTGTTTTAAACCGCAAATGTTAATAAGCTAGTTTAAGCTCTTTATATTGCCCGCAGGGGAAAGCCCCGAGGCCCTAGCCCTGGCCTCCGCGCAGCTCTCAGCTGTGCGCCGCAAACGGGCTATATGGCGGGGGGCGTTAACCCGCGGTCAGTCAAGCCCTCTCCAAGCTCGGACCGCAACAGGTCCAGGATGAGGCTCAGTCCTGCAGGGCTACCGTGGGTGATAGGCCTCTCGTAGGAGAGGCCGAATCACCGAACTGCCCGAAGCGGGTTAGACCCGGGAGGTAAGCCCGGGGGCCAAGCCCGGGAGGGAGCTGTCTCGGCCAGGCCGTGGCTCCTAAGTCCCTAAGGGCAGGCGGTAGCGTTTGCGGGGGTGCTGGGCGGACTTGGACTGTTGCGTGTTCCGGGTTTGGATGGTTGGCGAGCCGCGGGGAGGCCCTGCGGGCCCCTAATGTTACTCTTTGTCGTGTTTTGGCTTTAATTGATTTGTCGTGAATGGAGTTGTTAAGGTAGTTATGGGAACTGGTATTCTCTTGTGAAAGAGTCTGTTTTAAGAATGTGAAAGTGTATTGGTAGTTAGGTATTGTATAGCTGTTTTGTTGGATAGTATTTTTGCTAATTCGTCTTTTTTCTTGAAGGGACGGTTGGCTAGTATTTTTTCGATGTCTTTCTTGTTTAAGTACGGGACGTGGGAGAGTAATCGGCGAGATGCCGTGTTTACGTTTAGCGGGTAGGGGATGCCTGTGACTGATCGGTATCCGTGGTCTACGATGACGACGTTTATTTTCTTTTTTAAGGGGAGTATATCAGGTATGTAGGTTAACAGAGGGTAGGATCCGCTTTGACGCGCCAGCGTGTTTTTGCCTTCATAAGCTTCGGTGTAGAGGTTGCGTAGTATTGTGCCTTTAGGCACTACTCTTTTTAGCATTAAAAGGTCTATTTCCTTACGTACTCGTTCTTTAAACTTCTTGAAGTATCTCTTGTTTTTCTTGATAATTTTATCTCCTACAAGCCACATTCTAGTATTGGGGAGGGGTAGAACTTGCCTAATATTTATACGCCTAACCATGAGGCCAGAGTCCAAAATCTTCTTTAGAAAAACGAAGTTTAACTTATAGGTTTCAGCTCTCTCCCCCAGCAAGCCTGCGACGAAGTTTATACCAGGCAAAAGTTCGGGCAAGCCATTCCATCCTCTTCGGGAACCGTAGAGGTTTATGATTTTAATGGCTTCGAAAGCTTCTTCGGGCATAACCTTAAGCCTATTTAGCTTCACTACCACCGGGTCTGCGCTCTCAACCCCCATTGCGGCCACGTCGCCCGGAGTGTGATATTTTATTAACGTCTTAGTAATCTCTATGGCTTCTTCCCTATGATGATAGACTGTTCCTGGGTTAACGTTGTCTATGTGAAGAGTCTCTAAGCGTGGAGCTACCGACCTAATCCCCTCCAATAGCCTTTTGATAGCCCAAGGATTGGGTTTTGGAAATTCTTCTTCATTAGCTCTCTTAGACATATACACGTAGAAATCCGGTTGTCTGCCAAGCCTAAAATGGCGCACGCCGAAGTTGTAGAGAGCCTCTACTTCTCTCACTATATCCTCTATTGAGCGGAAAACCACTCTACCATATTGCGGCTCTATGCAGAAACTACAACCCCCGACTATTCTCCTCGGGCAACCTCTAAAAGTCTCTATTTCAGCTATTAAATTAAAGCCGTAGTTTGGGTGTTGAACGACAATTTTAGCTCCTTTAACCGCGAAATCGGCTATTTCTACATAACTTCTACGCCTAGCCCGCGGGTCGACATATTCTACTCTAAGCTTTTCCTCGACGAGTTGGTGAACTACCACTTCTAAGTCTCCTTTCACGACAACGTCGAAGTACTTCTCAAATACTGATGGCGGCGTTGCTATCTTCCCTCCCTCTTCGCCTATCCCGAAACGCGCCACCGGACCGCCCAAGACTTTTAGAGGACGCTGGAGAAGCTTGCTCCAAAGCAGGAGTTCCTCGACTCTTATAGGCTCTCCCCCTAGATACTTGCCGGGGACGACTACTCCAGCTATAAAAACTACTAAATCCGCTCTGCCGGCGGTCTTCATAAAAACATTTAAGTTTTGTCTAGCCTGGTCCACGGTAAAGTAAGTTATCTCAGCTCCCGGCTCAACGCTCCATACCGCGCCGGCTACATATCTAGGATAAACGTCTATATAGGGGGGAACTCCCAGTCCTGCAGGCTCATCTACGTAGCCGTCTAGTATAACTACTTTCATGCCTATGTTTAGGAGCTTAGATCCCCTATTTATTCCCGTTCTCGAAGTGACCCTAGTGCGTGCTGCCTCGCCTGAAATGATTCCAACCCAGCGGTTTTACTTCAACGAGCCCTCTCTTCTCCTTTAAATACACCCCTCTTCCCCTCTCAATCCTACCTATCACGTATAACTCGACATTCTTTTCCTCGGCTAAACTGAAAACTTCCCTTAAAGCTTCTTGTTTTATAGAGTAAATTGAAACGTACTCTTCTCCTCCCTCGTAGAGCACAGAGTGTAGGGGGTCTAACCCCCAAGTCTCTAATTGACTGTAAACTTCTCCGGGAACGGGTATCTCTTCTAAAACTACCTTTACCCTACTAGCCTTGGCGATCTCGTGTAGAGTCCACGCTAATCCATCGCTACAATCTATTCCCGAATTCGCCAAGCCTCTCTCTGAAATTTCTACGCCGAAATCCAGCGCAACTTTAGGATAGAAAATGGCGTCTAATGTTTTCTTCCAGATTTCTCTGTTTTCAACTTTATAATTTTGGAAAAAGACTTTATACGCTATAGAGGTATAACCGAAAACTCCAGTTGCCACCAAAACATCGCCCGGCTTAGCCCCCCTCCTCTTTAAAATTCTCTCAGAGAAGCCAACCAGCATAGGAGCCACGATTACTTCTTTCGCCGAGCTCATATCCCCGCCCCATATGTAAAAACCATACTCACGACAAGCTTTAGACATGCCTTCATAAAGCTCCATTACATCCGACACTCTAAGATCTTCTGGAATCCCCAGCGATACCAAACCCCCTATGGGCTTCACGCCTTTGGCCGCGAAATCACTTACGTTCATTACTAAAGACTTCCAACCAATACTAAAAAACGGCATATCAGGCCATCTATCGGCAGATTCAACGAACATATCGGTTTTAATAACTAAAAACTTCCCGTCCATAGCGATGGCCGAAACATCGTCATAGCCCAAGATTTCATTCGGATCTTTCCCGAGAATTTTGAGTAATTTTTCTATGAGAAGGAATTCTCCTATATCGCCTACTTTCATAAAATCACCAGAAGTGGGTAATGCGGGGGCCGGGATTCGAACCCGGGCAGGGCTTCCCCAGCGGAGATCTTATCTCGGCCCTTCAACCTGAGATCCTAAGTCCGCCCCCTTTGACCTAGCTCGGGCACCCCCGCGCCGAAAAATACTCTCAATCACGCTATAAATTCTTTGCGGGTTTGTTTCTCCCTGAAGTTTCTCCTTCAGTTCCCCTACGGTTTTCACAAGTTTTTCGTAGTATGTCTCAGATATTATCTTCCGTTCACGGGTTTCTTCTATCTCTTCTAGGTCTATTATTTGTGCTTCGCCATCCGATTTCACTACTACATCAACGCCTAAATCTATATACCAGAATGTATTCGACGACTTCATTTCAATAGGTAAGTTAACGTTAATGTAAACTCCCTTAAAATCTCCGTCTCTGGAGTAGTAGAAGTGAGGTAAGAAGGGAGAGCCTACAGCTAGATAAGTTATCGCGTAATCTCCCTTTTTCTTTTCAACGCCGAGGCCGTCGTAGACGCCGTCTGCCGTCATTAAACGCCGTATTTTAAAAACGCCGCTTTCCTCTCCCACTATTACTCCTCGTAAGTAGATAATCTCACCATTCAGACGTTCATGTTCTATAATGATTTCCCTTTTTTCATACTCAACTTCGTGGACTTTCTTCCATAGCTTTTCAGAAACTCTTTTTCTATCACAACAGTCTAATACCTGTTCGATCCAATCGAAAACTTCAGTTTTCAAATCCATTAACGATTTAAAGTAGTGATGCCCCTCTAGAGTATCAACAATTTGACTTCTAAGCTCATCTAGCTTAAACTTATCATCCAGCGAAAAAATCACCTCCACTATAGCGTCCCCTCGGCAGAGAAGAGATGGCACATCTTCTCCTGAACAGTTAGACAGTTGAAGAGCTTTCTTCTTCAAACTCTCGAGTTCTGCCATTAAATCTTCTAATTTCCCGAAATTCGCGTTACTCCTCCACCTAATACCCCAACCTTCCCGACGAAAGAACATGCTTAGAGTAGAAAGCTCCTCCCTTCTTCTCTTATTCTTAATATGTCTGCTAAAAGATAATCTTCCATGCTCCATTAAACGGGCATATTTTCCCGAAACGACTATGCCTAAGCCGAGGATAGGAGGTCTGTCGAAAAACGGTTTTTTAACATATACATTTACCACAGCGCCTTCGCGGAGCCCGCTAAGAGGCTCTAATAATCCGTAGCCTCCATCAATTTCAACTTTCCAGTATTCTCCAACCTTACCGGAAAGCCTCCCCCTAAAGCAGTCGTAAATACCGTAGGGATATTCCTTGAAAATGCTAGAGTCGAATTTTTCTCTAAATAGATTGAGGACGGCCTCTGAGGCCTGAGGATTGCCTATAACTACTACTCCCTTCTTATCTTCTCGGTCCTTAACTGTGGCGTCAGCTGGAGCCACGCAGCGTTCTAGAGAGAACCGTCTGGCTATAATGGCTCCTGGTTGAGTGATTGAAAAGCTGTTAGAAAGAAAGAGGTTGGTTAGTGCTGTGGCGTAGATGCCCCGTACTCTTATATGCATCAAAAGTCCCTAATCCTTGACCTGCTCTAAGAGGCTTATGGCCTGCCATATAGCGGTGCGCGCGAAGAGAGGCATGTTGGGATCCTGGGAAACCTCATCTAAAATACTTATGGCATTAGCCGCTCTTAGACCTGGGGACAAATCCTTTCTCTGCAAAGTTTTGATAGCCTCGCTCGCCGCGCGCCTTATATTTCGGGGCACGCCCGTGTCCTCGGCAACTCGTTGAAGAAGTACCGTAGCCTGTTTAAACTGTTCTATTTCCTCACTCACACGTTATCACCTCCGTCAAAAGCCAAAAAATCTACATAGTAGCTAGACATTTAAGCTTTACGTAAATGACGAGTTTAACAATTCGCAATGCGCGAGTAGAAGACATAGATGAGATATATAGAATAGAGGTAAAATCCTTTAAGATACCTTATCCACGCCATTACCTCAAGATACTGCTAAGAATGGCGCCTCAATATTTTCTCGTAGCCGAGGAGAACGGCAAAGTAGTAGGCTATATATCGGGCGTAGCTAGAATAAGCAAAATAGGCCATATAGTGTCGATAGCCGTAGACCCTGATTATAGAAGACGGGGAATAGGGAATCTGTTGATAGAAGCCCTTCTTAAGAAATTTAAAAACGACAAAATGAAAAAAGTAAGACTTGAAGTGAGAGTATCTAACAAACCTGCAATAAACCTCTACGTGAAAATAGGCTTCAAAATAGAAAGACGCATAAAGAACTACTATCCAGACGGAGAGGACTGCTTTGTAATGACAAAAGAACTCTAAACTTGAAAAGAAGCATGCTATCTGATGTAGTGTAAGATTGGAAGTGCCCCGGCCGGGATTTGAACCCGGGATCCTCGGCTTTCTCTGTCAGAGGCTCGAAAGGCCGAGATACTTGACCTGGCTATACCACCGGGGCACGCCGTGATTAAAACTAAATCGTGAATTTATATACTTTACTCGAGCCTTAGTATTTACACTACAGCGTTGAGGCCGTGCGTCTTAATGACGATTTTGGTAAAATGAACTTCGCTGTTTAGAGTTCGAGGCACGTGTTGTATTCTGTGCTTAAATAGCAAGTTAAGGAGTTAATTCAGTAATAAAGGTGAAGACATGGCTAGTTATAGTATATTAGGACGAGTTCAGCATTAGATGAAAATGTCATCGCAGGCAAAGAATGCTACTGGTGCCAGTCTCCATAATAAATTCTCTCGATTAGTTCTCTAACTTCGCTTATTAGCGGATGTCTTGGATTAGTGGATGTACACTGTTCCTCGAATGCCATCACCGCCATA
Source organism: uncultured Thermofilaceae archaeon (assembly GCA_964501905.1). GTDB lineage: Archaea > Thermoproteota > Thermoprotei > Thermofilales > B69-G16 > B69-G16. The sequence goes on along the minus strand of CAZCTW010000018.1, from coordinate 7,745 downwards.
GCGTTGAGTTTTTCTAGGAAATCTTCCTCCTTTATGCCTATCTCTTTCAGCGTCGACGGCAACTACGGCAACTCTACTCTTCTTCTCATTTCCTCAATTTTCTTTATGAGCTTTTTTACACCTCCCCTAGGAGTCTTGAAATCTAGGCCTATGGCTCTAGCTATTTCGGCGTAGCGTTCAGCTACATTATAGTATTTGTATTGCGGAAACGCGGTGTTTCTTGTAGGGGCTTCGACGGCGTTGTACCTTATTACGTGCGTTATTGCAAGTGCACAGGCCAGACCATGTAGTATCTCTAAGTATGAGCCTAGAGCATGCGCGATTCCGTGAGCTAGGTCTAGAAATGCATTAGCAAATGCTATGCCTGCTAGTGTAGCTGCGTAATGCATCGCTTCTCTCGATTCTAGAGTGCCCTTACTGTAGCTTTTCTCTAAATTATTGAATATCAGTTGTATAGATTTCAGCGCATAGGGGTCTGTAAAGGGTGTGGCGTACACAGATACATATGCTTCAAGCGCATGAGTCATAGCATCGAATCCCGATACGGCCACTAGCTTAGGCGGAAGCTTCTCTACGAACTAGGGATCTACTATAGCTATGCTCGGAAGGGCTTCATAGTAAAGCATAAAAATTTCAAATTGTTAGATTCAAAATTATACTTTTGACCAATTTCTCAATTTTTTACACGTAAAATTTCTGTTGTTTAATTTTTCTATAAAGTTCCATGGAGACTGAGGCAGTCAGTAGAAACGATACTGTGAGAGTTAGGGTGTAAGCATACTCCCAGCCTGACTGAAGCCTTAGACAGCCTAATAGTGGTGCAAGGTAATTGATTGTGGGGCCTATGCTCTTAATCCCAATCAGCACTGAGTAAGTTAAAATCAAAAAATCTTACCAGTCATATAATACTTCCTATTCTCGATCGCATGAAAAAGAATGAGCGAAAATAATATCGACAACATAATGTTTGCTATGAAAAACTCTGAAAATCCCATCATCGAGTATAGCATCTTAGGGATAAACAGTTTCTCGAATTCTTCCCCAGCCAAGAATGTCGACAAATAATCCAACGTTATTAAGACTGGAAGAACTAAGTAAACTTCATAATTTATAATAATTCTCCTAGATGAGGATTTCCACAAGAGAACCGATAAAATGATGATACCGGCGAGCGCTAACGTGAAGCCTTTAAGCGGATCTATACCAATTAACATAACTGTAGTAGGTTTAATCTCGGCTATTTCTAGGTCGACGTCATATGTGGACGAATTATCAAGCACGCCAACCAGAATCTTTAGCCTCCATTCAAAGGGATAGCTTAACTCTACTTTGAAATTGGAATTAGCTCCATAGTCCAGTTTTTCAACAATACCTTCTCTCGATAGAACCTCTATACTTAGAGACACTTTTTTTCTTTCCGAGACACCGAGTTGCAATATAACTTTTGTATCCGGGTGGATGTACTCGCCTTCACCTGGATATTCGTACTTAATGATGTGTTCTCTTGGAATTAGAGGAGTTATAGTAGGTAACATAGTGCTATGATATATGCCTCCGCTATAGGTGTATATTAATGTCGAGTAAGACCCCGAGTAAAGTAGTACGATACTAAGGGCGAGAACTACAAGAACAATAATTCTCATATCAAGACGGGTAAGGATAAAGGTTTAATTATATTTGCTTTTTAATTCTCCTAACAAGCATATTTTTCTCGCGGTACTAGAGATCTCAGGGCGTAAAGATTTAAATTTTACATCAACAGCTATGTACATAGTTGCCGGCTTTCTTCCTGCTCTCCCGAGTCTCTGAATGAAGTTTTCAGCGGCAATAGGGGGTCTGTACTGAATTATCGTAGAAATATGATCTATATCGATACCTAGCTCTAACGTTGATGTGCAGAGGACGCCCAGTAAGTCTGCTTTTTGAGCTTCTCCTCTATCTCTTGCCGTCTCTGTCTGTCTAGGTCAGCATGGTGAACGTCCAAGCGAAAGGTTCTGTTGTTGAATATATCGTCGCAGCTACTTTTTGCTACATCTAGCAGTTATTGAAGTGAACATCCTGGCCGCTACGTACGTAGGATAGCGCCTTACTTTGGTCTCCGTGCTTTGTCAAGATGCCGCTAAAGTAAGAAGTGTATGTAAAAGCGAGCCATTAAAGCGGGTCATTTAGCGCTTTAATCAGGATGTCACTATTGCCCGTTAATTTATTGCCGTAATTTTCCCACAATCTATGTATAAAATGGCTTATGCGAGAACCTGGATTTCTATCTGTGAGAAAGATGTGGCCGTATATCTCCCCACGTTCGCCTATTATTATATCACTTATGGAGTGGTAGAGGCGCTCAATAGCCTCCTTGTTATCAGCAAATCACCGCTAACTGCTATAACCCGGCCTAACACTTTACTAAATCATATGCACGTGAGATTACACACTCGCGCGCAGTACATTCACGCATTTATTGTAAAGTTACAGAGCACGCCAAGAATTACTGCATAATTATGCGCATCTTTTTCGCGAAGTTCTCTGGCGATAGATCCTTCCACTTCTTTAGATACTCTACGTTCATCTTCAGAAGAATCCTAGCTTTCTCGTATTCCTGGAGAAGCTTTTCTGCGTTTTCTTTAGTCCTCTCGTTGAATCGTGGTAGGTTTTCCCTGATAAACTTGACTGTGGGCGAGAGCTGGTTCTTAAGTGTTCTCTCTAGGAAATTCTCGAGCACGTCTAGTAGTGAGCCAGCGGCTTTATAGAGCTTCCTCCTGCCCTCCTTACTGTATATTACGAGGCCCAGGCTCTCCAACAGGCTCAGGCTACTGCTTATCTGGCTAACACTGTAACCTGTGAGCTTGCTTATCTCCCATTGAGAAAGCGGTTTATTGGAAAGAAGCAGTACAGCCAACACTTTGCCGACAGCCTCGCCGAGGCCCCACCTCGCGGAGAGCTTGGCTATTCTAGATATGAACTCCAGCTCGGCGGCTCCAAGCTCAACGTGCACGGCCGTCACCTCTCCATCCTACCGCTAGCGGCTTCGATACTGCATTTGCGTGGAGATTGGCGATGTTAAGTATGCAGCCTGGATCGGGGCCCAGGATATCTCCCGTGTAGGCTAGCGCCCTTGCCCTGCAACCGCCACACACGTACTTGTAGGGGCATGCTCCGCAGATACCTTTAAGCCTCTCCCTGTCCCTAAGCGTCATGAATACTTCAGTCTCGCTCCATATCTTTTTGAACGGTGTTTCCGCGATATTTCCGACGACTATGCTGGGTATGAAGACGCAGGGTGTGACGTCTCCGTTCGGTTGTAGAGCTGCGTATATTCGACCTGCGCCACAACCGCCTATGTACTCGGCTAAAGATGAGATTATGGGGTCTCCTTTGACATAAAAGTGAGTGGGTGCAATCTCTCTGCCGTTGCTGAGGATACAGGATACTCTAGCGAACTGGGGCGCTGTACTGTATATTTCGAGCCTTCTCTTCTGGTTTTCCAGATATATTTTTTTGAGGAGTTCCTCTCTCTCCTCGGGCATTAGGTCGAGATTCTTCATGTCTTCTCCTCTACCTACGGGGATGAAGTTGAAAAATACTACTCTTTGGACGCCTATCTCCTCGGCTAGGTCTAAGATGTCGTCTACTTCGTCGAGGTTGAGCCTTGTGACTGTGGTTGCCATTGCGGTGGAGAAGCCGAGCTCGACCGCGTTCCTCAAGCCGCGGACTGCTTTCTCCCAGGCGCCTTTAACGCCTCTGAACTGGTCGTGCTTCTCAGGGTCGGCCGAGTCCACGCTGACCTCGACGTATCTTAGCCCAAGCTTCTTGAGCTTCTCAGCGAAGCTTCGTTCAGCGAAGATCAAGCCATTTGTCGCTAGAGCAGTGTACATGCCGGCGTCCGCAGCTGCTTTGAGCACCGCGGGGAAGTGTGGGTGAATTGTTGGCTCGCCCCCGGAGAAGGCAACTGCGGCCACTCCGGTTTGGTCGAGCTGTTTGATCACATTGAGCTTTTCTTGAAGCGTCAGCTCTGTTGAGAGAGGGAGGCCAGCTCTCTGATAGCAGTGCTTGCACCTGAGATTGCAGGCGTTAGTGAAGTTCCAGACTATTAGAAATGGAGCGGGCAGTTTCTGTGGAACTGTTACGCCGTATAGTGCTAGCCCCTCTAGGACTAAGGCTAGGCCTCTCCGGACGGCGGGGTCTTTTAGTGCCTCGGCTACTTCCTCCTCTTTTCCATGGAAGTATGCTATTGCTGCTTTGAACACTAGGCTTAATATTTTTGAGTAGAACCTAGCTGTGAGGCAAGAGTTAGCATCGTGTTCGGCGATTAGTCTAAGAGCTTCAAAGGCTACCGTGGTTTTTCTTCCATTGCTTTCTATTTCTTCCGCCAGCTTTTTTATTAGAGCTTTTGTTACGGGCGTTTTTGTGGCTAGCCTAAGCCCAGCAAGTAGGGCGGAGAAGCCTCCTCTTCTCCTGCTGAGCATAGCTGGTCGTGAATTATATCTCTAGTTGTAATTTTAAATTTTTCTAAAACTTCAGAAAAATTAAAATTGTAATGTTCTCTCCCTATCAGAGGTTATGTGGTGATATTCACGTGACCCTGTGGTGGTAATATGAGTGGGGCTGGTAAAATAAGCGTTCTAGTGCCCGTTTATAGAGATGGGGCTTGTCTCGATAAGTTACTAGAGCAATTGTCAGAGAGCGACCTGTGGGAGGTCATCGTCGTCGCTGACTCTTCCTCTAGAGAAACTCTAGAGGTTTTAGAAAAATACGGGAAAAAGGTTAAGTGTCTAATTAGTGACCGTAGGCTAGGAAAGGCAAGATCGCTGAATAGGGCTTTAAAGTATGCTAGCGGGGAAGTCTTGGTATTTATAGATGCAGATCACTATCTCGAGAACACTAAACAACTAGAAGACTTTGCAAAACAGTTTGACGGAAAATACGAAATTATAGACTTCAAGAAGGTCGTCGACAAAGAAAACCTGCTCTCCCGGCTAGTCTACTACGACTACGTTGGATTCGCGATAGTAAACTGGCTCTCAGCGAAGCTAGCGTCTAAGTGTATTGGCATAAACGGGTCAGTCTTCGCTATAAAACGCAACGTATTCGAAGATTTGGGAGGATTCCCCGAGAACGAAATAAGCGAGGATCTCGGCCTAGCCTTTAAAGCCTATACGAGAGGCGTCAAGTTCAAGTTTGAAGAAAAAGTCGTCGTGCGGCTCAAAGCTCCTTCTAGCTGGAGGGAATGGTTCAAACAGAGGTGGAGGTGGGGACACGGTTTTGCACTTTGGTTTAAACACAACTACAAAGAGCTACTACGGGCGACGGTAAAGAACCCGAAAATCGTACTCATGCCCGCTTTCTTCTTCTACCCATCGCTAACTGCCTTTCTAGTGACAGCCTTCCTGCCCGAGAATAGGCTGTTAGTTGGACTCTTTCTCCTATTCTTTCTCATGGTATCTAGGATCCGGTTGCTAGTACCAATATTATTTGCCACATACTTTAGTATAGCGTTCGTACGGGGCATGGTCGCATCTACAATCTCTCTAGCCCTCTCCTCTCTAGTCTTCTTCCTGCTTGCTAGAAGACTGGGATATAACTTCAACCCGTTGACCTTTGTCCTATATTTCTATTTTTACAGTCCATTATGGCTTCTCATCATACTAGTATCCCTCATAAGAGTATTTTTGCTAAAGAAAACCGAGATCAAAGACTGGCCAACTAAACGCCTCGAATGAAATATCATCAATTAAAGTCTAAATAGCGTTAAAGTCCATAAGCAATGTTCTACCAACTTGCGCTCTACAGCTAGTTGAAAAGTGGTCGCCTTTCTCCAGCACCATACCCAGTTTCTCAGGGCTTTTTTGATTCTCTTCCTTTCAGTCTTTAGCCTCCTTCAGTCCTTCTCATTAGTGATATCAAAGATTTTTACATTTTCAACCAGAATGTTACTTCATGTGGATGCTACTCATGCTAGAAACCTCACTTGAGCCTCACTTTTCTTATTTTTGATTTGCGTATTTTAACTTATCTATTTCTGCCTCTCGGCTTCAATAAACGATAGTGAATACTCTAAAATGCTTACTATAGCAACATATCACTTCAAGGACAAAAATATATTCTTCGAGGACTCGATCATACTGCCCAATGAAGTTTTTTGCTCTCAGACTACAGAGTAATAGCTGAAGTGCTCCAGTGGCTATATAAAAATGTTTACGAAAAATTCAGTAATAACTACAAGCCGCAGGCCTACTCCTATTAGAGAATCACATTCAGACGCTAGCCAGCTCGCTACCTAGCGAGGTAAATCTTAAAGTAGTGGAAGGATGTGCGCTAGCCTCTTCAATTGGTTTTCTAGATTCCAGTTTATTCCACTAACCGATAAATTCAAATTTTCCAGATTTCTAATAGCAGTAGGAATTCTTAGGGAAAGATTATTCTTACAACTTCTACGCTTTCTAAACGTAGTTTTTCTCAGCAATCGTCTACATCTACAATAATCCTGTTCTTACGTATTTGAGCCGCATGACTAAGACTCCAGTTATGAATTTTACGTCAACTCTTACTCCTTCTTTCTTAATACTCCAAACTTAAGGTTCTCCAAATTCTTCGCTCTAGATTGGAAGTTTACACATCAATCTAAGAAGTATAAGCCGCCGGGTTTTAATACTCTAGTTACCAAATCGAAGATGGCGAGGAAAATGTCGGAGTCAAGGATTGCCCGAGTTCGAGAGTCAAGAGCAGGTTTTCTATATTTGAGGCGAAGAAGTATCAGAGATGATGCCAGAACTGCGATCACTAGTGCTAGGATAATTACCAGTAGTCTAAGTTTGCTCTCGACTGGCTCGTATGCTAGGCTGTATTGTTTGGCGGCGGCGATAAGCTCGTCAAGTCTACAGAACAATATTTGATCACTATATTCTTCCTTTAACATGTCCCTAATTTCTATTACGTCTTCGACTTTAGGGTAGTACCATAATCCCACTCCGACTACGATGAAGAGCGGTCTCTCTTGCCTAGAATCTATGTATTTTTTCACGGCTTTAAACGCGGCTTCAGGGCTTCCCATATATCGAGGCACTATCCACACTTTGTCGCCGACCAGCCAGTACTCGTCCTTGAACTCTGGTCCAAATCCGAAAATAAAGCCTTCTACATTTAGAGTCTCTGAGTAGAGCTTAAATACTCTATCATCTTTTCTGTGGTGGTTGCTGAAAGCTACTATTTTAAGCGAACACCTGTCTAGGTATTTCTGCCCTCTCCTCAGGTAATCGTCTAGGTAGGGGAAGTCGGAGGCTCTTACTCTCCCGCCGACGTGGGCTGAGTAGAAGTAGTCGTTCGGGGTTTTAGTCTCGTAGTAGTACTGGACTATTCCCGGGCAGAATTCGACGACTATCGGGTCGAGCCACCAGCCTATAGGCACTTCTCCTCTAGCTTCGCTAAGCCACATCTCATAGTAGAAATCCTGCATACTGTTTAATCCCAAATCTGAAACCGCGAACGCTACGTAGATTTTATCCGGGTCTAGCGTTATTTCAAATTTGTGATCTTGCTCATATCTTCTCTTCGCCGGTATTTTCGAATGAAATGAGAAATTGGGAGAGAAGGCTGTAGCCAAGACGTTGAGCAGGCCGTATTTTGACGTTAGCTCGACCCACGGTCTCTCCAGTGCTGCATCTTCAGGATATCCCAGCGCTATAGCGAACTTATCCATCTTCTCGTAGTACTCGCCGATCAGAGCTTCATCTCTCTTTACGTTTAATCCT
>CAZCTW010000017.1:0-29777 GCA_964501905.1 uncultured Thermofilaceae archaeon | reverse complement strand
AAGCCTGTCAAGCTTCTCCTGAAGTGGAAATACGAGTATAACGAGTGGAAGTCTTACATTACGCTATCAAGGAGCCAGGTGGACGGGCTAGGGATAGCAGCTGGCTATTACGTTACGGTGGCCATAGTGAAGGTAGGAGATAGAGTAGTGTTGCCTCATGAAGTGAAAATACTGCCCGAGTATGGGAACGAAGTAGTCTTTATACTCAAGAGCACGTACGGCGCAATAAGGCTGGGCATTCTCGGCATCGTATATCTTCTCGAGACTGGAAGCCCCGGATTAGCTGAGGCTACACAGTACCTATTGGACGGATATCATAGGTACTTGGACGGGGATCTGGAAGGTGCCGTTACGCAACTAAGGAAGTCAGTGCAGGTACTGAAAGACAAGGTCCTAGTCAAGATTAAGGAGTTGGAGGGCATCAAGAGTCTTAAAAGGTACTCCGAGGACTTTGCAGAGCACCTAGACAGCATGCTGGGGAACCTGCAGGACTTGTTTAAGGCTACGTACTGCTGTCAATAGGAGGCCCACACCAGGCCCAGTACCGAGGGAAACTGCAGTATTCGCGTTCAAAGTAGTCCTAAGCTTCATAGAGTACCTTTCTAAATGCCTATCATTGGAGACTAAACTACGGTACGAATAATGAAAACCGGCGTGAAGTGATGCCCATGGAGCTACTCTCAGCGCTGTATTCAGTTTTGTTCATGATAGCCTTCGTGCTCCTGACGCTGATCCTGCTCTCATGGGGGTATTACAGCTACATACGCTCGGCCGAGAGGAAAGAAAAGTACGTATACATCGCTTACTTGGCCCCTCTTATCGCAATCTTAACGATATTTTCCTGGTCTCTATACGCTGGAATAGCGAGGTTTCTCATTCCCAGCCTAATCTTTATGCTAATCTTTGCAGCAGCATTGTTCTTACTAAAAACGCGTATTAGGATTAAGTGTACTAAAGAGGAGGAGGCAAACATTGAAGGTATGGACTACAAAATCTGCTACACCGACGTCGTTAACACTTGGTACGACCCGAAGAGAGGGAAAATCTACGTAAGCAGTAAGCTGCACGAAGCGCTGGGAAGGGACGAGCTCAAGGCGATCTTGCTTCACGAACGGGGACACGCGGAGAGCAGGGTCTTAAGGCTCTTTAGCGCAAGCGCGATATTTCTATGGTACTGGGGGCTTTCCTAATTTTCGCAGTGGTATACCTAGCAATGCACTCGGCCCAGGCAACACATCCAAGATCGTTTTAGTAGCTGCGCTCCCCCTTTCTAGGGGAAAGCCGTAAAGATGGTAAAGAAGATATAAAGAAGGTATAGAGAATATAATGAGGTATGTGCGATGAAGCCGTAAAGGTGATGAAGTATTATGCTGAGATAGCTAAGCAATACGACGAGCTCCACGACGACACCTGGTGGTCTGTCCTCTACGATGGGCTGACCTGGGAGCACATAAGGCCCTGCCTGCCGGAGGAGGGCCTGATCTTAGATGCGGGAGGGGGGACGGGCAAGTGGTCTTTCAGGATGGCCGAGGAGAGAACCGGCCTCTTCATAGTGCTCTTAGACATATCCCGTGAGATGCTATTGGTGGCCAAGGGGAAGCTGGCGAGAGAAGGCCTCGAGAGCCGTGTGTGGCTGGTTGAAGCGGATATATGCGCCCTGCCTTTCAGGTCGGGCGTCTTTGACTTCGCACTGGCGGAGGGAGACCCCATATCCTATTGCGATGACCCAAGCAAGGCCGTTAAGGAGCTCAACAGGGTCCTGAAGCCCTACTCCTTCGTCCAGGCTGGCGTGGACAGCTTGTTCGCCATAGTAAGGAGACTCATGCATGAGGGCCGCATAGACGAGGCCGAGGAGGTGCTGAGAGAGGGACGCTTCATGTCTAGCTGGGGCTTTAGGTGGTGGGTCTTCACCCCGAGCAGCTTGAGGGAGCTGTTCGAGGATGCTGGCTTCGAGGTAGTCAAGATATCGGGCAAGCCGGTCCTCTCGCCCTGGAGCGAAAAGCTGAGGGAAGCCCTAAGAGACGAGGAGAAGGCCAGGAAGGCCCTGGAGCTGGAGCTCTCGGTCTGCGACGACCCTTCCATAGCTGGCGTTGGAAGCCACCTGCATATAGTGGCGAGGAAGCCATCTTAGGCCTGTCCCTAGCCCCTTCGCGTCCATGCCTCCACGACCTGCACCAGTTGATCTCATCATACTCTAAAATAAGTTAAGAAAATTATCTTTTAAACTCCTCTAATAATGTTACAAAGTAAGGAGGAGATTTTTGTCTTTCCGACTTTTTCTGAGGGAAGTCCGTGCGAGTGAGAAAATGGGGCGTAAAGGATACCGGTTTGGAAACTTGTACTTTGGCGAAAACGCGATTAATAGAATAGACTAACTGGAGCGCTTCACTTTTCAATATCAACTATAATGCTAATGAGAAATTTCGACCACGGATCTCAAACGTAGTATGGAACTTGCCTAGACCAAGTTCCATATTAAGGTTATAGTTAATTTTAATTATTTACGATATTGTGTATACTTGGATGTGAGGCCTAAATATCCTAGAATTTTGAGAATTCCTCATCCTAGCGGATTTAGGGCTGAGAGCAAGAGGTATCTTGGCTTAGAAGATCTTAGACGTCTTTTCGATGGACAAGTTTTTGTAGAGGAGAAGCTCGACGGCTCCCAATTCAGCATACAGGTCTATGAGGGAGAGCTTCTCGTGTGGAGTAGGGGGCGTTTAATAGTGGAGGGTTTCGAGCCTCTCGCTTACAGGGGGATTTGGCGCTGGATTTACGCGCATTTTCACGATTTGATGGGTTTGGGGGAGAATCTGGTTTTATACGGAGAGTGGCTTAAAGTCTTACATACAGTACCTTATGATGCGCTCCCTGACTGGGCTGTCATCTTCGACGTCTACGATTTAGAAAGGGGGCAATTCCTATGCTACGATGAAAAAGTGGAAGTTGTTAATAGTTTAGGGCTAGTTCCTCCTCCGTTACTATATAGAGGAATTATCCATTTAACCTCTAAGAGGGAGGTGGAGAGGTTTATTTCCCATCTTGCTTCCATAGCGGAGGGGAAATCCTTCTTCTCCACAGTAGCTAGGAGTATGGAGGGAGTTGTGGTTAAAAATTATGAAAAGCAGTTTTTCGCTAAGCTTATAAATCCATGGTTTGACCGTGAAATATCCGAACACGAACTCTTCGAGGAAGGCATTAAATACAATAAATTACTGTATAGTTTTTAAACAAAGTTTCGTCACAACTTTACTGTTTAAAAAGTCAGAAACCGCGATTTTCGGTAAAACGCTTAGAACTGCTAAGAGGGAAATCTATAAAAATAAACCTTCATCAATCTTCTCTCTTCCTCTTACAGCGTCCAACCAGCATGGTATCAAAAGCCTAGGTTGTTCATGGCTGACTTTATGTGAGAAAAGCCATGGATTTACTATTTCTTTGTTCAAGATGGGTTAAAACGTATTTTGAATTTTCTAGAGTATTTTTCGGATTTTAACGCGAGGAAAATATTTATAGGAGGGGGATTGGGGATTTTTCATCGGGCTCGTATCGAAGAGGTTTTTGAGTGTGCTAGATTTTGCGTTTGACGTGGTATTTATTCTTAAATTTTGCGATACTTTAGAGTGTCCCAAGCATGATTATTACCTAACATTCCTTAATATTGTGTTTTATGAGTTACCTCGCGCTGTTGGGCTTTATGCTGAAGCGGTTTATAGATGGCTAATAGAAATTGTGTTGTGTATATGCGAGTTAAGGGCATTACTTGGATTTAGATTTTTCTTTAATCTTTTTCTCGTATTCTGCCTTTAATTTCGTATAAACCTTTTTGCTTATCTTTCCTTCTCTATATAGTTTGTCTAATTTTTCTAGGTAGATATGTATTTTGGTTTCAGCTCTCCGTGGTCTTTTTATATACTTTCTTCTTATGATCTTCTTACAAACTATTAAGGTTAGCATGATTGAGAGGAATGTTAATGGAAATAGGTAGTAGCAAAGTCCGGTGATAAGGAGGTATTCATGAAATGTAGCCTCTCTCCATACACCTATGATCTCTATAGGTTCATATACCTTTACGGAAAAACCACGTATATTACCCGACTTTTCTTCATAATTATTCCTTCCCAAATTGTATATGGGCCTAATTATTATTTCATCTCTTACCATTAATCGACCGTCAGGACTCTTTTCATATCTAATACCATTACCCCACCAAAGGCCCATCCATGCTTCAATCTTAATTTTTTCTCCCTCATTAACATATTCGTAATATTCGTCGTATCGCAAATCGTTAACATGAGAGAACCTCAGTTGGTACTGTCTTCTCCACTTTAGTACAATAGTTTTTCGATTTGTTTACTTTTATACTTATTCTAGGTAAATTACTAATTGTCTTCCCATTAATTTCCCATTCTTCAAAAATATATCTAGTTCCATTACCAAGCTCTATAACTGAGTTTAGTGAGGTGATTTCTAATATTGAAAAACTAGTTACCTTAACTATTAAACTATTATTGAAGAAATTGTAAACGTTATACCATCCTTCTCTCACTCCAGTAACCTCTATACTTATCTTAGTTCCGGGTATTGATTGTAAGTGTACGTCTACTTTAGTTTCTGGAGCGTCAGTCCTATTTTCTATAGAAGACAAACCTGATTGTTGGAAAGAAATTGATTTGATAAGGCGAAAACTTTGACGTAGTAGTTATCGTGGCTTTCTGCCGCTAGCATAGTGCCGTCAGAGGTCCAGGCGACGGAGTAAGTCCACTCGTCTACTTTGTATTTCCACTGTATATTGCTACTTCTGTCGAAGATGTGTGTAGCATAGCTGCCTGCTGCTAACAGGTTTCTGTCAGGGTTTCAAACGACAGCTCGGAGTTCACCTCCCGTTTCATAAAGCCGCTGCGGCGAATATTTATATATTTTTGATAATATTGATATCTTGATATCTATGAGAAATATTTTTGTTAGGGGTATTGACGAGAATGTGTATAGGGAGGTTAAGGCTAGGGCGGCTTTGCTGGGGATTACTTTGTCTGAGGCTGTTAATATGGCTTTAAAGGAGTGGTTGAAAAAACCGGTTATAATTGAGGACTCGAGCGGAGATGTTAGGAGGATCGCGGATAGGCTTGTTGAGGAGTATTTAGCGAGGGGGGTTAAAGGTTATATTGTCGTCTTTAACAAAGGCGAGAAGCATATCGTGTGTCGTAGCCTGGACGAGGCTATTGACAGTATTAGAAAGGCCTACGTTGAGGAAAAGATATACTCTGCCGTGATTAGGGAGATAAAGCCTAGGCCTGTGGAGTTTTTAGAGATTGGGGGTGGAATGCTTGAGATACGTGGAGAAGTATGATATTTCCGTTGCTCCGCCTCAACCCTTTCTAAAAGTGAGTATAATTAACCCTATCACGAACATGAAGCTGGAGGAGAGGGCTTACGTTGATACCGGGTTTAGCGGGAGCTTAGTTATAACTAAAAACGTGTATGAGAAGTTGAAGCTAAGCTTAATCGAGGTAGATGAGGAGTATTACGCCATACACGCCGGGCATTTTATCACTAAACTCAAGCCTGTCATTGCCGTCGTCGAAATTAGAGAATTCTATCATGCTAGGAAGAAGATATTCGTCCACCCCTATATAGATAGAATACTAGTAGGGAGAGACGTGTTAAACGAACTATATATCTGTCTGAATGGTCCTAAACAGATTTTAGAACTTAAGGGTTAATGTAGCGTTTTAAATTGAAACTATTTCTATCACGCTAGGTAATTTAAATAGACCTATTAGAGAAGCGCCTTAATCTTTAATAATGTATGCACAATGGAAAGAAAAATGTATGCGCTAGAGAAAATATTTCCTAATCTTTAAATAAGTGAATAATAGTCTATTTTCCTCGAAATATAGGCGTATTTGAGGACATTATACCAAACGATATCTCAAATTGCTAGCTTGGTGCCGATGATTCTATGCAACGTGCATCGCCTAGCAACCAGCATAGCCTATCGAACTCGCGCAAAACCCTAGAGCTAGAGGCGTCCCAACAGGGTATCGAAACACTTCAATCTATCTTCACGCTCTCGCCCTGCCTATTAAGGGTCGACGATCTAATCCCCGCTTCTTTCCTTGAAGTCTTGTTATTGGTAAAGTGAAAGCCTGGATGCAATATGTTGGCTAATATCCTAGGAACGATAGAGATAAATATCTCTTTTGGTAATTTGGTTTTGGTATGAAAAAGATTACCAAATATATAAGAGGTAAAATTTATATTCCCAAGGTTATTGCCGAGGGGATAGGGTTAGAGGAGGGAGATAAAGTGGAGGTTTCTATTGGCGGGCCTAAAACGTTGATAGTGAGGTTGCTTAAAGAGACGCCGGATGAGGTTTTGGAAAAGCTCTTAGAAGAACCTTTTGAGATAGGCGTACCGGAGAAAATTGAGAGAAGGGAAATATATGAAAATCTACATTAAAGGGAGGGAATTTAGAGAAACCGAGTATTATGGTAAGAGAATATTATTGGATACTATGATCCTATGTTATGCTCATGACGTTTTAAGCCCGTACCGTGAGAAGGCGAAGTTGCTAATATTGGCTGGCCTTAGAGGCTTATATATACCGTACGTCTCGGTCCAAAATATTCTAGAGTTTTACTCTGTCGTAACTTCGAGGAAGGTCAAAAAGCCTCTATCTCCGGCTAAAGCGTCTAGAATAGCGGTTATGTATCTTTCTTCTAAAAGGATAAAGAAGCTTTACCCAAAAAACATAAAGGAGGCATTAGAATATGCGGCTGAGAATAATGTGAAGAACGGGGATGTATTTGATGTAGTACTCGCTTATACTGCTAAGGGCGAGGTAGACTATGTGTGGACTCAGAATGTTTCTGATTTTAGGAATTTTGAATTCTTTAAGGTAGAAAATCCATTGGAATTTAAAATAGAACTGGGAGAGGATAATTAAATATATTCGCGTCGAAGCTCAAGATCTCGATTACGGATTCTTTAGAGCTTTTAGCAGTATCTCGGTTAGGTACGCGATTCTAAGTCCTAGGCCTAGCTTTAGATTCGTGTAGTTTAGGTTGAAGAGGCAGAAGGGGCATGTGGTGACTAGGATCTCAGCCTTGTCTCTGGCCTGTTTTAATCTCTCTGTAGCCATGGAGATTGAGAGATTTTTAAACGCCGGTCTAACCCCAGCGTCTGCACCGCAGCATAAAGCTCTATCTCTGCTCTCTTCCATCTCTACTAATCTCCCAGAGGCTCCTAGGAGGGCTCTAGGCTCGTCGTATAGCCCGTATTCTCTGCCTAGGTGGCATGGATCGTGGTACGTGTACTTGATGTCTAGTCTCTCGAGCTTTAGTTCTCCTCTCTCGTATAGCTCGTATAGCAGGTGAACTACGTGTTTTACTTCGTATTCTCTATACTCTCGTTTGAATATCCTGTAGCAGCCGGGGCAGACTACTAGCAGCTCCTCGACGCCTTCTTTCTCGAATAACCGCTTATTTGCCTCGATTACTTCTCTCGCATCTGCTAGATCTCCGTAGTTCAGTAGAGGAGCGCCGCAGCATTCCTCCTCTCTATATAGTCTAAACTCTACTCCGATCTTCGATAGCAACTCTATCGTAGAGATCGCGATCTCTTTCGTCAAGTAGGAGGAGAGACAGCCGATGAACAACAGGAGAGGCGATTTTTTCTCGAATAGAAACTCGTACTCTGCGGGGAGCCAAGACCATCTGGCTTCTCTAGGCTTCTTCACGGAATTCCCGTATCGGAGTACGGAATCTATGATTTCGCGGTGTTGAGGGAGGGGAGCTAATCCGCTCTCGTACAGCGTTATCCTACACAACTCCATCAATTTCGGAATATCTACTCCTCTAGGACAGACTCTAGTACACATCCCGCATAGAGTACACGAGTACACGGGGATTAAGTGCTCTCTCTTCGGTTCCCCGGAGATTATCTTCGACGCCGCCTCCAGTCTAGCGCTGGGGCTGAACTCTGCCCTTCCGCTAGCTCTGTAGGCAGGACAATAGGCATAGCATATTCCGCATCTATTGCATTTAGATAGCTCCTCCAATTTCCCACCCAGTCGATCTACAGTCTGGGAGCGAGATCGGCAAAGACCAATCGCATCACCGATTAGCCTGACGTGCAGTCATCATTAATACGGGAACTAAGAGATCCTATATCTAAATATTGCTACTCTGGTAGCCACGGCTCTCCTCATTATCATCTTGTGGGGGTTTCTCTAGTACTGCTTTCTTATCGTGTCATTCCGACAGCATTTCTCGATTACTCACGCATTTGCCAGTTAGTCTTGGAGTATTTTAAAGAATGCTATGTGGCGGGCTATTTTTAAGGGCTCAGTTTTAGCTATAAGTTTTTCATCCGCCGTATAGAGTACGGTATTTAGTAGGGAGGCTAAAGCTACGTAAGAGGCGTCGTATATTGTTAAGCCTTTTCTCATAGCTATTTCAACGCTTTTCTCGGCCAACTCTCCGGTTAAATTATGGAGCGTTAATTGGAAGTCTTCTAGTGTAGCTGAGACTTCTTTAAGCTCGTCTTCTCTAAAGCCGCCAGAGTATTTAAGGGGCGTTTAAGACTTCGTAGGGGAGGATACTTGGAGCCGCTAAATCCAATACTCCCATTGCATAAGCATCTCGAAGCAGTCTCGCCTCTTTAGAGTAATCCTTTACTATAAACCATTTTACAACTACCGAGGTATCAACTACTACGTGCTTCTCTCCACCGCCTAATTTCTTCAACGCTACTCCACCCTTCGATTTTCCTGGAGAGATTCTCAGAGGCTATTACAGCTCTCTTAATTCTCTCTAAATCCTTCTTCTTCCTCTTCATCTCCTCCTTTATCTTCTCTAAAATAGCCCTTCTCACAACTTCGCTCCAATTGATATAGCTGTACTCTTCCATTTTACGCTTAATCTCCTTATCAACTCTAAAGCTCACGACTACAGACATTACAGATCGTAATATTTGTAATACAGAAGAATAAAAATTTTCTAGTAAGTAGTAAAGGAGTTATAGCGGCTCTGCTAGCTCTCACCTTTGCCGAGGTTTGCGACATTGCCATATACACCTTTAGGAATAATATCTACAATCGGCCTAGCCCTGACCGTTATTGTCTATATTGCACTTATGACTATAGGAATCTCTGCTGCTAAAGTCTGTAAGAATAAAATATGGCTGAGTTTTAAGTGGCGAGCGTCTACCTCGGCGCTGTCATATTTGGGCTCATCGTCTAGCATAGGTCCTTTACAATTCTAATTGTGTTAGAAATTTTAAGGTTTAGACCTTTATTTAATCCTCACTACTCCTACTTCAAGAGTTCTGGCGTAAACCTCCCAGTTTAAACATTTCGAAGCCATCCTAGCGGCCTTTAATACATCCTCTAATTCTGCTCTTTTCATTCTCCTATATTTCTCGTTTAACACGGTTTCGCTCGGAGAGAATTGTTGAACCACGTAAACGAACCTGCGTCTCTCCTTAATCTTCCCCAGTGTCGATAGATACCTAGCTATGCGCTCTATGTCCTTTACTTCCAACAGTCCAGGGACCAGCGTCGTTCTCACTTCAATAAAATCTAAGTTTTTAATTGCTATAGATAGACTTTCAACCACGCTTTTGACCACATTTTCCTTCTTAAGGCCTATTACTTTAGCATATAGTTCTTCATTGTCTATGGGGGCTTTTACGTCTATAGCTAAATGGTCTAGGAGGTTTTCTTTAAGTAGGTTCCGTATCACGTTTGGGCGAGACCCGTTAGTCGATAGGCTTGTCTTAAGCTTAGTTCTCTCCTTCACCTGCTTGAAAAGCTCGGCCAGCCCTACGGGTTGTAGAGTGGGCTCCCCGCCAGTTACGTGAAGGAAGTCCACTAGCCACGCGTGTTCTTCTATAATTTCTACTAGTTTATCGATGTTTACTTTTAAAACTTTCTCACCCATGATGACGGGGCGATTCTGACACCAGGGACACCTAAAATTACAATAGCTAAACCACACGGAAAATGACACGTGACCTATCACATCTACGAGCGATGTCTCAATCCATCCCGAAATCTCGACTTTAGAAAACGTGCGTCTCACCTAGCCTCAACTCTCCCCTACTTCCATAGTGATATCTACTCCTAAATTCTGCTTTTTTCCCAATATTCCATGTTCTAATGGGCCTGTAGTATCCCACAATCCTACTCCACACATCTACTTGAAAACCACACTTTGGACAAGCATCGTAAACTCCAACTCTCCGCCAACCGCATTTCCTGCACACGCTAACGGTCGGGGTTATACTGAAATATACAAGCTTTGTCGAAGTCGCTAATCTGTAAACGAGCTTCTTCAACGCCTCGTAGTCAGCCGCTTCATATAGGAAGAGGTGCATCATAACTCCTCCGCTAAATTCCTTCTGTACCTCGCTCTCAAGTAAAGCTCTAGTGGTTATCGGTACTGGCGCGTAGTAAGGTACGATACTGTTACTATAAAAGAATGTCGAACCGTCTCCCGGTATAAACACTTCTCCCTTCTCTACCTTTTCCTTAAACTTAGCATAGTCAAGCATAGCGAGTCTATAAGCGGTACTCTCTCCCGGAATTTCCTCCACGTTATAAAGGATTCCATCTACTTCTTCATATTCTTCAACGATTTCCCTAACCTCCTCTACTATCCGTTTTTCGATATTGACGGCTTCTTCGACTTTTCTCTTCTCGCACTCTTCCCATAGTTTGGGTTCGCCCATGAAATTAGCTGCTGCCTCAGGAAGACCTATAAGACCTATAGTGCTATAGTGGTTAGAGAGCGTGCCCAAGTAAGTTTTAGTCAAAGGCATAAGTCCTGCTCTTAAAGTTTTTTCATATTTACTCCGCAAAATTTTGAGAATGCTTCTAGCTAGCTCTAGTAAGTCTCTAAGCGAGTCTACAAACCTATCCCATTCCCCCCTACTCTCTATCGCTAGTCTCGGTAAATTCACCGTGACTACTCCTATACTACCAGTAGCGTCCGGTATAGCCCATATTCCATATGCGTGTCTGCCTTTTCTTAGGAAACTCTCCAGCTCGCTCACGGGTTTCAATTCCAATTCTGTGATCTTCGATACATCTACTACGAGTCTACAACACATCGAGTATAGAGCCTCGACGTTTACAGAGTATCCGTTGAGGAAGTAGGCGGATCCTCTAAGGGCTATAGCCTTAAATAGAATATCCACAAAATCGCCCCACTTTCTACCATTCCAGTCGAAATCCCTTGTTAACATTATAGTTGGTATTGGAAAAGTGAAGGGTTGTCCAATTCCATCCCCCTCCACGCAAAGCTCGAAAAGAGCCTTAGCCACTAGAATAGCCTCCTCTATATAGTCTCCTAAAACCCCGGCGCTTTTGCCTCCCACTATTGCATCGCTTTCTAGAATTTGCTTGTTAGTATCTAGGAGTACGGTTATATTCGTAAACGGAGATTGAAATCCCAACCTCCCGGGGTAGTTTAGATCGAATATCATCCTCTGCAGTGCCTGCTTAATTCGTTTATAACCTAGTTTATCTCTAGCTACGAACGGAGCCGTATATAGGTCGAACCCGTTTACTGCCTGAGCCCCTGTCCACTCTTGAGATACCGAGTAGAAAAAGCTAACCAGCTGGGATAGAGCGGTATCAAAGTGTTTAGGCGGCCTAGAAGTTGTACCTGGGGTTACGAGACCTGTTTTAAGCAACCTATAGTAGGACCAGCCAACGCAATATGGTATCCACAGAGAGCTCGGAAGTTTATGTATATGGATGTAACCTTTCAAATGTTTTTCTACCGCTTCTTGAGGCAGGTATTCGATGAGAACCTCTCTCCTTTTCAACAGCTTATCTAATATGTATTTTATGAAACCTCCATATGATAGGTCCATGTTGGCATTTTCCCTGGTCTCCCAGTCCTTCAGCGAGAAGTACGTTTCTTCTAGTTCTTTAAGGGTTTCTCCCCTTCCCTCTTCCATATTCTTAACTCTTTAAATATTTCATGATAAGTGAAGGAAAACACTTAAAAAATTTTTCGTGAATAAGGCGGTAATGTCGACTTGAGAGTTATATATCAGGGAGAAATTTTAAAATAAAATGGATTATTATGGGGCGCTCACGGTCGGGATTCGTACCGAATACGGCAAATATGCAATATTTGCGGATTAGTCTACGAGACCTTAGAATACGCTAGGTTATGCGAGAATTACTGTAGTGAACACGCAGTTGGTTATTTAGCAAAACTAAATGATGGCACTCAGAAAATAAAATACTTTAAGAAATAGGTATCCTAATTTTTATAATACTTCTTATCTCCTCTTTGATTAAGAATTGAAGAATTCTATTCATCTTTCCGAAGCGGAAAGAGAAAGTCTTAATTTTGCATGCAATGAACTTAGGCGTAGAGAGAATATGTTAGTTGAAATAATCTTTTAATATAACTATTTTATCGGAATTCTCGCTCCTAAGTTTATTGCTGATATCCATCTTCTCTCCTGAGGCATAGAGTATGGCTGGCTGAGTTGATGTACTAGATATTTCTGTTATCTGCACGTTTAAATAGTCCGTTTGATTAATAAGTGGTATAGCCATTTATATTTAAGAAATATTTAGAAAAATTATTTTACGGCTAAAATTTCTCTATAATTTTAATAAGGTTATGAATAATAAAATAGTAGAATAGTTTCATGTATATTTTTTGTGAAAATGTTAACTTTATCCTTAAAAAATGCACATTTATATAAGAAACATGTATTAATGTGGCAAAGATAAGGAGGTGAAAATTTCATGCTGTTTATAGCGTACTGGGAGTTAAATCCAGACATAGATCCTATTAAAATAGCTAAAAAAGTAGCTGAAGCTGCCGAGAAAGGTCTGTGGTCGCCTAAGGGCGCAAAAGTGCTAGGATGATACTTTACACCGGAACACTAGGGAATGTCAATAATGGAGTATGAGAGTGCTGAGACTGCAATGGAGTCTTTCAATACTTGGAGAATTATGCTGCCTGGAGTATTCAAGTACGTTAGAATATCTCCAGCTATGCCCCTAAGGAGACAGTATCTTTACTCTTAAAGCTTGGGAAGAAACTGTAGCAGCTCCCGATTTTTTAGAGTTGCTTACATTTTCTTCTTTTTTCCTTTAGCACTTTTCAATACTAATTGTGATAATAGCCGTCGAACACTTAAACTATAGAACGGATAGCTAAATTGGGTTACAAAACTACAATATTTTTAAATAAAGTGAACCTAGGTATTTTAAACAGGGTCTAGGAGGGACTGGATATCTCTGATCAAACTATACTATCTCCATTAGGACCTTTATGGTCTGCTTATCATCTAGGATTGCTCCTAGAAGCTTGGAATTGTGGAGTAGAGCTTGCTTGGCAGGCTAGAAAACTATGGTTAAAAAATCGAGAGAATATCAGGGTAAAATTGAAAGTTGTATGGAGTAAAGAGAAGCTATTTATAAAGATAGATGGGACGTTCAGTTGTATGTTTAACTTGGGAATATGTCCTCGAAAGCCTACTCAGAAGTTCCTCAGTAAAGTTGAAAAAGCTTTTTTAAATGGATTCATGTCTGTCTGGAGCGCTCGAGATCCTCCTATTCCTCTATATACTTAAATAGAGTTAAAGCTAAACTGCCGTAGTACCTGCAATTTACTGATTGCTAGCTGAAATTAAGTTTAAAATTTTCTCGTGAAGAATTCTATTTCCTGAAGCTATGAATTTTACTCTTTCTCCTACCTTTAACGGTTTTTTCAAAGGATTGCCGTGTTCATCGGTTATTATTCCTCCGGCTTCTTCTACGATGAGCTTAGACGCTAAATGCACTATATCCGTGGTGCCTCTTAAATCGATGAATGAATCTATAGCTCCTCTCGCTACTTCACAAACCTCTAGCGATGAACAGCCCATACGTCTCAAATCCCTAACTTGCGCTAAGAGTTTCTCTAGTTTTCTTAATAGAATGCTTAAATCCTCTACATAAGTATCCATGCCTATTATAGAATTCGCTAGCTCCGTTTCGGTGGAAGGGCGGATACGCATATTATTTAAATAAGCACCCCCTCCCAGCGTCGCTGTATAAACGTCGTCCGTCGCGAAATTTCTCACAACGGACACTTCTAAATCTTTTAGAGTAGCGTTCGGCTTATATCTTGCAACTGCGATTGAAGCTCCATAGAAAGCTATTCCTCTAACTCCATTCTGGGAACCATCGAGAGCATTTAGTAAGATTATCGCGACGGGCTTCTCTCCCTCTCTTAGAATTCTCTCAGAGACGTGGTCTATAAGCACGGCGTTATCGGCTACTTCTCTCAAATAGTCTTCAGCTATTTCATCCGCTAAGATGTGAAGTCTCTTGCTGAGACGTTTGAAAACTTCAAAACTTACCTTCCTTCGAACAATTCTCTCCATCCTCGGCGTTATACTATCATCTATCAGAGCTAGAACTTCTTTGCCTATTTCAAGCCATTTGTTTCTAAAATTGATAGACATAGTTTCTATCGTTGAAATTGACTGTGCGATATTAAAGATTTTATGAACTCTTCTCTCATTGAGGAATCTCCTCTTTTGCTTTTTCTAAAATCACTTTAATGTAAGCTGCTTTATATTCTCTATATTTAGATAAATTTGATCCAGCTTTCTCCATCCACAATTTTTTAAACTCATAGTATCTCTTGGCCTCAGTGGGATTTCTTCTCAGATAATCCCGAAACAATAGTTTTTCCTCGTGTTCTCTACTTCCTTGAAATGTTACGTGGATGTGTACATGGAGCTTTTCTCCCTTATACCTATAAGGTCCCGAGACAAAAAGCTTCTCAGGTAAAGTACTAGCTTGAGGATTGTACTTAAATCCCCTAGCTTCTAGCAACTCGACTACTTTCTGCATATACTCCCGCTCAGTTATAATCAGAATATCTATAATTCTTCTCCCGCCAAGTCCCGGGACGGCAGTGCTACCTATATGCTCGATTCTAATTTCGAAGGGAATTATGCTATGGATAAATTCCTTTATTTCACTGAAAATTCTGGGATATTCATCGTCGTAAGGTACTATCTTTAAATGCGAGTCCTTCATTTTCTAGCATATAAAATATTTTATCGAATTTATTCCTATCCATTTCAATTTTTAATTTTTAATTCTTCTGAAAAGCTCCAGTACTTATGGTCGATAATAAATAAAGCTTTATTTTACTATTATCACTGCTTGTGAAAGTCAAGGGTATAGTATATCTATCTACATCTATGGGTTGGTTTAAAAAAGATCTTAATAGAATAAGAAGTGATATCGAGAGAATGCGGAGCGAACTGTGCGCAAATGCTATAAGGTTAGAAGGGGTCGGCGCAATATTGTGGAGAATTGTAGAAATCGCCAAGGAGGAAGGCTTGCAAGTGTGGGCTCATCCTAAAGTTGGCGATGTAATTCCAAAATCAGAATACATTAGCATATACGAGGATTTTTGTAAAAAAGCTGAAGATTATGGAATAGATGTTTTAATGCTTGGAAATGAACTAAGTTTAGAGGTAAATTTAGAGGGCGATAGAAAACTCGGCTATGTCGAAAGATGCTCCAATATGGAGAAATATGTACATAGGCCGTTGAGAGAAAACCCTGACAGATTTAAGAAGTTTATAGCTGAACTAGTAGAGAAATCGAGAAAATATTTCTCTGGCAGAATATCGTACGCTGCTGGATCCTGGGAATTCGAACTGGTAAATTGGGAGGATTTAGACATGGTAATGTGCAATCAATTTTTATATTCCAAAACAGAGCGCATATACTTAGATTTGCTATTAAAAATGAAGCGATTTGGGAAACCAGCCATACTGAGCGAATTTAGGTTTCAAACAATAGATAAAGCTTTTAAAGCGGGGCCTATCTGGCTATACCCTCAAAAACATAAGGTAAAGTATGATGAGGAGGCGCAAGCAGAGTGTTTTAAAAAGAATATCGAGTTCATAAAGAGGGCTGATTTAGATGGTTGTTTTGTTCATCAATGGGATGAAAGTGAGATTGCTGGAAGAGGAGACCTCGGCTTTGGGATAATAAGGATGGATGGAGTTCCTAAGAAATCTTTCTTCGTAATTAGAAATTTCTATAAAACTTGGAAATAAATGATTGAGATTTCTTTCATTTTCTCAGATATTTGAGAGTTTATTATAACTGCGGCTACTATCGCTATGAAATTATGCTGAGCTAGCGACTTTTCTCCTCTTTAACCGCTTCTCCTTTCTAAAGTTGGAAAGGCAATAACTATAGTTCTCTATCTTAAATTTACTTGTATCTGCTAAGCTAAACATTTTATTAAAACTTGGGACTTTATAATGAAAAGGAAATTACTTGAATTGTTTCATCACTTCATCTCTAAAGAACTCGAGAGTTTTAAACTCCCCAGCATATGGGAAATAGAGGTAGATTTCTTCAACACCTACTTCTTTAAATCTCTCGATTTTCTCCGCTATCTCCTCGGGCGTCCCTATATAGTGGTTTTTTCTCCAATCTTCATAGCTTATCCCGCCTATCTTCACCGCTTCATACCCATCAAATTTCTCCTTAACCTCTTCCTCCGTCCTACCGATAATTACGGTTCCCACATGCGTGAGAACGATCTCTTTAAAATCTCTCCCTACGTCCCTACAATGATCTTCCAGGATTCTAGCTTTTCTAACATATTTTTCGAAATCCCCGCCTATATTCCACTTATCCGCGTATTTAGCCACAACTCTAAGAGTAAACTTCTCCCCACCACCGCCTATCAGTATCGGGGGATGCGGCTTCTGTAGGGGCTTCGGATCGTTCAAAGCGCCTTCCAGCGTATAGTATTTCCCCTTAAAGTGGACTTCAGGCTCGGTCCACATCTTCTTTATTATCTGTATGGCTTCTTCAAGCATCATAATCCTATCCTTCGCCGGGGGAAAGCTATATCCATAACCTTTAAACTCGTGCTCATACCAACACGCTCCAATACCTAGCTCAAGCCTGCCGCCGCTGATCACGTCTACAATGCTGCTTATTTTAGCGAGATAGGCGGGGTTGCGGTAAAGATTGCAGGTGACGAGCTGGCTAAGCCTAATCCTCTTGGTTAGAGGAGCTAACGCCGCCAGCAGAGTCCAAGCTTCGAAAACACTCCTCCCCGGAAGAGGCTCCGGCACTGTATGGAAATGATCGTACACTACTAAAATATCAAAGCCTAATTCTTCGCTTTTAAGAGCGACCTTAACAATAGTATCCCACTGCTCTCTAGGATCCATATCTGCTGGCAGGTCAAGCCTCCAACCCTGCGGGACGAAAACTCCAAATTTCATAGGTTAGTTTATTTTTCTCCCCTTATTTAAACACGTTACCGAAGAATTTCAGTTAATTATCCAAAGCTCAATAATTCTAGATTATTCAATTTGAAATAAATTTATTATAATTCTGTGCTCTTCACTAATACCAGCTTTCCATCTTCCAACATATATATCTCCTTCTTTAAGCCCAAACCTTTCCCTAACAGTCTTCGGTATGGTGACCTGAAACTTATAAGTTATTTTGCTCACTCCCAGCACTTCGCGCTTAGACTTTCTAGACATAAATTTCCACGTCTTATAAGGGGCGGTGTTAGATAAGTAAATCCAAGGAATTCCAAGAATACAAGGAAAGTAGGAATTTATACCATATTTTAAGCAATAATTACATAGTAGTTAATCTTTAATGGCGGGGCGTCAAATTTTGAGCAATTCCCGTGGTAAAATCAGGGCTAAAGTCGTGATATCATGTCATGGAGAAATTGAAGAGTTCATAGTCGAGGTTCCTTCTAAGAAATTCGTAGAAGTGTTTACGGAATTTTTTAAAGAGTATAGTTGTGCTATGCCAGAATAGTAGAATAACATTGGCGGATATAATCAAAATTGATTTCAAGAATTCTCACCAGCAATAATGTTAAAAGGTTATTAGCTGTATACTATGCGGTGAACCGTGTACGTCGATAAAGTTATAACTAATACATTTTATCTGGAAGTAAACGACGTTAAATTAAGAGTTTTCGACAGTGGGAGAGAGAAAACCTATAGCGATGGGACGACTTTATTCTTTCTACACGGTTCTCCAGGACAGATAAGCAATTGGAAATACCTATTAAACTACTTTAAAAAGCACTATAGAACGATCGCCTACGATCTACGAGGCTACGGGATGTCGAGCAAGCCTAAAAAAGTATCGCTAGAGGACTACCTCCGCGATCAAGCAGCATTAATGAAGGAGCTCGGCGTCAGAGATGAAGATGCCGTACTGATAGGACATAGTTTTGGCGGATTAGTAGCTCAGGAATACGCGGCGAGGCATAAAGTAAGAGCTATTATACTGATAGGCTCCGTAGCAAAACTTAAACCGGATATGATCGATCAAATAGTCTGGAATTTGCCCTCAATATTCTGGAGAAAGCTCTTTTTCACAGAGAATGTTTTCACCCGAAAACTTTATAGAAAAGTATTCTTCAGCCCGGAGACTCCAGAAAATATCTATGAGGAATTTCTCAGAGATAATAAAGAATACATGGAAAGCCTACCCGCTCACGCCTTCAGATACCTCAAATACTTCAAGGACTATGATGCATCTAAAACCTTATCGAAAATAGAATCTCCAACTTTGATAATCGTGGGCAAAGACGATCAAGTGACACCCGTAGAATACTCTAAAACATTAAATGGATTGATTAGAAACTCTATTCTCAAAATAATACCTGGAGCAGGGCATTTAATACTATACGAAAAACCCGAAACCCTTTCAAAGGAAATCCACGAATTTATTAAAAATCTATAACGTTTTTATAAATTTATGTCGACATTAAATTCAGAAAATCGAGCTAGTACATTATATAGTAAGTTTTCCTTTGTAAAGGATAGAGTAATTGGATTTTTCCGACTAATGTCATTTAAGAAGTGCTAGGCTTGACCTGATAAAAAAGCCACGAATACGTTATAATATTAGGACCGAGAAAAGCTCTTACAATTGTAAAAGCCAGCGTATAGGCAGTGACCCGAATCTCTGCTATTCTTTGTTAGAATATACGTTTTAAATA
The DNA here is from genome assembly GCA_964501905.1 of uncultured Thermofilaceae archaeon. GTDB lineage: Archaea > Thermoproteota > Thermoprotei > Thermofilales > B69-G16 > B69-G16. The sequence goes on along the minus strand of CAZCTW010000017.1, from coordinate 10,725 downwards.
TATACTTTTATGATATTTTTAAACAAGGGTATTATAAATGAAGGTCTCTCCCCTGTACTTAGCCGACACCGCAGGTCTCTACTCTTTACATGTTTAAGATGTATCTTAATTTTACCCTTAAACGTATTATAGATTATTTCCGCGATTTCCATTCCACTTTTAAAATCGCATGGAGACAAAGAAAATGAGAATATTGCCACTATTAGCTTATCATTAAACGGATTGATGAAAGCGTCAATAACCTAGTGATTACAGCTTAGGGTGGTGGCGGAATCGGCGCTTTTATAAATTTTAATATAAAAGTTTTCTTTGAAAATACTTCTTCATAAAAGAGCACTAGAAAGAATGAAGAGCCTATAGCTATGTATGCTAAGCGCGATATCAAGTTGAAAAACGCTGCAAAATAAAGAGTAAACGCGGATGTAAAGAGGAAAAGCCACAATATTGGTTTTTTTCTCAGTTCTTCTCCGGGGGTAAGGCTTTATCGGTATCAACATAAACGATGCCGAGATTAAACATATTAGAATACAGCATCGCCTAAAATCCTTAAACCCAGAACATATGCAAGAGCAAAAAATCCGGCTAAGAACGTTAATAATAAGAATTTAAGAATGGTAATCCTCACCTTCTCCCACCAAGGACATCCGTACTAATAAAGCGTGAGAGAAGGAGACGCGAAAGGCGAGTATAACAAAACCCTGTTAATATAAGCGATAAAAAGCCGCCCGGCCACAATCTAATTTCAGCCCATATATTCCTAAATTTGGCTATAAGCGATTCACTATAGTCGCTAACCAGGTATATTAGTACCGTAGTCAGTAAAACTCTAGGCGCAATGTACATAAAAATGGAAGGAGTCGATATAGCGGCGACTATAAGAGTCATCATTCCAGGTTGTCTATTCTTAAGCTCTTTTATGCTTCCACGCAGAAAAGAGCGAACCGCCGTAGAAATATACTATCGCCGATAGAATTAGTAATATCTTCTTCTGAAATGGTATTGTTATCGTAAAGCCAAACCAGGATTGAATAGCTTCGGATAAAAGCAGTATTGGGATTGTAAGGATGAAAGATATCCAAAATTTCCTTTTAAATTCTTCTATATGTCTAGCTGGATGATGAGCTTTTTCCATATGATGATTCATCTTCATTTCAACGAATAAGGGTTATTGTCGCAGTTTATAAGAATTATTCTTTATATATTGGAAATGCAAACTTGGCTACAAAAATCGTTGAGGAAATTAAAGTCTATTAGCTAACCTATCCCGGATTTCAAAGTTAACGCAAAAAGTTAGTTATATAATTTGATGGCTTATGAGGAGGATGACTACGATCTCCGTTAGGGAAGATGTAAAGAAGAAATTGGATAATATGAGGAAGGGTAAAGATTAGAGTAGCTTCCTACTCGAGATAGCGGAGAAGGCGGAGAATTTTGAAAAAACCAGAGCTATAGAAGAGCTTCATGCAATGCTAAGCGAAGAGGAGCTCGATAGAATAGCCCAGAAAAGTAGGCGTTTTAGAGAATCCTTCAAGTTGAGAGGAGGATCGAATTGATAGTTCTCGACACCGACGTGCTTACCGAGGTTATAAAGCGTAAAATAATACCGAAGAATTGGAGCATATCTGTGATAACGCTCATCGAATTTCTCAGAGGCGTAAATCTAGATAAAATTGAAAATGTTAAAGAAAGACCTGAAAAGGCCTTTACGATAATACCATTGACCAATAACGTTGTAAAGAACTATTGTATACTCTGTCAATACCTAAAAGAGAGTGGTATACTTATTCCGGATGCGGATTTATTAATAGCCGCAACCTCTATTGCTCTCAAAGCTCCGCTCGCCACTTGGAATGCCAAACACTTTAATAGACTTAAAGAAAAAGGCTTAAAACTTATCGACCCAGCTAAACTTGGAATTTAACCTAGATTTTAGGACTGGGTTAGACTAATCCCCTGTAAAGAGAGATAGAACAACCTCGGGGGATTGTGCCCGCCAAAGTTTAGCGTATAGTCCTCCCTTAGCCAGTAGTTCTTCATGAGTTCCCTCTTCGACTACTTTACCACTATCTATGACGTATATCCTATTAGCATCGGTGATGGCTATAAGCCTATGCGCTATAACAATCGTCGATATATTCCTCTTTTTAATTAGCTTCTTTAAGCCTTTATAGATTTTCAATTCCGTCGTTACGTCCACATTGCTCGTAGCTTCGTCAAGCACTAAAACGCGGGGATTCGAGATTAAAGCTCTAACCAAAGATATAACCTGCCTCTGGCCTTTGGAGAGATTCTTACCTTCCTCGACGATTTCAGCCTCAAGTCCTCCCGGTAAAGCATCGAATAATTTGTCAACGGAGAGTTCTTTTAATAAACGATCAACCTCTTCTTTTCCCATATCAGGCCTACCGGCTACCAGGTTATCGTATACTCTGCCAGAGATCACCGCTGGATCCTGAGGGACGTACGCTATAACTTTCCTCAAATAGGAAAGATCATATCTATCCACGTCTACCCCATCTAGCAAAATTCTCCCGCTCCACGGGTCGTAAAATCTAAGCAATAACTTCGCCAATGTGCTCTTCCCACCTCCGGTCGGGCCTACAATCGCCACCATTTCTCCCGGCTTTACTTTTAGTGAAACCCCCTTGATAACAGGTAATTCTTCCTCATAGCCGAAATACACCTCTTTAAACTCTACCAATCCGTTAATTGGTTTCCGAAGAACACCGCTTTTCTCCTCATCCACTTTTAAGAGTTCTGTAACTCGCTCAGCGGCCGCTAAAGCGGATTGAATACTGTTGAAGAATATGGCTAGAGTTTGAAGAGGTCTGAAGAACAGGTCTAGATAGCCGTAGAAGGTAACCATAGTACCAACTGTTATTTCTCCAACTTGGATTAAGTTTCCGCCGACATAGAGTATTATAGCCACGCCTATAGCTCTGATAACCGACATCAAAGGATTAACAGATGACACAACTTTTATGGCTTCGACATTAGTTGAAACGTATTCCTTGCTCACTTTCTCAAACTCTCTTTCTTCGATCTTCCTCCTTTGAACATAAGTCTTCACGACGGCTGCTCCAGAAATCTCCTGCTCAACCTTCGCCGTTACCTTAGCAATCGCCTTTCTAGCCTTTCTAAACGTTTCTCTAGCTCTAACAGCCAAATAGTAGTTTATCAGGAATATCGCCGGTATTAGTGGGAGTATAGCTAGCGTAAGCTGAGGACTTATAAACACCATTATCACGAAAGCCCCACTCATAGCGGCCATATCTGCGAACATATCTATCAAACCGCTGGTAAAAGTATTGCCTATTACGTCTACGTCGTTCATAACTCTAGACACGAGCCTGCCAACTTCTCCTCTCCTCAAGAAGGCTATTTTAACTTTAAGCAATTTCCTAAACAACTTATCTCGAAGATCTCTGATAAACCTCTGCCCTACGAGAGAAATCAAATAGATACGTGTATAATTAATAAACCAATATGCTACAGCACACCCGAAGAATATAACAGAGAACCATAGCAATTCATCGAAATCTCCCCCCAGTGCAGAATCTACTAGATATCCCATTAACATGGGAAAAGCTAAGTTTAGGGCCATCCTACCCATAGTTCCAGCAATAGCGGCTAAGAAATACTTAGCATGGGGCTTTACTAAAGGCATCAAACGTTTAACTATTTCCTTTAGAGGAAGAGCCGTCTCTTCTTCTTCATATCTAGCCAAATGGCTTAAACGATGCATTAAAACACTCCCTCCACGACAGCCTCTCCTTTCCGAATTTCCTTTACAACTTTTCCATCTTCTAAAACCACTACTCTATCGGCGAGCGCCATAGTGGCTGGGCGCTGAGTTATCACTATAAGGGTCTTGCCTCTGAGATGTTTAGTAAGTGCGTCATAGATAGCTCTCTCAGTCTCCGCATCTATCTCAGATGTAGTATCGTCTAAAACTACAATTTTAGGATCGATCAGCAGAGCCCGTGCCAGGGCCAGTCTCTGTCTCTGCCCCCCGCTGACAGTTATACCTCTCTCACCGATCAGAGTATCATAGCCCTTAGGCAATTCAGCTATGAAATCGTGAATTCTAGCGAGTTTAGCAACCTTAACGATCTCCTCCATCAAAGCATCCGGCTTAGCATAAGCTATATTATTCCTAATCGTATCGGGAAACAGGTAGATATCCTGGTGCACCAGCGTAACCTGTCTACGGAGGGACTCCACGGTAACCTTCCTGATATCTTGTCCGTCGATCAATATACGCCCCTTCTGGGGATCAGCCAATCTGATGAGTAACATGGCTAGAGTGCTTTTACCGCTACCCGGGGCTCCCGTGATAGCTATAAACTCTCCCGGCTTAATTCTAAGATTTAACCCCTTTAACACCCACTTTTCTTCATTATAGCTAAACCATACATCATCGAAGATTACCTCACCCCGCTCAACTTTTAGTGGAGAAGCGTTCGGATCTTCTTCGACATCTTCTTTCTCATCTAATACTTCGAAAACTCTAGAAGCCGCTACTCTAGCGCGCTCCGCTATAACGGTGAGTATGCCTATAGAAGTGATAGGCCACGAGATCATGCCGACGTACATTGTAAAAGCTACCACATCGCCTATGGAAAGCTCTCTACTTATAACTTTTAAACCTCCATACCAAAAAACCAGCAATACCGCTAGGTTCGTGAAGAAGCTAAAAGTAGGCCAAGCTAAAGCTCTTATTTTGCCTACAGAGATCACATTATCAGCGTATTTCAGATTATATTTACCGAACTTCTCAGCCATATACCCTCCAGCGCCGACCGCCCTAATAGGCACCATCGACACTAGAGTTTCGCGTAGTACAGTAGTCATCTTAGCGTACTCTTCCCTAGCTTTTCTAAAGTGAAGCCTAACCTTTCCCGCAAATCGCTTAACGAGAAATGGAAGGGGGGCTAAGACGCTCAACGACATGACTGCAAGCTCGGGGTTAATGGATATCATAGATCCCACGGAAAGCACTAAGAGAATTAAACCTCCTGTAAATCCCGAGAAAGTAAATCCGAAGAATTCCTTAACGCGTTCTATATCTCCGGTTACACGAGCTACCAGCTTGCCCGCGCCTTTCTTGTAAAGATAGGTAAGCGATAAATCCTGAAGTTTTCTATACAGCTCGATTCTCAAATCGAGGGAAACATACTCAGCCAACTTCTTAGACTCTACACTTTGAATAAAAAACGAAACTCCTCCTAAAACCGATAAAAATACAAATAATTCCGCGTACAGCAGAACTTCGTCAAATTTTAAACTCACTGCCAAATCGACTGCCCGCTTAGCTACTAGAGGCGCGAACACTCCAGCTATAGCTGAAGCTATGGAAAAGGCGGATGCTAATATCAAATTCTTCTTATATCTAAGCGCGTACGCCAAAAGTCTCTTTAACGCCATTACAATCCCTCCATTTCCCGATACCTAGAAACCAGTTTGGAAAATTCAGGATAGGATGCCATGCGCATAACAGCTAAGAAATCGATTATCGGGGTCATCCTTTTGTGAGGAGTTTTCCTGCGTCTAGATAGAACTTCTTCTAAAGCCCTACTTTTAAGCGATAGATACGTACGCATTAGATCTACAAATTCCTCATAGTCCATTTTTAAACCGAAAACCTCCATAGCTTCGGATACTATATCTCGAACTTCTTCTTCGAATTCTTCGCTTTCAAATACTAAGTAGGAAACTAAGAAAATTCGCGCCGTAGCCCTATAGTATTTTTCTATAAGATTCTTCTTACTTACTGTTTTGACTACCTCCACTAATCCATGCTTCTCCAGGATTTTCAAATGATAGAAAACGGCCTGCGGGGAAAGCCCCAGAAACTCGGAGAGCTCTGAAATGGTATGCTCCTTCATTTTCAGCAGGTGGAGTATCTTGTGCCTCGTCTTGTCGATGAGTATCTTCGCCGTCTCGGGATCTTCTATTACCATTACGTCTCTCATTTCATTCACAAAAGTACATCGATCCTTAAAAACTTTATTTTAACGTTAAAATGAATTTTTAATGAAGTTCCCGCAAGACTTAATATGCCTAGAATAAAAAGATGAACTCCACTACAATCATACTTACTACTCTCGCAGTCTCTGCTCTAGAGCATCCTTAGAAGCTTCAGGAATAATTCTCGTGTTCTCAACACGTGCTGGCAAGACTTGGCTAGAATGGATAGGAAGCCTATCCCGACCTAAAACATTAATACTTGAACATATTCTGCACTAAATTTCTCCCATAACGCATTGCATTAGAACCTATGCTACCTTGATTTTACTCTATTAATTTAGAGTGTTTTTCCAGAACCTCCTTTAAGGCTTTTAACCTATCGTTAAGGTCCTCAGCTATCATCTCAGGTTTTTCTTTGGTTATTTTAAAGTAGGCTTCAAGTACTGTGGCTAGTATTCCTGTTATTCTAGTTATTGGATTTTTCGAGTTTTCGGCAAAGTATTCTAAGCCTTTGCGAGTTATTGCATAGCCGTGCTTTCTCACTTTAACACTTTTCAATATGAGCCCTTCCTCTGCCATTTCATTAAGAAGGCGATAGATTGTTCCTATTGAGGGCCTCCACCGCGTTTGAGTAGTGTTAAGTATTCGCTTATAGAGAGCGTATCCATGTAGTTCTCCTTCATTAATGAGTATGGCGAGCAATAACAATTTTAGGAAAGAACACCGATTTTGACACACTACTTCATCCACCACAATAGAGTAATTTGTGCAGGATATAAATATATATTTCTTAGGAATATATTCCTAAAAAATATATATTTAAAGAGTTGGTTAAAGTGAGCATGGGGTTTTCGGTGAGGAAGTACAGGGAAAAGATCGTTAAAGGCCCTATAGTGAGGACTATGCTTTGGCTAGGTTTGCCGCTGATAGTTGTCCAGCTTATTCAGATATCTTACAACGTGGCGGATGCTTTTTGGCTAAGCATGTATAGTGATGTCGCGCTCGCTGTGCCGAGGCAGGCGTGGCCTCCTTCTCTCTTTTTCAGCGCTATTTCGATGGCGTTATCTTCCTCTAACCTAGCCTTGATATCTCAGTACATTGGAGCTAAAGAAATTAAGAGAGCTAGCGACGTCGCGTCAAAATTTTTCACAGTTTCTGTTATTATGGGATTATTATTTGGAGGCACCTATCTTATTCTTAGACCATTCATATTCACTTATGTGATTAAAGTCCCAGCAGAGATATATGATCAAGTCGTAGCTTTTGCCGGCATTGTAGCCTTAGTCACGACTCTCTCCTACATAGTGACCGCGTATTCCACTATACTCCAAGGCATTGGAGATACTGAGAGACCCGCGCTTGTAAACGCTTTCTACCTCCTGGTCAACATAGTTTTAGATCCACTATTTATTTTCGGAATAGGACCCTTTCCAAAACTGGGAGTTGTTGGAGCAGCTGTGACGGACTTGATAGGCAATATTTCAAGCGTAGTAACGTTAGCTCTGATTGTCAAGAAATCTCTCCCAGATTTAAGAGTCTGGTTTACTAAGAACCTAGACTTGGACTGGATTGTATTAAATTTGAAGATAGGCTTACCTATTCTAGTGCTGGTGCTGTCCAATAGTACGGCTAAAATGCTTCAGCTGCGCCTCATAAACATTTTCGGCGTAGTAGCCGCGACAGCTTACTCTCTTGGATTCATAGCTATGGATCTCTCCGACGCAACTCTAAGAGGCCTATCTAGAGCCACAGCAATAATGGTTGGCCAGAACCTGGGAGCTGAGCTGTCTAAGAGGGCTCGTGAAATAGCTTTAAAAGCTTCACTACTAATATTCACAGTGACTCTAATAGGAGCATTCACATTGTATATCTTCAGAGATTTGTTTATAAGCATCTTTATTCAAGAACCTGCGATATACGCTGAGGCTAAAACATTTCTCGAAGTGCTTTTGTGGAGTCTGCCTTTCTTCGGAATTATGCTTATAGCATTATTCGTTGGAAGAGGTTCAGGTCACACTCTCCCACCAACACTTATAGGAATAGCTAGACTGTGGGGATTCTGGGTTGGACTCGGCTACTTGTTAGCCCTCTTCATGGGATACGGCTCAACTGGCATTTGGATTGCCATGGCTTTAGGAAATGTTGCTACAGGGTTAATAGCTCTTGTATGGCTAAAATATGGCAACTGGACTCGCCCAGTGATAGGCATGCGCAAGATGCGCTTGCAAAGGCTTAAAAATAAGAGATAATCTCCACAAGCACATTAAGTATGCTTTTTAAAACTTTGCACCAGAAATACCTGAGTATAAGCGGCGCCGCGACTGGAAATATGTATTTTATCGTTTCTCTTAACGCTAAGCCCTCTAACCCTTTAGATTCTAGTGTTGAAGCGCCGACAGCTATTTTGCATAGGTGACGTTACGGCAACGGTTATACCGAAACCCGAGGTACTCTCGATAAATCCTGTAAAAAACGGCTAAGGGTAGCTTAGCTTTTCCAGAATATTCTCTGCCAAAGCTTATTTTGAGCTCCTCCTCGTATCCCAGTGCTTCATACACGTTGTAGAATAATAGCGCAGCTACAACTATAGAAGCTATCTGTACTCCTGTCCATAACCCGCCGGCAGTAAACTCGGGGGGATCGTTGAGAAAGCCCAGCTTAATCACTGCGAATATAGAGAATAGCAGTACTATTAAAGAAGTTTTAACTATATCCATTTTCAGGAAAGCCATCAATAGGAGGGGGAGGAAAATAATCACTAAGGCGTATATAGTTGCCTCAGCTATAGTTGGAATCCTTTCAATCCTTTTTATCCTTTCCCCGGTTTCAAATCTGCGCATACGGTTACCTGTCAGATCCCCGAGTAACCATGATTGTATCGGAGAACCGACCACAGAAATATATTATTTTGTGCGCAGTATTTAGGTGCCATGTTTAAAGTGGTTTCGCTGGATTTCGGAGGAACTATTGCACGCGAAGTAGAAGAAGATCATATCGTCTACTGTAGAGTTTTAAGCGAGCTTGGATACTCAGTGAATCCTAATCTCGTTAAGGAGGCATTGAGAGAGGCGCGTGCTTGGTGGAGGCGAGAAAAGGCTAGAACTGGTAGGATATGGAATATGGAGGCTTACGCTGAGCTCGTGGAGCGTGTACTCCGGTTTTTAAAACTGCCTAGCGAGCTTACGTTTGATTTTCTGAAAATTCTACCTTATAGAAAGGCGTTTAAAGTTTATGAAGACGTAGAGCCTGCCCTTAAAGAGCTTAAACAAAAAGGTTATCGTTTAATTATAATATCGAACGTGTCCTCGCTGGAGAATCTTTCAATCTACTTAGCTCAGACTGGTTTAAAGGATTATTTTGAACTACTAATAGCTTCTGGCTCTGTAGGCTTTGAAAAACCTGATCCTGGAATTTTTAGAATAGCCCTAGAGAAAACAGGAGTTTCTCCCGACGAAACAGTGCACGTTGGAGATGACTACGAGGCAGACTATCTCGGAGCCGAAGCTGCCGGACTGGTTGGAGTACTGCTTGATAGAAAAAATGCCCATAAAGAAAAACAGTGTAGGAAAATAGCAAAACTCACAGAGCTACCTAGTCTTTTAACACACCTTACCTTTAGAGGTTCTGCTAGGCTTTTTAAAATAGTCTAGAAGTTATCTAGACCTGTCATCTCTGCGTATAAAGAGCCGTATTACTACAATTTTTTACGTTCTATCATTGAAGAACTATCTTACGATTTTGCTATACTATGTTTAACGGTTCTGCTCTGTATATCTTAGCTATGTTAAATTCATCGCCCCTAAAGTACCACTATTCTATTCATCAACAAGCTCTCGCTCGGCGGTTCTCCATAGTAAACCGACGGGTATATACCCGTTGAATCTGCAAGCTGATACCTGTAAGTTTTTCTGGTTTCCGGTTCTATAGGCCCATGGAACGGGCATATCCGCTCCTCATCGCTAAGCTCTAGCAATCGCTTACAAATGAGACATACTATATTCTCAGTGATTTCCTCGTGTATAACCGTAGCCATTACTATCCAAGGCCCCTACTTTTTTGAGCCGCCGCCAAAGTAGGAGCTACTGCTGGTGCTAGCTTAAATACAGGCGGTAGAGCGTCTTCTGGTAGAGTTTCTAATTTTGAATTTTCTGTTACTCTTATAATTTCAGCTCCTCTAACTATCGCTTTTACATATTTTCTTATCCTTATCGGGTAGTTTTCTTCGATTTCCAGCGTGTTTACGTGTTCTTCTCCGAACGCTACGCAGAAAAATCTCTCATTTTCATTTACCAGCGTGAACGTCCTGTAGGGTATTCCACCCCTAGACTTGATGGGACCAAGCTCTAGTACTCTCCCTATGATAGGCGGCGTAAAAACGTCCGATACATCCGCGCCTAATTCATTCGCTACGATTACGGCTATTGCCTTATCCGTTAAAGCATCTCCCAACAGGTTCCTCAGTTTATTACTCTGTCTAGAAATTCCTTCTCGGTAATATTCACCTGGTCTTTAATGATTTTCCATACTTCTCTGATAGCGTATCGCCTGACATATCCACCATAGTGATATTGCGAATGAGGTTAAAATATTCTATATAAACGCTTAAACTCAACTTAGTATTCTCAAGATGATTTTAGTGAAAAGTTTAAGCTAGAGATTTGGATTAAAACAGGCGTTCTGAGGATTTATAGTTGTAGATTATATTATCGCTTTGCCGGTTTTCTTATCGAATATGTGTATCCTATTGATATCGAA
>CAZCTW010000016.1:33327-34946 GCA_964501905.1 uncultured Thermofilaceae archaeon | reverse complement strand
AGTTGCATTTCAGGAGAAGATTGAAAGATAGTCTACGTGGTGGCTGCGATTTTCGGATATTCGTTTGTTGCATTTCAGGAGAAGATTGAAAGAGACGAGCTATACGATATTATCCGCAGCTTGAGATACAGCGTTGCATTTCAGGAGAAGATTGAAAGCTGAAAGGGCTGACAGTATACTAAACTACTACGAAGGCAGGTTGCATTTCAGGAGAAGATTGAAAGTAATATCAGGTGTAACCCACCAGTGCTTAAGCCTCGTTGCATTTCAGGAGAAGATTGAAAGCACTTATGTATTCCTCTGGGAGGGTGAATGCCAGTTTGAGTTGCATTTCAGGAGAAGATTGAAAGATAGAGAAAGGTGTAAGGCTAAGGTATGGTGAAGATTAGTTGCATTTCAGGAGAAGATTGAAAGGTAGATTTACATAGATGTTCTATTATCTCGTCTTTAGCTGTTGCATTTCAGGAGAAGATTGAAAGATTACTTCAAATTCCAATACCTCTATTTGTTCGCTTAAGTTGCATTTCAGGAGAAGATTGAAAGTCGACTTCGTATCGCTCGAGTTTCGATGGTTTATAGTACGGAGTTGCATTTCAGGAGAAGATTGAAAGTGTTGTACAGTTTAAGAGTTAGCTCAATTATCCTTTCTTTGTTGCATTTCAGGAGAAGATTGAAAGTATAAAAGAAGCAATCGCATTACAACTCTTCGGGGGAAACGTTGCATTTCAGGAGAAGATTGAAAGTTGCATCCCGAAGCTGGAGTTAAAGTGCATATCTACCATGAAGGTTGCATTTCAGGAGAAGATTGAAAGATTTGTCTACCGCCAAGCATTGGAACTTCGCTTTCTGTTAGTTGCATTTCAGGAGAAGATTGAAAGCGAAGATGTCTGCGGCGCGTTTAATCAGAATATTAGAAAGTTGCATTTCAGGAGAAGATTGAAAGGGTAAAGTCGGACAGAGGGCACGTTTAGCACTTACTCTAGTTGCATTTCAGGAGAAGATTGAAAGCTCACGACAGAGAAAGTGGTCCTAGACAATATAGTAATGGCGTTGCATTTCAGGAGAAGATTGAAAGCCACCGCTCCCGACTTGAGCGAGTCGTCAGTCGCATCGTTGCATTTCAGGAGAAGATTGAAAGATTGGGAAGCTCACTGGAGACTGCCATCATTTGAAAACTTGGTTGCATTTCAGGAGAAGATTGAAAGTATGAACCTGTTATAAGCAGGCTACTTGCAAGCGCCGTTGTTGCATTTCAGGAGAAGATTGAAAGACACGAAAAAGTAAGCTTCAGTCCCTTCGTGAAAATGCATAAGTTGCATTTCAGGAGAAGATTGAAAGATTACTGCTATCGCTATACGTTTCCACCATTCAAACTCCGGGTTGCATTTCAGGAGAAGATTGAAAGACTTAGAAGAATCACGCTTAAATGTCGGATCTATCAGCTTAGTTGCATTTCAGGAGAAGATTGAAAGTGGGTTTTTTGCTTGTCGGTTTAGTTGCTGGCTTGTTTCTGTTGCATTTCAGGAGAAGATTGAAAGCGACGAGAGGCGGCAAGGTAATCGAGAAAAAGAAAGTGTGTTGCATTTCAGGAGAAGATTGAAAGCAACCTATCATGCTTT
>CAZCTW010000016.1:0-33317 GCA_964501905.1 uncultured Thermofilaceae archaeon | reverse complement strand
TTTCGTGTTTAACACTGACGCTATTGCCGTTGCATTTCAGGAGAAGATTGAAAGCTAAACTTCAAACAATACCAAAGTATCAAAATGTTAGCGAAGTTGCATTTCAGGAGAAGATTGAAAGTACAGATGAATTCTATTCTGTTTAAATTTCTCTGCGAGTTGCATTTCAGGAGAAGATTGAAAGCTTGGCGGTGCTGTTAAATAGTTTACATAAATATTTGTGGGTTGCATTTCAGGAGAAGATTGAAAGACGGGTTGAATACGGGAGTTCCAATATGCGAGTCGCTCTTGTTGCATCTCAGGAGAAGATTGAAAGATAACGCAGGAAAATAATGCTAATTACTGGCTTAACTGTACGTTGCATTTCAGGAGAAGATTGAAAGAAAATGATGGAAGCGATATTAGATTTACAACTGATGAGTTGCATTTCAGGAGAAGATTGAAAGATTATGCTAACCCAACGCTTCCCTACTTTTCTTCGTCCCGGTTGCATTTCAGGAGAAGATTGAAAAATTTCATGGTTAGGTCTAATTCCACTTTTGCCTTGCTAGGTTGCATTTCAGGAGAAGATTGAAAATCAATATGGATGTGAGTGGCGGCGATGGGTATAAAAGGTTCGTAGAGTATAGTTATTTGATGGCGGTCGTTAAAGTTATTGAGCTTGTGGGGGTTTCTGATAAGGGCTGGGATGAGGCTGTGAGGGAGGCGTTGAGGGAGGCTGCTAAGACTGTTAGGAATATTAGGAAGGTTGAAGTGGTTGGTTTTTCTGGGGAAGTGGAGGGTGGTGTGATTAAGGAGTATTATGCGAGAGTGAGGCTGTATTTTGAAGTGGAGAGGCCGTGAACCAGCCTGATAAAATACTTATTTTTGACGGTATATATCCGAGTTTTAAAATCTTTCATATTCTCGATGGATTACAGCTGTGAAGATTAAACGTCCACTCTAAGGCTTGACGAGGATTGTGAATGTTTATGCTTTAATGGAGCCTGAGTATTTGATATAACCTAGTAATAATATTCTATATACTAATGTTATATTATCGGTTTTGTGTTTGGCTTTGTTTTCTATTTTTTATTGAAGAGTTTAGATTCGTATTTTAGCTGTTCAATATGGGTGTAGGTTATTTTTGCTGTAGGGATGGTTTAAAATATTTGTTGTGTTTATTTTTTTGAGGCAAATGAGCTACTTGAGCGCACGAGTGGAAATTGAAGAGGTTGGGGAGGAGAATTTCGATAGGATACCACTGCCGTGTAGGTCGTGTACTTACTGGGAGAATCCTAGAGTGTTTGAGGAGAGGCCGCCGGAGGAGGATAGGATAGAGGCTAAGAAAGAGTGGTATATAAGGGTTTTAAAGGAGTTCGGGGTTTGCGGGAAGATACTGCTCTATAAGAAGCATCCTATAGGCTATATAGAGTTTGCCCCGCCTAGGTTTGTGGAGAGGTTGAGGGAGTACGATAGCAGATGGCTTAGCGAGAGCTCGAATGATAAGATATTCATAACCTGTATCTACATAATTAGCGGCTATAGGAGGAAGGGTTTCGGCACTCTGCTCCTGAGGGAGACGTTGAAGCAACTCAGGGAGAGAGGGGTTAGGGAGGTCTACACCTACGCTAGGCTAGGCAGCTCTAACAATCCTTCAGGCCCTCTAGTTTTCTGGCTTAGGAACAGGTTTACTATCGTCGACTTGAAGCTTAGCAGTTACCCGCTGGTTCGGAAGATAATATAGGGTTAGCGACGTCAGGACGAATACGGCGGCGTAGACTGCGAGTGCTGAAAAACGGGCTTGCAGTGTGTAGAGCTCCTCCACGTCTACGAGGGCTGAGAGGAGGTTCCACTCGGCGTGCGCGGCTATTGCCCCGGCTAGGTTTCCGGAGAGGAGGTAGATAAGCGCTAGCATGTGTCCGGCTAGGAACGTGAAGGCTAGGGCGAGTAGGGTGGATAGTGGGCTGTTCTTCCAGACGTAGAGGTGTATGGGTAGGTGGGATAGGGAGAAGAGGGCGGACGATAAGGAGACCGCCGCCGATAGCCTCAGTTTGCCGCTGCCTAGTGATCGCCTGGCTTGTTCTAGGATGTAGCCTCTGAAGAGGATTTCTTCCCAAGGTCCTGAGGCTAGGGTGAAGTTAGCCGTGTAGACTGCTATTTTTACAAGGTCGTTTTCGAAGGTGAGAGTGCAACTTCCCGCGGTATAGAGTGGAATGAGTATGAAGCCTGAAATCCAGGCGGTTGTTGTAGCTGTTAATCCTTTGAGGAGGGAGGGGGCGGTGTTTTTCCTCGATAAGCCTAGGGAGGAGAGGGGAGGGGTTTTGAGCTTTTCGACTGCCAGTATTGAGCCTATACATGCTAAGGGTTTAGCTAGAATATCTAGGGTGAATATGGTCAACGTATCTAGGTTGGCGGTGAGCATTCGGTAGGGTGTCCATAGGATTATGAAGATTGTGAGGCAGGTTAGGGCTTTTAGTAAATGCTTCTTATCAGACACAGAGATATGGAGATTGGCGGGTTTAAGAGCTTACCGCAAGGCAGAAATAGGTTCTCCGCTTTAGTATCTTATGCTGGATTTAAAATCGGAGATTAGGAAGAGGATTTGGCGGTTGATGGAGGAGCGTAATATAGCTATTTTCCCTAGGCCTGTTTGGGGTAGGATACCCAATTTTAGAGGTCACGAGGCAGCGGCTGCTAAGCTGGTTAGGCACGAGATTTTCCGTAGGGCTAGGGTTGTTTTCTGTAACCCTGATTCGCCTCAGCGCCCGGTTAGGGAGGCTGTGATTAAGTCGGGGAAGGTTTTGGTGATGGCTACGCCCCGCCTCAGGCAGGGGTTCATAATTATAGAGCCGGGGGATGTGCCTAAGGGTTTAGAGGCTAGAGCGTCTACGATAAAGGGGGCTTTCCGCTTCGGCAGGGTAGTTGAAACTTTGCCTTTCCCCATAGACTTGAAGGTTGCTGGCTGCGTTGCTGTTTCGCGGGATGGGGGTAGGATAGGCAAGGGCGGTGGGTATAGCGATCTGGAGTACGCCATTCTTAAAGAGCTTGGATTAGTGTCGGATGAGACTCCTATAGCTACTACGGTGCACGATGTACAGGTGGTGGATAGGATACCTATGACCGTGCACGACATGCCCGTAGACTACATATTTACCCCTACTAGAGTTATAGAGGTTAAGCCTAGGAGGCCTAGGCCTCCAGGGATAGTGCTCGAGGATTTGGATCAGAGAAAGCTGGAGGAAATACCTATACTAAAGAAGA
The DNA here is from genome assembly GCA_964501905.1 of uncultured Thermofilaceae archaeon. GTDB lineage: Archaea > Thermoproteota > Thermoprotei > Thermofilales > B69-G16 > B69-G16. Next base: position 30,074 of record CAZCTW010000016.1, on the reverse strand, counting down.
TCCTATCTGAGAAGCTGAGTTAGACGCGATTTGTCATAAGATCTCTTCTTCGTATTTCTAGTTAAGGGCTAAACATGGATTTATGGAATATCTGTTCTGCTAATTTGGCTCTTGTTGATGACGTAGTTTACGTAAAAATATAAAAAATAAATTATTTTAACCTTCTTCCGTACTCTTCTAGATAGGTTAGCTCTTCCAGTTTTTTCCTCTCTTTGGGCTTAGGTTTCTCGGCGGGCCATCCTATAGCTAGTATGGAGAGCAACGTCTTCTCCTCTGGTATTTTGAGAATTTTCCCCATGTTTTCGTTTTCTAAAGCATTTATCCAGACAGCTCCTAAGCCGAGCGCGTGTAGGGCTAGCCAGAGGTATATAGTTGCATTAGCTCCGTCTACTAAATGGGTTTGAGGGCTGATCTTGGGATCCGTGACTACGGCTATGCAGGCTTTAGCTCTCTTTAAGGGTCTAGCCCACGTGTACATGTCGGCGAGGGCTTCTAGCTTCTCCCTGTCTTGGACTATTATAAATTCCCAGGGTTGGCTATTACGGGCGCTAGGGGCGTACCTGGCTACGTCTATCGCCTTGATGAGGAGTTCTAAGGGTACGTCTTTGTCCTCGAATTTTCTAATGCTCCTTCTAGTTAGCAGAAACTCGATGCTTTCTTCGCTCATAGTATAGATATGCCGCTGGAGGTATATAATTTCTGAGTTAGAGCGTTTCCAGCTCTCTACGGTATTTGGGCCGCTGAGATTTCGGCGCCACTGTAGGAGATTGGTTAAAATGCCAGGGAGAGTAAACTATTATATTGTTTAAGACTTTACAAAGATTATGAGCGTATCTCCTCTACACTATGATATCCACTTAAAAGTCGACCCTAGAGTCGAGGATTTCAGAGGCTCCGTTAGGATATTAGTTGAAGCCGAAGAGCCTGTAGAAGAGGTTGCCTTAAACTCTCTAGAGCTTAAAATAGAGAAGTGTAGAGTGTTAAAAGAGGAGAGGGAAATACCTTGCAGCTTCGAGCCCTCCGGAGATGAGTTGAAGATAAAGCTGGGGGAGAAGTTATCGGGCTCTTTTACTCTAGAAATAGATTTTGCCGGCAAGTTCTCCGAGAAAATGGTCGGCTTATACAGGAGTAAGTGGGAGAAAGGCTATATAGCCGTAACCCAGTTCGAGGAGGCTTACGCTAGAATGGCTTTCCCCTGTTTCGACCATCCAAGGTTTAAAACTACTTTCGATGTAACGCTCGAGGTTCCGGAGTTTTTTGAAGCAGTTTCGAACATGAAGCCCGTCGAGATAACTTTTAAGGATGGCTGGAAGAAGGTTAGGTTCGCTAGAACTCCTAAAATGCCCACTTACCTCCTTTTCTTCGGCGTAGGACCCTTCAGGATCTACCCCTCTAAAGACGAGAGAGTTAGGGTTGTAGCTCTGCCCTGTAGGGAGAAGTACGCCGATTTCGCGCTGGAGTACGCCTACAGGTACCTGTCTTTCTTCGAGGAATACCTTAAATATCCCTATATGCTGCCTAAGCTTGACTTGATAACAGTTCCGGATTTCGTCTTTGGGGCTATGGAAAACTGGGGGGCTATAACGTTCCGCGAAAACCTGCTCCTCTACTACCCCGGCAGAACTTCTAAAATGGCGTTGAAGAGTATAGGCGAGGTTATAGCACACGAGATTATACACCACTGGTTCGGCAACCTGGTATCGCCTAAAGGCTGGAGGTATATATGGCTGAACGAGAGCTTCGCAACCCTCCTAAGCTATAAAGCTCTAGCCAAGGTACACCCGGAGTGGAATGTCGAGGAGATGTTTATCCTCAACGAGGCCCTAGGGGCTCTGGACAGGGATTCTCTAGTTGAAACCCACGCGATAGAGCTTGAAGTCAGCGAGGAAGCTAAAGAGATTATAACTGCGAGCACGGCTCCGATAATCTACAACAAGGGAGCCTGCGTGTTGTCCATGTTCGAGGACTATGTTGGAGCGGAGGTTTTCGCTAGAGGGCTTAAACGGTACTTGGAGAAGTTCGAGTATGGCAGCGCTTCGAGCGAGGATTTCTGGAATACTATGAGGAAAGTATCGGGCATGGACGTCGATAAATTCGTTAACTGTTGGATTAAGCGGAAAGGCTATCCTCTAATTGTGGTGGAGAGGAGGAACGGGACGGTTTTGTTGAGGCAGAAACGGTTTACCTACCTCGGCTCTGGAGACGGCTCTAAATGGGTTATACCTTTGAAGATTGGAGTACTCGAGGGTGGGGAGTGGAAAGTGCGTAGAGTATTAATGGAGGAGTGTGAAGTCGAGGTTGAGGCGAAGGGCCCCATACTTGTGAACTTCGGCAGGAGTAGCTTCGCTAGAGTGAAGTACGGCGACGATCTATTGGAGGAGTTAGCGGAGCTAGTTAAAGAGGGGAGAATCCCGAGCGTGGATAGGTGGGGTTTGCAGGACGACTTTTATGCTTTAACTCTAGCGGGCGAGTACGGCGTAAAAGAGTACCTGGAATTCGTGAAGGAGAATTATAGGGGGGAGGATAGCCTGCTGGTTGCTTGGAGCGTGCTCTCTAACATAGCCTCTCTTAAAATGATATTCGTCGATAAAGGCCTGCTTTCAGAGTTGGAGAGAGTAGAGGAGGAGTTTCTAGACGGCGTGCTGGGGAAGATCGGCTGGAAAGCTTGGGAGGGCGAGCCTTTCGACTATAGCATTTTGAGGGGTGTAGCTATCTCCAACTTGGCGGGTTTGGGCAGGGAGGACGCTTTGAAGCTGGGTTTAAGCTTATTCGAGGATGTTCTGGAGAATCGGCCAGTAGACCCCGATCTTAGGTACGCTGCTTTTAGGTCGGCGGCTCATAGCCTCAAGTACAGTGAGCTGTTGAAGATATACGAGGAGACTGATAGCGAGACTGAGAGGATTATGGTTCTACGGGCTTTGAGCAGGTTGCCGGATAGGGATAGGTTGGAGGAATTCCTAAGCTACGCGCTGGAGAAAGTCCCCGTTAGGATAAGGTATATACCGGTGGCTTCGAGCGTTTCAAATAAAGTGTTTACTAGGCGTTCCTGGGATTGGTTTAAAGAAAACCTGGACGCGTTGTCGAAGCTTCCGCCGATACACTTAGAGAGGATAGTTAACGCCTTAGTGCCTTTCGCCTGTATAGGGAGAGAGGAGGAGGCCGAGGAACTGCTTAAAACCGACGAGGCATTGAAGAAACTGTCTATAGTGCCGGCTACTCTGGAGAGGTTAAGGGTGTACTCGCGCCTCTACTCTAAAATCTAAGAACTTTTCTCCTTTCTGGAAATCCTAGCTTCCGATATCCCCATACTCTCCGACCAACATAAAATTGAATCTGACAGATAAGAATATCTGTCAGATTATAGTATTATTCATGGTGTAGAAGTTGGTTAAAATTAGGGTTGGAAAGAGGGGGGTAATTGTTATTCCTAAGGAGATTAGGGAGAAATTGGGATTTAAAGAAGGTACGATACTTGATTTACAAGTTGAAGGTAATAAAGTAATCTTACAAGTTAGGGATTTATGGTCTGAGCTTAGGAAGAGAGGGAGAGAATTAAAGTTTGACGTAGACGAAGCCGAGAGAGAACTCGACGAGGCGGAGGAGATGTGGTTGGGAAGGTTAAAGCAGTTATAGTCGATACATATGCTATAATTGCCGATTTAAAGGGGGGTGCTCCGGATAAAGCTGTTGACTACTTAGATATGATCAGGTTAGGTCGAATTGAGGGATACTTGCACTATCTCATCGTGTACGAGCTAGCCTACCACTGGAGAAAGGGTAGATTGCCGTTCAGAGATCAGCACGAGCTTGAAGAATTCGTAAACACCTATTTTAAGCTAATCGACATAAACCTAGACGTTGCTCTAGAAGCTTCGCAAGTTAAAGTTATCGGAGATAGATTATTACAAGAGGCGCGGGATCTAAGACTTAGGAAAAGAAAACTCTCAGTAGCAGATGCTACGTCGATCACCTTAGCTTTAAAATACGGCGTACCTATAATCACGGGCGACATCGACCTAAGCTACGTAGCGAAAAATTTAGGAGTAAAAGTTTTATGGTAGGTAAGAGAATCCCAACAAGCCTTTATTAAACCAGTATTAAGAAGTGGTATTATCGAAGTAGTTAGAGAGCGCCCTTCCTCCTTCTGCGGGAAATTCTCGTTTCAGATGTTCCAGAGGTGACTAACTCGTATAGTATAGCTTTTTTACCTTCTTTAGGTCTTAGTATCCTGCCTAGCCTCTGGATAAACTCCCTCCTACTGCCCGTCCCGCTCAATACTACGGCTACGTTAGCCTCGGGAACGTCCACCCCCTCCTCCAACACCTTGCTGGTTACGACAACGTTAATCTCGCCTTTCCTAAACTTCTCCATTACGGCTCTCCTCTCATCGCTCCCGGTTTTATGAGTTATCTCGGGTATTAGAAAGCGGAGGCTAATCCTCCTGACCACCTCGTTGTTCTCCGTGAATATTATAATCCTGTCCCCCCTGTGCTTAGCCAGTATCTCCTCGAGCACGGCTATCTTCTCGGAAGCGTTAAAGGCTATTTTCCTAGCTTCGCGCCAAGCCAGCAAGGCTTCCCTAGCTTCTCTATCCAACCCGCTCTTCATAACTAGCTTCTCGAAATCCCTAGCCGACCTCAACTTTATACCCCTGCTCTCCAAGTACCTCCTGTACTTATCCATAAGCTCCCTATACCTCCTCCTCTCCCCCTCCCCCAACTTAACCCTAATCCTGACGATATCGAAATCCGCCAAGTACCTACCGGCCAAATCCTTAGCGCCGAGCCTGTAGACTATAGGTCCTACTAAAGCCGGCAGATCCGCGTGCAAGCCGTCTTCCCTCTCCGGAGTAGCCGTTAAGCCGAGCCTATAGGGCGCGGCGTTGAGCTCGGCTATCTGCCTATATCCGGGACTGGGGAGGTGGTGGACTTCGTCGAAGATTAAGAGTAGGAATTTATTGCCTAGCCTCTCCGCGTTTATATAGGCTGAGTCGTAGGTGGCTATAGTCAGAGCCTCTAAGTTCTTCTTTCCTCCCCCAAACCTGCCCACCTTCGCCGTGAAGAACTTCTTTATAGCCCGCTCCCACTGATCCATAAGCTCCAGCGTCGGGACTACGATTAGGGTGGGGGCGGATGTTAAAGCTATAGCCGCTAGGGCTACTCTCGTTTTGCCGGCGCCGGTAGGCAGAACTATTATCCCCCTCCTCTTGTTTCTATTCCAAGCTTTTAAAGCCGCTTTCTGGTAACTCCTAAGCTTTACCTCTTTAACCGGCTTTATGAGGGTTGGCGGAGCTTCGAGAACTTTATCCTTAAACTTTACCCCGGCTTTTTCCAAGTACTCGACCGCCTCTACATATTTAAAAGCTAGAGCTCTAAAACACCCGACGCGGCGATCCCACTTGAAAAACCCCGGGAGAAGGTTTAAGACCCCGCCTTTTAAAAGCAGAGTACCCCTATCATAGACTAGCTCGAGCACATTAATTTAAAACGCTTATAAGCTTAAAGTTTTCCCATAGAGGGTTGAATGTGTCTACATGAATGTCGATATGTTTTCGCAGGTTTTATCATATTCAGTCTTAATACGTAGAGTCATGCCGCTTTTGGAATGAAATAACGGATTTGGTGGATATGGTGTGGAGTTCGAGGGAAGAGTAAGTAAGTTTAGGTATATTATCGTAGATTCTAGAATATGTCATGGTAAGCCTGTCTTTCGGGGTACTAGAGTGTTAGTATCTGACGTACTTGAGCTTCTAGCCTCAGGTTGGAACGTCGAGGATATTTTAGAGGAGTATCCTCAGCTAAACGAGGAAATGATTAGAGAAGCACTTAGGTACGCCGCGATGGTTTTGAGGAGAAGATATCGTGTTATCGAAATTCATACTAGATGAAAATGTACCTAGATCGGTCTACAAGTACCTTCGATCTAAAGGCTATAAGGTTGAATACGTGCCAAAATCTATATCCAATAGCCAAGTTATTCAGTTAGCCATGAGAGAGAAGGCTACACTTATAAAGGGATAGTGATTTCGCTAATCCACTACTCTATCCTCCGGAGGAATTCTATGGGATTATAGTTTTAAGAATACACCCTCCAATACCAAAAATTGATTAAAACTCTCGAATTCATCTTAAACACTATCGAAAAATTTCAAGGAAAAACTATTATCGTATATAGAGACAAATTGGAAGTAATAGAGTAATTTTTCTCCTGTCCGATTAAGTATCTATCAAAACTTCTTTTAATAATTCTCCGAGAACTTCTAGCTTTCCTCTTCGTGAATATCCGATATAATCTCCTTGGCAAGCTCTTTATCATAGGCTCTAAGAGTTTCAAAGAAGAATATGGGTAAGTAGCACTTATGCAATGGAGTGAAGCTAAAAAATTAGAGAAGCTTTTTAAAGTTTTCAAATATAGCCTCTCCCTCCCTCTTCCACCTCTCGAATGTATCCGGACTGGTTGGATAGTTTAAGTAGTGTCTCTTGGCTTTCTCCATGTAAAACTTCAAGATGCTAATCTTAGCTAGTAGGGAGGGTCTAGAAACGAGCTTAACTAAGGCGCTTATGCCTGTGAGAATTCTATCAGCTACTTTCCCCTCTCGAGCCACGTTTTCGAGCTCACTCCCGCTGATCAAGCGGCGCCCTATCAAAAAGTTGAAATCCCTATCTTCTAAGCGTTGGAGGTATATCCTCAACACGTCTAGAGCTGCTTGTTTAGCTCCATAAGCCTCCATAAACCTCCGGTTGTACCGCCACAAATTCCCGAGAGAGGCAGCCCCTCTTTCAAAAGCTTCCTTTAGAGTTTCAGCTGCTAGCTTAGCGCTGAGCATACTAGGTCCTATCCCGCCCCCGTGAATCGGGTTGGTGGTGCAGGCCGCGTCTCCTACAGCGATAAAACCGTTCCAAACCATACAGGATATGGCGCGGCGGCACGGAACTATTCCACCGCCGCCGTGTAAAATCTCGACTATTTTAAACCTAGAGCGTAGATATTCGTCAAAGAGTTTTTTAGGACTTGGCGCATCCCGCCCCCATTGAACTCCAAGCCCCACGTTCACCACATTGCCTCCTTTAGGGAATAGCCACCAGTATCCTCCAGGCGCTATCTTAGAGTTCAGGTATATCAGCGCATAATCCTCGTTTACCTCACCGTCTATCTTTAAAATCTCCCTGTAGCAGATAGTGTAGTCTTCGCGGGGGATTTTCTCGGAAGCCCACCACTCACTCGGCAGTTTAAGCCTTATAGCCGGTATCGCCCCCGAGGCGTCTACTACTGCTTTTGCGTAGAATTCCCTTCTATACCCTTTTTCGAGAACTTCGACTCCCCTAATCCAGGATTCCTCCACTATAGGCTTAGCGGCGCAGGTTTCATCGTATAACTCGGCGCCCGCGTCCAGCGCAATCTTCAACAATCGCTGTCCAAATTTGCGCCTATCCAGGGAGTAGCCTTTGCCCGGAACTGTTATGAAACTCTGTTCGTCTGGAGCGTAAACCTTAACTCCTCTAAAGATTAGGGTGGCGTCTACCCCGACTCTAGGCTCTTCAATCCCTATTCTTGGAAAATGGTGGCTTCCTACGCCGTCTCCGCAGACTTTCTCTCCTATACGCTCCTCCGGTTTACGATCTAGCAGAGCTACTTTAAACCCGTTTTTCGCCAGCTGGTAGGAGATAAAACAACCAGCTACTCCTGCCCCGACGACAACTACGTCGTAACCCATAGCCCCCATCCAGTTTACTTTTTCAACTAGGTGTACATTTTAAACTTTATAAACCATAGGTATAACCTGTTATATTTGGTGGCGAAGTTGAAACCGGTGAGACTAGGCGACGAGATTAGACGTATGGTAGAGTCTAAGATAGAGCATACGTTGAGAGGGATAGAGGAGACTCTAAACGTCGTGTTGGAGGAGGAGAGTATAGCTTTCGAAGATTTGAAGAGTATACTTGAAGGGCTTGAATCCAGTTTCAAGCTTTTATCTCAGAAATGGGTTCTCCAAATACTCTACGCCTTGCTTCTCAAGAAATCCATGAGCTTCAACGAGTTGAAAAAGGTTTTAGACGTCAACTCTAGAACCCTCGCTTTAAAGCTTAAAGAACTCGTAGCCCAAAACTACGTCGAGCGTATTGTCGAGCAGGGACCACCCCTAAGAACTTCCTACACGCTAACCGAAAAGGGTAAGAACACGGCTCTACTCTCCATACCCCTCCTATACTATATTATACTATTCGAAAACTAACCTATTTCAATAGGGAGATTACCGTGAAAACCTCCGTGAAAGCCGCTGCGAGGAGTACGAGTGCAACTAGCACGTAGTATGGAACTATTTCCCTTAGAGCGACCGCGAGTGCTTCTCTCCTAGACCTGGTTCCGTAGAGCTTCTCCGGCTTTAACAGGGACAAAGACAGGTTGATACCCGGGACCATAGCCACCGCGTAGCCTTCCCCCTCGAGGAGTATCACAGGTAGAGCCATTAAATATCCCTTGAGCATCGTCGCGGGGAACATTATGCCCCATAATATAGCCCTATATAATGCCATGGGTATTGTCATGAAGACGAGTCCCGGCAGGGTTATCGTGAGCAAACTCCCTAGGAATAGGTTTACGAGGAAGGTGACTGCAAACGCCTCGATTGGCTTTTTCTGGAGATAGGTTTTGGCCGCCGCGGAGAGCAGGGGGTCGCTCTGCAGGGCTTCTTTTATCATCGCTATTACCTGCTCGTGTAGTTCTGGGGCGAAAACGTCTACGAGAACGGAGGACGCTATAAAAGAGCCGAAGAATAGGAGATTGCATAGGATTACCTTGCGCTTATCACGGTTTACCAGAAATAAGATTTTGTCTAGAATTGCCGAAATCTCCATGATACAGGTAATAGCTTTCTCGTTTATAGCCCTTATGACGGTATTTTATGAGAGCTTGCAGGAGAACACTGGACGGGGCCTTGGATTTGAATATTCTTGAAACCTTTTTAAGTTTGATGAATTTCTCTATATGGTAGTTTTCATGCCGGTGGTTTTCCTAGTTAACCCTCCTACTGTTGAAAGCCATGAGGAGGAGAAGAAGGGTAGCTATCCGCCTCTCGGGCTTCTCTATCTAGCCTCGATATTTAGAAAGTACGGTTTTGAAGTTAGGCTTTACGACCTCGATTTCGTAGATGAAAAACTGTTATATAGACACGTTTCAAGCATGCAGCCCGAGATTGTAGCAGTTACGTCGACTACGCCGAGTTACTGGAACGCTGTGCGCGTAATCAAAGGGGTACGTGAGGTTTCCGAGAAATCTCTAATTGTCGTCGGCGGCCCGCATGCCACTCTAGTCCCCGAGGATTTTAATGGTTTAGCCGATGTTGTCGTGAGGGGCGAGGGGGAGAGTGTAGTGCCGAAGCTCGTGGAGATGTCCCGTAAAGGGAGAGAGAAGGGCACCGTGGTGTTGCGGGGTAGAATGTTAGAGAATTTAGATGAAATCCCGTATCCGGATAGGAGTATACTGGAGAAGGAGCATTACTGGGATAATTTAGGGTCTATGTTTACGAGCCGGGGATGCCCGTATAACTGCCTCTTCTGCGCGACTAGGCTTATAATGGGTAGAAAGTTTAGAGCTAGGAGTGCCGGGAACGTAATCGGTGAGTGGATAGAACTGAGGGAGAGGTATAAGGCGCCGAAAATAAGGATTCTCGACGACGTGTTTACCTTCGATAGAGGGAGGGTTGTCAAGATCTGCAGGCAGGTGTTGGAGTATGGGCTCGGCGAGTGGAGCCTCCCCAACGGGGTGAGGGTAGATAACGTGGATAGGGAGCTTTTAGAGCTTATGGCCGAGTCGGGTTGTACGACTGTGTGGTATGGGGTGGAGTCAGGTTCTCAGAAAGTATTAAACCTATTGAGGAAGAGCATCACCTTGGAGCGCGTCGAAAAAATTGTTAAGTGGAGTAAGGATGTTGACTTAAACGTCGGGTTGTTCTTTATGGTTGGAGCTCCAGGGGAAAACCTTGAAATAGTGGAGAAAACGCTGGAGTTTATAGAGAAGCTAGATCCTGATTACGTACACTTCAGTATAGCTACTCCCTATCCGGGAACAGATTTCTGGAAATGGGTTGAAGAAAACGGGCGTTTCACAACATTAGACTACACAAAATTCGAGAGGGAGTTTATATTTGAAACAGCGGATTATCCTCTTGAAGATCGATTAAAAGCCGTAGAAATGATAGAAGAGGCGCTGGGCCCGAAGTACGACGTGAAAATTCTTTAGGTTATTCTTCCCGTTTCTCGGGTTCACGCACGAAAAACAGGTATACGGCGCTTCTGGCTAAAACCGCAAAAACTGCTATCGTAAAGGCTAGGCGGGGGTTAGCCGCGTATAAGAGCCCGGCGACGGGCGCCAACACCGTTAGGCTAACCCTGTTTGATATATTTTCTACTGCCGCCCTCTTACCTCTCAGTTCTCTGGGAGTTAGATCTCCGAGGAGGGCGCTTATAGATGGCCAGGTTAAAGATGAGGATATAGCGTTTAAGACGAAGAAGACTATAGCCGCTGGGAGGCCGTTTAGCAGTATTAGCGAGGCTAGTCCGAGCGCGTTTACGAGGAAAGCTAAGGAGATCGCTTTATTTCTGTTTTTAACTTTGTCTATAAACTCTAGGCTTAGTAGCGTCGTTAGGAGAGAAGTTAGAGTCCCCGCGGAGCTGGCTAATCCCCAATCTACCTTACTGACTCCTAGAACCTCGGTAGCGTATACTACCGCGTAGAGTCCGGAGATCGTTATGCCCACCGTTCCTAGAAGAGCCCTGTCTAGGATCATCACTATTGCGGAGCGGGGTAACTTTTTCACGGTTTCGGCGTAACTCTTTAACATTTCGAAAAGCGAGAACTTCCGCTCTCCTTTCACCTCTATGGTCTCCTCTAGGTAGATCGTCCGAATACCCGCTGCCGTAAACGCCATTAAAGCCTGTATTAGGAAGCCTATTCTAAAACCGACTAAGCCGTATGTGTCAATTAGATAACCCCCGAATATTGGCATGAAAAGCCAGGGAATGCTAGAGATTATATTGGATAAGGCCCAACCTCTCCCTCTATAGCCGGGAGGTATAGAATCTGTCATAATGGCTATTAAGGCGGGTTGGTAGAAGTGTAATGCTTCGTCTAGAGCAACTAGTACTAGTAGCTGTCTCCAGTCTCCTACTAGGGCGTAGAACAGCGTTATGAGAGCTACCGCCCAGGTCGTAACGATTATGATCTTCCTTCTCCCATACCTGTCGGTTATATAGCCTCCTGGAAGCACCAGGACGAGGCCGGCCATAGCGCCAGCGCTCTGGATTACGCCTATCTCTACCTCGGTCCCTCCCAGCTCTTTAACGTAGAGGCTGAAAAAGGGGTGGGATAGAGCGAATCCAAGCGAGAATATAAACCAGGTTAACGTAATAATGCCGGCGTTGCTTTTCAATATCACTTTAAACTCGTTGAGCTTCTCTTTTAAAGCTTGGATCATCTGCGTTAAACCTCGGTTTGGGCTTAGGCATTAATCACCTATAACTCATCTAAAAATCTTCTTCAAGGATATATTACACGGAGACATCTAGGATATAAAGGCATTGCGGAAGGTAGTGAACCTTGAAGATAAAACTGCCGGAGAAATACTCGCTTTCAGATACTTTATACCCCTCCTTCATACTCCCGTTTTTCGACCAAAACAGTTTTTTAGTAAAGAAGGTAGGGCGGTATAGCGGCGTTAAGATAAGAATTGGAGAAGGTTACGCGGAGGTGGAGGGGGACGTTCCGAGAGAATATATCCTGGAGTGGTTGGGGTTATGGTTCGACCCTAGGGCTGAAGCAGTTAGTGAAGTTATGGTTCTCGTTGATGCATATTCCCATCTAAGACTGGCGGTAAGCAGTTGTGACCGAGAGTACGTCTTTGTTTCTGTCTTCCTAAGCCAAAACACAGATTTTCACGTCAATACCTATAGGTGGATAAGCAAGCTCTCGGAGATCTACGGGCCCGAATTCTTAAAAAAGCAAGGCTTAAGGTTTACAATGGTGGGCTCTAGCTACCAGCTGGCTAGGTTAGAGCAAGTGTACCCAACGTTTGAGAATATTAAAGAAGAAAGAGACCCGGGCTTATTGAGACTTAAGCTTCTATCAATTAAAGGGGTTGGGCCTAAGATAGCCGATGCCTATATCCTATTCTCTTCGAAGCATTCAGAATCTACGCCTTGCGATATTCACTTGAGGAGATTTATCGATCGACTTAGACTCGTGGAATATCGAAGGCTTCCCTCTAAAAGCTATTGTAGTAAGTACTATTGCTGGCTAAAGTCGGAATGCCCAGTGCATGAAGAATGCCTAAGGTTCCTGTTGATGAATAGGTACGGTGGGCTTTCCGGATGGATACAAACGATAGCTTACTATCACGATAAAATCTACTGCAGTAAGAGGAGATGTGATGCTTGCCCGCTTAGAGAACTATGCTCTTTGAATAGAATTTACAATTTAAATTATAAAGAAGAATGTTTTGAATTTGAATGACTCTAACAAGCTAGTCGCCGTTAAAGTCATTATCGCAATTACATACGTAGTATTTATTTTAAATACTTCCGCCACAATAAACAGTAGTATCGTTATAAACGCTATAATAGCCAGAAACTCTCTTTATTTTTAGGATTTATTCGAGTTTAAATTCTCTTAAAGAAACAAAGTGAAGCTAAATAAGTTCGCTTGGAATCTTGTCTGGATAATAAGCCTTCCTAGGCTTTAATCCATGTCTTCTCATTAACTCAATCACGTGAGGATATAGAAAAACATACTCTGGCTCAAATTCGTCAATTAAGACCTTACCTATCTCTTTAAGCCTCGAAATCAGTGATCGCATGTTCTCGTCACTGCTAAAGCTGAGCATAACGGCGGGGTTACAAGACACCCCATAATCTAGCAGGTTTTCTAACGCCTTTAACTGGTATTCGAAGTACTCCGGCTTAGCTCCAGTTAAGCAGTGGAACTCGTCGGGGCTAGCTCCTTTGAGAGATACTCTTACATGGATTTTAGAGAATTTGGAAAGGTCTCTAGCGTAACTCTTGTCGATTCCTATTAGTATTCCGTTGGTTTCGAGTATAAAGTAGAGACCCTGCTTTTCAACTTCCTCAATTACATTTAAGAGGTGTCTTCTAGATAGGGTGGGCTCGCCTCCGCTTATTCGGACAAGCCTATACCTCCTTCTCCTAGCAATGCCAATTAGAGCAGAGGCTACCTGAAACGGGTTGTAGAACTTGCCTACTCTAGTGTAATTGTCGCGCACCCTCCAAGACCAGCAAAACTTACACCTTAAGTTGCAACCCACACAGTCGGCCGTCGCGATCCCGCCGTACCATCTGCCGCCGCGAAAGCGGTAGTACTTCCTCTCCTCCCCTCTTAAACTTTTGCGAACAACCGATCGCGCCACGACCTCGCCCAGCGCTATTGGATCGTACACTCGAATCACTTCCTCGACTAGAGTTTCTCGGGGAATACCGCTGGCTCTATGTGGACCACTATATCCGCGTTTCCCATCTTCTCTTTTATTTTTTGCTCGACCGCGTCCGCCATTTCATGGGCTTCATAGAGACTCTCCATAGGGTCTAGCCTTATAATCAAATCTATGTAAACTTGTTCTCCAACTCTGCGGGCTCTAACCCGGTATACTTCTTTAACTCCTTTTACGCTTAACGCCAGCTTCTCCACTTCCCTAATCAATCCCTCAGGTGCGCGGTCTAAAAGCACGGCCGTAGTTTCCGCGAGTAGTCTATAGCCTTCCCTAATTAGGAAAAAGGCTAGCAGAAGAGAGATTAGGGAATCGAATAAAGTCGATATTAACTGCGAGATTACTAGGGATAGCATTACGAGCAAGGTTCTAGTGGCGTCCCCTAGGAAGTTTAAGTAGTTCGCCCTTAACACCTGGCTCTTAGCTTTCTCGAACCCCCTATAGTTAAGGGCAACGAGAGCTAAATCTGCGAACAGGGTAGCTGAAAGTAGCCAAATGCTCTCATTTACGAAGTACAGCTTATGAGCAGTGAATATCCTTAGCACTGCTTCATATACTATGTATAGAGCAACTATAAAGATTGATATAGTCTCAGTATAGGCTACTAAACTTTCAAATTTGCCGTGTCCATACGTATGGTCGAGATCCGGCGGCTTCGAGCTGATCTTTATAGCTCCAAACCCTAGGCTCGTGTTTACCACGTCAAGAGCCGAATCCAGAACCTCCGACCATACCGCTAAGCTATTAGTCAATACCGCGGCTATAAGCTTGGCTAAAGTTAGAAATACAGCTGAAATTAAGCTAACTAGCGCGTATATCTCCTTTCTCTTCTCATCGTGAGTCGTGGCGAGCAATCCCCATACCTCAAGTCGAATAAATGTTGGGTTCGAAATATTTAATTCTTCCATTACGCAGTCTTTCTAATACTTTACTACCTTTCGGGATGTACTTAGCCTATTCATGTCAGAGAAATACTGGAAATGACGAAGGGAAAGCACGCGTTGTAAAGAAGAACTGAATTGTAGGAAGATCGAGTCGGTCTTTGCTAGAGAGAGCTAATTCTGTTGAAATTGATCGGAAAATTTGTTAGATTATAAGTTCTTTGCTTATCCGCTGGCGATGTATTACCCTTTCTCTACCTTGACTTTTTCAACGTATTCTCTTATTTTGATTGCTATCTCCTCGAGTTTCTTTCCATCTTTGAGTACAAGACGCGCGGTGGAATAGTGGACGGTCATGACTATCCTATTTGTCCATCCAATGTAGGCGATTACAAGGCCTATGAGAATTGGAAGGAGGATGAGTATTGACGCGATAGCCGTCACCTCAGCAGGAATAGGTTTTTCGCCCATCAATATCGGGTAGAAATTATCTCTGTATAGTGCATAAGCTATAAATAACGTTAATCCAAGGTGGTAGTAGGGGAGTTTTTGAGATATACAGGCTAGGAGTGATAGATACCCGATAACTATCAGTATGCCTAGCAAGAGTAGACCCCATCTGTGTGTAATAGATATGCTCGCAATATGATGTATGCTTATATCTTTATAGCTTCTTCCGGATTTTATTATCAGCCTTCTATCCGTCACTATTATATCATATCCTTTTACCATATTCCTATACTTCACTTCTTCTCCTTCAACAAGTGATATTTCTGTTGTTTTCATCAGGCCGTAAGTAGTGAAGTTATTCCAAATAAAATTTTTTGTCTAGAAACTAATTCTTAATTTTAAATTTCTGTATACAGTGGATTGCTTACAGCAGAGAAAGTATTGACACAATCAAAGTGCAAACTCTTAAAAGGAAAACGCGGATACATGTATTGGCTATTGAGCGAAAGACGTTTATATTCTACTGGCAAAGTTAAAGTAAAGAGTTAGGTGAAAGTTTTGGAAGCGAATATAGGAGAAGCCGTAGAAGCTTTAAGGAAGCTGGGATTATCGAGATACGAAGCCTTGGCGTACTTACACCTATTAATTAGTAGGGAAGCTAGCCCTAAAGCGGTTTGTAGCGCCACGGGTATACCCTATACCAAAGTCTACGACGTATTGAAGAGACTGGAGAAAAAGGGATGGATAATTCAGATATCGGAAAGGCCGATACTGTACGTCGCTAAGAATCCATCTGAAGTAATTAAAACTGTTGAAGAGAATTTTAAATGTAGAATTTCCAAGGCTCGCAAATTGCTAAGTGAATTGGAGAGATTTAAAGCGGAGGGCGCCTCGGTGGCGAGCGTGCTCGTGGTTAGAAACTTCGACGCGTTAGTATCTATAATTAAGGATTTTTTCAAAGAGGCAGAAGTAGAAGTTAGGACGCTAGTGGCGACTAAATACATAAACGAGCTAGTCAACTCCCTACTCTCCAGGGAAGATTTAAAAGTTAAAATTCTGCTTAGACCCGGCATGAAAGCGCCTCAGCGCGGAGAGTACAGGTATATAGTGGGGGGCATACTCCCCCTAGACCTTATCATATCGGATTCGTCTAAGATGCTACTGAGCTTGGGGCGTATGGCGGCGGCTTCCCGCCCTAGGGTTTTCGGTGTTGTAGTCAGTGATGAAGAACTGGTAAGCGCGGCAGTCGAGTATTTCGATACTCTCTGGGAGAGGAGTTCAACTCAGAGTCCTTAAACTACCCAATCCTCAACGGTCGTCTTTTTTAAGACTAGGACTCTGAAGAGGCCTATTAAGAATATGAGGAGCCATATAGGTGAGTAGACGAAGTAGTAGACTGCGAATTCTAATATGTTAAATTTATGTCCCAGCTTTCTAGAGGCGAAGCAGTATATAGCTGAGTAGAATACGAAGCCTATAGTGGCTACGACCATGGTTTTTACGGGGAGGAAGGCTAGGCTATAGGATATTAGGGTGAATAGGGGGAGGAGGACGGGCAGATAGGAGGATAGATAGAATAGGAAAAGTATAGCAAGTTTATAGAAGAGGTTTTCCTCGAGGAAAAGGCTTATAATGAAAACTAGGAGGTTGGGGAAGATTGTGAATATGGCGAAGAGGGAGAGTTTCACGTTATTTTTTAAAATATGTATTAAAGTGTTAAAGTAGCTTTTAATCCACAAGCCCGCCCCTATAGCCCAACGCTTTCTCTGTTTAAACCAGCTTCTCCAGCTACTCGGCGCATCGTTTAATACCTTTGGATTTTTGAGGAAGAGGAATTTTAGCCCGTGAATGTAGGCTCTAACTCCTAAGTCTAGATCCTCAGATACTGTGTGTTTGAAGCCGCCTATCTTCTCTAGAGAACTCCTTCTAAGCGCGAAAGCCGCTCCGTTTATGCCCACGCAACGGCCTAGCCATTTATAAAAGAGGTAGTTAACGAAGTTCATAGCTATGTAATCGTAGTAGACTAAGCGGGATAGTATCGTTTTCCTTTTAATCTCCTTTCTAATATCTACGATATCCGCTTCTCTTAGCCCCTCCACGACTCTTTTGATAAAGTCTCCATCTACTACTTCTACGTCGTCGTCTAGGAATATCAGGTACTCGCCCTTAGCCCTTTTCAGAGCTTTTTCGTATGCCCCCACTTTCCCCATGCGCTTCTCGTTAATAATAAGCTCTATTTTGCCGTCATACTTCTCTAAGCTTTTGAGCGATTCCTCGGTAGGCTCATCCATTACGACTATAATTTCCCTGCTGGAGTATGAATTCTCCAAAAGTTTTTCTAGAGTTTTGGGGAGGAGTTTTACATCTTTATAAGACGGAATTATAACGCTGACCAGCTCTTCCATCGTCGCCCCTCAGCCTGAGAGCCTAACAGAAAAATAAGGAAGGGGATATAAAAATTGCGATACCAAAGCCATCTAGCTTAAAAAGCATAGGAAAAATAAAGGATCTCTGCGTGATATTTTAAGCGCTGCTACATAGCTTAGTCCCCCTGTCGTCAGCAATCCGTATATTATGCGTTCCTAGCATAAATGGTTTCCAGAGTTCATAACATACATCAGGATGATAAATTTTCGCTAAACTTAAGTTGATAATCCCTAAAGCCATATTAACCCCGAAGTATTTTAGCTATTAGGATGATGAGTAAACAGTCGACAGAACCGTGAAGAACCCGAAGTAAACTGAAGTAAAAACTTGGTGATTCATCACCGCTTAAATATTCTCGAAATGCCTTTATTACTATTTAAGCTTAATAGCAATAATCTGAGACTATTTTAACTCCTCCATAACTCGGGACTAGCACATCGGAGATCTAGGCAACGAAATCTAGTAGTTTTATAAACTCAGGAACCCCTGTGCCGTGTAGAACTCTAAGAAGCTTGCCAGCGCCAAGAAAATTATAGCTAGAACATAGTATTTAAGGGATTTGGAGGAGAGAAGTACTAGAGAAAAAGCTCCTACTTCTAGGTAATAATGGAGGTGTAGCTGTACATTTACGGCGTATTTGAGATAAACGCCATAAGCTATAGCAAAGGCTAAAGAGAAGAGAGCTATCTTCTCCAAGACGTCTCCTTCCTCTTTCAGAGCGAAAGATAGAAGAGTTAGGAGTTGAGCGCAGAAAAAATTCCAGAGGAAAGTGAAGATAGCGAGCTCATGAATACCTAATTCCTCTAGGAAATCTTTAACTAAGAAGTAAACGTGGAATTGCCTTACATTTACGCTGAGTAGAATTTGAGAATCGAATATAATTGCCATATATACATAGCCGAGTACAACTACGACCGTTAATATGATCGGTAATAATAGATAGGCAAGATCGACTTCTTTCATGCCGACTTAAAATACTATAAGGACGTTTATAACGATATCTCGAAATTTTAGAAAAATATTTTCTTTGCTAACGTTTAAAAGAGATATGAGGTTAATAATTAAAAGCTTTACTTATTTCTACTTTCCCATTTTAGAGAGTTTTTTCTTCAATAATTTATACGTGGGAAAACCATTTTTTACAATTTTAAATGTTCTAAGGTATGAAATAAAAAAAGATTTATTAGGAAGCGTCGAACTCAACATAACCTTGAATAAAATAGGTGATAAAATGAAAAAATATAAGAAGCTCGGAATTTCCCGGACAGCGTTGATAGCAGTAATAGCCGTCGTAATAATAGTAGCGCTAGTAGCTGGCTATATGTTCATGAAGGGGCCAGCGCCAAAGGAGAGCGTTATAATCATAGGAACTACGGATAGAGTAACAGATCTCGACCCGGCTATGGCCTACGACTTCTTCACATGGGAGGTTTTAAGCAACGTGGGCGAGGGCTTCTTCAAATACGAGCCTGGAACACTGAAACTGGTTCCAGGGTTGGCGGAGGATTATGAGGTACGAGAAGGCGGCAAGGTATGGATATTGAAGCTTAGGAAGGGGTTAAAGTTTAAGGATGGAACCGAGCTTACGGCAGAAGTAGCTAAGTGGTCTATTGAAAGAGTAAAAAGGATAGAGGGAGACCCGGCTTGGTTCGTAACCGACTTCGTGGAGAGCGTGGAAGTTATCGACAAGTATACGCTCAAGATAACCCTCTTCCAGCCCGTAGCCTTCTATAAAGCCGTCCTGGCAGTCCCCACCTACTTCCCCGTCTCGCCGAACTCCTACCCGGCCGATGAAGTCTCGCCCGATAATACCGCCGGCGGTATAGGACCCTACTATATCGAGAAATTCGTCAGAGATCAAGAACTAGTTTTGAAAGCCAACCCGAACTACTACGAGAAGCCGAAAACCGACAAGATTATCATAAAGTTCTATAAAGACGCCACCGCTCTCAGGCTAGCGTTGGAGAGCGGCGAGATAGACATAGCTTGGAGGACTCTAAACCCGTCTGATATAGTCGATTTAAAGAAGAAGGGAGAATTCCAGGTTATCGAAGGTAAGGGCGCCTTTATCCGATACATAGTTTTCAACACTAGGATACCGCCCCTAGACAATAAGCTTGTTAGACAGGCTCTAGCCGCCGCCTTGGATAGAAAGGCTATAGCCGATAGAATATTCTTAGGCACGGTTACACCCCTCTACAGCCTAGTGCCCGCTGGCATGTGGGGTCACATAGACGCCTTTAAGGAGAAATACGGCGAAGGACCGGACTATGACCTAGCTAAGCAGTTGTTAACTCAAGCGGGATACTCCGAGAGTAACAAGCTTAAAATAGAACTGTGGTACACGCCCAGCCACTACGGCAGTACCGAAGCCGATGTAGCCGCTTTGATAAAGGAGAGCTGGGAGAAAACCGGGCTAGTCGAGGTGACGATTAAGAGCGCTGAATGGTCGACGTATCTAGAGCTTACTAGAGGACAGGGATTGCCTATAACCCTCTACGGATGGTATCCAGACTACTTAGACCCTGATAACTTCCTATTCCCGTTCCTGCACACTGACTCGAACAGGTGGCTAGGCAAGCCCTACAGCAACCCCGACATGGACGTTCTGCTGGAACAGGCTCAGATTGAAAGTGACCAGGATAAGAGAGCCGATCTCTACGCTCAGGTTCAGAGAATGCTGGCGGAGGACGCGCCTATAGTGCCTATATTCCAGGGCAAATTGTACATAGTTGCCAAGAAGAACGTTAAGGGCATAGTCCTAGACCCCTACATGTTATTGAGGTATTGGTTGATATATAAGGAGTAATTCTTAAATTTCTAATTTCTTTTTTATTGTTTCAATAGAGGGATCATAAGTGGCGTCGTTAAAAGTCTACGTAATTTCAAGGCTATTACTCTCGATACCCATGGTGTTCATCCTGCTTACGGTCGTTTTCGTTATTTTGAGAATTCTCCCCGGAGATCCGGTACTGGCTATTGTAGGCATGAAAGCAAGCGAGGAGCAAATAGAGAAGCTTAGGAGACAGCTGGGCTTAGATAAGCCTTTATGGGTTCAATACATCGATTACGTCTCCAGAATTTTAAGGCTTGACTTCGGTCGTTCTATGATATGGGGCAGGCGGCCCGTGCTACGCGAAATTATGGATAGGTTCCCAGCTACTCTCGAGCTTTCAATCTCGGCGTTTATAGTAAGCGTGATTATAGGGTTGGCTACGGGGATAGCCTCCTCCGTTAAATCGGGCAAGGTGGACGTCGCGCTTAGGATTTTCAGCATAGTAGCCTATTCTCTATTCATCCCCTTGCTGGGCATGTTGCTCCAGTTGATTTTCGGAGTCTACCTACACTGGCTACCTGTAGCGGGTAGGAAATCCCCTCTAGTCGACATCGAAACCATCACCGGGCTATACGTGCTAGACAGTATCTTAACCTTGAACATTAGTGGGTTGATAACCTCCATCAGGTACTTAATCCTACCCTCTATAACATTGGGCATAGTACTCTCCGGGGTCTACACCAGGCTAGTTAGATCTAGCATGTTAGACGTGCTATCTCAAGATTTTATAAGAGCGTTGAGGGCTAGAGGGATACCGAAGAGGAAGATACTGCTAGAACACGCTCTAAAAAACGCCTTTATACCTATTTTGACTATGATGGGATTGCAGTTCGCCATACTCTTGGCCGGGGCCGTGCTAACCGAGACTACTTTTTCCTGGCCGGGAATGGGGACTTTTCTAATGGAGAGGATCGAGTACAGAGACTACACCACGGTCCAAGGGACTATAGTCTTCTATGCGATTTTAGTCTCCTTCGTAAGCTTGGCCGTAGACATAGTTTACGCCTTGATAGATCCCAGGATTAGGTACTAGGTGGCCAGTATGATGGTCACGGATGTGCTTGTTAAAATATACAAAAAGAGAAAAATGGACTTCCTCTTAACGGCTACGGGCTTTGCCGTAGTTCTGTTTATTTCACTCGTAGCCATCCTAGCCCCCTACATAGCCCCCTACGACCCCTATGTCTCGGTGGATGAAGCCCTGCTCCCGCCCTCCTCTAAACACCTTATGGGAACTGACAACCTGGGGAGAGACGTGTACAGTAGGATAATCTACGGTTCTAGGACAGTAATGGTCGTCGTGTTAACCTCTACCTTAGTCTCGCTCGTCTTAGGCTCTACGCTCGGGCTAGTGTCTGGCTACTTCGGGGGTAAGGTAGATAGGGTGCTATCCATAGTCATGGACAGCCTCTACTCCTTCCCCGGCCTTATACTAGCCATAGCAGTCGCCGCCATGCTAGGCCCCGGCATAGTAAATACCATAGTCTCTATATCGGTAGTCTACATACCGACCTACTTCAGGATGGTTAGAGGGCAAACTTTAAGCGTTAAAAACAGTTTATACGTAGAGGCTGCTATAGCCATGGGGGCTAGCCATAAAACAGTCCTCTTCGACTATATATTCCCCAACGTCTCCGTGATAATACCGGTTGTATTTTCGATGAACGTAGCCGACGCCGTCCTGACGGAGGCAGGTCTGAGCTTCCTAGGGCTTGGCGTGCCGGCCCCCATACCCGACTGGGGGTTTGATTTGAAAAACGGGCAACGCAACCTGCTAGCCGGTTACTGGTGGATCTCCACCTTTCCCGGCTTGATGATAGTTCTCCTAGCTCTTGGCTTTAGCCTGCTCGGGGAAGGGTTAAACGAGTTGTTAAATCCTGAGAGGCGGTAGCCGTGGTCCTGCTTGAAGTTAAAAATTTGAAAACATACTACTTCCTTCCGGACGGGGTAGTCAGGGCAGTAGATGGCGTTACTCTAAAAATCGATAAGGGAGAGATAATAGGGCTCGTGGGCGAGTCGGGCTCCGGCAAGTCTACGCTCGGCCTCTCAATACTCAAGCTGGTGCCTCCGCCGGGGAGGATAGTAGGAGGGAGTATCTTGTTTGAGGGAACAGACTTAGTAGGGTTAAGTGAGGAAGAGATGGAGAAGATTAGAGGAGCTAAGATATCTATGGTCTTCCAAGACCCCCTAACTTCCCTAGATCCATTAATGCGAGTAGGCGATCAGCTAGTTGAGACTATAATGGCTCACAGGAACGTGTCGAAGAGCGAAGCCGTTAAAATGGCTAAAAAATACTTGGAAATGGTCGGTATAAGCGGGGAGAGATTCTACGACTACCCCCACCAGTTCAGCGGGGGTATGAGGCAAAGATCTATGATCGCCATGGCTATATCTACTAACCCCAGCTTGCTCATAGCCGACGAGCCCACTACGGCTCTAGACGTTATAGTTCAGGCGCAAATAATGAAGCTTTTTGAAAAGCTTAGGAAGGAGCTTGGACTGTCTATTATACTCATAACCCACGATATTAGCGTCGCGATGGAGGTAGCCGACAATATAGGGGTTATGTACGCAGGGCAGCTCGTAGAGCACGCCTCGAGCTATGAAATATACAGGGAGCCGCTTCACCCCTACACTAAGGGTTTGATGGAGGCAGTCCCCAATATAGAGCTGGAGGATATGAAGCTCCACTATATACCTGGAGACCCGCCGGATTTATCTAATCCGCCTAAAGGCTGTAGGTTCGCGCCTAGGTGTAGGGAGAAGATGAGCGTGTGCGAGCGCGAGGAGCCTCCGGAGCTTAAGATAGACAACCGGATGGTGAGGTGTTTCCTATATGAGTGAGCTAGTTAGGGTAGAAAATTTGAAGAAATACTTCCCCGTGGAGAAGACTTTCATAGAGAAGCTGTTAACGCGGGAGAGGAAGTGGGTTAGAGCTGTAGATGGAGTATCCTTCTCCATCAGGAGGGGGGAGATATTCACTATAGCTGGAGAGACGGGGTGCGGGAAAACCACTACTGGCCGTTTAATACTGAGGCTGATCGAGCCGACCTCAGGGAAGATATTTTTCGACGGCGTAGACGTGACAGCCTTGAAGGGGGAAGAGCTGAGAAGTTTTAGGCGGAGAGTGCAGCCGATATTCCAAGATCCCTACGCTTCTCTAAACCCTAGGATGAAGATAGGGGATGCCGTTAAGCACCCCTTGGAGATTCACAGAGTGGCTAGCGGGGAGGAGGCTAGAGAAGAAGCTTTGAAAATTCTGGCTGAGGTCGGCTTAACTCCTCCCGAGAAATTCTACAACCTTTACCCGAAGGATTTGAGTGGGGGGCAGAGGCAGAGAGTCGCTATAGCTAGAGCTATGATCTTAAAGCCGGAGTTTATAGTAGCTGACGAGCCGGTATCTATGATAGACGTCTCTCTTAAAGCGTCTATATTAAGGCTTATGTTAAAGTTTAAGGAAGGGCTTGGACTGACCTACCTGTTTATAACTCATGAGCTAGCCGTTGCCAAGTATATAAGCGATAGGATAGCCGTCATGTACCTGGGCAAGATTGTAGAGTTAGGGCCCGCCCATAAGATACTTACGGACCCCCTCCACCCCTACACGAAAGCCTTGCTCTCGGCAGTCCCCGTGCCTAACCCGGAGAGGAGAGGGAGGAAGATACCTATAAGGGGGGAGGTCCCAGTATCCCCTATAGATGTGCCGAGCGGCTGCCGGTTTAATCCGCGCTGTCCCTTAGCGAGCGAGAAGTGTTTAAGGGAGGAACCCCCTTTAGTAGAGGTCGAGAAGGGGCATTTAGTCGCGTGCCACCTGGTATCTTAAAATATCTGTTTTATAAACCCGTAGCTAGCTAGGAGATATCCGCTTATACAGAGCACTTCGAATAGCCTAGCGACGGGAGGCGTCAGGGAGTATATTATAGCTAGGTTATGGCCAAAATCGCCCAAGAATTCCATGATAATCCCGGCCAGTATAAGGATCCACGATAGCTCGAAAACACTTTTCCTGAAGATATAGAGTACATAGGCTAGGAGGGGTATGAAAAATGCATCTAGACTGCTGGATATAGCGTATATTATGGGCTCTCCGAAAGCTAGTTTGCCGTTGACTATAAGCAGGTAGGTATTTAGCAGAAGGAAGGATACGAGAAGAGTAAATGAGGCTAGGTAAACTCTACCTATAGCAGTTATCTTCTCTGAAGGCACAACCCAGAAATTCATAAAAGATGCTACACAGAAGGCAAAAAATACATAGAAAATGATCGAGAGCACGGCTACCGCCGCTAGAATAAAGTGGTATAACCCGGGGTGTAGATAAGTTAAAAAGTAAACAAGCTCCGAAGCTAGCAGGGACGACGTAGCTATTAGCAAATTTGAATACACGCTTTTTAACTCTCTCTCGCTGAAGTACCTGTAGGGGAATATGCTCGATACCACGAAAACAAGGGTTGAAATAGCGAGCGCTACTTTAGCGAATATTTGTTCTCCAAGCGTAATACATCCTGAGTAAATCGCGACAATAACTGCTACTAAGACAATATATAATTTGGAAAAAGTAGCGTATTCTCTTTCCGCCATTGCCGCTCCAAAATA
This sequence comes from uncultured Thermofilaceae archaeon, assembly GCA_964501905.1. GTDB lineage: Archaea > Thermoproteota > Thermoprotei > Thermofilales > B69-G16 > B69-G16. The sequence goes on along the minus strand of CAZCTW010000016.1, from coordinate 5,392 downwards.
TAAAATGCTTTTATACCTTAAATAAGATTACGTTTAATCTAAAAAGTTAATTAATGAATTGTTCCGAAATTACTTTGATTTGAGAAAAGCGGGGTATTTGCAACGAATTTAAAATCTATTGGAGAAAACTGGAGTTTAAGTGAAATTATATTCGCGCGCCAACCTCTGAATCTCCCTTATCCTATCCTGTATCAGCGGGTGAGTAGACAAAAAGCTCGCCAATCTATCATATATATCTTCCTTAAAATCAAAGGTTTCCGTGCGCTCTACTATCTTCGCACCTAGTCCAAGCTTAGCTATAGCAGAGGCCGCCGCTCTCGGGTTCTTAGTCGCGAATAGAGCCTCTCTATCCGCTAAATACTCTACTTCCCTGTTAAACCAGAGGAATGCTATTCTCAAGGGTATTGCTACTACGAGTAGAGGCAGTAGCAGGACTAGAGACGCCGGGAATAGTAGTAAAAGCCTGAAAAGAACCTCCGTCAGCATGTAGATGAAGAAAACCCACCTATACTTTATATGGGCCAACTCGTGGGCAATAACGAAATCTAGTTCTTCCTCCGTAAACCTGTCTACTAAACCGCTGAACAATACTACTCTTGGGGAGATAACTCCGTAGGCGAAGGCGTTAAACTCGGGGTTTTGGACTACGCCAACTTTAGGCGTGGGAGTTTTAACCGCTCGAGCTAGGTAAGATACTTTCTCGTAGAGCTGAGGCCAAATATCAGGCCCGACCCATATCGGTTGTCTTATTTGAAGTCTTACGAGAAGCTCTATGCTCAACACCAATAGGCTGACGAGTATGAGGACGAAGATTGGGTAGCCTATAGCTCCTATAATCGCGAAATATCCCGTGGGCAGTAGGAGGAATACGGTTATCGCCCAACCCCCGATGAACATGAGGAATAGTAGGAATAGCGCTACTCCGAGGGCATACCAAAATTGTTGCCTAACTCCGTGCTCGAACATATTACTCAATAATATCCTATGCTGTTCTAAAATAATTTTCCTAATTTAAGCGGTATAGCGGGGTTTAGCCTTCTGAAATATTATCCTAGTTTTAGCGAGGTAAATTTTCCTAGCTACTTTATACTTGACTGGATACTCCACGCGGGCTTTCAGCTTTGCCCGAGCTTTATCGGTAAAAATTTCGAATAAAGGCTTGCCGTCCATATCGGAGAGCATGGGTAGACCGAGAGCGTAAAGCACGGTTGGTGCCACGTCGTAAATATTGAAAACCGGTATATTCTCTCCTCTGTTCTTCTTAAACATGGGGCCGTAGGCGAAGAATACGCCTAGCGGTCTATGCCAGCCTGTAAAGAACATAGGCTTCTCCCATATTCTAGAATTCCAACCCGCTAAGTGGACTATGGGTAGGTATTTGTACCCCTCGATGGAGTAGTAAAGGTCGGGGGATTCGTCGCTGTCGTAGCCGTCGAAGAATTCGACTCTAGCTTTTTCTCCAGATGGCAACCTTAAGTTTTTAAGAGCTTTCTCAATTAACTTCCTAACCTTAGCTTTCCTCTCCTCGGGCACGTTGTTAGGGATGAATATACCGCCCACCGCCCCGAGTGCATAAGCTAGGGTTCTGCTCCACTCTACGTCTCCTAGGAAGTCGCCGCTCATAAGCTCCATGAGGGGGAAGAAAGAGAAACGCTCTATTATCTGCTTTATTAAAGGTTTATCGATTAGCTTGTCTACGAGCGGTATCCTCGTCCTTCTAGCTATATCGTATATGAAGCTTATTTCATCCATTTCAACGATGGTAAAGATTAACGTGGAGAGCATCTTCAGTATAGACGTCCTCTTAGCCTTTAGAAAGCCCATAGAGGCTAGAAATCTATTGACTAAGAAGTAGCCGTATAGCGGTCCCGCTCCGTGATCGGAGAGAACTATTAGATTTGCCTCCTCGATCTTCTCGAGGAGTTTCTCGAGTATGGAGTCTATCTTCTTGTAGAAGTAGAATATTATGTTGGAGAGAGAATCCCTCCTATGTAGAGGGTGTTTTTCATCGAAGTAGTTCCAGAAATAATGCTGAACCGTGTCTAGGGCAAAGAATACGGGCATGAATAGATCCCAATTCCCCTTTCCATATAGGTATTCGATTACTCTCCCGCGCTTCTCCACGACATTCTTTAACCGTTCAATTAGGTCGTACTCGAAGAATCTAAAAATGTCAAGTCTAGGCATAACTTCGTAACCGCCAACCAATGAGTCTAGCTCTTCTCTAAGCTCGAGGGGGTAGGTTATTGGGTAGTCGCTGAAGAGGTGGGCCGGTATCCCGGAAACCATAACTCCGTTCAAGTAGGTTGGGGGGTACGTCATGGGAGCGTTTATAACCGCCGACTTTAACCCGTGAGCAGTCGCTATATCCCATATAGTAGGTTCTTTTAAGTCGAAGAAAGACCTTAAACGTACGCGGTTATTTCTACAAGGACTCTTAGTATATCTAAGCCAGTCATAGAATTTAGTTTTACAAGGCTTCTTCCCCGTGTATATGCTCGTCCATGCGGCGGGGCTTAAAGGAGGCATTGTGGAGCGTAGATATCCGTAGACTCCTTCCTCCATTAATTTCCTGAAAAATTTTAGCTTATCTCTCCACTTGAGTATTAGGTCGAGAGAGGCAGAGTCTATGCCTATGAGTACTAGTGGAGGCATCGAGGTCCCTTAGCCACTTGTAGTAATGAAGTACTCCTTAAGCTTATAAATCCAACCTTTAAATAGCATAACCTCACACTTGCCGATTCTCGTCCTATAGCGTTTACCGAGGAGCTACGGTTGAGAGCTGGTGATTATGAGCGGCCTTCTCTCGACTAGGACTTGAACTAATTTCCGCCTCCCGCTGTCTAGGGACCTCCACAAAGTGCCCCTGGAGACCTTCATTTTCTCCGCTGCCTTCTCCTGCGTTAAGCCCTCCAAATATACGAGCCTTAAAGCCTCATACTCGTCGGGGAAGAGGTATATCGGCTCGCCGGGGAAGGGAAGGCCTCTCTCATCGAAGGGAACGAAGGTCACGTAGCGAACCTCTCCCCATATAACCCTATGCTTCGGAGGTCTCCCCCTCCCCCTTCTACCCCATCGCCATCTCCATGGAGGTTTTTCCATGAAAACACCTAAACTAGATTAAGTCTTTACAGTATAATATATTTCGCCTGTCCGAGCCTTAACCCTGCACGCCTTCCCCTCCTCAATTAACTCCCCGATTATCTTCCGGGCAGTTTCGATATCGACCCCGAGCATACTGGCTAAATCCTGAAGTTTACAAGGCCTCCTCTTAATTATCTCGAATACCCGTTCTTTATAGTCGCCCATCCCTACGCTGGCCGCTAGCCTCCTATTGTCGTGTATCCCGAATATCCACATTCTATTCTTGCTGAAATACTCGCCTAGACTCTCTCCGATTTCTCTAAGCTCTTTAAGCGAGGCTGGTATTACAAATTTTTCCCCGCCAGGCCTATAGGGTGTGTCTATCTGAACTATGTCCGGGTCTATTTTCGCTATAGCTTCAACTAGCCGGGCTAAGTGTTCTCCCCGGCAATTGGTGAAGCCGAAGTTTGTGTGGAGGAACATGCTCTGTATCATGAGCTTTCCCCCGTACTCGGATCTAAACTCGGCTATAGACTCTATGATTGTCTCTATCGGCGGTTTTCCCTTGCAGGGTCTATTGATAATTCTATATGCCTTCTCGTCTCCCGCATCTAGCTTAGCTACGACTACATCGAAATTCAGAAGAGCCTCTCTGACGTCCCTTCGATAAAGGAGTGACGAATTGGTTAAAATAACAATAGGCTTCCCTCCGACTAGCTCTTTAACCTTTCTAACTATTGGACCTAGTTGAGGATTAAGGGTAGGCTCGCCCGTCCCGCTGAAGGTAACTACGTCTACGAAGCTTAATCCTTCCTCGGCTATATATTTTCTAAGCTCTTCCTCTACTTCACTCTCCCTTACGTATTCCTTGAGCTCCTCGGGCCCGGATACGCATCGGGTTGTTCTGCCAAGTTGACAGTATATACAGTTAAAAGTGCAGGTTTTTACTTCCATTATCAGATCTATGCCTAGAGACCTGCCGAAGCGCCACGACAGAACTGGTCCATAAACTACTGGCATATTTAACCCTTAACGCTTACTTCTTCCTCCGAGATAAACACTGTTAAGCCGACATGCCCGTCCATATACCTCTCTCCAAGCCTCTGGGCGAAAAACCGCCTAGCCCTATCTCCGGTGCAGTGTATGGGAAAGACCATTTTGACATCTAAATCTAGAAAAGTCTGTGCTATCTCCTCTAGCCTAGCCTCGCTAGCTCCTCCCAAGTGGAAGCCGCCTATCACCGCGAAAACCGGTAAACCCGTCAATTCGTGGAAACGCCTGACTATAACATCTACTCCCGGGTGTGAACAACCGGTCAACACGACTAATCCCCTACCCTTAACGTAGATAGCTAGTGACTGCTCGTACAGACCTCCGTAAAGCTCGCCCGAGCTCAGCAATCCCTTAGACAAAACGGTCGGCTCTTCGATCTCTATTACTTTGAAATATTTGCTAGCCTTTTTTTTAAGAGAACGACTTGAATGGGCGGGGAAGTAGACGGGCAGGTCTCTGTTTGAAGCCGCTAGACAGGATAAACCGCCCGCATGGTCTCCGTGCTCGTGAGATATGAAAACGAAGTCTATACTAGCAGGGTCTATAGATAACCTATCCATGTTGCGCTTTAGGACGCCTGGGTCAGGGCCTGTATCGAAAAGGAAGGAGTTGCCCTCGGTCTCTACGTACATAGAAACTCCCCAGGCAGTTTCTAAGCCTTGAACTCCCTCGTTGTTATCGACTACGACTACTATTTTCACGTAACTTACGGGTTCCAAAGAAAGTTCACCCACTTCTTCCCTCTTAGCAGGTTGTAATGCATAGAAGAAAATAACCATTACGACAAATATAACCGCGAAAATAAAAAATAGGAGGTATTTCTTAGCCGGTGCCATAACCTCTCTCTTCTATGAGCTTCTTAAGTTCCTTTATCCTCTCCTCTACGCTTTTAAGCTCCTCCTGAAGATCCTCAAGCTCTTCTTCCAAATCTCTCTTATACTCCTCGAGCATCTCCAACTCCTGCTCCGGCGTCAATGGAGGCATGAAGGGAGGCAGCGGGTAGTAGGGATAGGGCGGGTAGTAGTACGGTTGCTGTGGTTGCTGATAGCTCTGCTGTTGAGTGGGTTGCTGCGGCTGCTGTGGCATAGGCATAGGCGGCGGGGGCATAAAGTACCACCAGCGCCACCCAAACCTCCTCATTCTCCTAGACCAAGGGTACATGCCACCACCACAGTATATTCTGTCGAGGGTTTAAATAAATTTTGTGCTATGTTTCTAAAGGGAGGGCTCTTCCAAGGGAGGGGTAAGATTTATA
>CAZCTW010000015.1:0-35614 GCA_964501905.1 uncultured Thermofilaceae archaeon | reverse complement strand
TCAAAGAGGTAGTGGCATACAACGCAATTATATACAGGCTAGTAGACCTAGCCTGGCCCTCCGCCCTCCTACACGTGCTCGCACTAGCTCTGATAGCCGCCATCGCGATCTGGGGCGAGAGAGCGGCCAAAGCTTTCGACGTCTACGTGTTCGCGGTCTACCTCATGATAGCCGTGGGCCAGGGGGTGGGCATCTCGGAGCGCTACGGCCTAGTGGTGCTCACGGGCAACGTGGTCTTAACGCTCCTAGTCGCCTTCTCGTGGGGCTGGGAGTGCCTCGTCGATAGGAACAAGTTCAGGAGGAAGTTCTTTGCTCCCAAGCGCCTATGGTTGGCTCCCCTAGCGGCGTGGGCGTACTGGTCGCCGTCGAAGCCCTTCGAGCTAGATCCGCTGTATCTCCTGATCGGGTACTTCGGGGTCTCCTACTGCTTCACCACACCGGTCGTGTTAACCTTGATGGCCCTCTACTATCCGGACGTGAATGTGCCCGTGATGAGGCTGACAGCCTTCCTGGCTCTCGTATTCGGCTTGTACAACGTGGTGCCGCCGCTTATATTCCTCGCATCGGGCGCATACATCGCGGAGGCGGTCTGGAGAGGCACGATCTTACATCTGCCGCTCCTCATTACGAGCCTTTACGCACTTGCGCTCACCCTTAAAGCACCTCGCGGACGGAAAGGCGCAGGCTCCTAGCACTACTCATGCGATAGCCTCTCAGACCGTGCGTGTCGAGGAAATTCTCCTAGAGGCAGTTGTTGTTCCAGAGGTACATGTGCTGTAGCGAGAGGCTTGAACTATGTGCGCTGAGAATAATAGGGGTGATACCAGCGATACCGGAGACTCTAGACAGAACGCCGTGACTCCGCAGAGGGAGGGGCTAAAGTCGTGACTGTAGGAGGTGGCTCACATGGAGAAGCCAGCGAGGGAAAAGGTACACTTTTAATCTTCTCCTGAAATGCAACCGCAGGTTTTTCTTGTTGACTATAGTTTCTGATGGTTTATTTTAAGCTCTTTTTGTCTTGAATAAATGGTCATGTGTTGTTCCTCGTTGCCGAAAGATGAATATATAGGAGTTGGAGTTTGATAGGGCGGGGTTGCTGGTGAGAGTTGAGTTTAGAAGGCTTTTGTCTGTTGAAGAGGCTTTGGAGAGGCTTTACGAGTATTATAGGCCTAGGCCTTTAGGGGTTGAGTGCGTTGATTTGGGAGAGGCTTATGGCAGGGTTTTAGCTGAGAATGTTCAAGCAGGTTTCGATGTTCCTCACTTTGATAGGGCGGCTATGGATGGTTACGCAGTTAGAGCGGCGGACACTGTGGGAGCTGACGAGTGGAATCCTGTGAGGCTTTCGTTAGTTGGGCGTGTTGAAGCGGGCGAGGTCCCCGAAGTTGAGGTTGGGGAAGGCGTGGCGGTGGAGGTGGCTACGGGAGCAGTTATGCCTAGGGGCGCGGACGCGGTCGTCATAGTGGAGCATACTAGGGAGGGCGAGGGCTTTGTTGAAGTTTTCTCCGCGGTGGCTCCGGGCGATAACGTCTATAAAGCTGGCTCTGACATAGGGTTTGGCGAAGTTGTTTTAAAGAAGGGCTCTCTGCTCGGCTATAGGGAGATAGGGGTTTTAGCTTCTCTCGGCTATAGGAAAGTTAAGGTCTATTTGAAGCCTAGAGTAGTTATAATATCTACTGGAAATGAGCTTTTAGAGCCGGGAAGCAGGCTAGAGTACGGAAAAGTATTCGATGTCAATTCCTATTCTCTATCAGCGCTGGTTAGGGAGAGCGGGGGCGAGCCTTTACCCTTGGGAATAGCGAGGGATAACTATGGGGAATTGAAAAACGTTATACTGAGAGCTTTAGAAGCGGCGGACGTAGTTATAACCTCGGGCAGTACTTCGGCGGGAGCCGGAGACGTCGTTTACAGGATTTTCGACGAAATAGCTGGCGACGAAGATCCAGGAGTTATAGTCCACGGGCTTAAGCTTAAACCCGGCAAGCCTACAATTATAGCGGTCGTTGGGGGCAAACCCGTTTTTGGTCTCCCAGGATACCCGCTCTCGGCTCTCATAGCCTACAAGAAGGTCGCCGACCCCGTCGTGCGCAAGTTGGCGGCTTACCCGAGCGAGGAGTATGGGAGTGTGAGAGCCAGGCTTTCCTTCAGTTTTAGGCCTGTAAGAGGGAGAGTAAACATCGTGCCGGTCTCCCTAGTTAAGAGAGAGGAAGGCTACAAGGCTTTCCCCCTAGTTAAAGGCTCAGGCGCTATCTACTCGCTCTTATTAGCGGATGGCTTTATCGAAGTGCCCGAGGATATACTGTACGTAGAAGAGGGAAGAGAGTTTGAAGTAAAGCTTTTCTCTAAGAGCTTGAAGATACCCGATCTTCACATTATAGGAAGCCACTGTCTAGGGTTAGAGCTTCTCCTCTCCTTACTCCGCGGGAAGGGAGTTAAATGTAGAGTTATAAGCGTTGGATCTATGGGTGGCTTTCTGGCCGTAAAGAGGGGAGAGGCGGATATAGCAGGGGTCCACATGCTGGATCCCGAAACGGGAGTTTACAATAAGCCCTACTTCTTAAAGCTCGGCCTTAAGGACTGCGCGGTGCTGGTCAAGGGTTACTTAAGGGAGCAGGGCTTTATAGTGAAAAAGGGAAATCCCAAAAATATAAAGGGCTTTGAGGATTTGCTTAGAGAAGACGTGGTTTTTGTGAATAGGAGTAAGGGCTCGGGGACGCGTGCGCTCATAGACTTAAACTTGAAAAATCTGGCGAAGGAGAAAGGCTTGAAATTCGGAGAACTAACGGCTAGAATTAAAGGGTACAGTGTAGAGGCTAAAACTCACACGGCGGTAGCTGCCGCTGTCTACTACGGGAGAGCGGACGTCGGAGTAGGGAACAGGGCGGCGGCTCAACTCTACAACTTGGATTTTATACCAATTACCTGGGAGGAGTACGATTTCGTAGTTAGGAGAGAAGTTTTGGAGAGCCGTCCAATAAAGCTTTTCCTAGACCTACTCTCCAGTAGAGATTTCGCAAAAGCTTTAGAAGCAAAATTGCCGGGCTTTAAAGTTAGCGAACAGACTGGAAAAATTATTAGTTTTTGAAATTTCCGCACATTACATCGAATATCTTTAATTAAAAATTCTCGTCTTAAATGAATTTAAAGAAGATTGCCCGAAAATAATTCTACCCCCTAAATCAAATTTAATAATGCCGAGGTTGTAGATTAGAGAGATAGCATGACTACCGGTGATTTAAAGTTCTTCTTTAGGCCGAGAGCGGTGGCGATCATCGGTGCGTCCAGAGAAGAGGAGAAACCGGGTCACGTAATACTCGCGAATTTCCTGGAGAATAAGAGGAGGGGGCGTTTTAAAGGAGAGGTATACGCCATTAACCCTTTTGTAGATGAAATATTGGGCGTGAAGACTTACTCGACCGTGCTAGACGTGCCAGGCGATGTGGATTTAGGAGTTATAGTAGTTCCGGCTAAAGTAGTCCCCAAGGTTATGGAAGACTGCGGCGAAAAGGGAGTTAAAGGAGTTATTATAATATCCGCTGGCTTTAGCGAGATAGGTAACGTAGAGCTGGAAGAGAAAGTGAAGGAGATAGCCGTCCGCTACGGGGTTAGGATTATAGGCCCCAACTGTATAGGCATATACGACCCCTACGGTGGGATAGATACCTTCTTCCTCCCCGTCCACAAAGTGTTGAGAGATGGAAGGAAGATAGTGTCTACTCCCAGGCCCGGAAGGGGTTACATATCGCTTATGAGCCAGAGCGGGGCTTTCGGAACCGCGGCTCTAGACTATATGTCGGGGGAGAATATAGGGATAAGCTCTTTCGTAAGCTATGGGAACAAGGCGGACGTGGACGAGGCAGATCTTTTAGAATACTTCGCCGAGGATGAAAACACTAGGGCTATAATGGTCTACGCCGAGAGTATAGAGAGAGGGAGGAAATTCGTCGAAGTAGCCTCTAAAGTTTCCTTAAAAAAACCTATAATAACTCTTAAAGCAGGAAGAACTTCCGCGGGTTCTCGTGCTGCCGCCTCTCACACGGCGGCGATGACGGGGGTGGATGAGGTATATGAAGCCGCCTTTAAAAAAGCCGGGGTTATAAGGACTTACACCACCGAGGAATTTTTCGACGCGGCTAAGGCTTTAGCCTTTCAACCTCCGGCCGGAGGGAAGAGAGTCGGGATAATAACGGATGGAGGAGGCGCGGGCGTTATGACTACAGACGCTTTGGAGACTTTAGGAATGGAAGTTCCCGAGCTTACCGGCGAGACTAGAAAAAGGCTAAAGGAATTGGCAGAAAAAGGTGTCATACCACCCTTTGCTACGTTGGGCAATCCTGTGGACTTAACGGGCTCCGCAACTACGGAGATGTACGTCGAAACTTTTAGGATTTTAATGGAGTCCGACCAGATTGACATAGTCATAGTCTTAGCTTTGCATCACGTGCCGGGCGTCGCGGACCCTATAGAGCTCGTTGAGGAGATAGCTGAAGAAGCTAGAAACTTCACTAAGCCGGTTATAGCCTGCGATATAGGAGGTTCCCAGATGGCGGTCATGGTTAGAGAGGAGTTCGATAAGCACTTTATACCCTCGTACCCCTCTCCGGAGAGGAGCGCGCACGCCGCTAGAGCGCTAGCCGAGTACGGAACTTATCTAAAGAAAAAGGGCGTTTTTAAAGAGTATATGGAAAAGTGGAGACTTATTGTCCACGCTTAAACTCCTTTATCGCCTCTAGCGTTATCTCCTCTGCCATTTTGAGCAATTTTTCGGCTTCCCTCTCGCTTACACCTTCACTCGTTATCCTGATTAAAGGCTCCGTGTTAGAAGGCCTTATCAAAAACCATCCATAGTCGAAATCTACTCTAACTCCGTCTATAGTTTCGACGTGTTCAAATTTTTCGAGTAGCTTCTTTTTAATCAGCTCGGCTACCTCGAACTTAATAGCCTCTTCCACGGGCACCTTAAGCCTTTTCACGGGCCTAACTTTCGGCACGTGTTCCGAAATTCTACCCCCAAGCCGAGCGAGGGCCTCTATCAAATATATACTAGTTATAAGCCCTTCTTCTATCAGGGGGTTTAAAGGGACAGAGAAATGGCTAGATTTCTCAACCCCCAATACCGCTCCGATCTCCACTACTTTCCTAGCCATAAAGGTATGACCTACAGGAACTCTGTAAACTCTCCCTCCATACGATTTCACATATTCGTCTAAAAGTGAGGAACACTCTACATTAGCGACAACATCCCCCTTTACTCCTCCGGCCAGCATAACCACTGCCATCTGCTCAGCTGATAAAATCCTCCCCTTATCGTCTACAAAGACTACTCTATCTCCATCGCCGTCAAAAGCTATTCCCAAGTCTGCCTCCGTTTCGATCACAAGCCTAGCTAACTCTCCCAGCTTCTCTGGCTCCGGCTCCGCCCCCCTAGCGGGGAATCCTGGATCTATCTCGCAGTTAAGTTCTATAACCGTGTGCCCTACATCTCTAAGGAGTTGTGGGGCTATTAAGGATGTAGCTCCATTCCCGCAGTCTACAACTATTTTAAAACCGCTAGCTGTAGAAAATTTTTCTAGGTAATTCTTAAACTCCTCTAGAATATTTTCCCTCTCAATCTTTCCGACATTATCCCAGGAAGCCAATTTAAAACTCCTGGAGGAGAATAATTCCCCGACTTTCCTAATATCCTCTGAGGTATAGCTCAAGGCTTTTCTCCCGTATAGTTTTACTCCATTCCACTCAGGAGGTAGATGGGACGCTGTTATGTAAGCGGCAGATCTTTTACGCGTCCAACACGCGTATATAGCCGCTCCTATAGGTACAGTACCTATATCTAAAACATTAGAGCCGGTTGCCACCAACCCGGCTATTAAAGCCCGCTTGAGGATGGGAGTACTAGTTCTTATATCCCCTCCCACTATAAAATCTCCTGGATCAAAAGTGCCGAGAGCCATTCCTATAGCCGCCGCGACATCTGGGGTTAGATCCTTCCCGAAAACCCCCCTGATATCGTATGCTCTAAAAATATACTCAACTTTCATCTGAAATGCTAAAAGAGTTAACGTTAATAAATGTTCTCCGCGCGGAAATCTATACAAACCTTGTAAACTCCGGGAGCATAAGGCAGGACTTTTCTCTTATCTAACACCTTTATCAGGCGCCTATACTTCCAAGCATAACCCCACACGTGCTCGATAGCGTCGCTAAATAGGTCTTCTTCTCTAGCCCAAAAATAGAAGTGTATAACTCCTCCCCGTTCCTTTAAACATTGGAAGGCTTCGTCTAGGAAGCGGTAGGCGCCCTTGGGAAGAGGCATAACTACTCGGTCACACTGACCGTACCATCTTTTAGCTACAACCTTAACATCGCCTAGGACGGGGACCACCTTATCCTCTACCTTGTTAAGCTTTACGTTTTCGACCATGTACTTGTAGGCGTAGGGGTTAAGCTCAATAGCTATAATCTTCTCGACTAAAGGCTGTATTTTAGCTATCATAAAGGCATAAGGGCCTACGCCAGCGAACATGACCATCACGACTTCTCCAGGCTTAACCTGTCTGGCTACCCGAAGCCGCTCCGTAGCTTCGCGCGGAGAAAAATAGACCTTCCGAGGATCCAGCTTTAGCTTTACTCCATGTTCTTTATGCACGACTTCAGTATCCTCTTCTCCCGCCAGCAGCTCATACTCTCTAATTCTATACTTAGTCTTTCTCTCTGACAACTTCCTAAGCACGGTTTTGACGTTTTTATGTATCTTCATTATAGACTCCGCAATTAGGTACTTCTTATCTTCGAGAACTGGGTGTATCTCTACGATAGCTACGGCTTTATCCCTAGAGCCGATTATGTCAAAGGTCGACGGCGTATGTTTGAGCTCTTCTTCTGAAAGGTAATCTTTCAATAAATCTTTCAATTTCATACCTAATGCTCTACTAGAGTTTCGTCTACTTAAATTTTCAAGGAATAAGCATCTCCTAGCGGGACTCTATGCTTAAAATTTAAATACACCTGTTAGATTTCTCCGCACTAAATGAGGATACTTCACTTATCGGATGCCCACGGGGAAATCGGTGTGGTCGAGAAAATCGTAGAAGTTGAAGACTACGACTTGGTAGTAGCTACGGGAGATTTCGAGGATTTAAACATAGTTAGAGAGCTTGCCCGATTGGATAAGCCAGCTTTGGCAGTTACCGGAAACATTGATACTCGAATTATCGAGTCTGAGCTAACCACGCTCCAACTCTCCATCGAAGGAATAGTTAAAAAAGTTGGAGATTATTTCTTCGCAGGTATAAGCGGCAGGCACGTCTACTCTTCAGCCGCTCAGGTTATCTCCAGCTTGCTTTCAACGCGAAACTCCGCCCCCCTCATCGTGGTTTCCCACTATCCCCCATCCGGGGTAAAAGTGGATTTAGCCTACTCGGGAATACACATCGGGAAGGGAATTTTAAGAGAATTTATTGAAGAGTTTGAGCCCGTGCTTTTCCTCTGCGGCCACGTTCACGAGGCGCGAGGATACGATATCCTCGGCGGAACTGTAATAGTAAACCCTGGCCCCCTCTACATGGGCTACTATGCAGTAATCGAGGCAGATAGTTTAAAAGTGGAGTTAAAGAAGATATAGCTACTTTTTCAACCTGCGCAAAGCCGAGTCGGCTAGCTTGTGCAATGGGTCTATACACTCCCTTACGCTCGGCGTATAGACTAGCTCTAGTAAGGCGACGTCCTCGACGGTCTTCTTCTCCACTATCATGCGGGTCATGACGTCCAGCCAAAGCGCAACTTCCCGCTCGCCCATGATGTGGAAGCCTAACACTCTGTGAGTTTCAGCGTCAAAAATCATCCTCATGTTTAATAACTGATTCCCAGGATACCCAGAAGGTTTCGTGTAGGAGGATAAGCCCACGGACACTGCCTTAAAGCCTAGCTTTTCCGCGTGTTCCTTCGTGACTCCTGTAGCTCCAAACTGGAAATCGTGTAAGTTCGTAATCCAAGCGTTCACAGTTCCCGGGAAGGTTTCATCACCTCCAGCGGCGTTTATTCCGGCGACTCTTCCCTGTCTCACGGCTGTGGTCGCTAACATGCTTAATATCGGCTTACCCGACAGTAGCTCCAGCGACTCTACGTTATCTCCCGCCGCGTAGACGTCGGGGATGTTAGTGCGCATATGATCATCTACCTTTATTCCGCCTGTTGGGCCAAGCTTAATGCCCATTTTTTCTGCCAGTTCTGTGTTAGGCTTAACTCCTGTAGCTACGATTACGAAATCTCCCTCGTACTCTCCCGACTTCGTGGTGACGACCTTCTTGCCGTTTCTAGAGAAAATAGATTTAGCTCCTTCTCCCAAAACTACTCTTATTCCAGCTTTCTCTAGCTTTTTCAGTAAAAGTTTGGCTATATGGGGCTCAAGCTTGCCGTACATCAATTGATCAAAGTACTCTATAATTGTAACCTCTAAACCCCTCTTCCTCAAAGCGTAGCCCATCTCTATGCCGATAAAACTCCCTCCTACGACAACTACGCTCTTCGACTTTTTAGCTTCCTCATCTATCTTCTTTCCATCCTCAACGGTTTTAACCGTGTAGACTCTATCCTTATCCTCTATCTTTATAGCTTTAGGTATATAGGGGAGCGAGCCTGTAGCTAGAATGAGTTTATCATACTCCGTGACTATTTTCTCCCCTGTTTCAAGATTTCTAGCGTAAACCTTCTTAGCGGAAGTATCTATATCTTCGACGAGAGTAGAAGTGTAAACTTTAAAGCCTGGCATTTTAGGAGGCTTTTCGATTATAGCGTCCCAGCTAGGTAAAATTCCCATTAAAACATCGTGTATAGAACAGGGATGGTATATAGCGTAATTTCTTTTTTCGAAAACTGTAATCTCTGCAAGCCTGTTATAGGTTTTAGCGTAGCCAGCTGCGGTCATACCGGCAGAAGTATAGCCTACAACTGCTATCTTCTTTTTTCCAATTATGGTCAACCCCAACAATCAACAAGTCTTTCAGTAATTTATTTCTTCCTTTCTGCACTACCATTGCTAATGCTAAATGATTTCGGAGTTAGTTTGCCCTAGACGGCTAGCATAATGCCTGTTCATATCTTTATTGAAGAGAGATAATATGTACAGAGAGATGAAGGTCTTAAAATACGAGAAATGAGGTAAAAGATTAACTATTTCAAGGTAAAAATAAAAATAAAAAATGTAGTTATAGTACAACTGGTGGGGTAAGTGAAATCCACCGCATCTGCGCCAGGTAAAGTCATACTAGTTGGCGAGCATTTCGTAGTCGGAGGAACACCCGCTGTAGCATTAGCAATAAACCTAAGAGCTAGAGCAACTGTGCAGCCAAGAGAGGATCGCGCAATAACTATATACTCTAAAGAGCTTAGGATAAGAGAAAAATTCTCCGAAGAGGAGGTCAATAAGAAATCCCCCCTATACCCAATTTACATTGCAGCTAATTTAGCGAGAAGATATATATCGCTAGGAAAAGGCTTAGACATAACCATAACTTCCGAGCTACCGCCAGCGGCAGGTATGGGCAGTTCAGCCGCCGTGTCGGTGGCAACGGCTGCGGCTATAATTGCTCTCAAAAAGAAGGTTAGTAGAGCGGTAGTTTCCCAAATAGCTTTTGAAGCGGAGAAGATAGTACATGGAAAGCCTAGCGGAATAGATAACACGATATCCACTTACGGAGGGGCTATACTCTATATAAAGGATAAAGGCTTTACGCGTATAAATCCAAAGCTGAAAAATGTAGCATTAGTGCTGGCAGATACCGGAATACCGAGGAGTACTGGGGAAATGGTGGCTAAAGTCCGCAAGCTTAAAGCTAGGTATAGCTCTGTGCTAGATCCTATATATAAGTCGGCTGAAGTGTTGGCATGTGAAGTCGCTAAAGCCTTGGAGATGGGCGATGTAAAAACTGTCGGCGAGTTGATGAATATAAACCACGGGTTATTGTCGGCAGTTGGAGTTTCCATAGCAAAGCTGGAGGAATTAGTGTATACGGCTAGGAACGCGGGAGCCTTGGGGGCTAAAATAACGGGTGCGGGAGGAGGAGGTTTAATAGTAGCGCTTTGCTATAAGAGAGATTTAAAAAGAGTTAAGAGCGCGCTAGCTAAGGTAGCTAAGAAAGTTTACACAGCGGGCGTGTCTAAACGTGGAGTCATGGTTGAGCGTAAACTTTTTTCCTTTAATTTTTGAGTAGAGTTCTCGATTTAGAACAATTCTTAAATTCGTTTGTTGAATTTTATACTCACGTGTATAGATAAACGATAATAGTCACAAGTTCTTATATTATTCATGTGTTTATGATTCTTTGCAGGACTTGCAGCTTTAAGCTTTACGAGAGTAAGAAGCCTGTCTCAGCGGAGTTTGTATATAAGTACTATGGGGGCAGATGTCCCCGTTGTGGTCGGAAGTTGAACAGGAAACCAGTGCGAGTAGAGGTAAAGTAGCTAGAAGCTCAATTTTCTTAGGATAACCCTTAGCTCGTTCTTTAATTTCTCTATATCGCTAATTAACGACTTTTTTCGTCGAATCTATAGGCTTTACCGTAATTCTTCCCGACCAGGAAGATCTGCTCTGAGACTATGGATAATCTATCTGAAGGTTTAGGCCGGCAGCTCTTGTAAATTAACTCTTTAGCCCAGTCGGGGTAAGAGTATACGCGTAAATGATTCATGCTAAAGTTTTCCGGCAAGAGGCTTCTGCTCGTTAACAAATAGTGCATGAGGCGTCCAAGAGCATATATGTCGCTCCTCTTATCTGCAATACCCCTAAATTGTCCGGAGCTGCCCGAAGAGGAGTTCCAGCTTTTACTGTACTTCCTGAGGATACCATAGTCCTTTTAGTCTTCTCCTCGATGAGGACGGAGATGCCGAAATCCACAACTTTTACATTTCCTCTAAAGTCGAACATAATATTGCGAGGACTTAAATCTCTGTGGATGACTCCGCGCTCGTGGGCGTACTCGACTGCGCGCGACTTTGAGACATATCTCGAATGCTCTGTTAAAAGTTAGCGGCTTTTCTATTTCCTTTTCCAGTGTATGGCTTAGCAATTCTATAGCTATAAAGTAGGGATTGAACCCGTAATCTATTATCTTAACTATATTCGGATGATCGAGTTTTAAAACCTTAACTTCTCTCTCGAAAACTCCTGCAAGCCTGCCGGAGATCTAGGGCTCAAACACTTTTAACGCTACTATATTTTCAGGATCTAGCTCCTCACGGGCTTTAAACACCCAAGCGAAAGAACCTTCCCCTATCGGATCGTCGATACGCCATTTCCCTACCAGCTTTCCCTTAAAGTTTGAGGCTTCAGATATAATGCCACTATCTTTTTATTAATCGGATAATTATATTTTGATGGTGGAGGGATACCCTGGGAAATGTTCAGTCAGCTATATATCCTACCTCTATTAGCTTTGCTACTCCATGCCATAATAACGCCGGAGCTTGAGGAGAGAAAGCGTAAACACAGAGTAGCGGTTATAGAAGCCAAAATAGACGAGCTAGACTACGCCGCGAGGGAAATCAAGGCTTGGTATGGGAACCAGGCAAGAACCTATATTGAGACTAGAGTCGAAAAATTAGAAGTTCGAGATTTAAAACGTTTTAGAGCTCTCGGGCGTAAACTTGTAAATATAAGTAGAGAGCTTTGCGATGTGATGGTAAATATCGAGGAACTTAAGAAATTTGGAAATTTCCTTTATGAAACCTCGCCCTACTTTAGGAGAAACGCGTACTTGACGATAATTTCGTTAATGCGTAGAACTGCTAAACGGCTAGAATGGGTTTGGAGAGAGTTAGCTTTTACTCAAGCGGAGATAAGCTACTTCAGGGTGATAAAGTATGAATGGTAAGAGGCGTGATTCGGGAACTTTAACTTTCCTGATAATGGCTTTGCTAGCTTTTGTTATGTTCTTAATAGTTGTTTTGTTCTTTAAAAGAGGGGAAGAGGAGGACTACGAATACTTGTTGGATCGAAGAGATCGCCTACAGGATGAGCTTTTCAAGCTTAACAGTATGAAACTTGAAGGGAAAATAAGCGAAAAAGAGTACGAAGAAATTTCAAGAAGATATATAAGAGAAATAAGGCGTATCGAAGAAAAACTGGAGAAAATGGAAAAAAGAAGGAGGAAGTCAAAAACCACTTTCTGAAATTAGGGAATCTATGATATCGCCAGCTTCCTCTAGGTGATAGATGGCGTCTTCCAGAATATCCGCCATCTCTCTAGATTCCCCGGCTATTTCCCTTAGGATATCAAGCGCAGAGTCTATGTAATCCAAAGCTTCTCTAAGCCTCTTAGCAACGGACATACTCACGTGAAAACATTAAAAAGCATGTTTTAAACTTTAAGGTCGCCGCTTCAGAGAAGTACATAGTTTAAATAAATTTCCAACTCCAAAATACCCCTGCGCTTTCGCCGCAAGTATCTCATTTAAAATTTCTATCTCTGATTAACGCAATATTCCGCTGAGCTAAGTGTGTATTAAAGAGTTGACAGTGTTGCGCGTTAAGGCGCTATGGCCATTACGTATTTGCCTTTATATATTATCCTACCTCTGAGATGTGGGTGTCTAGTTCTAATTTCTAGAATAAAAATCGGTGAAATGCACTGAGGCTTCTTGTAGACTTCTACTCCCAAAGTTTCAACCCAGTACCCTATGCGAGCGTTGGGGACAACCAGGCAATGCTCACCGTCTAGGGAGGGTAGGACGTCCTCTACCACGTATTTAAGCTCCATGTAAGCTTCCTCTGGAATACTTGGTCTAACCGAGTAAAAAGCCGGAAGAGCCAAAACTCCTATAATCCCGGCCACCAAGAGCAACGCTGCAATTTCATGCCACTTATCTTTAAAACCGCCAGCTACAAAGCCAAACGCATGCGACATAGGGACGGGAGTCATGAGCTGAAATCTAAAAAGCCAGTTCCGCGGCAAAAACGGCAGGTTTAAAGCCAGCATAACTAGGGCGCTGGCGGAGGATACAGTGCTCTTCTTCTTTTCTCCCCTCAAGTAAGCCATCACCGAGTAGAGAATCAACGCTATAGCTGTGCACCAAGACAGTATAAACCACTCAGTCCTGAGAGGCCCCATTTTAGAGTAGTCTTGCTCTATCAGGTCCACTATAAAGCTAACTCCTTTAAACACGTCGCCCCCAACTACTGCTGGAATTGAGAAAAATAGGGCGAGAGAAGCCGCGGACGCCAGAATGGGCAAAGCTATATTTCTTATTTTAAGACGTAGAAACAGCGCGAGAAAGGCAAATAAAATAGTGTAGAGGAGAGCGACTCCATAGTCGAGTATATGGGTTAAAGCGGTCAAAAACAAAGAGAGTATGGCTAGCGCCTGCCTCTTTCCTCCTCCCTTCTCAAGGCAAAGGTAGAGCAGGTAGAGGTAAAGGTTAAGCCACAATAAGCCACTCGAATTTTTCATAAAATCTCCTAAGAGTCTAAAAGTCTGCGGCGCGAATAAAAAGGCTAAACTGGCCGTAACTCCTGTGATCCTAGAGTCTGTGAGTTTCTTGAATAGGAGGAACACGGGAATTGAAGCTAGAGCGGTTAAAAGGGAAACGCCTATTTTCACTCCGAGGAAAGCGTCGCCCACAGCTAGCGTAAACAGAGAAAACACGTAAAAAACAAGCGGGGGATCCTGATACTTTAAAACACCATGAGATAATAAGTAATTTACTTGAACAACATAGTAAGGGCCGTCGATCCCCGGCATCATCCAGGTCCTGGTTAAAGCCGCCATATATACTGAGAAGCCGAGAGAGAAGAGTATGAGAGAAGCGATCAAATCTAGGTATTTAGTATATTTCTTCAAGCTCCTCACCGGGTTTTGGAAGCCTAAACTTTTTCAATTTAAGCTTTGGTTTAGCCGCTTGAGTCTCCTTGTAGTATCTGTAGTATATATAGCCGGACCATATCGGAGCTAAGTCGACGAAGGGGACGACATCGAGAACCGTCACTAAGAAGACTATGGGATCTAGCTCGCCTAGTAGGAATGTTATGAGAGCTGCTGTGAATAGATCTAACAGGAGTTCGAGGAAGGGATTAAGGATTTCGAGAATATCGATTGCGTCATTTAAAGCCGCTAATAGGAAGAGCAGAGCGTATCGCTTTTTTCTCTCGGGCGGGAGGCTCAAATTCTCACTACTCTTGCAACACCTTTCCTATAATAACCTGAAATTTCCTGTAATTAAGCTTAAAGCTTTGGTTCCTAGAGGGATCCACGCTCATAAGCGGCGGCCTTGATCACGGATCAAGCCTTAGTTCAATCATCGCGCATCATCTCCGAGTAGATTACCTAACTGTGGCTAATTTATTTAACTCGCGTCCTCTTTTTTCGGGCAAAACACATTTTAATGAGACCAAGGGTTACATGATATTTCTTTAGTTTTAATGGTCTTTAACAAAATAAAGATAGATTAATATACGTCTATCGACGAATAATACGCGACCCCGAAACCGGGGGTATGCGGGCCGGGTCAAGGTCACCCGCCCATGCGGAGGACTATGAGGACCCGAAGTCCCGCTCCCCGGCGGGAGAGTCAAGGTACTTCTATTTTTTCTGGAGGGGGAGGGTTTGAGGGTATACTTCGCGACTAGAAATAAGGGGAAGCTTAAGGAGGCTAGAATGGCACTATCCCGATACGGCATAGAGGTTGAAATGCTCGAAGTCGAGAAGATGGAAATACAGAGCGACGAGTTGAAAGAAATAGCCCTTCACGCGCTGTCAAATATTCGATTTGAAAACGCGCCTTTCTTCGTAGAGGACGCGGGGCTTTTTATAAAAGCTTTAAAGGGTTTTCCGGGCCCTTACTCCTCCTACGTGTATAAAACTTTGGGGTGCGAGGGTATTCTAAAACTCTTAGACGGAATAGAGGATAGGAGAGCCTATTTTCTAGCCGTAGTTGCTCTCAAAACGCCTAACGGGAGGGTAGAAGTTTTCGAGGGGAGAACGGATGGAGTTATAACTGAAGAAAAGCGGGGAGAGAGGGGTTTCGGCTTTGATCCGATATTCATACCAGATGGTTGCAATAGAACGTTCGCCGAGATGAGCGTAGGGGAGAAAAATGCCTACTCTCATAGGGGGAAAGCTCTTAGAAAAATGGGCGAATGGATAATCGAAAACTTGAGGTAATTTTAAATTTAAGCCCAGTATACTGGGTACTGAGAAATCATGAGCAATTTAGTCGTATGGGAACTGCTGGGAGTTCTAATACTCCAAACACTCGACTCTATGGGAGATCCCGCGGAGACCTTTAAAGTCGAGCGGGAAGGAGAAAACCACCCGCTAATCCACTACCTAGATCGAAGGCTTTCAAAAGCGCTCGGCGTTCAAGGAGCGGCTAGATGTCCGGAACTAGAGAGAAAGATACTGGAGCTTAAGAGGAGAGATCCTTCGGCTCTCAAAAAGTTAGTCGAGCGAGCGGTGAGAGACTACTATGCTGAGAGAAAAATCTATCTAAACGAGAAAACACGGGCGGAAACTAGATTATACGCCTAGACCTATATTTTTCAACTATTTTTTTAACAGTTTTCCAGCTTTTCCTAGCAAAGGGGGGAGGTTCTCCCTTCTCTCTAATCCAATCTTCTAGAAACTTCACGGTCCTCCAATCTCCAGGGTAGCCCGAGCCTATATCCCCGTATTCCCTAGCTATCTCCTCTATCAAACTATCCCTCTTAACCTTAGCTATTATGGAAGCCGCGGCGACCACAGTGTATTTCTTGTCGGCATCGTTCTCCGCTATAATCTTAACTTTTCGCTTTTTCAGCATATTCTGTATTAAGAGGGCGTAGCGTTCCGGCTTAGGGTCAGGGGAGTCTATGTAAACTAAATCGACGGGAGTTTTAAAATTGTCTATGAGCTGGGCCGACAGCCCAGCCTCGAGGTAGTTAAGGTTTCTATACGTTACCCCTTCAACAGCTTTATCTATCTCCTCCGGAGAGACTATTCTAAAAACAACTTCTTCTGCAGTTCTAGCTATAACCTCAGCTAGGTGTCTACGACGCCTTCCAGTGAGAATTTTAGAATCCCTAACCCCCGCTTTTTCTAGCGCTTTAAGCTTCTCCTCGCGTACTACTACACACGCTATAACCATCGGTCCCAGAGCGGGGCCCCGCCCCGCCTCATCTACTCCGGCTATCCTCATTTACTCTCAATAACCTAACAGTCAATGCTTTATAAAGGAGTAACGCATTAAATCTCTGATGTCGACGGCTATATTCGGCCCCCGGTATATAGGACCAATAGCCCATCCAGCTATAGGCATTAGAATCCCGGAAATTCTGCTAACGGGTATTTTAAGAGCGTTTGAAAAGAGGAATGTTGCCGGAGGCTTAATGCTATCATTCGGTAGAGAAACAGCGCCCGAGTGGGTTATAGAAGCTCCTCCCGGAGAGTACGAGGTAATTCGGGGACATACGGGAACTTCCATAAAGAAGTATATGACTATGGCCGCCGAAGCCTCAATCAGGAAGAAGCTATTGATCGAAATCGAGGCAGACCATCTCACTGTAGCGCCTTCAGCGGCCGAAGCCGTAAAGAGGATTTCTGGAGTTAAAACAGAGTACAGGATGAGCGAGAAGGAGCTAGAGGAATCCCTAAATTATATAAAAGCGGAAATAGACGAAGCTGTCTCGACTGGCTACGTAAATTTCTATACAATTGACACCTGCTTTCTCATAGACTACTCCGCTGATGAAAAGCCAAAGGGAGAGTTAGAGCCCCTGTTCCGCGAGAAATTTGGCGATAAAGCCGGAGATATTCTCAAACGGTACGTGGGCAAATCCTTTGTCTACATCGGCGAATCCGGAATACCTTACAAGTATTCCTTCGTCCCGGAGGAAGTGATGAGATTAGCCTTGAAATATGGCGAGAGTTTGAGAGTAACCAAGATCATCTGCGACTACATAGAATCTAAAATGTCTAAGCCCTATGGAATAGAGATAGCTTTCGACGAAACCCCGGTTTTAACCGAGTGTAAGGACATGCTCTTCTACCTGAGAGAGTTATGGGAGCTTGGAGTAAAGCCCGACTTTATAGCGCCCAACATAGGCTTCGAGAAGAGAAAAGACTATACTGGAGATTTAAAAGCGTTAGAAGAAAGAGTCGATAGGCTAGCCGCTATAGCCAGATCTTTCGGAGCGCTACTCTCTATACACTCCGGGAGCGGATCCTCGCCCTACAGCGGCAAAGGCTTAGGAACTTACGAAGCCCTGCTTAGGGCTACTGGAGGAAAGCTAAAGTATAAAATCTCGGGAGTTTACATCGAGCTCTTATTCGAGCTTTTAGCATCGTACCCTAAGGGGTCTAGGGAGAGAGATCTCTATGAACGCATATTCGACGACGTTTACAATTTCCTAAAGAAAGAAATTGAGGAAGACGGAGTGCTTGCATCCCCCGAGCTGAAAATACAGCTAGAGCGCTACGAAGACGAAGTGGAGAGTGGAGCTAGAGAGAAGAGAGATCCAAGAGCCGATTTCTTCAGGTACTACTCCTTCGTAGCTCTAAGTTTAAGAGATTCCAGCGGTAAAAGGTACTTGAGAGAGGCTATTGTAGAGCTCTACGGGGAAGATCGCGAATTCAGGGAGAGGTACGATAAGGAGGTAGAAGCTTTGACTCTCCGTCTAATTGACGGCTTAAAATTTGAAAATAACGTAGTCAAAGCCTTGGCATGGATAAAACAGCTTTAATCCTCACTGGCGGGGCGGCGCGTGGAGGAAGCGGTAGGGTCTCTCTTAAACGCCTTTAAAAGATACCTTGAGGTTCAAGGCCGTCGAATACTTTCGATACTGGAAATTACAGGTCAGGACAAGATAAGGATTGAAGTTAGAGCCCTATACCGCTTCTTTGAGCCCACCGAGAATTTTTCAAAATTGAGCGATGTTCTAGGTGAAATAGAAAAGAAAAATCTCTGGAAAGAACTTGAAAAAGTAGGAATTTATTTAGTATCGGAAGATGACACGACCTTCTTGGAGGTGTCGAGCGAATTTCTAAAGGAGCTCTTGGGCTAGACCGTATCTTCTCTCAAGTTCCCGGCGGGGGACAGGATGGTACGGGTAGGGTATGTACTCGATGCCAGGCCTGGCTTGTAGAGTCTGCGGGTAGAGTTCTAGCAGAGCATAGACTTCCTCTGGAATGCCTATTTTAACGGGCAACCCCATTTCTAAAGCTTTCTCAGCTGTGATCGGATAGTCATGGGTCCACTTGCCCTCAGTCAAGATCTTTGCAAGTTCTTTAGCTTTTTCCTCTCCCAGTCTATCTTTAACCAAGTTGACGATTATATCTTGTATCTGCTTCAACGCTTTAGAAGCCATATCGGCTAAAATTAAAATTTCATCGGAAACATTTTGCGCTCCTTTAGCTTCAACGGCTTTCAAAATTGAAGGAGCTGGCAGGGAGACGCCTCTAGGAGACATAAGTTGTGGATCTAGAGGACCTAAAACGGCGTTGTAATCCATCCATATCTCATCCGCGGCTAGAGCTATCAAAGTGCCTCCAGACATAGCGTAGTGAGGGATCATGACTATCTTCCTGCCTTTATGCCTTTTCAAAGCCTCAGCTATCTGTGTAGCTGCCAAGACGAGCCCGCCGGGGGTATGCAGGATTAAGGCTATAGGCTTCTCAGGGGGCGTCGAGCGTATAGCCCTCACCACCTCTTCTGAATCCTCTATGTCAATAAACCTGTAAACTGGTACTCCCAGAAAGCTTATCTTCTCTTGCCTATGTATCATCGTGATTACTCGGAACCCGTACTTCTCCTCCATCTTCTTTATAAGGCTTAGCCTGGCGTGCTTCAACTGCCTAAACTGTAGCTGAGGCGATATGAACATCAACAGCAGCAGCATCCAAAATATCATGTAAAAAACATCAGCGTACACTCTCTCACCGAGATTTTAAAAAGCTAAACGTTTATATTGTTAGCCATTTAGTCAAAAAATGATGAGGATTAAAGGGGGGAAGGACCTAGTTTCCTGCCCAAAGTGCGGGAGTAAATTCAGCGTATCCTACTCCAGGGCTTTCGCCTGTAGTGGATGCTACAGGGCATCTCTAGGGTGCACCTACGTTAAATGTCCAAACTGCGGATATGAGTTCATGGTGTAAGTTAACCCTTTACGGTTTCTAAAGCTTCTTCTACGCTAGCTCCCGAGTGGATTATTGCAGCCAACGCATTAGCTACTCCAACTGGATTCGGATGCTGGAATACGTTTCTACCTATGGCTACCCCCCTACCTCCCGCTTTCACAGAGTCGTAGACTATTTTCAGGAATTCTTCTAGGCTCTCCTTCTTCGGGCCTCCGAGGACAACTATAGGCGCTGGAACGCTCTCTACTACTATTTTAAAGCTTTCTACGCTGCCTGTATAGAAGGTCTTTATTATGTCTGCGCCTAATTCCGCCGCTATTCGAGATCCGTAAGCCACGTTTTCCCAAGAATACTTATCCTTTAAGTAGGGAGGAGAAGGTATAACCTCAGCTAAAAGAGGAACTCCGTTTTCGAAGCAGTCCTCTGCGATAATTGCTAGTTTTTCTAAGTTATCGGCTTCATGCTCGCTGCCTATCCAAACCATAACTGAGACCGCATCTGCCCCTAGTTTTAAAGCGCGGTAGACGCTTGAGATAAGCCTATCGTCGGTTTCATCCGGCCCTCGTACGCTCCCCGTACCGTCGATTCTAGCTATAACCGATACTCTACCCGCGAAGAGGTCGTAGTTTTTCTCCAGCATAGCCGGTGTTATCATAAAAGAATCTATGTCCGCCTCGATTAGCTTCTCAACGGTTTTCCTAAAGTCTTCTAAGCCTTTTATAGGACCTCTCCTTCTTCCATGATCCAGCGCTATTATAACAGTCCTTCCGCTACTCCGCCTAAATATCCTGCCCAACCGGATAGCTTTGCCGGGGATGTTCATCTAGACTACCTTCTCAACTCTAACCTTCTCTCCGTCTCTAACCCTCTTTAGCTTCTCTAAATCCCCTATGATCCTGCCGAAGACGTTTACGGGGCTAGCCGGCCTTATTTCATCAGGCGTGCGGCTCACAGGCGTAGGGCCGAAGAAGAGGCAGATACTCCTGCCAGGAGGCCAATAGGCGACATCACCTTTCTCTACTACCTCCTGGGAGTTTTCCTCGCCTAGCTTAACTGGGGTAGAGAAGTATATTTCGTCACCCCACGTGTTCACGTAGCTCTCGATCGGCAAAGCCGCGAGTATAGCATCTCTAGTCTTAGGATTTTTATCGACTAGCTCAACCTTCACCTCTCCTATACTCTCGAATATTATCTTTATCTTCGCCAAGCTACTCCCTCTCAAGCAGATATTTAGCATAAGCCGTGTAGAGCACGCCTTTAGCCGCTTGAACTACTTCAGGCCAGTACTGTCCCTCCTCAGGCTTAACCTCAAATCCTACAGCTCCTTCATACCCTATATCGGCTAAGAACGCTATAAGCTCCTTAACTTCTTCGATGCCGTTCAAGGCTCCAGGCCTGTAGAAGCCGGGATGCCAATCCTTTAAGCCTTCGGCGGTCTCCTTAGTGCACCCTATGTGGATGTGGGCTAGGTAGTCTTTCGCCACATATAAGTCGCGTGGCTTCTCCTTCAACATAGGACCGTGGCTTAAATCCCACATCAACCCGAAGTTATCGTATTCCTCTCTCACGGCTTTAGCGACTTCGACGGCTTCCCCTATAGGACCTAACAACTGTTTTTTGTCCCATTCTCTGTCGAAAGTCTCCAAGATTATATGCACTCCCTTCTCCGCGGCGTAACCCGTAATCTCCCTCAAGCTAGCTATAAGGGCTTGAGTAGCTTCCTCGCGTTTCTCTGGCCCCGGATCTGGTCCACTGCAGAAAGCCACTTTTTTAATGCCTCTCTCCGCCGCCAAATCCACTACTTTCTTAATAGCTTCAACTGCTTTCCTCCGCTCCTCCTCGTTTAGAGAACTGGGGTTCTTCTTCTCCATTAAAACGAGAGGCTGAGCGCCGTAGGCAACCTCTACTCCAGTCTTCTTAACTATCGAGTCTACGACGCTCCACAGCTCATCCGGCAACGGATGTATCTCTATTACGTCGAAGAAGGGGTCACTCGTTAAAAACTCGAAAGTCTCCTTAACCTCTTTGCCTTTAAGAGTAGCCGGGTTAGCCATGAATGCTACTATGCTTACCTTCCAGGGAAACTTATAGAATCCCTCAACCCCATCCTTTTTCACGTATACCGAAAACATACCAACACCACTCTCTAAGCTTAAAAAGAGACTTAAAACTTTGTCGTCTATCGTAATAGCTGCTTAGTTTGTTTCTTCTGAACTTTTAGTGTAATAAAAGAAAAGGAGAGCTCTAAGCCTCCAGCTTATACAGTAAATGTATAAGCCTATTGATGTCCCATGGAACCTCTGCCCTCGGATACTCCGAAATCTCCGTTATCTCTCTATAGAACGGCTCCACAGCTTTAATCAAGGCCTCATAAAGCCTATAATACCTATTATAGATTTTATGCACTTCCCAATCCGGCTCTATCACAGCCCTAACCTTAACCAGTTTATCCACAGCCTTCTCCACGTTTTCATAAACCCCAACGCTCAAACCCGCTAGAATAGCGTCTCCCACCACTGCCGCGTCTAGAATCTCCGGTATTATAACCCTCCTCCCCGTAACGTTAGCCTTTATCCTAGCCCACGCCGGAGTCTTGCCGCCTCCGCCCAACACCCTAACCTCCTCCGTTTTAACCCCTAACTCCTCCAAAACCTCCAAAACCTTCCTAATCTCGTAGGCTATCCCCTCCATCAACGCCCTAAAAACATGAGCCCTCGTATGGTAAACCGTCAAGCCGAAGATAAGCCCCTTAGCGTAAGGCTTCCACCTAGGCGCCCTAGCCCCGGCAAAGAAGGGAATTACTATCAATCCGTTAGAGCCCGGAGGCACGTACTCCGCCTCCATATCTAAGTACTCGTACGCCCTCCTCTTGGTCATTTGCGCCAAGAACTTCTCCCCTGTCGCAAACTGATCCCGGAACCAGCGCAGTATAGCCCCCGCCGTGGCTATGCCCACTTCTAAACTCCACATACCCTTAAGGGCGTGGCAGGTATACACCACCCTCATCTCTTTGTCGAACACCAGCTCGTCCAAAACAGTAGCGGTGGTAGAGCCGGTACCAGTAGACTCCTCCACTTTGCTCGAGGAAGTAACCCCCGAGCCCAAAATTTCACACTGTCTATCCCCTCCTCCGCCTGCGACCGGAGTACCCTCTTTAAGCCCTGTCTCCGCAGCCGCCTCTGCGTTTACAAAGCCTACAACTTCGTCCGAGTACTTAACCTCCGGGAATATATCTGGGGGCAATCCGAAATCCTCGAACAAATCGTAAGCCCACTCCCTCTTCTCGATGTCAAACAGTAGAGTTCTAGAAGCCACCGTATAATCCGTAACTTTCTCGCCGGTTAACTTGAAAATCAAGAAGTCCTTCGGCTGAAGAGCTACCCTGGTTTTCTTCAATATTTCCGGCTTATTCTCTTTTATCCATAAAAGCTTAGTAGCAGTGAACGTCGGGTCGACTCGAAGCCCAGTCCTTCGGTAAATCTCCCAAAGATCAAAGTTCTCCTCAATCCAATGCGTCTGGGGAAGACTTCGCTTATCAAGCCATATAATCACCCGATCTAAAAGCTGGTCGTTCTCGTCAAGCAGCGCCACGGCTTCCCTATGGCTACTCACTGATATGCCTTGAATGCCTGCTGGGTCTATCCTAGACTTCTTCAATACATCTCTAATGGTCTCGACGGTAACACTCCACCAATCCCGGGCATCCTGCTCGGCCCAACCCGGCCTAGGATAGTAGGTAGGATACTCCTTACCCGACATAGCAACTAGTTCTCCGTCAGTCGAGAATATGGCGACTTTACAAGTCGTAGTGCCCAAGTCTATACCCATTAAATACTCCATTTCGCCCATTTACACCACGCATAGGGTTGCGGAGAAAACACTTTTATTTCTAACTCTTTACAGTTATATCGACAACTTGAAATATTTATATCAGGCGTTAACTTATTCTATCAGAGGAAGGTGTGAAAGATGGTCGAAGTAAAACTTGTAGACTTATGTAAATACTTCGGACCCGTAAAAGCCGTAGACCATCTAAATCTACACATAAAAGACAAAGAATTCGTAGCTCTACTCGGCCCGAGCGGCTGCGGCAAAACAACCACACTCTTAATGATAGCCGGAATATACAAACCCACAAGCGGCTACATATACTTCGGAGACGAAATAGTAAACGAAGTACCGCCCAAAGACAGAAACGTAGGAATGGTCTTCCAAAGCTATGCCCTCTACCCCCATATGACAGTATTCGACAATATAGCTTTCCCCCTCAAACTCAAGAAAGTACCAAGACAGGAAATAGAGAAAAAAGTGAAAGAAGTAGCAGAATTCTTAAGAATCGCCGAATTACTAGACAGAAAACCCAGTCAGTTAAGCGGCGGGCAGCAGCAAAGAGTAGCCTTGGCCAGAGCCCTAGCCAAAGAACCACAGATATTCTTAATGGACGAGCCCCTAAGCAACCTAGACGCAAAACTCAGAATCATGATGAGAGCTGAATTGAAGAGAATGCAGAAAGAACTCGGAATAACTACCATATACGTAACCCACGACCAGGTAGAAGCAATGACTATGGCAGATAGAATAGCTGTACTAAACCAAGGAAGATTACAACAATACGGCACCCCCGACGAACTATACAACAAGCCCTCAAATGTGTTCGTAGCAGGCTTCATAGGAAGCCCGCCTATGAACTTCCTGGACGGCAGCCTAATAGAAGAAGACGACAAAATGATGATAGACATAGGACCACTAAAATTACTACTACCACCCGACATAGCCGCCGTACTCAAAGAAGCGGGAGCCAAACAAGAAGTAATTTTTGGAATAAGGCCAGAAGACATACAGATAAGACCAGACGGACAATACCCAGCAGAAGTATACGTCGTCGAACCCCTAGGAAGAGACTTGATAGTCCACCTAAACCTGGGAGAAGGAGTACTAACCAGAGCCCTAGTACCAGCAGGCACACAATTCAACATAGGAGAAAAAGTAAAAATAACATTCGACATAGCAAAAGCCCACATATTCGACAGAAAAACCGAAAAAGCCTACATCTAATAAACTAAGTTTTTTCCACTCGAATTCTCAAACCGTGCACCAGAGCATCCCGTACACAAATTAAACCCCGCACAGCATAAAATAAAAACCATCAATAAAATCTTAATATTTAAAGTCTATCAAGAAAAATATAAATACGCTCCCAAACCATATACTACTTGGTGACCCCTATATGAGAAGAAGGGGACAAATTTCTACAATGGCAATAGTCTTCCTCATCGTCGGTATTATAATCGGAGCGGTAATCGGCTACTTCCTAAAACCGACACCAACAGGAGTAGTATCCCAAGAGGAATACAATAAACTACTAGCCGAAAACGAAGAACTCAAAAAGAAAGTAGAACAACTATCAAAGCAGCTAGAAGCCGCAACAGGAGCCGCCGGACCAACAGAAATAACAATAACCGTATGGGCAATAGGACCAGACGAGCCATCAGTATACAGATTCGAAGCCTTTAAAGTAGCCGCTGAAAAACTAAACAAAATGCTAGAAGACCTAGGCTCCCCAATCAGAGTCAAAATAGAAGGAGACTTCTGGACCCAGAGCTGGGGCGACTATAAGAAACGATTCTTAATGGCAATGGAAGCTGGCAAAGGACCAGACATCTACTGCACCGGACATGAAGACGTAGCCACCCACGCCGAAGCCGGCTACATAATACCCCTAGACACCTACGTACAAGAATACTGGGACGTCGTATACTTCGACATAATACCAACCCTATGGGACGCCGTCAAATACAAAGGCAAAATATGGGCCATACCACAAGACACCGAAGCCAGACCACTATACTTCAGAAAAGACATACTTAAACAACTAGGATGGACCGACGACGAAATAGAAGAACTACCCAAGAAAATAGAAAAAGGAGAATTCACAATCGACGACATGGTAGACCTAGCCAAACAAGCAGTAGACGCCGGACTAGTCGAAGTCGGATTAGTGCATCGTTGCTCCCCCGGATGGGATTATCAGCAGTTCTATTTGGCTTATGGCGGTAGGCTATGGGATCCTGAGAGTGGCAAGTTGGTGTTTACTAAGAGTGCTTGGATGAAGTTCTTGAAGTTGTTCGAGAGGATGAGGGAGGAGGGTGTCGTAGACCCGAACCAGTTTGGTAGTGAGTGGAAGACTGCTTTCCATGAGAGGTTTACTCAGGGTAGGGCTTTGTTTGCGAGCGGTGGTACTTGGCATAAGGCTGAGTGGATTAAGAAGTATGGTGTAACTGAGGAGTACTTCTGGGAGAATATTGGGTTTGCGCTGCACCCGGCGGGTGAGAAGGGCGGTAAGCCTGTTACGCTGTCTCACCCGTTGGTTTACATGATTACGAAGACCTGCAAGAATCCGGACGTTGCGTTCCTGTTGATTACGTTGGTGACTGACCCGACGATTAACTCTTTACATGCTGTGCACAGTGCTCACTTGGCTATATTGAACAGCCAGATTACGAATACGAAGTATGTTGAGGATAGGTTCTTGGCTGAGGTTGCTTACATGTTGAAGTATACGACGTTTATACCGCTGCATCCGAAGTATGGATTGTACAACGAGATGATTTACAGGGCTGTGAGCGCTGTTGAGAGCGGCGCGGCGAGCGCTGAGGAGGCGTTTGAGGTCTTCCTGTCGGAGGTTCAGGATACGCTGGGCGACGAGGTTATTATCGAGGAGTAAAATCTTTCTTTTCTTTCTCTTTGTTTTTGTGTTAGATTTGTTATTTTAAATATTTGTGCGTATTCTTGTATTGTTGGTTTTATTGTTTAGCTTAGCGCCTCTACTTCAAAACTTAGCGCCAAACGTTAAAGCCGATAGCGAAATCGAAAAAGAGTTAGAAAATTTCATACTGCCACTACTCGCTGAAGGCTATACTACCGTTGAGCCTCGCGAGGCGTTAGTTGAGTATTTTGGTGATTGAAAGGTTTGGATTGGTCCTAACCGTGCGTACGGTTGGCGTACAAGGCTATCTTTAAGCGAATACGCCTCGCGACGATATATAAGCTAAACCCATATTTAGTAGTGGGTCTAACTTTTTAATCTACGGCTTATAGTCTATACTGGGATGAAGAAAATCCCGACCACTACAGAAGGATGAAGAAGCGGTGGCTATCTGACCATTTTTAAAGAATAATGGGTAGCTGAAGGGAAGAGACGTAGGCACATCTCTATAAAATTTCATATTTGTGAATCAAATGGGTCGCAAACTGTGATTTTTTAAGCTTTTCACATTCTTTACATATAGGGATGAGGAAGGCGTTGAACACTGAGTTATGAAGAAGCAGTCGCGCTGACCCACTAGCCTCCTTAACCCAGCGGTATGCAGTCTTTAAGGGCACTCTGAGATTCTTCGAGACGTGCTTTACGCTTTTCCTCCTCTTCGTGTCTTTAGCCTACACTCACTCAACGCCTACAACCAAGTGGGTGAATACTTCTGCTAAGGTTAGTTAAGTTTAGAGCATCTTTTTAATTGTGATAAAAATATTCACTTGTTTAAAGTAATTTAATTTAAGAGAGCACTTTGTTATAGCTGGGAGTTTGTAGTGTTGCTAGGTGTCATTTATAAATATGCGTCGTAATATTATTTATCAGAAGTCGAAGTGGGGGATTGATTTGAATATTAGAGGCAAGAGGGTTAAGATTAACTACCTGTACATATTCTTGGCTCCAGCGACGCTCCTCATCGCCATGTTCTTCCTAGCGCCGGTTATACTGACCGTGTTGATAAGCTTCACGTCCATGGACGTTGTAGGGCTCAAGTGGGAGTGGAACTGGGGAGAGAACTACATAAGAATGCTCAACGACAGGTGGTCTAGGAAAATACTATTAAATACGCTGTTCTACGTCTTTACTACGCTAGCATGTTTTAACGTGGGAATGGCGCTGGTTTTAAGCATTCTGACCACCCACGTCCACGAAAAAATCGGCTCAGTATTCAGAGCACTATGGCTACTGCCTCGTATAACACCATCCACAGTATACGCGGTAATGTGGCTGTGGGCCACCGCCCCCTATCCCTTCGGATTGTGGAACTGGCTTCTCGTAAACTTGGGAATAGTTAAAGGCAAAGGTATATCCTTCCTAGGCTACTCCTTCGTAGAACTATTCGGAGCTAAAATAGTGCCGTGGCCATGGGTTATCATCGTATTAGTAAACGGCTTTGTCGGCGCTTCCTTCGGAATGATAATATTCACTTCCGCCATAAAATCGATACCTGTCGACTTCATAAACGCTGCCAAGGTGGATGGAGCTTCAACATGGCAGACTATAAGACACGTAATACTCCCGTTAATTAAGTGGCCGATACTCTTCGTCACGGCATATCAAACTCTATCCCTGTTAACTTCCTACGAGTATATCTTGCTGGTAACCAACGGAGGACCCGGCTTCTATACCACCGAAGTCTGGGCTCTATACTCTTATCACAGAGCCTTCGAGCAATACGCGGGCTACATGGAGTTCGGCTACGGAGCGGCGCTATCCAGCGTTTTAGTAACCATAGGGCTTATAGCCGCAGTGGTCTACTGGAAAGTCTTTAAGTTTAGAGAGTTAATGATAGAACCTAAGATAGAGGTGTTGTAAAATGGCGAAGATCTCAAACTACGTTAAACAATCCGTACCCTACCTGATCCTAGTTGCGATCACGACGCCTATAGTGCTCATGTACTCAATGCTCTTCTTAGGCTCCGTCAGTAGGTCTCTCTACGGTCTAGTGCCGACAGAAATAAAATTCGAAAATTGGCAGTTCGTGTTAACAGGGTACATACAGGCGCCCGGAACCGGAACAGTAGAAGCAGGCAGGTATCCAAACATCTACTTAGTAACCTTTAACACATTCCTATTAGCGTTAGCAGTGGGCGGCCTAGAGGTATTCATGACCTCGCTAGCAGGATACGCTATTTCCCGCTACAAATTTAAAGGTAGAAACGCCTTCCTGACTTTAACACTGATACTACACGGATTCCCGAGCATCACATTGCTCATAGCGATATTCTACATCCTAAGGGTAACCGGGCTCTTCGACACGCTGTTAGGCGTAATACTGGTTAAAACAGCGCTAGAACTACCCTTAGGCATATGGATAATGAAGGGATTCTTCGACGGCATACCATGGGACGTGGAGATGAGTGCTCTCGTAGACGGTTGTACGAGGCTCCAGGCTTGGTGGAAGGTGATAATGCCAAACGTAAAGCCGGGGATAAGCTCGGTTATGATATTCGCCTTCCTCTCCGGCTGGTCGGAGTTCATGTTCATCCTAGTATTTATAGTTTCTAACATTAACTGGACGTTGTCGATGCTAGTCAAAGCTATGATCGGCGAGTGGAGGTTCGTAGACTACGGAATGTTAGCAGCTGTCTCAATATACTACATGATACCAGTAGTCATATTCTTCCTGTTCTTCCAGAAGTACTTGCTAAGGATAACGATAGCGAGCAAAGGCGTAGTTTAAAAACTTCCTTTTTTAGAGTTATATGTATGTTCAAGAAGTCAATGGTAGTTGCTCCTCCAACCGCGGAGTTTGAAGCCGTAGTCCGTAAACCCCTCGAAGAGGCTTTGAAAATCCTGTACAAGCTCGAGTTTGACGGAGTAGAGCTTTCGCTTCTCGACCCTAAATCTCTATCATTGAGAGAATTAGAGAGAAAACTAGAGGATTACAGTCTAGAAGTGCCGGCTCTAAGCACGGGATTAAACTACATACACTACGGCTTTAGCCTGTCGAGTCCTAGCTTAGAGAAGAGAGAGGCGGCTATTCGGAGATTGAAAGAGTTTGTGGATTTAGGCGAGATTTTAGGAGCTGGGGTTATAGTGGGCTTGATGAGGGGCAGGCTCGAAGAAGGAATGAGCCAGGAAGAAGCCTACAAGCATATGATTGAGGGTTTAAGAGAAGTTTGCAGCTACGCGGAGGGTAAGGGGGTGAAAGTGTTCTTTGAGCCTTTAAATAGATATGAAACTCAGCTCGTCAACACTGTGAAAGAGGCTATAGAGTTACACGAGACTATAGGCTCCGGTGCACTTTATCTTCTCCTAGACACTTTTCACATGAACATAGAAGAGCCGGTAATTGAGGAGTCGATACGGAGAGCTGGCGGCTTAATAGGCCACGTTCACGTAGCTGACAGTAACAGATATGCCCCCGGGATGGGTCACATAGATTTTCGATCCGTGCTGAAGGCGTTAAAGGAGATAGGCTATAACGGGTACTTATCGGCGGAGATAATAATCAAGCCAGATTTTAAGACAGCTGCTAGAACTACGATAGAGACTTTAAGAAAAACAGAAAAAAGTATAGTTTAAATCATCTTAACTTTTTCTAAAGGTCTAATCTTTAATACTTCTTTGTTGACCAATGCTGGCGGCATTTCTCCCTTTAGGACGGCGACTAGGTTATTGGCGGCGAGTTCTGCCATTTTGCGCCTAGCCTCTATAGTGGCGCTGGCTATGTGAGGAGCCAATATCACGTTGTCTAGCTTTGTTAATGGGTGGTCGGGTGGCAGAGGCTCCTGCTCAAAAACATCGAGAGCAGCGCCGGCAATCCAACCTTCTTTAAGAGCTTTAACGAGAGCGTCCGTGTCTACTACGGCTCCCCTAGCGGTGTTTATGAGGTAGGCTGTAGGCTTCATCATTTTGAGTTCTTTCTCGCCTATCATATGATAGGTTTCTTTAAGCAGAGGGACATGTAGGCTTACGAAGTCGGATGTTTTCAGTAGGGTTTCTAAGTCCGCGTACTCCACGCCTAGCTCTTTCTCAGCTTTCTCGTTTCTGTATACGTCATAATATATCACTTTCATTTCGAAACCCTTCACTTTCTTCGCCACAGCTCTGCCTATCCTGCCCAGTCCGACGATGCCTAAAGTTTTTCCTTTAAGCTCGGGCCCAGTTAGGAAGAACGGGTTCCAAGGCTTATCCCATTGTCCTCCTCTGACGATCTTGTCGGCGTCCACGATTTTCCTCGTAACTGCTAGCAATAATCCTACGGTGAATTCTGCAACAGCGTCGGTTAAAACCCCCGGCGTGTGGGTGACGTAGATGCCTCTCTTAGTCGCGGCCTCTATATCTATGTGGTCAAAACCTACGCTGTAGGTGCTTATTACCTTTAAGTTAGGAGCGGCATCCATAACCTCGGCATCTATTTTATCTGTGAGTAAGCAAAGCAATCCATCCTTGTCCTTTACTTTTTCGATGAGTTCTTCGCGTTTCGGCGGCCACTCCTTCGATTCATGTAACTCTACGTCAACATATTTTCTCAGAATTTCCAATCCGGGTTCCGGTATAATACGGGTAACATAGACCTTAGGCTTAGGCATAATACCACCTGCAAATATAGAAAAAACCGACCATAAAAATAATTTCCGATGGCTCGCAATTTTTATAAGCCCAATGGGAGCATTCGAATACGGTGGTTAATTTGAGAGGAGCCGTTTTATATGCAGAATTCGCTCCTAAACCCGACTATAAAATCTCTGAGGCTGAGCTTAAAACCCATAAAGTTATCGAAGGAGCCAAAGTCTGGAAAAACCCGAGGCTCGTCCTAGAGGAGAGGCCTAAACCTAAAGTAGGGCCTAAAGACGTTCTCATAAGGGTGAAGGCCTGCGGAATATGCGGCTCGGATATACACTTCCTAGAGACCAGCGAAGACGGCTACATAATCTATCCAGGCCTAACTAGATTCCCCGTGATAATAGGCCACGAGTTCTCCGGCGTAGTAGAGGAGGTAGGCTCTCAGGTTAAGTGGGTAAAGCCGGGCGATATGGTTACAAGCGAGGAAATGCTCTGGTGCGGCGAGTGCACTCCCTGCCGAATGGGCTACGTAAACCACTGTATCCTGCTAAACGACCCCTCAGACCTAGTCTACGGCGAGATAGGATTTACGAGAGATGGCGCAATGGCGGACTACATAGTCGTAAACGAGAAGTACCTGTGGAAGGTAGACGCGCTACTAGACGCTTACAAGACCGAGGATAGAGCCTTCGAAGCCGGCAGTCTCGTAGAGCCAACCTCTGTAGCTTACCACGCCATGTTCACGAGAGCTGGAGGATTTAAACCAGGAAGCTACATCGTCGTGTGGGGAGCGGGTCCTATAGGGTTGGCGGCTATAGGGCTCGCCAAAGCCGCTGGAGCTGGCAAGATAATATCTTTCGAAATTAGTCCTCAGAGAAGGGAGCTAGCCAAAAGCATGGGCGCTGACTATGTCTTCGACCCCATAGAACTGGCGAAAAATGGAATACAACCCTATGAGAAAATACTAGAAGTGACGGGAGGCGAAGGAGCGGATCTACAGGTAGAAGCTGCCGGAGCTCCTGAGAAAACCTTGCCTCAGATGCAGAAGAGCTTGGCTATAGGGGGTAAGATAGCCTGGATAGGGAGAGCCCCTAGCGAAGTCCCCATATACCTAGAGGTATTCCAGGTTAGAAGAGCCCAGATATTCGGCAGCCAGGGTCACAGCGGATGGGCCAATTTCAGAAACGTCATCAGGCTGATGGCCGCCGGAAAGATAGACATGACTAAGATAATAACCAGCAGGTTTAGCCTAGACGATGTAGAGAAAGCCTTCGAGAGGGCTCACAAGAGGATCGACGGCAAAATTACGATTAAACCTTAAAACGCTATTCTTTTATCTCCCTTTTTACCTTCTAGCTTTGGTGAAGTCTATGTCTAAGTATCAGTCTAGGTTTTCTATACCTATACTGAACAAATTCGGAGAGAAGATGTACCTGGACCAAATGACCGTGGAGGAGATAAAGGAGAGAATTAAAAAAGTCGATATAATCTTCGTGCCGTGCGGTTCTATAGAAAACCACGGACTAGCAGCTCCCGTCGGCGAGGATACGTTAATAGGAACCTATATCGCGGAGAGAGTAGCTTACGAAACAGGCGTTACGGTGGCACCGCCAATAATCTACGGTTCTCATCCTTCTCACCACTACGGTATGCCCGGTACAATCCCCATTAAGAAGGAAGCCTATATCGGCTACGTAGTAAGCGTCGTTAAGTGGTTGAGCCATACAGGCTTCAAAAAGATAATATTATTCAATTCCCACGGACAGGAATATGTATTGCCCATAGCCAAAGACAAAGCTATAATCGAGGAAGGAGTCCACGCCTTAATAATGGTCACTAGCTGGTGGGCTTGGGTTAGAGATATCCTAGTAGCCGGAAAGGAGCTTAAGCCAGGGCTAGTGTTAGAAACTCCCTTTATCCACGCAGATGAGCTCGAGACCAGCGTAACCTGGTACGTTGCAGAGAAACTTATGCGTCTAGACAGGCTGAAGGACGCTGATGCCGAGAAAATGGTCGGCGTAATTCCCGAGAAATGGGTCGATAAGGCCGGTAACGTATATGGCAGGCCTTTCTCCTGGTTCGACGTAAGCCATTACATGGAGATACACCACTACCCCAAGGGCAGCGTCGGCTTCCCGAGCAAGGCTAGCAAGGAGAAGGGAGAAGTTGTTGTGGAGGAAGCTGTAAAGAGAATAATCGAGTTCGTGGAATGGCTCAAGAAGGAGTATCCACCGGGCAAGGTGCCGAAAGTCTGGCCTGAGCCTGGAGATTTCAAATTCTAATTTTTTCTAACTTAATAAGGTTTTATTATTAAGTTCATAGCTATATTATCCAAGAGTTAGGCTGATGGCCATGACTAGCTCTAAGCTTATCTGGATAGACTTGGATAACTTGGTTCTCATGGAGGATAACCCTAACGAAATGACGCCAGAGGAGTTTCAACAATTAATTGAGGAGATGGCTATTCAAGGACCGGAGAGGACTATGCCTATAGAGGTGTGCTACAGTTATGACGGCAGATACTTCGTAGGGGATGGCTATCACAGGGTAAAGGCTGCAGAGAAGCTAGGTTGGAAGAAGATAAGAGCAGTGCTGTACACGGACCTAACCCCCGAGGATATGAGGGTTCTCTCTTTTAGAAGAAATAGGACTAGGGGTACTTTAAACCCGATAAAGGAGGGGTTGATTTTTTTAAAAGAGCAGGAGAACGGGTTGACTATAAGGAAGATAGCTGAGAAGTACAACGTCACTGAGGATTACGTTAAGAAGAGGATTATAGTAGCCAAGAACATACCTAAGGAAGTCTGGTCCAGAATAGAAGGGCGCCTAGGCGTAGGCTACTGGTACGAAATAGCCCGCCTTAAAGACCCCAAGAAACAATACTGGATAGCCAAGAAAGCCATCAACGAAGGTTTGTCTAAAAGAGAAGTTAAGCAGTTGGTTGACTATCTCTCACTGCCCACGAGTGTTGAAATTCCAGAATTCACCCAGACTTTCCTATCTCATTTCTCTACTAAAAAGAAGAAGAGTGGAAGAGGGAAGAAGAGTGGAAAACTGGTAGATTTAATAGAAGGATATAGGAAGGAGGTAGAGGTCGACGCAATAAAAGACTTTTTTGAAAAAGCAGTATTCCCCGAGGTAGCTGAAATATTTTTAAAAAATTTGAAAATTATATTAAAAAGTGATATATTTCTTAAGCATTTAGAATATTATACAATATTTCGGCGTGAATTATTAAAAAGTGTTATTTTCTACAAGCAGGGCAGATCGCTGTATAAGGCTGTGATATCCGATAGGGAAATTAAGATAAATATGAAGATTAGCAAGAACTTTAGAGCAGTACATTATGCTTTGAAAATTCTAGATCCTCAAATTCAATCCTTTGAAAACATTGAGTGGAGCCGTGACGGCAAATGGTTTAAAATACTAGTTAAAAACTTCGATAAGCTAGATTTCCTCCAGATCTCCGGCGACGCCTTGAATAAGGAAGAGTTAAAGCTTCTCGAGGAAAAATTAATGTTTATTAAAAACCTGGTGGAGAAGAGGGTAATTCGGATAAGCAGGTAGGACGTTGTAGTTTATGAAGTTCTATAGAAAACTATGGGCTAAAGTTAAGAAGGTAATCGGGGAAGCGGACGTGGTGCTCGAAGTTGTAGATGCCAGAGACCCCTATGGGACAAGGTCTAGGGAGCTGGAGGAAATGACTGAGAA
Source organism: uncultured Thermofilaceae archaeon (assembly GCA_964501905.1). Lineage (GTDB taxonomy): Archaea > Thermoproteota > Thermoprotei > Thermofilales > B69-G16 > B69-G16. The sequence continues at coordinate 1,483 of CAZCTW010000015.1, read as the reverse complement.
AATGGGTAAACCTCTAGTTATAGTTATCAATAAGGCGGATTTGGTGCCGAAAGAAGTTTTAGACGAGTGGAAGCGCGTATTAAGCAAAAAGTACGAGACTGTGTACATCAGCGCTAGAGAAAGGCTTGGAACTAGGAAGTTATGGATAGCTATAAAGAAGGTTGCACCTAAAAAACCGGTTAAAGTAGCTGTAGTGGGCTATCCTAACGTTGGTAAATCTACTATAATAAACCTACTCAGGGGTAGGCATAGTGCCGGCACGTCGCCCATACCCGGCTATACTAAACACGTCCAGTTGGTAAGAGCGGCTACTTGGCTTAAAGTAGTAGATACGCCTGGAGTAGTGCCGTTAAAAGGAGATGAGGAAGAGTTAGTGTTTAAAGGGGCTTTGAGCCCTGAAAGCCTTGAAGACCCCCTGCCCGTAGCGTTAAAACTCGTAGAGAAAGCCTTATCTAAAGATCTCAATATTTTCAAGAAAACTTACGGTGTAGAAGGCGAAGAGCCCCTTTCCATTCTTGAGAATTTAGCTAGGAAAAGAGGTCTATACCTGAAAGGGGGAAGGCTCAACGTGGAGGAGGCGGCGAGAATTGTAATAAGAGATTGGCAGCAGGGTAAACTCGTTTTCTACTACACGCCCCGAGATTACGGCCTAGGAATAGATAAATAACGCAGAGAATTTAGTATTTTGATGAGGAAGAGAGCAACGGAGGAGAGCCCCAGCCTCCTAAAAGAGATAAACCCAAGCCTCCCCCGCCGCAGCCCGAGACATGCGAAGTTATAGTGGTCGAGAAGTTCTGTACTCAATCGTTTCCGCCTATCTGTGTTTACCGGGCATTATCGACTTGTGAGGCAGATAGATTTGAAGTTGCTAAGAGCGGTAATGTCTATAAGACTGGCGTTATGGTGAAAAGCGGGGATTACTGGAGCGGAGTCTTAAACACGCAGGGTTTAGAAACAGGCTTATACACTGTGAACGTGCTCAACGGCGAAGAGCTGATAGGCTCTGCGCCCCTATACGTGGTAGGCTTTAAATCCACGCCAATCTACCCGTGGAGAACATCTACTCTGTGGGAGGCTACGGGAGATACACTATGAGGCTAATATCGTTGCTGGTTAAGGAGGCTAGAGTGTCCGGAAGCCTACGGGACGTCTACGAGAAGATTAAAGAATTGTTGCCTAAGCCGTGGAGGATAAGCCTAGAGCTAATTTCGCTAATAGAGGAGATGGGGGCTGGAAGCGCGGCAGTCCACGCTTTGAGCGACGCCATGGGTGAGTATATGATAGCGCTGAGGGAGTTTAAGCGCGGGATAAGGGGCTACAAGTGGCTCGCCGTATTTATGACTCTGCTGACCCTGTTCCTCTTGATATTTCTAAGCAATACGGTGATGCCCAAATTCGTCCAGATCGGCTTAATGCTCGAGGAAAACCCGGGAATGTTCACCATGCCCATACAGCCTCCAAGACCCGAGGAGCTGCCAGCCAT
>CAZCTW010000014.1:0-37791 GCA_964501905.1 uncultured Thermofilaceae archaeon | reverse complement strand
TCGGAGAAGCTAAAGAATAAGGTAAAGTATGTGTGTAAAAGAGAGGACGGCGAGGGAGTAATAGAGTTCCTAGATTTCTTTATGCTAAGAAGTATTGGCGAGAAAGTTTGCAAAGAATGATTAGGGAGTCCAGGTTTTTCCTCTTTTAATTACCTCAGGATTCTCGGCTAGGTGCTCGGGTTTTAAAAGCTTTCTAGGCTTTCTCCCAAGCACAAGGTACATACCGGGTTTTCTCCCTTGTAGTATGTCAACGTCTTCTAGGAAGAGCCAGAGAACTGAAGCTATAGTGGAGATGCTCCTGGAGTTTAAGGTAACGTAACAGACTTCCAATCTCTTACTCTAATGAAGGTTCTCAAGTAGCCCTTAACGACGTCGTAGCCCGCGTAGATAGATAGGCTTAATTCCTCAGGCTTGGGGTTCTCCACTATGAAATCTTTAAATCTGGACATGAAGATAGCGTGGACTCTATCCATCTCCTCTACGATGACTACGCCGTTTTCCTTAAGAGCTTCTGCGGCTGAAGCGAAAAGCCTAGGCATAGTCCACGAATCGAAGTGGGCTAGTATAGCCCGTACATTAATACTATGTCGAAACTGCCCAACCTGTAGGCATCCACCGCGTCCATTTTTATAGGCTTCGGCCTCAACCCCCTCCTCTTGAGCTAACTTCAAGCTGTCCCTAACGGCTCTCTCTCAAATCAACCATGACTATTTTAACTTTCAAGCCTCTACTCATCAAGACTTTAGCTAGAGCTACTCCCCCTATACCTCTTCCAGCACCTAAATCCAGTACATCCACTTTATCTTTACCGGCTACCTCAGCTAGCCATGGGTGTTTCAGAAGCGTGTTGAATTTTTCTAGAGCCGCTCTATACCTCTCCCTGCCCTCAGAACTCCACGGATTATCCTTCCACGAAGCTATTTCATAGCCTTTCTCTAGTTTTTCTAAAGCATCCATAGTCCCCCTATTCTATAGGTGCTATAAATTTATTTTAGGATTCATAGAGTACTTCAACGCGTTAATGTTAACTAGGAGAAATCTGTGATAAACAGGAGTATTTAGTTGTAAATTCAGAATATGGTGATCGTGGGTTGAATATTAGGGATAAGTTCGTGGGCGCCTTAGTAGGTACAGGTGTCGGCGATGCTCTAGGCTCACACTTCGAGGGTTGGAGCTTTAGCTCCACTATCGAGCTCAGCCTAGAGGATATTCTATCTCGGTATTCAGGCATCTACACGGACGATACCGAAATGATGATAGTACTAGCGGAGAGCATAGTTAAAGAGAAAGGGCTCAAAGCCTCCACCTTCATCAAAGAGCTCGCCGCCAGGTTTAACCCGGGGAGGGGTTATGGCTACGGAACCAGTACTGTCTTGAAGATGGTGAGGAAGGGAGCGGACTGGCGTGAGGCGGCGCACATAGTTTTCGAGAGCGGGTTTTACGGAAACGGCGGGTGTATAAGAGTAGCCCCGGTTTCGCTAGCCTATTATGACGACGAAAAGCTATTGTTAAAAGCGGCCGAGTACTCGTGTATCGTAACCCACAGCCACCCTCTGGCAGTCGAGGGTTGCCGTCTTCAAGCCTATGCTATAGGCTTAGCCTTGAAAGGCCTAGACAGAAGGGATATTTTAAAAGCTCTACTGAAATTGGCTGAATCCGAGGTTTATTCTAGGAAGCTCTCCTCAATCGAGGAGCTGCTAAGGAAGGGGGCTAGCCTAGGCGAGGCAGTGCACACGCTGAAGAATTGGGGTAGCGCGCCGGATAGTGTCCCACTAGCCCTATACCTATTTTTAAACAGCGAAGACTTTGAAAGCGCAGTCATAGACGCGGTAAGGTGTGGGGGCGATACGGACAGCATAGCCGCAATGGTGGGCGCTATAGCAGGTGCCTACTATGGCTCCAACAACATCCCATTGAACCTGGCAGAAAAACTAGAGGATGTGAATAAAATTACGGGTTTAGCCGACTCTATCTGGAGGTTAAAGATTGAGAAGAAAATTAAAGAGCCCATAGTTTAAAACTATTTAAAACAAGTACGAATCTATAGCCTACTTATATATACCTTCAAGCCGTAAAACGCTCATGGTCGGCGAGTGGAGGCTGTACGCCTTCGACTTCGACGGGACTCTAGTCGATAGCTACTCCTGCCTCCCCGAGGTTTGGAGGCGGGTAGGGGAGCATTTAGGTTTAAAAGGGGAGGCTCTGGAGCTTTTCGTCGAGTATGCTCTTAGAGAGGAGGATTTGGGAGATGCCCGCGGCGAGCATGACATAGGTAAATGGATTAGAGCAGTTCTCGATGAGCTGGAGTTAGACTTAAACTTCAACGCAGAGGCTATGGCAATCCTCTACTGGGAGTACAGAATTAGGGGAACTAGGGTTTTACCGTGTGCTCGAGAGGTTTTAGAGGAGCTTAAGAGGCGGGGGTGTGTAGTGGCTAGTGTGTCGGGAAGTGACGGAATTAAATCTTTGAAAAGGAGAAGGATAACGCGTAGCGGGTTGATCGTTTATTTTGATGACGTGATTGTAGCGGGGGAGGATGTGGAGGGGAAAGGAGAGGCTTTGATTCTGTTAGCCGAGAAATACGGCTACAGTAGGGAGAACTGCGTATTCATCGATGATAAACCCGGCCCAATAAACGATGTTTACGGGAAAGGTTTTCCAACAGTAAAAATAGAGTTCGAATGTATATTAAAGAAGGCTTGGGAAGAAGAATGTAATCCCACTCTAAAATTGGGGAGCATATGTGAACTGCTAACTTTAATTAACCAAATATAAATAATATCGAAATCATCTACGTGACCTCCTATATAATAGGAGCGTAGATGAGATTACCAAATTTTAAGCTCTAACCTCTTTAATCTGGGCAGGTAATACTTGGGGACTTTGTATATTTTTATATACTAGTATATAATTGGTATATTCAGTATGGGTAAAGGTTTCTACTTAAAGAACCTTGATGAGAAAGCGTATAGGGCTATAAAAGCCATAGCGGCGAAGAGGGGGGTGCCGGTATACAAGGTTATTAATGAAGCGCTTGCCTTATACGCTAACCTTCATGATAGCCTGGCGGCGGAAACCGAGGAGGAGGCTAATAATAGAGTTTACGAGGCTCTTGTCGGAGACCCCCGCTATAAGGGTAAATGGGTTGTTATAGCCTGTGGTAGATTAATCTCTGTCGCCGAATCTTGGGATGAAGCCGTGGAGATTTTGAGAAAATTCCTTTCTTGTGAAAAAGCCGACCATGGGATAATTTCTAAGGTAGGCGAGGAGGTTGAGGAGATTGAAATCCTCGGTAGTTCGCTGGAAATGTTATAGATACAAAGATTTCTACTCCGTTAATGGATACTTATATTCTCCAGTATTAGATGAATGGTTTAAGGTTAATTTTGTACTGGATACTGGTTTTAATGGGGATATTTTCTTGGAAAGAAAACTATATGATAGTTTAAGATTAAATTTGGTAGAATTACCTACTAGACTAGTTCCCGCTGCCAAAACAATGTCTGGTTCAATACCTCTAAGAGCCTCTAGGACAAAACTTAGAATAGCTAAATATGTTTTCTATGTAAAAGCTTATACTCCCCTGTACGGCTACGGGAAAAACCTATTAGGACGCGGAGTTATCAATAAGTTAACAGTACTTCTTAGAAAAAACGAGAAAACCTGCATTAAACTATAATTTCCCCAATTTATCAAAATTCGCTTACTCGGGCAACGTTTAAAAGAAATCCTCAGCGTACTTTCTACGGGCTCTCCTTTCCACCCTGTACGCAATAATTAGAAGTAGTAGCACGATTACGTAATAAGGGCTTAGCGGAGTTTTCAAAAGATAAACGCCCGATTTATCGACTACTACTTCCCCCTTTCCGACTTTTAAATTTAGGAAGTAGATTTCTGCCTCGTAAACCTCCTCGGGCAGCTCCGCCCTAAATAAAAAGCCATCTAAATCGGCTATGAACTCTTCATCTCCAACTTCTACTCTGTAAAACGGCGAGGGGATGCCGAGCACATCCACCGCTCCAACTTCCACCTTCCAGACTTTCAACTTCACCCTGTATACTCCAGGTCCTTTCACGGAAATTCTATTTTCAACAGGTTTACACTCGACTAGTTTCGTGTATTCTTTTAAACCTGTGATAAATCTCAAGAGATTCGGCGTTTCAACGGTTTTTCTATAGAGAATCTTGGCGATTTCTACTTCACCCTCATCTAGCCACGTCTTCAACCCGCTTTCTACTTCTTCTCCGTTAACAACGAGCATCGCCTCTAGAGGATCGCCTTCCATATCCTCTGCCTCTAAAACTACCTCATACTGGGTTTTCCAGACAGCTTCGATGTAAAGTGGTTCATTCACTTTTACTCTAAGCGGATATTCCCTAACAGGTTTACCTCCCACAATCCAGTAGTTGAAAACCCTCCTGGTACCGTTCCCCTCGTCGACGAGCTCGGCGTCAAGCTTCACCTCAAAAACCTGGTTTTCTAAAACCCACTTCTCGAAGCCCCCTGTATACTTGGAAAATACCCTGACTAAGTACTCTCTAGCCCAAATAGCATTAAATCGTAAAGGTTGTTCAACCCTAATCTCAGCTCTGGGCTTTTCTAGGTTGAGCGTGCCCTTCCAACCGGTTAAAGCGAGCCTAGTCCCGTTTCCAAAGTCTAAAACTTCCTCTTTAACGCCTATAAGCAGTCTTTCGCCTTCCGGATACCATCCACTCGTGTTTAGAGGCTCTGAGTAATCCGTGTAAATCTCTACTCTATACTCTAAGCGCCACTCAGCTACCAGAAATACAGGCTTGTCAACGACTACCTCTAGCGTCGAGTTGCTCGACTCTATATCCCCCCTCCAACCCACGAAAACGTATCGGATATCAGAGCCCACGTAGACCGTCGTGTTCAGCAATGAGACATAAAGCACCGTGCCTGAGTCATACCATCCGGAACTAACGTTCACCCTAGAGTGGAGCGTCGTCACGTTTACGTAATACTGAGTTCTCCACTTGGCGTGGAGCTCGACATCCTCGTAAATTCTAAAGGATATGCTTGGTTTTTCTGAGTTTACATAGCCGCTCCACCCGTTGAAGACTGCGCGGATGCCTTCACCCAAGATCTCTATTGTCGAGAGTAGGGACACGTTAACTAGGCTCCCCTCTAGATACCAACCTCCCCCTATCACAGTGCCGTACTCGGTGTATACGCTGACCTTATAGTAGAGTAGCATTCTATAGGGGATGTGTGGGGGCAAGCTTACGGCAGTTTTTCTGGGAGGCGTAAATATTCCTGTTTTAAGCCAGGAATACACCTCGGCTAGGGCGTATACGTCTAGCGTTGAAGGGCGTAGCTCGATGCCTGGGTAGGAGTAGATGGGGTACATGAGTTCTGGGCCATACTCCGTATATCTGCTTTCTGCGTGGTTGAGGCCGAGGGCATGCCCGACCTCGTGTAGGGCTACGTTGAAGACGTCGAGCGCGGTTAGATCGCCGGTCGTCGTGCGCGTGTAGAGGGTTATGTAGACTTTCGATATTCTCCCGTCGTAGTACTCTACCCGGGCGAGCCCTATCTCTCCGCCCGGCTCTACGATGTCTCCGCTGAACTTAACTACGATATCGTACCCGGGTTGAGGTGTAGAGGCGATTTTCACCTTAAACGAAAACGCTGAGAGGTACTTGAAGCCGTACGAGTTGCCGAAAGACTCGAGGGCTCTATCCCAAACTTCAAAAACTTTAACCACGGAATCTAGGTAGCTCTTATCCAGCCAAGAGGCCGAAACCACTAAGACTTTCAAATTAGTCTTGTCCCAGGCAACCCCCATAACTTCTATACGGGGGTCCCCGGAGGCTAATGCGTAACCGTCTTTAAGCGCCGCTACCTTCACTTGTACAAAACTGTAAAACGCGCTTTTCGCGAATAGTAAAACTATTACGATTATCATTGCCTTAACAGTCCTGGATTTAAGCATCACATAAAAATCGAAAATTTGGTTAATATGATATTAGTTCGTTTCAAGGAATCTATCCTTCAACTTCTGTGGAATTCATTAAAAGGGGATGATTATTGTTTGCTAATCCGACGTTTTTCTATTATAATGAAGATAAGCGTTGAAACTATGGAACTCCAAATGGATCCGACAATTATGCCGAACCATATTTGTCCCAAAATATTCCAAGCAGCCTCCCTGTATTTAATATTTAGCATGATAACATGACACGACCAATAGGCGAGCACGGCAATCGTGGTTATGATGAAAGATGCTAAGGCTCGTTTTCTAAGACTTTGCCAATTACTGGTGAGCCTATAAGATAGACCAGCAATTCCGCCCATTAACACGTCAGCTATAAATGATCCCTCGAATGGAGGCCAAATAAAAAGATCCACAACTATTCCGCTTATCAAGCCAGTCAGGGAACCGGCCAAGGGTCCGTAAAGACACCCAGCAGCCGTAGTTACAGAAAACCAAAGGGGCGATGCTATCCACCCTAATGCCCTTAGAACTCCATGAAATCCTAGCCATTCTAGTAGCATGTCTAGGATTGAAGCGAGTATTATGTTCCTAGCCATTACCTTAATTTTAGATTTAGGTTTTCCCGCGATTGTGACTTCCACAGGTTTAGGCTTATGGAGGGGTTTGGGCTTCTCTATGGCAGTTTTTAATGTTTTTATAAATTCTCGGAGGGAGGGTCTTTGATTCGGCTCTGGATTTGTCGCCTGTTCTGCAAGTTTTCTCAACTTCTCATCTTCGATATTTCTTCCATACGGTTTTCCCGTTAAAACCTCCGCTAGCATAACTCCTAGACTATAGACGTCGCTTTTCTCGCTGTACTCTCCCTCCCAGACTTCCGGCGCGGTGTATACTGGAGTTCCCCAGATCGCCGAGGAGCGCTTGTAGGTGTCGGCTTTAAATTTTGCAAAACCAAAATCGGCTATTTTAGGGTTTCCAGACCAGTCTATTAAAATGTTCTCGGGTTTCAAATCTAAGTGATATACTCCATTTTCGTGCAGATCCTTTAGTGTCTCAGCTACCTTTAGGATAATCTTTAAACCCCTCTCCTTCTCTAATCCCTTATCGAGTAATTTCCTAAGCGATGTCTTCAGATACTCTGTTACCAGGTAGGGGAGTTTAAGTTGAGAATCTTCGCCTGCATCGAAAATTTCTATAACCCCGGGATGTTTAGGAGTCTTCAAAGGTTCTTTTAGGAAGTTTCGGTAGAGCCTCGGATATTGCCTTAAAACATCCGGTTTGGGAATTTTCAAAGCTACCTTCCTGCCAGTATAGACGTGTTCAGCCAGGTAGACACACGATACACCGCCCTCCCCTATAAACTCCAGAACTCTATACTTCTTATCTATAACATAACCTTCTCCGAGGAAAACGCAACCACTTCCCTTCAGAGGCTCAGTTTCCATAATTCCAATTTTAACTCCTAAAATTTAGCTTTTTCTCTAAGGTTTACCGAGACCACCCAGTATAGCTTCTTTCATGAGTAAGAAATCTAACGCCTAGGGTTTCTAGTAGATGTTGTTTGCTATTTTCACGGGAAGATTTTTGAAATGTTTGTCGAAGGTGTATATTTCCTCGACGTTATATTCTTTCATTTTAATATAAGCTAGCGCGTCGTTTAAGCTAACGTTGTAGTGTTCTGCTACGGCAAGAGCTTTCTCATAGTCTATTCTCCTTACTTGGGCTATCTCTATATTCTTTAGTGAAAATATTCGCGACGCTATGTAAATGCTATAGCGTAAACCTAGACGAGATTCTATTATATTGAGTATCTCGCTTACATGTACAACCGTTGTTAAAACACTTTCCTCTCCATTATCTACTTTCTCTACTATACTTTTTGCATCCTTTTTTACGAGTATTTCTCTAGGCGTTAACTTTCGGCGTGGTTTTAAATAAGCGTGTAAGAAAACACTCGAATCGAGAAATTTCATAGTTCTCACTTCAGCAGCGATTTTCTAAGCTCGTGAGTATCTGTGAAGTCCTCCACGTCTACTTCAATACTATCAAATAACTCGCTTAATTTCAGAGACTTTACAGGTTTAAGCCTAATCTCTCCCTCCACAATTTTCAAGAGGAAAGTGGTAGATTTTATTTTTCTCCTGATATGAGCTGGAATAAGAATACGCCCTTGAGCATCCATTTTAACAATTACCACCATTTAGTTCCACCATATTTTTAGAATATGGAAATAATATATAAATATGGTGAATTAGACAGTAGTGGCAAACTAAGCTATTTTGTATTGAATCTCTAAGTATCTATTGGGAAGACGTAGGCTCATATATGATTAAACTAAGGATTTAGGCCAGTTTAGGGTTTCACTGAAAACCATCCAGTATAGTATTTTACTGCCGGACAACCCATACATTCCCCCGCCTTATACCTCTTGCAGTTATAGCAGTCGGCTCCGCAAGGCGCTATCTCCCTTTCCCGAACGGGGATTCGCACGTTATAGCACTGGTTTATCAAAATGTTAGATATGGGGATTACCTTACTTTTCCTTATACCCTTCATAGTTCTCAACATACAGCTCCCCAATATAGAGTCTAGAACTCCAGGGTCTTCGGCGTATATCAAAGCTACCAAGTTATACTCTCCCATAACCTTAAACATCGATATTATCCTAGGGCACTCATTAAACTTATCCAGTAGCTTGCTCAAATACTCATCCGTCGCCACTTCTAGGAAGAGCAGTGCTAGGATAAATCCGAGCTTTCTGAGATTTAAGGATACGCTTAACGACGCGTAACCCCTCGAGACTATTCTAGTTAATCTCTTTTTCACCGCAGTATGGGATATGCCGAGCTTATCGGCTACCTGTTTGTAATTAACCTTGCACGAGCCCTCCAGATTCTTTATAAGGACTAAATCTTTCTCCGAAAGCCCCCCCCATCTCCATCCAACTATAGGTTTCATTTTGAAACCATAAATATTTATTTAGTTTAAAATTTAAACCCTTCGGTGATGTTATGGATTTAATAGCGGCGTTCACCATGTTCGCATTCGGGCTTATCGCTGGTGTCGTCGGGGGACTGCTCGGAATAGGCGGGTGCTCCATAATGTTGCCAGCGCTATACTTCCTATTTAACTACTCTCTCCCCGCCGCTATAGGCACCACTATCACGGCTGTTATAGTGACGGCGCTCTCCGGCGCTCAGGCACATATCAGAATGAAAAACATCGATTTCTCTACGGCGAAAATCATAAGCATTTCCGGGGCTCTAGGCGCAGTGGTCGGGTCGATCCTCTTCATTTATTTAGCTAAAAACGTCGCCTTACTCAGCACAGTAGTGGGCTTCGCGTTCTCCTATACAGCTATTAGAATGATAGTCGAGGGCTTAAAGAAAAAAAGCGGCGTTGCCCCCGGCAAAGGAGATAAAATCCCGGGGAGCACGGCTAGCAAGGGAATCTTAGGGTTTGTAATAGGCGTGCTCACAGGCGTTATAGGTCTTGGAGGCGGCTATGCCCTGGTACCATCCTTCATATACTTGCTACACTCGCCCGTGAAAATAGCCGTGGGCACTTCGCTGGCTTCCTTCATATCGATGTCTCTGATATCCGGCTTATTCAAGTTGATGACCGGGAATGTCGATTTGATAGCGGCTTTAATGCTCGGGCTAGGCACGGCTATAGGAGCTCAGCTAGGCGCAAAGCTCGTCCCTAAGACTCCAGCCTGGGCGATAAAACTGCTCTTCGGCCTAATATTCCTCTACGTATCCATCAGATTCATACTAGCGGGCTTCGGGATAAGAATATAAAAAGCCTACAATTAGAGCTAATGATCCACAACAATCTCTAACGAAAACCCCTTAAATACACAATGTTTTTATTACCATAATTATTTATACTACTGTGATATTTATCCTCCAATAAGGATATGGTATTATTTCGTTGAATTGCCTGTTATTCTAATGTAAAATGAAATAGTTAATGTTCTTCAAGTTATTTATTTAAACCTCCCTACGATAGGTAATGCGATAAGTGTTGATTTAGATGGCTCTACTAATTGGTAGACACGGCTTAATTTTAATCGCCGTATTTTTGATGTTCTTCGCTTCTCTTATATGTACAACTGTTTCTTCCGAGAAATGCGAAGTCAAATTCATCGGGGTAGTTACGGAGGAGGAAATACTATGCGCCGAGGGCACGTGCTACTATGGCGGCTACCTCATATGCGTTAAAGTCTTAGACGCAATATTCGGTGAGGCCGAGTGTATCGAAGAAGGTTGGGAGATATGCATATGCTATTACGATGAACTTAAACTAAAACCCGGTGAATTAGTTGAATGCCATGGTTGGAGCTATGCCTTCGGTCCTTGTCCTCTCCAGTTCTGCGGCAAAGTAGTGTGTGGAGGAGGGGAGGGCTATTATATACGGAGGATTTCCGCTCCACCTGATCTAACAGTTGAAACTATAGATTTCTCCCCCACCGACCCTTCCCCAGGGACAGAGGTAGTATTTAGAATTTCCGTAGTAAACTTCGGATCTACGAGAGCCGAGAATTTCCGGGTTTAGTGAGGCTAGACGGTAAACCCTACGGGGAGTTTCTTGTTGAGTTTTTAGACCCTGGAGAAGCCGTAGAGCTCGTGCTCGAGCCTTGGAAGGCAGTAAGCGGCGAGCATACCATAGAAGCTGCGGTTGATCCCGAGAACGTTATCGTTGAAGAAGATGAATTTAACAATATCAAATTTTTAAAATTCAACGTCATTGAAGAGTTTAAAACCAGTATATCTCTAGAAACTTCCTTCTCAGCATCCACGGTTTTCTACGCGGGAACTTATATGCAAATCCTTCCCAAAATTCTATACATGATAGCCGGAGGGGTTGCAGTGCTTCTAATACTAGCCGAAGCAGCGACGTTGATTATAACTAAGAAAAGTATGGTCGGAAAAATGGTAGGCGCCCCGGGATTACCGCCGCCCGATTTTAAATTCTTTAACTCTTTTTTTAACTAACAGAGATTATTTCTAATATAATGGAAAAGTTAGCCGTTAAAGCATAATCAAAACTGCAAGAGAATAAATATAATTGACTAAAATAAAATTCTATAATGTTATGGAAGAGATTAACCCGTTAATCATAGGAAATCTAGTGCACGCCAAGAACAGAGAGATAAAGGGAATATGGCTAAAAGTGGTAAACAAGCCCGGCGTCCTAGCTAAAATATTCTCAATACTAGCCGAGTATGGAATCAATGTTTTAGTAACGAACTTCTCTCACATAGTGGAGGAAGGGGAATCAGGCACCCTATTCATCGTAGCCGATTTCGCAACAACAAACATTGAAGAAGTCAAGAAAAGGATAGAAAAGCTAGAAATAGTCGAAGATTCCGAAATCGTAGAACCCCAATTCGACGCCCTACTCGTAGACCTCTACCACTTCCCTATAGTAGATGATAAAGGGAAGAGACTTTTAATCTTCACGGAGTATAATATGGAAAGCCTAGTCGTACGCCTAAGAGAGCACTTTAAAGAAGGAGGATTAGCCTTCCTCTACCACCAAGGACTTTTAACCGGGTTATCTCTAGCCGAAACCTATAAAAAATGGAAAATCGACGACCTTAAACAAGCTCTTTACGTCAACTTTTTGAGGGCACACGCCCTCGGGAGGTATAGAGCCGAAATCTCGAAATATATTAAAAAACGGGAAAGCCTCGAAATACAAATAAAAATACACGATATGTGGGAATGTTTAACGGCTAGAAGATATGGAATAAAAGAACCATCCTGCCACTTCGAAAGAGGAGTAATAGCCGGTATAATCGAGGGATACGTAGGTAAAAGAATAAAATTAAAAGAAGTAAAATGCGTGGCGAAAGGAGACCCGCATTGTCTACTCGCTACAAAAATAACCCTTACCCAGTAACTCTATTAAATTATAGTCATAAACAGATGTAGAGATGCTAAACTATAAGAGACATATCAGTGGCAACAGGAATTTCAGTTCCATACCTTATTCTTCTTCTAATTTTAAGGCTGTACTTCAAAAGTTGAAGCTCGTCTGATTGAGCCGTTCTCCACTCCAAATACAAGGATAAAAGATTTTCGAAAAATTCTCGTCCTAAGCGAGGCCCTTTGCCCAGGCCCGGGCAGGCATCATCCACTATAAACACGTAACCGGCTCCGATGCTAAACAATATGAAAGGGTAAAACCTGCACGATATCGGCCGGTAAGAGTATACTGCACATCTTCCTCCCTCGAGGAAAACACAACTATTCTCCGATTTTCTAAGCCTATGAGTATAAGGCTTCAATCCCTCCACCGGCACAGCGAAATCATCGGGGCTAAGCCCCGTAACACGAGCTAGCCTCTCAACATCCTCAGGCAGCAGCAGAACCTTCCTCTCCCTACAACAACGCGCACATCTGATGCAGCTAAATCTTACCTCCTCTGGATATTTAACCCGTAAAAACATAGACACCTCTCTTATCTGAAAGAGATTAATAAAGATAATCCGAAAAAGCTCATCAATTCAAGGTAGCATTATTCCGCAGCATGGATGTTTAACGTTAAACATTTATAAACAAAAAACGTTAAACTAGCCATGAATAGGTATAGGGTTAAAGTCCATAAGAAGGGGCTTATAGTTATACCAGCTGAAATCAGGAGAAAATTCGGCATCGTCGAGGGCTCGTATTTAGAATTAGTCGTGGAAGAAAACCGTATATTCATCCTAACGCCTAAATCCTTAAAGGATGCCTTCGGAGTAGACGGGGAGAGAGCCTTAGAAGTCGCAAAGCTAATCAACGCTTCGAGGAGGCTTGAGCTTGAGTCGGAGCTACGTTCTTGACGCGGGTTTTCTAGCTCTATACTTTGCAGGGCGCAAAGATGTTAAAAAGTATATAGATGAGATCTACGAGGGAGACTCCAAAGCTTATATCTGCGAAATTAACCTAGCCGAATTCCTCTACAACTACGCTCAAGTATTTGGGTGGGAGGCAGCACTAGTCAAAAACCACCTGCTAAGAAATAGTCCAATAGTAATAGTGGGGGTAAATGAAAACTTGACCTTAAACGCCGTAAAACTAAAACTAAAATACTACGAGAAATTATCTCTAGCAGACTGCTACCTAGCGGCGTTAGCAGAAAAACTTAAAGCTACAGTATTGACAACAGACACGACATTAAAAGATGTAGAAGAAATCAAAGTAAAATACTTTAAGATATAGCACTCTTTTCGACTATCTTAAATTCTGTCAAGATTAAGTTGTAGTGAAAGTTAAACTGAATTTGCTATTCATCTAAGGTATCGAAGATAAGTCTCTATTTCACGCGCACCTAATACAGCTAACCTAACTCTCTAGAAAATTTAGTTTGTGAAAACACGAAAGATAGCCGGTCCCGACACATTCCCGGGACTCCCCTAACTATTGGCACGAAATCGCCGAGACCACCATGTTTTAAAACAAAACTGAATAAACATAGAAATTATAGTCCGTCTAATTCTTCTGAATGGCTCAAATTTATCCTTAACTTTGCGTTAATCTTATTTATAGAAAAGAAATTATATTCTGAAGGTGGGAAACATTAAGACTCGATATATCGGCCTAATACTCCTTTTTCTAGCATTCTCGCTCCTCGCTTCACCAATCAAAGCCTTGCCTGTGACCGCTTGGTCTGATATATGGAACGTACCTGACCGCAGCTATGCTTTCGGCGTAGCCTACGGAGGCGAGCACTTCTACGCTGTTGGGAGCTCCGGCTATGGGGATGGTCTCGGCGATATGCTAATTTTCAAATATGATTTGGATGGGAACGTCATATGGTATAGAAAATACGATTTCTTCGAGTCTGGGTTAGATAGGGGAGTAGACGTCGTATATTCCAACGGTAGAGTTTATATTACTGGATGGTACACAAGCGGAACTAATCCCAAAAACGTGATAACCGTATGCCTCGACGAGGAGAACGGTAACGTACAGTGGTGGAAGACTTGGGGCTACGACGAGTACGACGACGTAGGCAAATCCGTAGTCGTATACGACAACTATGTCTACGTGGCGGTTCAAGTTTTCAAGCCTACACCCAGCGAGGCCTGGATTTTAAAATACGATCTTAACGGGCAATTAGTTAAATCAGTTGTCAGCGCCACGTCGGCCATCATAGACCTAGATGTTAAAGACGGCAAAATATACGTAGCCGGGGCTAGCGGCGACCAAGCGGCGATCGCGATCTACGATAAAGACCTCAACCTCCTAGAATTGAAGACTTTCTCTACGATGAAAGGTTTCGCGGTTTCATGCTTTTACGGTATTGAAGTAATTAGTGAAAAGGAGGGCGATTTCGTTTACGTCATGGAGGTAGAGCACGGCGTAGCCGAGACCATAGTGGCGAAGTTGGATTCAAACTTGGAGCCTATTTGGGCGGTTAAAATAGAGGACTGTGACGGGCAGAGCTTGGGGGTACACTTCGGATTCCCCGTCGTAGTAGGCTATACGAATAAGGGCACGCCCGCTCTCCGAAACTTCTACATGGTTAAAATAAGCCCTGAAGGAGAAATAATGTATGAGAAAATCTGGGGCGGAGACGGACGCGACTACCTCTACGGAGTCGCCTTTTGTAGAGCGTATATCTGCACTGTAGGGGTATCCGATTCCTACACGGCTTCGGACAGCGGCATAGTATGGTGTTTGAAGGCCGAGTACACGCTACAGGTCGAGCTACCCTATGAAAAGCTTAAGTGGATGGTATTCTTCAAGGGATTTTTCCTGCCTGTAGGCGGGGGCTACGGCTCAGGCAGCGCTACTCTACCTGAAGCGGATTACGCAGTAGTAGTAGATGAGAAGTTCGAAGAAGAGGATACGAGGTGGGTATTCTATAAGTGGAGCGACGGAGTAGAGGAAAGCGCTAGGGAAATTCGGCTTTTTGAAGATATGAAGCTAAAAGCCCTCTACAAGAAACAGTACAAGATAACTGTCGAGAGCGAGTATGGGACAGCCACAGGCTCGGGCTGGTACGATGAAGGAGCGACAGCCACGATATCAGTATCCCCAACTCAGGTCCAGCTAGAAGATAATAAAATCGCAGTTTTCAAAGGCTGGCTGAGAAATGGAGAGTACATATCTGGAGAACCGACTCTAGTAGTGAGCGTGACGGAGCCCGCGACCTACACGGCGACGTGGGAGGTTAAGACTGTCACCGCTAAAACCTATACTGTCTCCGCCGTCTCCTCCTATGGCAGCGTCTCCGGGACTGGCACATATGAAGAAGGCGCTACGGCGACTATCTCTATAGCCCCGACGGTTGTAGACCATGGCAACGGGACTAAGCACGTTTTCGAGGGGTGGGTGAAGGAGGGGGGTTTGGTTTCGATGGAATCCAGTTACTCTTTCAAAGTTACAGAGGATGTACATTTAAAAGCTAAGTGGAGGACGGAATACCTGGTAGAGGTTTACAGCGACTATGGAGAAGTCAGCGGAGACGGGTGGTATGAGAAAGGAGCCACCGCTACGATATCCGTATCGCCGACGGAGGTCGAAGTCGAGGGAGAGACTTTAAAGTTTAAAGGTTGGCGTCTAGGCGAGGAAATAGTCTCGGAGCAGGCAACCTATAGCTTCGTAGTTGATTCGCCTAAATCCTTCACCGCCGAATGGGCTAAAAAGGAAGTCGTGGAGGAGTACACGATAGAGCTCGTAAGCAAGTATGGAAAACCTGTAGGCGCTGGAACTTACCCCAAGGGGGCAACGGTGGAGATATCGGTCGACTCCGTGGCCTACGAGAAGGATGGGAGAACACGCTACGTGTTCGCCGGCTGGTACTACGAGAACGGCACGGTTGCGTCTAAAGAGCCCACGTTTAAACTCGTGGTAAGCAAAGACGAGAAACTGTACGCTAGGTGGATTGTAGAGTACAGGGTCGAAGTTTACAGCGGGTATGGGACTGTGAGCGGAGCCGGGTGGTATAGGGCCGGCAGCGAAGCCACTATTAAGGTTTCGCCCGCTAAAATAGAAAGGGACGGGGTACAGTACGTTTTCAAGGAATGGGTAGATGAAAACGGGAAAACTGTATCGACTTCTCCAACATACACCTTCACTGTCGAGAAGCCCTCCTCTTTCAGAGCCCGGTGGATAGCTGAAAGAGAAGCTATAGCCTTGTCTTTCAACCCTATAGTGATTCTCCTAATCATCCTATTAATACTCGTTATAATCGTGCTGCTAATAGTGATTCTGAAAAGAAAATAACTTCTTCTTTACAAACATAAATTGTGATAATAAACCGTTCTCATTAAAGATAGCAGAACTTTTTGGCAGCATTTACTCTTTAAAACGATTTGCTAGTTAACATTAAGTAGTAGGTTTCGGAAAGTCTTTTGATGATTTATATAGTGCTGTAATCGGGAAGGGGATTTGTCACGTATGTGGAGCTTGTATAGTCGCCTGTCCCTTTGGAGCTTTAATTGTTAGAAAGGAAACTCTACATAGGTTAGAGTTACACGAGCTAGAAGTCGATAGGATAATTTACAAATCTATAAAAGATCTCTGCGAAAAATGTGGTTTTTGCTATTATAACTGTCCCTATATAGTATTCGATCTTGAAAAGCTGAAAAGGAAAAGTTCGGATACGTATCGAACACCGTTCTAGGATGCTATAAGGCCATCTACATGGTTAGAGCGAAAGATTCTATAATTCGTAAAAACGCGGAGGAGTTGTAACAGCCCTTCTCAAGTACATGCTCGATAAAGGGTACGTCAAGGGGGCTATAGTCGCGGCTACCGAGAAGGTTGACGCCTGGAAGCCCAAGCCCGTTGTCGCTACTCGCCTAGAAGATCTTTTAAACGCTCAAAAAACTAAGTACACGCCTTGTCCCCCTAATAGGTCTTCGCGATGCTGAGTGTATATTTCTATACTCCTACTCGAAAATGGAGAAAGTAGCGTTGGTAGCGACTCCGTGCGAGCTCCACGGCTTATGGTTTTTAAAATATCCCCTACCTTCTCTTTACGCCGCTAAAACTCTACCTAATACCAAATTCTATACATCTCTACTCATCTTAATGAACGGATACCTAATCTCGTGCATAATAGGAGGTTTCCTCGCAGGCCTAATACTGAAACGTCTACTAAGCATTAAACACCTTAGCATGGATATTCCTACGCCTAGCAAATAAAGTTACCAAATTTATTTCACGATCTTCATTCAATACCGAGAGCACCAAATATAAACTGAATGTGATGAAAAGTTTCCGAGTTTTCATATATGGAAAGAAAAGAATTAAATGGAAATTGTTATATTGGGGATTGCGATAGTCGAGTGCTGTATGAGGCTCGCTGCGAAAAAATACGCTAGGCTCATGCTTCTATTAGCGACGCTCGTCATCGCCTACGCCTCAATCTTTATTTCTATACTTCTTACCCCCCGGTTTTCGTGGAGTAGAAACGCGTTAAGCGATCTAGGCCATAGCTTAAAGTCGAGAGTAGCCGTTATCTACAACTTCGGGTTAGCGACCTGTGGATTACTTTTAGCGCTGTACTCTACAGTTTTCTTGAAAAACGAAACTAAACTGGCTTGGTTGCTCTTCCTCACCACCGGTTTTCTGCTACAGTTAGTTGGCGTGTTTGACGAAGTGTACGGCAGCGTCCACGGCTTGGTTTCCGTTTTGTTTTTCGCGTTTTTCGACCTAGCCTTACTGGTTTACAGCATTGAGAAGAAATCCATACTCGGCTTTCTGCTTTTCTTGTCGTATATAGCCGTGTGGGCTATGTATCACGTGCGTATTTTAAAAGGCGGCGTTGCCGTGCCGGAGCTAGCGACCAGCCTTATAGCATCGGTATTTTTCGCAAGCAGCGAGATACGGGAGATTTTTTCTATGAAATAACAGTTTGGAGAGCTGCTGTCGCCTCGCCGAAACAGGCGACAATAATACATTGAATAATAAATAATTACTTACTGAAGCTTTAACTTCGCTATCACTGCCCCTATCACTAGAACTTCACAGTTCCTAACCTCGACAGGCCCCAACTCTTCAAGACTCTTTTTACCCAAAAGCACTCAGCCATTCCCGAAAACACTTTAGGGATCCTACCTATGGGGGACAACAGCCTTCTTCACGCTGTGGCTGAGAGCGCTGAACAACAGGTCTAGCTCCTCCTCAGACGCCAAGCATGCCACTTCAAGCGCACTAGATGATTCGACGATTATTAGTATTCCGTAGAGGGAATCCGATAAAGCCTGTAGAGAATTATAGACGCGAACGGTGGAAATGGATTCTTATCTAAGTGTTAAAGTTGTAACTTAAGAATAGCCTCCTTACTTTAGGGGCACTAGGTATAAGTCATAAGCCTCGATGTCTTCAATTTTGGCATCTATTCCTCCAACCAAAAGTACTTTCCCATTGAAATCTATCGTAAGATTGAATACGGTTTTATCCTCACTTATACTGGCGCTTTTAACCAATCCTTGACCTTTAAACGTTTTTTTGTTCTTGGTATAGCGGCCTACGACGTAAGCTTTTACCGTATAGCATCTCTTTAAGAATTCTTCAACTTCGTAGACTGCCCTCCACATATTGACGAATCTCAGCATAGTATCCGGCTTGACGGTTTTTCTGCATACAGTTTTTGAAGGTAGCCAAAGCATGTAGTAGTAGACTTGAATCATGGCCTTGACTAGTTCCGGGTCCTCTATCATCATAGCATACTTATTTTTAGGCGAGTAGATGAATGCCTTACTCCTATCGACGATTAATAAATCCATAGCATATATTTCTCTTCTTTTGACAGTTATGCAGCCCTCCATTTTCTCAAAATGCTCTAGAATCTCCTCAATACCTGAGCTTGGATATAGAACTACTGATACAACTATGTTCTTCTCCAATACGCTCTTTATATCGTTTAAAAGATTTTTAATGAAATCGTTGGGCAGGGCTATTAAAACTTCAGACTTAGCAGTTTTTAATTCTCTCCCTAAACGCGGCAGGAAATTTTCCCTAATGATGTAGATAGGAGGAATTTTTATCTTATCTCTGCTCGATCTGATTTTTTTAATAAACTCGAGTATAAATTTTTCGTCTTTTTTTAAGCGTCTCTCCTTTTCCTTTAATATTTCGATTAAGCTGATTTCGGGCCTTGAAGCTCTATAGATCTTCCTCTTTTTACCATACCCCTCGATAAGCCCTCTATTCTCTAACGCCTTTAAAATTACATACAACTTGGAAAGCGGCATGTTTAATTCAGAAGCCAGCTCGATTGCTGTGATACCTTCATTAGTTAGTATTTTGAGGTAGACTAAAGCCTCACTTCTTCTCAAACCTATAGACCTCAAAATTCTAAGAGCTTCTTCTACTTCATGCTCGTTCATGCCTATCACGCTGCGCTACTTCTATTAGAAGGGTAAGCGATGCCTCGCCCTTCTTGACCAAAAATTTGACAACGTTGTCTTTATATTCCATATCTATCTTTAAAGGTTTTACATTGCAAATTTTTAAAGGTTTAGGTATGTAAACTATAATTTCCACATCTTCAACCACTTCGTATCTTATATTTACCGCAATTACTCCGTTGAGTAGTGAGTAGACGAACGATATTCTACCATAAGGAGTAGGCGCGTTTTCCAAAAGCAGGTTTCCTCTTTTTAAAAGGGAGAGGGGTACAGCCGGAGCTATCTTAATCTTCTTTTCTTCCCAGTCTATCAACATGTTCATGACCACTTTCACGAATTCTTCATGGCTAAATGCTTGAGGAAAATTCCCTCTCTGCTCCTTAAATACTGGGTCATAACGCTCAGCCATAAGCTTTAAATCAGTTGCGTTGTCTAGACACCACTTTAGAATTTTAAAAGCCTTTTCGCCATCGTTAAGTTTAGCGTAGAACCTAGCCATCCATAAGGTTGAAAGATAGAAAGGTGGTTTGTCTCCTTCAAATCTGAGAAATGACTCATAAAACCTTAATTTCTCCTCGAGCTGGCTTACAGTTTTAACGATTTTCACATCCTTACTCTCCAATATCCCATAAAAAACAAGGGAAAGGACTGAGATGTCCAGCGGGGAGTTCGATTCAAACTTTTGAACAAACGCATCTTTATCGATAGACCACCCCTTTTCGAGGATAGTTTTCTTTATACGATCAAGCTCTTCTAATTCTATTCGACAATCTCCGCCTAATAGTTCACGAGCCGCCTTTAATCCAGCGTAGCAAACCGCTTTTCCGAACAGCCAATGGCTTTTCTTGAAGCGTTCTTCCCAAATGCCATTTTCCTTCAATTTCCAATTTTTAATAATCCACGAGGCAGATTTACTTAGCTTCCCTATATTACTTCGTAGAAAACTCTCGTTTCTCGTCAGCATATAGTGTAGGTAGAAGCCGCTTAAGAATAAGCCTGGAGAATCTATTTGAAATTGTGAAGCAGCGGCATTACCCAGCCTTATAGGGTGTCCGTAGGAATCCGTAATTCCCGGATTAACTATTTCAAATAAAGGAGCTTCGCCATTCACCGTATAAAGGGGTTTCCAGTACCCATCAGGCCGTTGATACTTTAACAGGAATTCATAGAACTTCCTAGATTCCTCGTGATGCCCTGTAATATCGAAAGCTTCAGCCGTGAAAACGCCGTCTCTTACCCAGACGTATCTATAATCCCAGTTACTATCGCGCTCGGGATCTGCCGCTAGGGAGGTCGTTCCAGCGGCTATAATACCGCCGCTTTCGGCATCGGTTAAAAGCTTGAGCGTTAAAAGACTTCTGTAAAAAGCATCTTCGACATCCTTATCAGATAGGGATATGTTAACCCCCTTGGCAATCCACTCTTTCCAAAATTTACGCTCTCTCTCTAATTCATCTAAAGGATTTCTTTTCCTAGCCTCTAAGACTTCCACTCTCGCCTCTTCTAAATAGTCGCCATATCCTAGAAATAGTGGAAGTTGACCATCGCTATGGAGAGGAACTTCGAATATCATAAGCGCGTCGAGTCCATAAACGCCTTCAAGCGACGAGTCTCCTCGCTCTACCTTTACGGAACGCCCTTTGTAAGGATCCGATAACAGCACGCCGTAAGGCTTTAGCGTAGAAGCCACGTAGAGGTGATGACCCGCCTCCTCCGAACAGAAATAGATTATTCCCTCGTCCTCCTCATATCCTATGGAAACATTGCAGTTTTTCAAAAAAGCCCTAGGAGAAAACTTCACTAATACATACGCTTTCTCAAGGTCTCTCTTTCGTTTCCTAACTTCTATTAATCTAATCAATATCCTCCTCTTCCAGGGGAAGAAGTCAAAAGATAGAAATTTAAAATATAGAGTGTCCCAACTGGTGTTGAGTATATTAGTTTTTTCCAAGTATTGCTGCTTGATAGTAGAGGACATTGTATTAGAAAACGCATCGTAATCCGGTAATGGTGAAGCCGAAATTTCCAGAGTACCGCCTAGCGTTGGATTTAGAATTTTAGCAAAAACAGGTAACCCGTGAAATTTAGGTATACACCACCAATCAATGCTTCCCCTAGGAGATATAAGGGCTAGAGTTTCGCCGTTTCCAATTACGCCATAAAATCTCATTACTTTACACCATTGAATGGCGGGGTCGACGAGGCGGCAAGGCTACACCTAGGAGAATAAGGTTTTATATATTATAAATCTTTCGGAAAGATTTATAAGAGTAAAATATAATATTATCACGAAAGGTGATAATCATTCTGAGCAGGAAAGCTTTAACGAAAATGCAGGCTATCCTTATCGCGGCCGTGGTCATAATCGCCGCGGCGGTTGCAGTATACTTCTATATGCCACGCCCACCGCCACTGGAGAAAGAAGTTGTCGTCTACGGTATATGGGCTGAAGTTGAGGGAGAAAACTTCGAAAAAGCCCTCGACATATTCGAGGAAAAAACGGGCGTTAAGGTCAAATATATACCGCAGAGCGATATCAGGACTGCGATAATGACGGAATTCGCCTCGGGCGAAGTACAATTCGATATAGCGATTATACCTTGGGCCGGGTTGATAAAGGAGCTAGCCAAGAAGGGGCACATAGAAGATTTAACCCCAATATTAGAGGAGGAAGGGCTTAAAGATAAATTAGTAAAGGACCTGCTCGAGATGGTTAAGGTAGACGGTAAATATTATGCAATTCCAATAAAGATGAGCGTTAAAACCCTACTCTGGTACAATCCGAAGGTCTTCAAAAAATACGGCTTAAAACCCCCAGAAAACTGGGATGAGTTCATAAGCGTGTGTGAAGCCCTCAAAGCTAACGGCGTACAGCCGCTTGCAGCTGGAGGGAAAACGAAATGGACTTTGACCGAATACATGGAGGCCTTTATTTTTGGAATGCACGGACCCCAGCTAACCTACGATCTGATAGAGCACAAAGTAGAGTGGACTGATCCTAGGGTTAGAGAATCGTTCGAGCTAATGGCCGATTTAATAAAGAAGGGTTACTGGGGGGAGCATCCAGAGGCTGAAGAAGGAGTACCACAGTTCACACGTCTCGGAAATGGAGAAGTTGGGATGTGGCTTATACTATCCGCTGCTAACGTGTTTATGAGCCAGTATTTCGGATTTGCGCCCGGAGAAGACTATGATGTTGTAAGATGGCCTAACCCGAACCCTAAGGCTCCTAAAACTGTAGCGGCAAACGCAGACTACGTTATAATACCGAAGAAAGCCCCGCACCCCGTAGCCGCGCGAAAGCTAGCTGCGTGGCTTGGAGGAGCTGAATACCAGGAGGCTATGGTGAGGATGAAGGGCTATCTAGCTCCTAACTTAGACGTTCCATTAGACGCCTACGACCCCATAGACTCGAAAGTAATACTGATATTAAAGGAGTCAGACGCCATCGTGCCCGATCTAGACGACGCTTGCCCTGGGGAATTCCAGCTCGTTATATGGTCTAAAATCCAGGAATTCTTCGCAAATCCGGACAACTTAGATACTATCCTAAAAGATTTAGAAGCTGAAGCCGATAGAATATATGGTGGTTAAACTATGCGTTTTAAATCCTATATTTTTTTCTTATTACCATCATTTACTCTTATCTCTCTCTTCATTTTATATCCCATAGTATTTACTATCTTCCTAAGTTTTCATAAATGGGACGGCTTATCGCCGATGGAGTATATAGGCTTAAAAAATTACGAACACATATTCAACTGGAAGACCTTTTGGCTCGCCTTTAAAAACAATTTCTTGTGGATGCTAATACACATGCCCATAAGCCTAACCCTGGGCTTAGCGTTGGCTGTGCTGCTTAGGCAGAGGATTATAGGTCGAAACATTGTAAGAACTATAATCTTCATAGGAATGGTAATTCCAGACGTGGTCGCCGGCATAATATGGATGTTCGTGTACGACCCCAGAATAGGAATAATTAACGCAGCTCTGGAACTTCTAGGATTCAAATCCCACAGCTGGCTTACAGACCCTAAAACTGCGATTTATGCCATGATAGTAGCGTCGATATGGGTTTGGACCGGGTTTACGATGACAACCTACATAGCGGCTCTTGAGGAGATACCCCAGGAGCTATATGAGGTAGCGCTAGTCGATGGGGCGTCTTCATGGCAGATATTCCGCCACATCACGCTCCCCCTATTAAAGCCGGCTACAGTTACCATAGTTGTGCTGACGATGATATGGGATTTAAAAATCTTCGGGTTAGTGTACGTGTTGGGAGGCAGAGCCGTTCCCGAGTTCATCTACGTGCTAGCATACCTAGTCTACAAGGAGGCTTTTATAGCATTCCATATGGGTAGAGCATCTGCTATAGCCATAATGTTAACGCTAATAGTCCTCCTATCCTCAGCCTACCTCATAAGGAGGATGGTGAAAGCATGAGAAAGTTCAATACCAAGCTGATACTGGCAAACCTAATTGCCTGGACGATAGCGATAATATGGCTAACGCCTTTCATAGGGCTCTTTATGACCTCCGTCCGCCCCTTCAGAGAGTTGACACGTGGATGGTGGAATTTCGAAGAAGTACACTTTACATTGGAAAACTACGTCGAAGCCTTTAACAGAGGAATGGGCAAATACCTAATAAACTCTCTAATAATCACTATACCCTCCACCGCTATACCCATATTCGTAGCCGCCCTAGCAGCCTACGCCTTCTCCAGATTCAGCTTCCCCCTGAAAGATATACTCTTCGTAACTCTAGTCTTTATACAGATTATACCTTCAATACTCGTATTAATACCCTTAACCATATTACTTCGAGAAATGAGGCTACTCAATACAATAGCTGGCTTAGTCCTAGTACACTCCTCGTTCGCCCAGCCCTGGATAATATTCTTCCTGAGAAACTTCTTCCTCACCCTGCCGAGAGAAATAGAAGAAGCCGCGAAAATAGATGGATGCAGCGACTTCCAAATATTCATGAAAATAGTACTCCCTCTCTCCGCGCCAGCTCTAGGCTCCGTGGCATCGCTCCAATTCCTCCTCGTATGGAACGAATTTCTATTCGCCTTGATATTTCTAAAATCGCCCGAGCTGTGGCCGGTAACGATAGGAGTCACTGTGCTTAGTCAAAGCCAGTACATAGCGAATTGGGGCCTGCTGTCGGCAGCATCTATAATAGCCATCAGCGTCCCCTTAATACTGTTCCTCTTAATACAGAAATACTATATTCGAGGACTAGTAATGGGGGCTGTGAAAGGCTAATGACTAAAATAGGAAATCTGAGGAGGAAAATAGAGAAAAAGCTGGGAGACTGGATCATCAAAAACGAGGAGAAACTCCTCAACCTGACCTTCAACCTCATGCTAGAAAACGAGAAAAGAGAGAGTTTATCTCAAAAAGTAAAGTACTACTTCGGCAAGCTAGCCTCCAAAATTATAGCTGGCAGGCTGTGGGGAGGAGTAGTAGTACCCGTCAACTACACTATAGAGCCGACGACCCATTTTCTTTCATCCGAAGAAGTTATAGAGATAGCTAAGCACAGCAAAATAAGAGCTATAGGAGAATGTTACTGCAGGAAGAAATACGGAGATCCTATAGGTTTACCTCTAAGGACGTGCATGTGGTTTTCAGAATCAACCTACCTCATAGATTTAATAGAGGAGCATAAAGTGCCCGATATAGACTTAAGACCAGTAACACTAGAGGAAATCGAGAAAACACTCAAAATGTGTGACGAAGCAGGACTAGTTCATCTGGCGATATTCTTCCCCTCCAGGCAGAATATCTACGTGATATGCAACTGCCACCCAACAAGCTGTATAGTACTCAAAGCCTATCTAAAACACGGAGTAAGGGCACTAGTAAAATCGAATTTCATCATAGACTACAACCCGGAAAAATGCATAAACTGCCAAACCTGTATACAGCGATGCTACTTCAACGCGATCAAACAGGACCCCCAGGGCAAGATAAAGATAATAAAGGAAAACTGCGTAGGATGCGGACTCTGCGTAAGTACATGCCCTACTAAAGCTTTAAGGCTAGTAAAAAGATAAACTACAAAGTTTCATAAGTTGAGGAAGCTAACTTGGAGCCTAGCGAAGAATTTTTTCCATGTATAGCCTTTTAGGCCTAAAGCCAAGGCTCATGTACCATTTAATAGCCCTCTTATTGCTTAAATCTACAGTTAACGCTATTCTATCGATATTCCTGCTACGGCAAAACTCCACCACCCTTTACATAAGCGCGGAATCTGTGCCAAGCCCCCGATACTCCCTCTTTACCTCGATGTCGAAAATATAGCATGTATCCACATAGTTAACAGTGTCCATCTTCAAGCAGATCCAGGCCAAGCCCACCAGAGAACCCTTTTCGTCGAGCGCGGCAAAGAAATGGTGTTCGCCGCCTCCGCGGTAAATCGACAGGAAGAGCTCTCTATGCCTTTTGCAGTACTCATCGTATGACAGTCCCTCCTTAACGGCGTCATCCACGTATTCCCAGCTGATGGCCTCGTCCAGCTCTATTATCTCCTCGATTCTTTCGGGGCCAACCTCAACTATTTCGAACTTCATAGCTAACATTAGTCCAGAACCTCCTCTCGCGATATGCGCACCCATTCTCCATTCTTCAGGTAAACGTAGCCCTTCGTAGAAGTAATACCGCTCGAAAGGAAAGACTTCAAACTCATGAAAAAATACCTACGTAGACTATAAGATTAAACCTTCAGACGCACTACACCTAGCGGCAATGGATAAAGTAGGATGCAACACCATAGCCTCAGAAGACGAAGAATGCGATAAAACACACATCAAAAGAATATGGCTCAATGATCCCATCCCTAAGCTTGAAGATCTCCGCCTTAACAACTGATCCAGCAATAAGGAAATACTAAAGAACAAAAGTAAACTCTTTGAGGTCTAAACCAGAATCACGGTAGCAGTATCCTTACGAGTATCGTGGTTGTTATCGACATCAATATGCCTAACACGCTCACAACCACGAGCTTAAACAACCTATCAAGCTCTCCAACAACCATATCCAACCTAGCCTCTAAACTACTCACCCCAGATTCTAAACTGTTCATTCTAGCTTCCAAACCATTTATCCTAGCTTCTAAACCATTTATCCTAGACTCTAAGCCTTTAATATCCTCCCTAATAGCTCTTCTCAACTCCACCAGGTCCTGTTTTGTAGCGATATCTCTAAGCACAGCATTGATAATTGCAAGTCTAATATCAGGCTCTACAACCAGCAACTCTGCAAGCCTCTTCCTAGCCTTAACATCTTTTTCAAAGAGCTCGACGATCTCCTCAGCAGTAATATCCATCATATAAAAATGAGCAAAATAGTATATAAGTTAACTCTCTTTGTAAAATTCCATTCCGTTTAAACTCAAGCTCTGCAATTAAGCATAAAGAAAGAAGATCCATCAACCCAAACTTTATTATCTCTCAAGCTCAGACTGTGAAAACTTAAATATCCTTACTTAAATAAAGGCGAAATGAAATAAACTATACACCCACGCACTAAAACTAGAAGAAGACCCTAGAAATATACGAAAAAGAAACAAAGAATCCCACCCAAGCATACTCCTTGCAGGAATATCCTTCCTAATACACGCGGTGAAATTCAACAAAAAGAAAATATTCCTCAAGCATCTGCATGCAAAATAATCGAAATACCAGGACTCCGCGCGCCTACACGACTAAACGCCTTGAAGGCTCTATTCAAAGAGGTAATTTCCGCCAGCGAGTCTTCGTCTTTTGTTGCTATACAATTATTTAACTTTCAGCTTTGAAGGCTCTATTCTCGGAATTTTTAGATTATCGAAGTGTTTATCAAAGGAAACTATTGCTTTCACGTTAAATTTCAGCGCTACCGCATACTGAATAGCATCATCCATATCCAATCCGTTCTCCAGCGCAATATCTACCGCATTTAACTCGTCTATCAAACTTGTAGTGTAGACATGTAACCCCTTATATCCTCTAAGACTAGAAAGAAAAATCTTCAATTTATCCAGCTTCCTAAAATAGTCCATAAGCACGATTATAGAATGAACCGTGAAGTCCGTTACTATTCCATCTATCCTACATCTTTCGAAAGTTTCAGAAACTTCTTACACTCCCTCTTTCTCTTCCTAGCCAGCAAAACCTCTAAAAATATGTTAGTGTCCACCAGATACATTTTCAACAGCCTTCAAAATCCATAAATCCCTAACCCTATGCTGTAACTCTACAGAATCCACGTCTATATCAGATAAAAGCCCATCAATGGCTTCCACAGGATCCCCTTCAAACGTAAATTCCTCAGACTCAACATCAGAAATCCATTTAATAATAGCCTCCTCCAAAGCCCTGCTCAAAGCCCCCTTCGAATACTTAAAACGCTTCATAGCAAGCTCTCTAAACCTAAGCTCAAGCTTCTCATTCACACTAACCCGCAAAACCATTAAAACACCATACAAACGACCATAAGAATATATAAAAATATTACCATATAGACATTAGGCTACTCAGTAAATCAGGAAGTGGTTTATTACATCACGTTCTTTAAGAAAGCTTAAATACAGGGTTAATCACGCTTTAAGGAAAGAATTAACGCGTAAGCGCAGGTGACGACGAGGGGGACGTGTAGCAGGGCGCTCCACTTAGACGCTCCGAAAAAAGCCGCCAATATGACGTATATACCAAATACTAAGCCGGGAAAAGCCGTGAACCTCATGACTGCCTTATTAACCCTTGGGTAATACAGTATCAATATCGATAATATGACTGGCGTGGTTAGGCAGTAGGCTACTCCGTAGTATCCGGCGAGAAACCACTTCAACAGCAGGTAGGGGTCTAGGACCGGCTTCACGGGGCTCCAGAAAGCTAAGGTAGCTAGCGGGATCACCCATAGCCTACGCCTATCGGGGATTCTTCCGCCTAACCTGTTGCGCCGTACCATGCATTCCCAGGCCCATAGCGCCGCTACGAGAGATGCTAGGAGTACATTCCCGGTTAGGATCACGAAGCCGTACTCCTCCGTGAACGCAAACCCCTGCCCTATTAAAATCGCGTAGACTATAAGGGCGTAAGAGTCAAAGAGCAGCGAGGCCCGATCTCCCCGAATCATGAGCGCCGCTACCACGACGAGCAGGGCTACGTGCAGCAACAAGGAGGGCCACACCATGTCCACTAGCCTATAGGTAAGCGCGTGACTCAGCGTAACCTCTACGACTTTACTGATTTCATCAAACGAGTATCCTCGAGACGCGTAAGGCGGTATCACCCAGAAGCTTAACACGTACATGATAATGTAAAACCACCACTTACCCGCGAGGTAATCGATAACTCTAGATATCTTCTCCAGCAACTCCATTTTACCACCCGAGAGGCCGTGTCGCTCATAAAGTATGAATTTTAAAGTCATATATGTCTTCACAGCGTCAATCCTATACCCGCAATTTTGTTATTGGACGATAAATACGGACAATCGGCGATATGAGGGGAAGGTCTGTACAGCACGATAAGCTGTAAAGAAAACGAATTTAAAGACAATTATACGATTACCTGAGCTAGCTTATCGATTTATTTCTAGAATTTTAGGGGTTATTTTGTTAGCTTGGAAATTTCTCCTTATACGCAAAGGTATCGAAGATACGCTTCTACTTCACGCCACCTGTACATCAACTCTTCAATTTTCTCTATTAAACCGGGCCCAGAAGAACTCAATCTATTTAATTTATCCATTAATACTCTGATTTCCGCTTTTCTAAACTCTTTTTCTTCGAGGATCTTCTTTAATCTAGCTCTGTACTTCCTATATACTTGTTCGAGCACCTTTTTTATAACTTTATCATCGCGAGACAAAAGCGCTTTCTGCTCTTCTTTGTAGAGCCATTCAAAAAGTTCTCCCATTTGCCTTCTCCACTCATCTTCCATTTGTCTAATCTTTTTGCTAATCTGCTTAAGTATCTCCTCTAAGTTTCCCTCCTCAAATTCTTCTATACACTCCCAATTACTCAGCTTGAGGAAAAGATTCCAAGCCATAGAGTAAAGGTCTCGATAGTATTCAATACCGAGCATGGCTAAGTCGCGCATAGCTAAAGCGTAGAAAAACATGCCATCTGCTTCTCCAACCTCCTCGGCGATTCTGCGGGCCTCCGACAAAGCCTCCCTTGCTCTCTGAGCTAAAGCCTCTCCCGTATTTCTGAAAATAAATTTGATCATCTCAATCATGGGTCTGATAGTTTTAGGCGATTTCTTAAGACCTTCAATATTTGTTTCAAAAACCATTCCCAGCGTGGGATCCGGGACTTCGACCGACGGCAATAATTCCAGCGAACCCATCGATGCTAAACTTAGACCTAATGATGCGACCTGTGCGATTATACCATATGCAGCGAGCGGACCGGTGGGCGGGAACACGATTGCGGCAAATATCGAAATTGCTATCGAGAGAATGCTCAGCAGCGTCCGCCACGCAGCACCTTTCTTTAATTCTATAACTACCCGTTGGAGAGCCTCAGTGTAGGAATCTTTCATTTCTTCTAGAAAATCTAATGCGAGGAGGAGGCCCGAGGTAAAATTCCACTTTTTAACATAATCCCCCGTTAAAACAGAGCCTAGAACATCTATGAAACTCTCATTCATACCAAGCGGCGGCTTCATAACCCACCCGCAAATCTCGCTATGAGCCCAGTTGATAAACTTGCTCCGCTTGTCCTCGGAAATATCTTTTCCATAAATTAGAGCCGCGAGCTCCTCCTTTAAGTCATTGAGCTCGCGTAGTGCAGCTTTCAACTCTTCATAATAAGTCTTCCCCCTAACTTCTACCGTCGTCTCGACGGTAACTTCCCCATCATACGCCTGTAACCCGCTATCTCTAATTCTACAAATTAGCTTTATCGTCCCCTCCGAATACGGAGCCTTAAATACAACTTTCCTCCCACAACGGGTCAGTAGAAAATATCCAGGTCCGGCTGTTCTCTCGATAGCATCTATTAAATCCGCCGTTTCGGCAATATCTACCGATTCCTCGATAGTGCCCATTATCCCTAGATTCCAATTCGGCCCAAACACTACACCTTCCCACTTAGACTCCCACTCATAGAACAGTTTATCATTTAACTCCAGCTTATCCACGCTGCACTCGGCGATTTTCTCGCCGCTTTCCCCAGCCGATTTCTTACATACAATTTCGAGAGCATCAGTATCTTTAGCTCTAGCCTCTAGTATAACCACTTGACCGGGGGTTAGCACTATACTAGGCTTATCTCCTTTAGGCTGCGGAAAGACTATCTCCGCCTCTATTGGATTGTGAATATGCCACTTAACGTTTAAGAAGCAGTCTGCCTTCCGGCTCTCAGCCAACGCATCTCTAATCTCCTTAACCAAGCTACTCCATAATTCCCTCGCCCTCTTCTCCGATTTGACAAAGTCGTTTATCTCTTTTCTTATAGCCTTCTTCACTTTAGGCATATTCTCCTCGTCGATAAGCTGATCTTGGAGCATATTCTGCCATATCTTCAATCTCTTATAGCGAACGTTCTTATCTTCCTCAGCCTTAAGCCAAGATTCCAGAGTACTCCTTACCCGTTCAGCTTTAGCCTTATCAGCTATACAATCTACTACGGGTAAAATAGTATTTCTGTAAGAGTCTAATTCGAAGAATTTAAACACTTTACCGGATCCAATGGGAGGATAGACGGCGCCCGCGTCTTCCATAATCGAGCCTCTTATATTCTCTACTAGTCGATCGGGAAGCTTTCTAATCTCGTCGTCGGAAAGCTCTTTGAGGCTACTTTTAAGCTTTTTAAGTTCTTCTTTAATTATCTCGAGTATAGCGTTGTCTACAACAGTAACCTCTATGGGTATTTCGACCGGCTTTAAGCCATTCGGATCGTCCAATCCCTCGACTTTCCTCTGCAAATCGTCTACTACGAGTTTTATCTTCACAGTCTCCTGTATCTGCTTAAACTCCCCCCACTTTTCTCCCTCCCTCCATATCTCACCCTCTCTAGATAAGAGCTTCCTCTTCTCCACGTAGTTATAGTTGTTACACTTAGGCGGCGGGGGAGCTACGTAGACCGCAGCCGGGCCCACGGCTATCGGAGAGTGGGTATGGGTGTACGGCGGGTATGTTAGGAAGGAGCCCCTACCCTCGACTATCTCCCACCTATACTGTACGGTGTCGGGCAGGGGGAGCTTAACCTTACATATCGAAATCTCTCCCCCAGTTGCACAATCTATCGCTTTACAGAATATCTCAATGGTATCATTGTCAGATGCTCTGGCGACGAGCGGGAGATGGCCGTTGTAAGGGACGAATACGTGTCCCATGAATTTCTTAGGCTCGGCTCTCTTCTTCACATCCCCCCGTACAACGACTGTCGGGAGGATTACAGGCACCAGGGGGGATTTGTGGAAGGGTATGTCGACTTTTATCCCGCCATCTTTGCCGAATTTCCACTTAGGACAACAACAGATAAGTTTTCCAGGTTTTCCGCCGTAGAATAAACCTCCCTTATAGATCACAAAGCCGAATAGACCCACCACACTGATTACTATAACTGAGATTAAAGCCCCCTCTCCCCAGCCTACATTACCGCCCAGCTCCACCTCTACATTTTCATCTACCATAAACTCCTGGCCAGAAGTTATTACCAGACCTTTCGTACTCACTTTATACTGGCCAGCCGGAACATCCTCGAAGCGGACAACTCCCGTAGAATCAGTCTTATTTACCAGAGTCTCCCCCGACGGGAAGGTTAACTCCACCTCAACGCCCTCCATCGGCTGTCCAAAAAAGTTTTCCACCTCGATTACGACGTCGTATATGGGGAGCGAAACTTCGATAACCAACGGCTTTGAAACCTCTATCTCCGTGTCCTCCGCCACGTCAACGCCCATATAATCGACTTTAGAGATCTCATAGCCGCCCTCGCCGAACCAGAAAACACACGAAGACTCTACAGGCTCACAGCTATACGGACCTCCAGGCCCGGTCACCTCGACGCTGTCGGGATTTACCGGGTTGCCGTCGCCGTCGACGAAAGTTACCGTAACTTGATATAGGGTAAGCCACTCAGCTTTAAGGAGTTTCGGCCCATCCATAGTAAGCATTAATGAAGGTTGTGTACTCTCAATATCGCCAGTCCAACGCTTAAAAATCGCCTTCGTCTCATTATCAAACACCAGTTCCCTATCCACACTCACCCGCGCCTGAGATCCAGCCACATACCAACCCTCGCCCGAAGGAGCGCCGTACTTAGAGACTACTTTCAAATAGTACTCCGTCCTCCAAAAAGCAGAGATATTGATAGAATCGCGGAGATGCAATATCACCTGGCCGGGCTTATCTTCAACGAACGAATTTTCGCCCCAGTACCCGCTCCAACGCTCAAAGATAAAACGAGTCCCGTTATCCTCTACGACTACTGTTGGAGCCAGAGATATATTGACCGTAGAGCCTTCCCTATACCATCCAGGACAACAAACCTTGCCTATAGGCGATGAAATAGAAACCTTATAATAAGTGGCGTAGAGAGCCTCAAGGGTAGCCCCGCCCTCGGCAACGTACACGACCCGCTCCGCGGTCTCTACGCCGTCAAACCATTTTTCAAAAACCACTCTCACCCCCGGCCTAACCTCCACCTCGCTCGGCACAAACACCTTATGCTCCCCAACCGTAACGTAGACGCTCACGGTGCCGTTCACAGGAGTATAGCTGACCCCGTCTACAACCACGCTCTCCACGTAAGGCGAGACTATAACTGTTAACAAAGCCTCTTTAACAGTCGGCCACAACTCTACAGTCCCCTCGTCGGGGACAAAATCCCCTATACCCGCGGCTTCCTCCCCGCTATACTCAGTCACGAGCTTCCATTTCTGAACCCCAAGCTCCTCCCCCAGCTCTAAAACTGGAATATAGACGACAACCCCGTTAGGCGCAGCCATCGACGCGTACGCCTCAGTTACAGCCTCCGACCACCCCCACGCCTCATACGTCGACCTTTCCACATTCAATTCTCCAGCTTCATAAACTATGCCGTACATAACGTCGCCGCCGTCAAACGGAGGATCTAGACAATTATCCTCCGATAACCCATTCGTATCAATAATCAAGTAGAAGAACACTTTACCCTCGACCGGCAAATCCTCTCCCAGAGTTATACCAAACGAGACAACGGCTTCAGAAACGCCATATTCCACCCGTACAACGTCGACAAAGCCTAAGTAAAGCCCAGACTTCTCGCCAGTCCAGATATTATATAAGTCATCTACAGGATCTTCGAGAACGGCAGGGAGAGCGAAAACCTTGATCGCTAACACTAAAAATAACAAAAGTAAAAAGTAGATATATTTGCGTCTTCCCAAATTTCCCCTCCAAGATATACTAATACAATTTACTAATATAATTTTCTATTTAATAATCATCATTTGGAGAAAATTCCCAGCTCATATACTAATCTAAAAGAAGATATACACCCATATTCACTCACTTAATTCTTAAAATATACAACAATTGTAACTATTTGAAAACAGATAAAACCATGAGAAACCAAGATAACAAACCTTAAACTCCACCAATCGACAGCAGGACAAACAAACACAAAGAAAATAATAGACGCCCGCGTATTCCTCAAAATCAACTACAATGCTTACCACGTCTATTCCCTAAAACTTATTATGATAGAAATGAAATATACGAGGCATGCTCTTAGTCGGGAGCGGATCCCTCGAAATATTCTACGAAGACATACGGCAGGGAATACTCGCAAACATCATCGCCAGCTCGCTCTTCGCACTCTCACTAACAGGCAGTCTGGAAAAAGACCCAATACTCGCCCAACCTATCCAGACTAGGAAAAATCAGATGCCTAATCAGGCTAGGAAAAGAAGCAGAAGCAGCGCACCAACTATCAAAACTAGACTGGCACCTAAGAACAACAAGCCAAACACCAATCAAACACACAGCATCAGCCCTAACAAGCCTACTACAAGACAACCCAAGCCTAGCCAGAGAACGCCTCCACGAAGCAGCAAAAACCACGCCAAACCTCAAACTAGACACCACCCACAAAAACTCATCCAACAAACCATCCAAAAACAGCCCAACTCATAAACACCCAATAAACCAGACAACCCTCATAAACATAGCAATAAGATCCATATTAGTCTGGATTCCACCTAAAAACTTCCAGAATTTCATAAGTAGAGAAAGGTATTTATCTAAGTCCTACAGTTTTCACACAGTGGGAAAGTGGGAGTCTATCTGGAATTCGATAAAAAGGGGAGGCTACTCGTACCTAAAAGATTTAGAGATAGGCTCGGCACTAAGAGAGTTAAACTAGTCATGCGAGAAGATGGAGTAATAGAGCTACACCCAGTCTACGATCCATTAAAGCTTAAAGGCTCGGTAAAACTACCCTTCTCTGTCGAAGAACTTGAAGAAGCCGGAGAGGAGTATGTACTCAAACGCTGTGAAGAATGAAAAGCTCCTCTTAGACACGTGTGTATTCCTGCACTATCTCTTCGGCGATAAACTAGCAGATAAAGCAGAAATCCTAATAAGGCTCGCCGTCCAAGGCAAAGTAACGCTAGCCGTATCCTCTGAAGCTTACGATGACGCAATAACTGCCTTCCGATCTAAAGGAGTTAAAAACAGCACTATACTAGACGTACTGGAAAAATGGGCCTCTATACCCCATCAAACCCTCCCAACAACCATCGAAATAGCCATAGAAGCTCTAAAACTATACAACCGATATGGAGGACGCAGAAAACTACACTACTTCGACGCCTTCCACGTCGCAACAGCCAAACACTACAACCTACCACTAGTAACCAGCGACAAATACATCATAGACAACGCAGAAAAACTCAATGTGAAGGTAATCAATCTAAGAAAAATCCAAACTTAAACACTTCACCAGGTGGGAAAATTTCGAATTAAAGTCAAGCTTTTATAGTTCTACTATGGTAGAACTTAGACTCGAAGTTGGGCCTAAAGTATTAGAAAACACAGAAAACACGTTAAAAAACTCGGAGTAAAAGCCCGAATAGGCGATCTAAAAAGAACATATCTAGAACTAGAGTTTAAAGAAGCTTAGCGTGAAACATTCCTAGACACTCGTCTTTTAATATACTTGAGGATCAACCCTATCCCTCAACCTCTCCCTTAAGTATTGAAATAAACTATCAAACCAGCAAGACTAAAAATATATACCGATGTAGATTAATGTCTACAACCATCAGAATTAGAATTGAAACTAAGAAAAAGCTTGAAGCCTTAAAGCGATACAAGAGAGAATCCATGGATGAAATTATTAATCGCCTAATTGAACGAGCGGTTAAAGGGGAGTGGATAGAAATCTTCGAAATAGCCTTAAAACTCAAGATGGGCGTAAAGCTCAACCCCCTAGAGGAAAAGTGGATTGAAGAACTAGCCAAAGCTGGTGGCTGGGACAGAGAAGACGTAGTAGAGGATTTGAAACATATCGACCGCGACCCCTCAGAGAGGGTTGATAGGTATAGAGAGCTCTTCGAGAAATATTTTAGAGAAGCTTTAAAGCTTAAAAAGGTAGGCGACACTCAACAGGCGGCTGAGAAGATATGGGGCGCCGTGACAGCTCTCATAAAACTCTACGCCGCGCTGAAAGGAGTTCCAGTAGTATATTGGAGCACGGGGAAAATCGACAGATTCATAACCTACAACGTCGAAAAGCGGTATAGAAGGCTTTTCCGCGATCTAGTCGACAAAGGAAGAAGAATGCACGAACACTTCTACGAAGCAAACCTAGACTCCCGAACCTTCGAAGAA
Organism: uncultured Thermofilaceae archaeon; assembly: GCA_964501905.1. GTDB lineage: Archaea > Thermoproteota > Thermoprotei > Thermofilales > B69-G16 > B69-G16. Next base: position 1,658 of record CAZCTW010000014.1, on the reverse strand, counting down.
AGATGGAACGATCTACTCGAACACTTGGAAAAAGCTAAGAAAATAGTCCTCCACCTAGAAACAACAAAATCCCAATAACCCTCCATTTCTAGGACCACAGCCAAAACTCAATATCATTTAAATTATCAAACCAAGAATTCCCAAAATATTTAAAACAATCTTCGATTAAACCAAAAAAAGTTAAGTCTCCAACTATTCTACGCTTTTTCTAATATGCTCATCAACTGATGAAAGTCTAAGACTTTAATATTATAGTCTGGAGCTACATTTTTTACATCCTTGTCTTCAGTAGCAATAGGAGCGCCAAGTTCTCTGGCGAGCGTTATATACGATGCATCGTAAAATGTGATGTTATTATCGATAGCTATTTTTATCGTTTCTTCAACATCCAGATCAATAACTTTATACACCGTGACATAGCGCGTTAACGCTTTCGAAACCCTACACGCAACCATCGCCTCATCCCTACTTATCCTACGAACTTTCACGTGCTGCTTCCAGAAAACATTACAAGTTTCATAGACCGCCAGGTCAAGCGTGGCTACCTCCACCTTCCTTAACATCCCAATCAGTCTAGCTCCATATTGAAGAATCAACGGAGCATAAACACTAGCATCCAAAACATACATCTACGCTACCTCTCCCCACGCTCCCCATCAATCATTCTAGCAAGCTCGCGAGGACCAATCCTATCCCTCAACCTCACCCTTAAAAATTCTAAATCCTCCTTCAACCTCTCCTCCTCAATCCTCCTAACCTCCTCCAACAAACTCCTCCTAACAACACTCGGAATATCCACCCCATACTCCTCCAATTTCTCCTTCACCCACTTCGGAACTCTCACACTAATTACCGCACTCATTCCATGTTTACAATTCGTATACAATATTTATATCTTCCCCAAGAAACGAGCACTCAACTTCTATGTCTTAATTCAAGGAAGAACTTCAAGCCCCAAATCCTTAGCCTTCTCCCTCAGCTCATAGTCGAAAGATACAAGAGACCCCTTCAACTCCAAAGCCAACACGAGATAGAGAGAATCATAAAAAGTCAACCCCTTTCTCACGGCAACCTCTAATGCTTCCACAGCAAACCTATCAGTAGAATAAACCTCTAAAAGCCTCCAAATCTTTAAAAGATCACGTGCAGCCCCCAAACACTCCTCAAACCCAATATCCTTAACCAAAAAACAATGCTTCCACAACGCGTTAAAAGCTTCAGACAACGCTATATCAGGAACAAAAATCCCCTCACCCAACTTCAAGGCATTACTAAAAACCTCTCTAGCCTCCTTAGAACCACTCTCCTCCAAAACCAGTTTAACCAACACACTAGCATCAACCACCAAAGTCATCTACGATCACGATCCTCCCGAATCAAAAAAGTACTATCAACTCTAACCCTCCTCTTCTCAGCACTCCTAGCAACCCCATCCAAAACTTCAATCAACTCTAACTCCCTAACCCTCCTCTCCAAAAACGAACGAATCTCCTCACTCCAATTCACCTTAATCCTCCGCATCCTCTCTTTTAACCTCCTAGGAACCCTAACCGTAATAATCTCAGACATATACATCAAGTATTACAAAATGCAATACTATTTAAATATACCTCCATAACACCAGCTTAAACATCAAAAAGATAAAAATTAAAGATTCA
>CAZCTW010000013.1:0-39915 GCA_964501905.1 uncultured Thermofilaceae archaeon | reverse complement strand
GCTTTATCTTCTTCCTGTACTCCCAGTAATCCTTCGCGGTGATGAAGGCATCTCCCCGCAGCAGTTCGCTCCTAATATACTCGGCTATTCTATACGCTTGTTCCTCTGTTATATCGGCTTCCTTCGCTATAACCCTAGCAGAAGTAACTGCTATAAGCTCAGGCGTGAACCCAGCCAATTTTAATTTTTCAAGGGTTCTCCTCCCCACACCCTGAAGCTCAACAATATTATCAAGCTTTACCGACATAATCTCATCTCGAATGAGATAGTGAGGATGTAGAATATATAGGGTGAATACCAGGTGGGGGGAGGGGGGTCTTGAAAATCGCAAATTTTATGCCATAAAATTCTTTACTACTAGCGGCGTATTTAGCATATGTCTTTCTACGAGAACGTACTGGAGCAGGTATTTCCAAATTCGGCAAAACAATTTAGAATTTTAAAATTTATGATAGAGAGCGATACATGGCTAACACTATATGCACTATCTAAAAATGCAGGTATAAAAGTTAGAAGAGAATATATGGAGAGGCTTGCAAGGCTTGGAATTGTACATAGAAATGAGCTGGGATTCTATAGAATCAATAAAGAACATTGGTTTGTTAAGGCATTAGTCTCCTTCTTTAAAAAAGTCGGATATATGGATTAGACCTCGCTTTTAATTCTAGTTTCTAAAAAGTTAATTAGCTTATCAAGCGGGACGTTTATACCTATTCGTTTTATGCCTTTAAACGTTATAAAGCCTAGATCATGGAGTTTCTGAATAGTATTTTCTAATGTTCTAATATTCGGCCTTAACCCGTACCTTCTGCAAGTTTCCTCGTATGCTTTCGAAATATCTAGGAATCCAACGTAAGGCTCTTCTTTCAGCTTCAAAGCATAGGCTATTGATAAAAGACCTACCATTTCAACCTTTTCGAGCAAACTCAAATCCTCGCTGGTTAAACCAGGGACGAGATAGCCTACCACTTTTCTAACATGTTCAATCTCAATTTTTTCCGCTCCTTCCCGTTCAGCAGTTAGAGCGGAGTAATAGAGCACGTCTAGAGCAAATCTGACATCGCTGTTGGCTTCTGAAGCGACAACATCGGCAATATAATCTATAATCTCATCCGTATATGTTCTCGGTTTGAGGGCTAGCGAAGCCCTATACTCAAGAATATCCGCAAGTTGCTCCTTAGTGTACCTGTCATATTTTATAATTAGAGCGCCAAGAGAACTCTTCTCAGCAGAATCCAACAAATCACGCCACTCAGGATCCCTACTTATAAAAATCACACCCCTAATGTTTAGCCGTTCACCAGGAAAAACTTCATTCAACCTAGTAAGCTCATAAACAACACTAGTATCCCCACCTTTAATGAAATTATCAATCTCATCCACAATAAACAAATAATCATGTTCATGATCTTTAGAAATAGTTTTTAAAAGATAAACTAAAAGCTCCTCAGGACTATACGACCTAACTTTAAGCCCAGCATCAGGCTCGACCTGTTCGAGTAAAGTCTTATACATCAAAAACTTCTTCCTATACACCTTAAGATTAACATATAAAGCCTTAGTACTAGCTTTAAGCATATTAGCAAGCAAAAGCGAACTACTCGTCTTACCAGTACCAGCAGGACCCTCAAGCTGTACTATTTGAGGAAATTTAAGCCTATAATTGAAAAAAGACTGCAGCTGTCTTAACTGTTTATCCCTATGGGGAAGCTTTGGCGGAATATAACTTGTAAAAAGCTTACTAGCATCCCTAAATAGACGCATATATCTAAAAATCACCTATAAAACTAATGTTTCTATCATTGAAATTTACGATTGAGGTATCTCTAGATAAATCTCAGAGGATCTTTAACTTTTATCTCTTTATCTACATTCTTCAAGAGCTTCCTTTACTGCTGGAATTATCTCCTCTGGGATGCTGTGCATGTAAATTTAAGAATGAGTTTTAAATTAAACAAGAGGAGATAAAATCATGCCAATATATCTTTGCATTAGTGATATTTTTAAAACATTACGAATAAGCTTTAGCGAGTTATTAGAGGCTTGGGAAGAAAGTAAAATGAAGCCTTTTGAGTTTATCAGAAAATCTGTGGAGGAGGAGCTGGGAGAGATAAGAGATGTAAGGTTTTATGGAGCGTATTTTAACCCTGAAGAATTGACCGCTGTCATAGAGTATATGGTAGACTTTCAAGGAAGGGGTAGTAGTGGGACGTATGGAGTAAAAATAGTACATGCCGAGCATCCTCAAATAGCCCTCTTAGAATATTATAAAGCAGAGAAACGGGGAGAACTTGTCAAATAGCTTTTTTCACTTTAAAATTGATAATATGCGAGTTGTATGGGACGAGGAAGGTTTAAAGAAAATACAAGCTAGTAGCCGGAATATGGGAACACGCATTTAAAGAAGAATATTATGTGGCGGAATTAATTCCTTCTTAGATATTATTGTGATAGTTTTCTAAGGGTACGAAATTGCGCCTTAATAGCTTTGTATAGTTGAGCAAGGAAGTTTTCAGCTTCTTTCTTCTCACAGCCGAAGAATTGCTAGGTCTATCTTCTTCTTGGTTTCGAATTCGTCCTCGTATTGTCTCTCTAAGCTAGGGAAAGGAATTCTGCTCATTTCATCAAATATTTTTAAGAGTTTGTTTTGTTCCTCCAGCGAAAGCGCTTTTGGATTCAACACTAGCATGTCCTCTAGAATGTATTTGTGAATGTCAAGCCAAATATCCTCTATTCTCTCGTGAAATATTTGAGCTAAGTGAAAACTACTATTAAACCATAGACATAATATTTTAGCCTCCTCATCAGGTATATTAGCAACCCAAGTTGTTCCCGGTCCAGCGATAGATTCTTTAATCTTATCTTTGTAAACGCTTATTTCATCTTCTTTGCTTTTTAGCTGTGTCATCAAATTGCTTATTTTAAATTCACGATCTGAGAGTTTACTATTTAGTTCATTCAACTGATTTTGTAAAGCTTCTATCCGTTTTTCATAATTTGAAACATTTACACTTCCAAAGACAAAACCTAGAAGCACACCTAGAAAAAGCCCGATAAGTAAAACTCCTATTGTCTTAATCTCAATCATAATAGTATTAATATTATCAAGTTAAATAAATTTTTTCAAAATAAAACTAATTACTGCATAACATGCTCGTAATTTAAAATAATTATAACATTGTTATGCTCCAAAAAGACCGCCAGTAGCGGTCAAATTCAAATATCTTTTAATATATCTAATACGAATTTTTCGTTATAATCATAATCTAAAGTCTGATAGTTTCGCCAGTTCCTAAAACCTAGTGCTAATATTAACCTAGGGATAACGTCAAAGTTTTGTTTTGTAAGCCAGCCGTAAAGCTGAAGCTGAACTACTTCCCCCTTTCTATGCTTAGAATAAGTTTTAACCTCCCAAATCTCAATCGGAACTCCATTCTCGAAAACCACCAAATCAGGTACTCCGTAGATCCAAACTTCTCTATACTTCCAAGCAAGTGGAAAACTACAAGCATATCTCTCATATTTAAAAACATCATAGATGTAGAGCTTAAACCTGCTATGAACCTTTTTAGGATCATCCACAAGGCTACCGTGCGCGAATCCATATTTCCTGGCAATTTCGCTGACACTAACTTTACGCTTGCTAGTCTTAGCCTCCTCAAACCTGTCTAAAGCCTCCTGAATCCTATTATATACCAGCATAAACCTATTCAACGTCCTCTATACCCCTATCCGTAATTCTATAAGGCGCGGCGGCGTCCTTGGGCAACATATAGCTGTCCAACACCTTCATAATCCTAGTATCTTTAGGACCATACATGAGGAAGAACCTGTGCGTGGCTGCGTGGGCTATAATATTCCCGCCCGTCGGCACCTTAATGATGGTGTGTTTCAGATCTACTTTATCTAGTACTTGGTTTGTGTATACTACTGCTAAGTTGTAGTGAACAGCGTATCTCCGCAAAAGGTCTAGGATGTAGTTTAGTCTCTGCTGTCTCCTGGCAAGCTTCTCTAAGCCCGTGAACTGAGCCCTGTATAGGTATATTATGCTGTCTACGATTACAAGCCTGATATTATACTTTGTTATATCATCGTGAAGGAAGAATACGGTGTCCTCTAGATCCTGAACTGAAGTAACCCTATACCTGATAACATTATCTAGTGCGTCTTCAACTCCGAATCTCTCACCAATCTTCTCGATTCTTTCAGGGCTAAAAGTTCCCTCAGTATCGATATAAGCTACACTACCAGCTACGCCCCCCTTCGCTGGCGGCAATTGTACGGTAACGCTTAGCTGATGGCATAGCTGAGTCTTCCCAGTTCCGAACTCTCCGGCGAACTCTATGAGTTCTTGCATCATAATGCCTCCCCTAGTAAGCTCGTCAAGCGCCTTAACCCCAAAAGTGAAGGTCTCTCTTTTCATAAGCTCTTCTTTGACTTCCCTCCCGGTAGCCCTACCCGGCTTAATGCCTAGAAGAAGCCTAGCCTCCCTCACAATATTGCAACATCTAACGATGTTAATCCCGGTTCTCGACTCGATTTCTTCCGGAATTAGCATGGTAATCTGCTTAACGCTTGTTATCCCAGCCTTCCTCAACTTCTGAGCCGTAATCCTGCCGACACCGGGAATATCCTCAAGCTCGTACTCCTCATCTTTCATCAAATAATAATTATAATTCCTTGCTATTATATATATGCATAAAATTTGTAGTTAAATAATGAAACTTATTTTAAAAGAGCGAAGTTCGGAGAAGGTAGAAAAACTCTAACCTCCGTCCCGGCAACGGTTTTCACGAACTCGACTGCTCCAGTAAGATATTCTTTAAACTTCAAACCTAAAGGACTGCCGAGAGCTAAAACTGGGATCCTATATACGACACCTATTCTATGCAAAGTCCACAATGCGTATCTGACGCCCTCTTCAATATCTCTAGTAAAAGCCTCCACATAAGTAGCTACTGGCCTCCTATTCTCTATGTTCTCCTCTATTTCCTTTGGAAGATCGTAAACAAGATAGTTTACATATTGTTCGTCTAATAGCTCTGGAACCCATAAAACCTCCGGCTCGATTTTCTTAACGAATCGCTCAACATCCCCCATTAACAAATGTGCACCATAAATTAACGGTAATATAGTATCAAGTACTTCGATACCCCAGCTACATCTTAATGGAGTTAAAGAGATGAAAACTCTAACTCTCTCCTTTAAAGCCTCAGCTTCCTCTACGCTCAAACCAGTTATCTGTGCCAACTCTGTAGGAGATAGCCAAGTTGCGTGCAGTCTGCTAATGCCACTATTTTTTAAAATTATTTCATCTTGTTCAGACAACAATATCAACCTCCTCACCACTCCCTACCCCTCCTTACTAGAACGCTTATCCAAGGGTTGCCAGTAACAAACTCAGGCACGGCAAGCTCAGCCTCCGCAACTTCCACAGCTTTGGTAATAATTTCTCGTTCTCGCTTTTTAACTTCTTTTTCTATTCTTTCTCCCTTAGCAACTTTTATAGCAGCAACTATAAAATTATAGACTTCCCAGCCCTTACCAGTCATAACAACAATATAATTCCTACCTACCTTCATAACATCTAAAATCCCTATTTGTTTGAGGTTATTGAGAGTTTTAAGCAAGTGGGGTATGTTAGTCCTAAGCTTAGAGGCGTGGCATCGCCCCCCATACGTTCCCAGCCTGTATATAATTGTAAATCTCCTGACAAGCTCCTCTTCCACTAACTCATTTCCAGCCATATAATCCCCTAATTAAATTTTAATCTGTAATAAATAATACATATTACAGATAATAAAATTTATGTTACACAATAAAAGTTATTAATCATCTTTATTATCTTCAATAAAAATGATTTTACCATATCAGATTAATAAAATATAATTTACATTAAATAATCAAAATGATTGTATTCTATCAAAAATATAGAAAATGTTTCAAATCATGTAACGCTAACAATATATATATATGAAAAGGCAAATTTTTATGATGCTTAGAAATAATAAAGAGTATAATTTCGAATTAGAAAATATTGTTTGGTTAGATATAGATAAAATTGTTATCTCGGAGGTGCATCAAGTTCTAGGGAGAGAACCTGATAAGCTTATTCTTGAAAGTATTAAAAAAGATGGTTTAATACAACCTGTTATAGTCAGGCCTACATCTAACGATAATTATGAACTCGTTGTTGGATGTAGGCGATTTCTCAGTTTTAAAGAGCTAGGAAAGAGGAAAATACCTGCTATAGTCAAGGATTTATCGGATTTCGAGTCTGACAAAATAGCGTATATTGAAAATGAGTTTAGAGAACAACTTGATCCTATAGCAAAAGCTAAATACTATAAGTACATGCTAGAAAAATATAATCTAAATGTTGCGCAGTTAGCCGAAAAGCTAGGTGTTCATAAAAAAGAAATTTATAATAAACTAGATTTGCTAAAGTTAGAGGACGAAGTTCAAAGAATTCTATCTGATTCCTTTAAGTCAAAAAGAGTAAAAATAGATTCCTCCCGGGAGGAAAATGAAATTTCTCTTAATAATATAAAGAGAAATAATTTCACAGAACATCATGCAAGAATTTTGTTGAAAGTGAAAGATCCAAAGCTTCAAGTAGAACTCGCCAAAAAGTGCGCAGAGAAGGGTTGGACAACAAAAAAGCTCAAACAGGAAGTTGATAAGAGAATTCAACCTAAAAAAGAGGCTAAAGAAATGCAGAGAACTGTTAGAGCAACTTCTGCTGAAGATTTCTCTTTAAAATCAACTGCTAAAGAGGAATACCGGAAACTTACTGGTTTGAAGCCAGTGCGTATTCCGGATGCCCAGATGTTACTGTTATTAGAGAGAGTTTCTAAACAGGCATTTTTGCAAGTACTCAGATTGAAAAGCTATTTTCCTGAAATAGCAGATCCTTTAGTTAATGGAAATGATAGAAAACTGGAAAATTTAAGACCGATACTGCTGTTCGTCCCGCAGGGCAAGATAAGCTACAGTAGAAAAGAGCTTCTAAGAGAATTGAATTACTTATTCCCTGGGTATGAGCCTGAATTTGAGGAATTTATCGATAAGCTCGACGAAAGCGATAGGAAAATGCTTTTCGAAAGAATCATTTATCTATACGCTACATTCCTAAAATATTCTTCTCGCAGAAAGCTGGATACTGGAGAGCTTAAGCGCGTTACGCTAAGGAAAATTGAGGTTTTAGAAGAGCAAGCTGAAAAATACAAAGTGAAAGTCGATACATACGGCTTATCACAGGCTTTCCTAAAACTATGGAACGCCGTAGAGACCGGAGATCATGAACTAGCTTTAAAATCACTAGAAGAACTATTCCTTTGCTTGGAAGATACTATACATATCGCAGGCTACCAGATGGCTGAGCTAGCCAAAAAGCTAGATTATGAAGTTGAAGGATTTAACAAAGAGGCGAAACGAATATTTAAAGAGTTAAAAGAACAGCCCACACCTTGGGACGTTACCATCTCACCTTTCACTTCATCCAAAGTTAAGGCCTACTTAGACGAATTCAAGGAAAAGATGGAGGTTCTAGAAAACGCGGTTACAAACTTTGATGTCGGAGAGCTAAAATACTGGGCGGAGCTAGAACGAAGACATAACCTAGACTACATAGAGAGATTGTAGCTATTTTATATGTGTTATATAACTTCTCTAAATATCAAAAATTCTAGAAATAATTTACTTTTAAAAATTACGATAATCTGTCAAAAGTTAAAATTATATCCTTTTGATGTATAATAATTTTGATGAAGCTACTGTACGAGTCAGAGAGAATCGAGTATTTTAAGGAAATATGTATGAAGTATGGGAGACCGGTAGACTTTAAGTTTGACGGTGATAGGAGAACGTATTTTTTCTCAAACGGTCTCGTTGTAATAGTTAAGGAGCAAGATGGGCGATATATAGTTGAAGAGTCTAAAGCAAGCCTATTAGAGATCTTCAGAAAGGGAGAATTTGCGAGAATAGCCGTTGTTTATTCATTCGCAACTTCTATAATAGCCGTTTTCTCCGCGGTTCTAGAGGCATACACGGGCTTAGGAAGCTACGTTTTTACTACGGGATTACTAGCTTCCTCCCTAACGGTTTTAGCTGCGACTCTCCACAATATGCAGAAAGCTAAAACATAAATTCGCTAAGTTTTCTCTGTAGACGACGATAGACCATTACAGCCCCGATGTGGGTGCATATTTTAGCTTTCCTAACCTCGCCGTAGAAGTGGTAGAAGCAATCGCAAGTATATTTCTTCTCCTTTTTATCGTAGAGTACTGAGTATATCGAATACTCGTCGCCAAGTGATAAAAAGCCGGGGACTAGCCACCAGTTATCATTCTTTCTAACCACGAACAAAGCCCTAACCGCGCTCCTCTTAAACCAGCTCTCGCTCTTCTTAGGAAACAATTCCTTAAGCTCTTTGAGAACCTGAACTAATATGAGTGCTTCATCGAAAGGAATTCCATACTTAAGATCCACCTCATAAGCTATATCCTCGAAGAATTCTTGGTCTAGTCGCATTAATATAAAGGATGTGGCGTTCCAGTATTTTCTAGCCTTCTCCTCCTTCTCGCTTAGCACTTTCCATTTTCTCTTTCTCGGCAAGCCAGTCAAGCCCCTTAGATGTTATAATCACGCTACCTGCTTGAATTTCTACAATCCCGATTTCCAGCATCTTAGCTATTATCTTCTCCGCAGCCTCCCTATTCTTGATGAAAACGTCAAGCCCAAGAACAAGCTTCCAGAAATTCCCCCAAGGGACAGGCATAGCCTCCACCATTTCATCCAGCAGAGAAAAGACAATCTCACCGTGCTCTCCGAAGACAATCTTAAACCTGTCAAACATGGTTTTTTTCGGTATAGGACCAGAACCGAACTTCACGGCTTCAACCGTGTATTCCCGGTCTGTGATAAACAGTCCTTCTCTAATTTTCACGGGGAGATAATCCTTTTTCGAGGTCTCCAACGCCCTCTTAAGCCCAGCGTGGTGCCGCAGGAAAACCTCCAAGTTAGCGCTACTGTCTAGCACGGCGAAGTCGGCTTGGTTCAGCAGTCTAAAATCCACGCTCCTACTGCATATCCAGTCTTCATATTTTAGGAATCGCAGGAGAAAACGTAGCTGTTCATCGTTTAGGAGATCCACGTCGCCCAGCACTATAGGAGAATTTACACGCTTCAATAGTACAGCAGTAAAGGATGTTAACTGGAACTCTGGTACGATCCAGAAATCGAGAACTTCCTCGGGTAGCTTATCCAGTTTGGCGGTTTTGCCGTAGAAGTAGCAGGCTAGGGTTTCAAAAGGCTCCCCCCATAAAGAAGCTAGGTAGTCTAGTTTAAATTCCTCGACTTCGACCAGCTTCAAAATCCTATCAGCTTCCCTGTAGCTGAGCCACCCGTCCAAAACTAGGGCTTTAAGCAGTACTGGAAGTTCAAAACGGTTATAAATGCTTGGAAGAGGGTTTCTGCCTTCTCTAACACAGTAGATAGCTTTTTCTTTAGGGTATTCCGGCTTTAAGCTTACCCAGTACTTCAATTGAGCCACCTATAGAAGCTATATAAAATAAGAATATCAGAATTATAACCAAAATCAGTATCCCATATTCCATAAATTTTAAAGCACTATATTTCCACAAGTTCACCCTTAACCACCCTAGTAAAAACAAAATCTTAATCGAGTTGAGCCTCCCTTAGCCGGGGCTGGTGGCGAGTTTCCAAAATCAAGATAGCAAATTATTCTATCTCTTGGCTTGAAATTCTTTACTTTAAAACGGCTATTGTATCTCATATTAGAAAATCTGCTACCCATAAATATAATTATTATTTCTCCTCCAGCAACGCTTCTTCAAGAATCTCAACCTTATTCTCCAGAAGCCAAAGGTATATTCTAAGGTGGTCAACAGCTGCGTCCTTCCACTTGTTGCGGTTCCAAGTCCTCAAAACAACAACACCATCTCTAAATCCCGTTGCCAAGCACTTCACACTATTAATCTTCAATAAAGGCTTAAGAAACGCTCGGCGTAGCTTGCCGTTAACCCTGATCTTGAACCTTGAGTAGAACATCATATATTATATAGCCATAAATAATAATTATTTTTGAGGTTGAGAAATTGAACGACGTAAAGCCTATGCTTGCAATACTCATGTTAATCATACTATCAATTGCCTCAGCGGTCTTAACTTATTTAATAGTTTTGCATCATGTTATCGCGGGACCAAGTTCTATAAAAATCGAAAGAGTAGATGGCGAAGCCGTGTACGTTAGAAATGTCGGCTACACAACTATACGTTTAATCACGATGCACGTTTTAGATTCTTCGGACACGATAGTATACTCTAAAAAACTTAGAGTGGAGCTTGAGCCTGGAGCATTAGCCGTAATATATCTCCAACTGCCTTCCAGCACCTACAAGATAAAAATAGTGACGGATCAGGGATTCGAAACAACCGCAAACTACATCTCAAAAGCATAGTGACAATCCATATTTGTGCAAAATACTTTTAGCTAACTAATCCAACAGTGTCAGAGAATTCAGAGGCATAAGAGAATGCGAAACATCTGGCAGTCTTATATGAAGATAATAACGAAAAATCAGATGGAATCCCAGAGTATTGATTTTTAAGCTACGTCAGAATTTGTCTTGTCTTTGATTCTTCCTCTTTTAATCATTTTATTATAATTTTTATCTATATAAGCATCAACCTTATCACTAATCTTAACTATAACTTCTATAGATAGGCAGTCTGACTTCTTTTTGGTTTTCATCAAGATATACGGGAATTTACGAATATATAATGGCATCGTTAGAGAGAGAACTGTAAATAATCTGACCAAATTTTAAGAAATTTTACCCTTGTATTTCTTAATCAATAGGTCTAAATCTCTCGCAAAATTAGCGCCATCATCGGTTAATAAAAATACACGCATATTCTTGTACTTTTTCTCAATGATGAAATCTATATCTTTAAGATCTAAAAGTATACCCTCAATATAGTAGTAGTTGCCGCCTATAAGCCTCTTAACATCGTTGAAGTTTAAGTAGCCTAGTGGTGATCTATATATACCAAGAATAACAGCTATATGACCCTTTTTCAAGGTGATTGTTTTACCTTTCCTGGTTATTTCAAACACATTTCAGGTAAAAATTACCCCGAAATAAGTTTTGTCTTATGAAATATAATTTCATTATCAGATAAATTAAAAAATGTATTAGTTTTTTAGAGCTTATGGAATCCATTAAGCTAATACCATTTGAGAAACTTAAGGTCAGCGAGTACAACGTAAGAACAGTTATAAAAGAGGAGGAAATAGAGGCTTTAATGAATTCTATAAGAAAGTTGGGTCTATTAGAGCCTTTAACTGTTATGCCTGAAGACGATAAATACGGTATAGTTATTGGAAGGCGTAGGTATGAAGCTATAAAAATTTTAAAGAAGAAGCATCCATCAGAGTTTCAGCTTCTATTCGGAGAAGGCATACCCTGTATAGTTAAAAAACTTACTCCGAAGCAAGCTGTAATATTGAGTTTAACAGAAAATCTGCAGAGGGGGACTCTTTCGAAAGAAGAGATAGGCCAGGCAGCTCTCAGACTACAAGTTGACTTCGGTTTAACCCTCGACGAGATAGCCGAAACCATCAGCGTTGATGCTCAAATCATAAGTGATGCTTTAAGTCTTTATTCTTTCGTATCTAAAGGTTTTGAACCCGCTAGACCTGGAAGACCATCAAAGAGAAAGAGGAGGAGAAAAGTTACTAAAAAAGCTAGAGTTACAGCCGAGATTTTAACTAGGAAGTTAGAGCGTAAAGGCATAATCTCATCAGATGAAAAAGATAAGTTTAAGGAGAAATTCATAAGGAGTGTAGCTGATTTAAGCACAAAAGAGATTGAGATTGTGGCAAGAGAAATCTCAGAGATGGCTGATAAAAAGATTGTTATTGATATAGACAAAGTAGTCCGCGAACTTAAAGCTCTTGAAACAGTTGAAAGAATCGTACTATTTAAGAGAATTATAGTTGATGCCGTAGACGAGATAGCAGAAAAAGAGGATAAAAGCTTCGACGATGTAGTAAATGAACTACTTGAATCGAAGTTAAAGGAGATGGGTGTTTTATAGTTATATTTTATAGTAATATTCCCCAATATCGTGGTAAAAATAAATATAAATCATAATAATATTACTTCCTTTCAAGCCAGCACAGATAATTAATAGTATTTAGCTTATCCTCGGCAGTAAACCTTGCAGTATACAAGGGTTGAGTTATCGAGGATTCTGTAGGTGTAGGCTGTTGCGGCTGGCTCGTAGTCTAGCCTGTTTACGGTGTACTGTTTAACCCCGCTCCTGCTGTAGAGCCTAACTTCAACGTATTCGCTGAAACTTTCTCCTTTTAGGAGCTTGGAAAGAACTTCCTCGGCTTTCATCCAGCAGTATGTTTTATGCCCTAAAGTCCACAACTGCGAGGCGTGGTACTGGTGTATCATCAAAACCATGCACATGATGAATACTGCCGCCGTAGCCAGAGCGTCCAGCCTCAACCTCATCACCTGAAAAGTGTGGGGGCGTATCCAAACGCTACAGTGTAGCCAATCCACATCGCGGCGGCTATAAGCGGTAGGTAGAGCACAAAGTACAGCGGGTTTCCCTCTCTCGAACTTGAAGTTGCTATGCTCAATCCTATGGCGTTAAGGCTTAAAACCAAGTCTAGGCTTTCCCTCAGCTTTACAATTTCAGCCTGAGAAGGTATGTAGAAGTATCCCGCAACACCGTGCAGTTCAATGCTCGTGAAGAAGATTAGAGTATAGACTAGCATCGCGTAGATAGCGCTTACAACAAGAGCCTCCAGCATCGCGTAGAACATCATAACCCTCGTCTTGCTCCTGATCCTAAAAAGAGCATCATGGTAGCGTGAACAGTAGGACTCTAAAAGATTTAGGCTTTCCGAAAGTTTTTTACCCCCATGCAGAGCTAGGAGGTATAGGCTGGTTGTTGCCGCCTTTGCAATTCCAAACCACCGCTTGTGAAGGAGGTAGTCGGGGTCGTCGATTTCTAAAGCTTTAAAGATGTTGTAGACGGATGTACAAGCCTTCCTGACAAGCTCCCTAGCTTCTTTTAGAATTTTAAGCTCTCTCCATACCCAGATCCATGAAAGTAGGCTCGTAGCAATCGACGCAAACGTGATACTTAGCAAAAGCCTCATCTCGAATTTTAAGAACAGGTATAGGGGGATTGCGCCAAGAAGGAATAAGAAGTAGCGTTTAGGCGGTGAAGGCAACCTCAGCTCGCTCGGGAAAACGGTTAAACCTAGAAAGCCCGCGAAAACAGATAATACGGCGGCTCCTATAATGGTGGCTATACCTTGTTCTAAGTTCATAAAGAATAGTACGCTTGCTATAATGCTAGGCACGAGTGTCGTGAAGACAGAGACGAACTGGTATAGCTGTGTAAGGTTGTAGTCAGCAAGTTCAAGCTCAGTCTCAGTCCTGCTTATGATCTCGCTGAGCTTCTGGTTTATAACCTCCCTGCTACCGCTCCTATGACTTAAAAGTGCAGTTTTCAGAGTTTCCTTCATCTTACCTGATAAAGCGGCTGGCATCTCGTCGAAGAGCTTTGAGGGCTCCGGCAGGTATTCGTAGAGGCCAAGCCGCTTCAATCTGTGGATTGTGGTTAGAGGTGATAGTGGGCTGGTAAGGAATATTATGCTGAGAGGTATTGCATCTTTCTCGCTTTCAAACCAAGTCTTTAAATTTTTCATTCTAACCTAACCACTTTGAAGAACATCTACAATAAACTTCAGGTTAACATAAGGCGTGCGAATTACACCTTCGCTGCCATCAGTTGGCGCGGATGTAAGCGTAGCGCTACATCTTGTGGATTGTCCGGGTTGCAGGTTGGTTATTTCGCATGAAGCTAGTGCTTCTCCAGCACCCGCAACCCTCACGTATACACTGGTGAGATCTGCTGTTTCAGTTCCATCATTTCTTAATGTAAAGAAAACTGTTTGTCCGTCAGCGTAAACGCCCGGCTCTAAGACGATAAGTGGTTGTTTACTCGCTTTCGAATGTATAGATATTATGTACCACGAAACTAGAGCTGCTGATATGAGAAATGCGACTACTACTAAGACTACCACTATTGGAGGTACTCCTCCTCTTTTCGTCACATTACTCACCGTTAAAAAATATGTAACATTAAAAAATATAATTATTACGATATGGAAAAAGGTAAAAATGGGTTTTATCCTATAACGTCTACCGTAATCCTCTGCTCTCCCTCTGGTGTTCTAACTATTCCTTCTATCGTCTGTCCTGCCGAATAGGAGCCTGAGAGCGTAAAGCTGAGGTTTACGCTCTCTCCTCGTGGTATGTTAACAGTCTGAGATATAGGCGCGGACTCTGTAGGCAGTACGACGCTGATTTCACCGTTAAAATCTACTGTGCCGTCGTTCCTGATAGTAATGTAAAGTGTGTTGCCTACAATATAGCTACCAGTTTCTACATGCAACATCGTCCTAGTCGTAGCGCTCTTAGTGCTGGTGATCACATACCACCCTACTAACGCTACTGATACCAAGAAAGCCACAACAACGAGCACGACAACGATTGGAGGTACACCGCCCTTCCTGTTCATACTTCCACCTACAATAATTATCGCGAAAATCGAGGATATAATTATTTCTCAAGAAGAAAAAGCTATATTTTAAGCGGCTCAAGCTCTGCGAAGCGCAACTCCTCCTCTTTAACTCCTAAGGCTGATTTAAGGTTTTCATAGTTGCTCCTAGCGTCTCCCGTCATTATTCTGGGGGGTATAAAGCTCCAGAAGACCTCCTCGAATGAATGGAAGCCTTCAATATATAATGGGATAAGCTTTTCCCCGTCGCTCACATACACGGCTTCAACGCGTCTAGCAGTACCTGTAATCAGCTTATACTTTTTAGTTAAAATAAAAACATCAACTAGGTTTAAAACATCTCTAATAGTAGCCTGAGGCATATTCCTTCTCATCAAACCAGCCATACTGAAGACAGCCTTTTCTACGCTAGGAGAGTGATAGGTTGTTAAAGTGGCTATGCCCAGTCTCCCGGCTTCAACCCAGCTCCAGATCTCCTCTCCCCTAAGCTCCCCTAATACGAGAATATCGGGTCTCTCGTAGCGCATCGACTGCCTTAAGAGGGTTGTTACGTCGGTTTTAGGACCTGCGTGTGATCTTCCGATACGCGCTGTTTCTGGTAGTACAAGCTCTCTTACCTGTTCTATTACTGTGATTCTGAAGCTGTGAATCTTATAAAGTTCTATAATCAAGTTCAGCAGACTGTTTAGGAAGGTGGTCTTTCCGGATCCGGCAGGCCCTATAATCGCTATGACGCTTGGCCTGAGTGTTAAGGTTATGAGGCGTGCCGCGAGCAGAGGATCTATTATCTCCGTTAAAGGCGGTATCTTTATTATCTTAGTTGCGGTCATCTCGACTTTACCGCTTATACTGCTAAGCTTGAAGTAGAGCCTCCAGTTCTCCAGTTCTCCTTCTGCTTGAGGTTCTTCTTCAGAAAGCCCTCTGGGACATGCTAGAATTGCCAGTTTGCTTACCAGTTTTTCGGGGTTAAAATCTCCAAGCACTACCTCATAGCCTCTATTTTCTAATGTCGCCTCGATTTTATCGCCTCGAAGGAAAATCTCCTGCGTCCCCTCGTACTCTACTAATGGAGCCAGCACTCCCCAAGTTCCGTTCGGCTTATGGCACCAAACATATATTTTCCTCTCTCCGAAGGCAAGTTTCCCACTAGGAACCTCGATAAGCCTATCGTATTTCGGTTCTTCAACTCTAGCCTTCATGAAGACTATCGGCTTAGGCTTTTTCCTAAGCTTAGGCAGGCGCGGCTTTTCAGGCTTCTTAAGCTTGAGCTTGGGCTTTGGAAGTGAAAACTTAATCTTTTTTCTAGACTTCTCCTTTTCAGGCTTCTCATCAGCTTCTCTTTTCTCAATTTTTTCTAACAGTTTCTCCTCTATTTCCAGCCTCTCGGCTCTAACCTCGCAGCTCTCAAGTCTTTCTCTCTCAAGGAGCTCCCTCAGCTTTGCTCCCTTTCTCTCGAAGAGCTTCATAATATCAGCTTAAACCCAAGACGTTCTTCAATGAGAGAAGTCTCTCTTTTTCGGTTCTAAGCTTGTTTATACGCTCCTGTAGTTCTCTTATTTCCTTGTCAAGCTGAGAAAGCCTTTCATCTATTCTGTCAATCCACCCGGTATCTCCTCCAAGGGATTTTACTATATCTTTGAACTCCTCAATTGTCATTCTAGGCTGAGAAGGGAATATTACGAGTTTTTCATCGGATTTAATTTCTAAAGGCTTATGAACTTCATTATCCACAGTAGATTCACTTTCTCTAATTTCTAAACCTAAACTCTTCCTCTTAATGCTAATAATATCACCCGTATTCGTATATTTTAGCTACTTTACCTGCTAGCATAAAACCAAGCTTTAAAAGGCTATTCTGGAATTTATCAGAGATTTTAAATAAAACTCTTTGAGCATTACTAGGGTTTAAAACAGTTACAACTGGTTCGTAGGGGAATACTATAACCTCGCTGCTAGTCCTATTCTGTAATTCCTCCCGGTATTTCCTGGTTATTCTCGGCGGGTAGAGGCGGGGCTGGTTCAAAACATAGATTATGTTGCCGTTATTCGGAGGACTCTGGAGACAGGCTGCAAATGAGCTGTGGTTCGGCTCAGCCACCTTCACCACGACGTCGCTGTTAAGCGCGAAACCGTTGTACCAGGAGTCTTGGAAAGCGGGCAGATCAACTATTACGACGTCAAAGAACTTCCTGTACCTCCTAAGCTCGAGGAAAAACTGGGGTAGCTCAATCCTCGGCAAAAACCCGATATTAGGCAACATGTAGAAATCGGTGTAGCCTTCGATCTCAAACAATCCTATAGCATCGCCCAACCTAGTATTTCCGGAAAAAACATCTCTAAGATATGGGGGCTCCGGATTCCCAAGAAGGAGACGTGAAGCCCCTCCCTCGCTTGAAGCATCTATCAACAACACTCTTATTCCAAGCTTACTCATTCCTAGAATGAGTAATGAACTTATAGTGGTTTTTCCTGTCCCTCCTTTCCCTCCCGAGGTGAAGGTTGCTATTTTCATCTCAATTATAATTATTAAAAGTGTTATTTTAACATTATTTACAGGGCGGATTTGATGGATCTATCAAGCCGTATATCACACACCTGCTTCTCTTCTCGTTAAAGAATATACACCTGTAGCATTTTGAAACAGCGGTTGTGGAATGGGCTTCCCTCTTTGAAACGTATTTCTCAGCAATAGTAGGAGTTTCAACTCCTAACAGCTCGTAGATCTTCGAGAGAGGTATTGGTCCCTCAAACACTTTCCTACCTTTGACAACGAGGCAAGGCAGTTTCTTAACGTTATAGCGCCTAAATTTTAATGTCGCCAGGCCTCCGAAGAGTTCCTCTAAATAGCGTATATAGTTTCCGAAGTCCTCTCGGCTACAATCAACTCGAACTATATTCACGTTTAATTGTTCAGCAAGTTTAGCCAATTCTGTATCGTCCCGACTTATAAACAGTATATTTCTGTTTTCAGTATTCCTCAGCATCATTCAGATATAATTATATCTAAAAGGCAATATAATTATTTTAGGGGTGAGCGGATCATGGACGTAAAAGATAAGCTATATAGGTGTTAAGATGTGCGCTGAGAAAATATACGACATATACATAGAATTTAGCGTAATGGAGCTTTGGAAGAAGCTCCTACTCATAGCAATCATAGTTGTCGTTGTAGTCGCTTATTTCCTCTGGCCTAGACCCACGCCTAAACCTTCTTTGATAGTGTTGCAGATAGATGTTGAAGGTAGAGGTAGTGTTGGATATAACGGCAAGCTAAAAGACTACAAGCCATTCAATGTTACTCTAGTAGCTAAACCGGAAGAACACTGGCACTTCAAGTATTGGATTCTAAACGAATCTGAAAAGATAGAAAGCAGAGAAATATACTTACAGGTTAGGGCTAACTCTACGCTTAAAGCCGTATTCGAGGAAATGCCGAATTACAGGCTTACAGTACTTCTCAAAGGTAACGGCACCTGCTCCGTCGGAAACTCTACTTGGTATTTAGGCGAAAAGTTAAACATAATATGTGTAGCCGCGGATGGGTGGAAGTTAAGTAACGCTACTCTAGATGGTAAGCCTGCGGAAATTCCATTAGAGGTTATAATGGATAAGGACCACAGGCTCGAAGTATTCTTCGAGAAAATAGTCAAAAAAGAGGTCAAGGGCAAGTACATTTTAAGAATCATAAGCAACGCGGACAACGCTATAGCAATAGTAAACCACACCTCCCACCCACTACCCTATACTCTTGCTCTCAATGAAACCGCGCTAGTAACAGTCGAAGGATTGTGGAAGCTCCCATATAATAGTACTCATGCTTGGTGGCTCGGCTGGTACAACATTACAGGCGTAACGGAGAACGAGACAATAAACGAAATACTCCCATACCACAAATTTAACAAAACAGTACTAATCCTAAACGGAAACTACACCCTAGAACTACACTACGTACGCGGGCTAAAAAACCTACCATACGTACTAAAAGTATGGACTAAGAGGGAGTTGTGTCCAGACTTACCTAAAATATTCCCAAAGTACGGCGAGAAAATCTGGGGATGCGACGTCAGCATAGAAAAAGGCTATGTTAGGTTCTATAATTTTCATAAATATAGTACGTGGAGAAGTAGATTTAACGTACTTTTAGAATTCGACGAGGGAGTAAACAACGTTACTATTATGGTTTGGGATAACTGGTCAACAGTAGTAAGATCCGATGTTTATGGCGATGTAGTTATTCCTATGAGACTTGAGGGGCAGCTATTCTTAGAATTATGCGGCTACGATTTTATGGCCTATAGCGGCGAGAGATATGTTTTTAGCGCTTGGCTTAAGCCGTACAGCGGCGTTTATGTTACGACTGACGAGCATGGGAGAGAGATAGTGCGGAACCTAACCTATGTCCCCGTCGTAGTCGGTTTACCGAGAATACTCGAATGCTCTGGTATTCCAGATATTCCATATCCAGAATACGGCGAAATATGTAGCTGTCCAAGTCTTAAAGGGCGACTAGGCACCCCATGGAATGTTACAATATTACCGAATACGGGTCACTATGCTGTATATTTAGCTATTTCATTTCCTGTCGTAGATCCTAGCTATGAAGTTTACGTTAGGGTTTTAGGGGTGGAACCGTGAAGAGGATAGGGATACTGCTTTTAGCTATTCTGTTAATTACTCTATTTTCAGCGACCCTTGTTAAAGCTCAAGAACAGGGCACTATAGGACCTTTTAGACTTTATCGCCACTATGCGTGGGCTAGAAGAGAAGTACGTGTAGATGAATTACCGTGGCCTGATTGGCTTAAGAAATCTTTGGTTAGTGAGGAGTTTGATACTAGCTATGAGGTGGAGAGCGATGGCTACTATATGGCCGAGTTATCAACCTATAGAGGGCAGACGCCTCCTAGAAAATACTTGTGGAAAGGATTTACAGTTGAGTATAAAATTCCTGAAGGCGCTGAGCGAGGGGATAAACTGAGGTTTCAGTACTATTTTGTTTCATATCCTAAAGAAGTTAGGCTCACGGTTGAGAGAAACGGTGTAATTGTTCACGACGAAAAATTTGTTATAGAAAACGACGGGGCTCCCAACCCCCTGACAGGAAAAGGAGTTAAAGTTGTAGAGATAAAGGCGGTTGGAGGAGATGGAGGAGCGAAAGAAGGTGTTCAATTCAATACTTTAGTTACAAGTAGTGTACCTAGCGGATTGAAGTATGAAAGCAATACAGCGGGAAGATATAGGGCTACTTTCTGGCATTCAACCAGTGTAGGTGGAGAAAGCTACATAAAAGTTCGAGCATTGTCTGCTGATAAAAACGGAGAGGTCTACTTAAGCGCGTGGGATCTTACATACGGCAAGATTGTGTACACTGTTGGGGAGGAGGAGCTTCCTCCTTCTGGTAAGAGTGTTACGGTGAAGGCTAGGGCAGATGGGATAGGCGCCATTAAGATAAGGTTTAAATACAGAGCTTCAAGTGGTGGACGTGTTTATGTTAAGAAAACTCCTTACACGTTTAAGCCGGGTGATCCCGGTACTGCCGTCTATGGTGATAAGCTTCACGTTGAACTGTACTTCTACAATAAAGTTACCATAAACGGCGTAACCTACTATCTCAACTACGTTTCAGGCGCAAGTAAAAGCGGTAGCTGGTATAAGGCAGAGGTTTACAGCGGCAACCTAGTTGTAACAGCGCATTATAAGCCCGGTGCCACTCTGAATGTCGAGGCTAGGCTTGGCGATTCTCCAATCGAATCTGAAATTTTAGTTAACGGCTCTACGTCTAAGACTACTCCGTTCACGCTGTCTAGTCCTGGGGATTTAACTGTTAATCTCGAAGCTTCAGAATATGTTTTATTTCCGAGCGGACTAGCAGAAACTGTTTGGACTGGATCTTGGCAACTCATAGAACAGCAGGGTGATTGGTGGTATTTTGAAACAAACAGTAGCGGCGTAGCTACCGCAGATCTAGGCGAGGGATGGTATGTCGCTCAAATAAAGTATGATATAAAGTATAAGCTAGTCGCACTTAAAGCGGGATTTAGGCCTATATGGAGCCCCAGCTCAAGTAGCGGCGAAACCTTCACAAGTAAATTCTATCTGAAACCCGGTGAGACTTTAAAACTTTACTGTGTTGGAATTGCTCGGGGAGGAGCTACGGGTTCTGGAGGTTCACAACCGCCTCCCTCTCCGCCGACTCCGCCAGAGCCGCCGCCGGGCAATACCACTGGATATGCGAAGGTTTGGATTAAAATCTATAAGTATGTACCTGCATACTTTAGGGAATGGGTTATCTATGAAAATGCACAAGTCTTATGGTCTAGTGATGAAAGACTGATATGGGTAACCGTACCCGAATCTAAAACATACACTTCAATAGCCTACTACGGCACATCGAATCCACCCAACCAGCCAGAGCCTAGGTATGGCCGAGAAGTTGTTAGTGGTAGGAGTTTTTATCTTGCTGGAGAAATTGTTGGGTTACCGTTGCACGATCCCGGTTACGAGGGCAACTACACTATAGTTGTTTCACAGATCTACAGTAACATTACCCTTGAGCCTCTAGTAGCCTATCTGCTTAACCCAAGCACTTGGGAGGCTAGATACGTGCCCTTCGACTATTTGAATATTTCTATGCCGTACAACTACAGCTATATTCACGAGAAGTGCCACCGCAAGGCTAAGATAGGCTATGTAGAAATCTTGAATAACGTGACTATTAGGTATCTGCCTAAGGTTTCTTATATCGGTTATAGGGGAGTGGAGTATCCTGAGTATAGAGATTGGATATTTCTGGATGTTGTGGCATGGGAGCCTTTCAAGGAGAGCTATGAGGACGGCTTCGAAGACAGCACATTTACGACATACGCTGTTTACAACTTGACGGTTCTATGGCACAACTGGACTGCTGTTGAAATGCATCGGGAAGGTGTGCTTCCTGAGAACGCTACTCTAGGTATTGCGTGGAGCTATACAATAGTTGTTTCCAGCTTGAACATCACGGTCTGGGGCTTCTACGACAGGTACGGCGTATATATCGTGTGGGAGAGCTGGTACCGATACCTGCCTCCAAAAGAGCTTAACGTCCCGATAGAAGTTCCGGACGAGGATGTATGGTTTACGCTTGAAACTAGCGATGAAATTTTGTTTAAGCAGTTGCTTGGCAGGGGGTCTAAATACTACGGTGACACGGTTAACAGCACGGTGATGAGCGATTATTATGTAGAGCACGAATGGTTTTTAGATAAGTGGTGGGTGAAGCACGTAAATACTGTGGTTAGGGCTCGATGGGCTTACCCGATGGGCGGTATCGGAAAACCGATCTACAAAGCTGAAGAAAAAGTTATTCCTATAGTGCCTCTAGCCATGAGCGTTATAGGGATAAAAGAGTCTCCCTGCTTCTGGATGAAGTTAAAGTGGAAGCCCCTCAACGAGTCTAATCTACCTTCATACGTCGATTACTGTAGCTGTATTCGCATCGATTTATACACTACGTGGGATGGTAGATGGTGGGAGAGTGTACAGACTAGGGATATAGCGAGAAACGACATATACTATATTGGTCCTATGCCCTTCCATAAACGCTGGCCTAGAATAGTGGAATTGTACGTTATAGATAAACATACGAAGAATCTCATCTTTTACATCCTGCCTACGAGGATCTAGCTATGAACTGGAGACTCTTGATAGTGTTTGCGATTGTAGCTACTGCGGTGATAGCATTTTCCATTTCTTCAAAACTGCTGTACGGTAGAGAGCCGAGAGCTTTCTTAGATGATGTATATTTACTTAAAAAATCTGTTGAAGAGGGTGAGGTGCTCCTAAATTTTAGGGTGGGTATTGAGGAGCGGGAGACACAGCTAGTTATCAATACTCCTGATGGAGCTGTAAACATTAACGCCAGCACCGTAAAGATAGTGTTTAAAGTACCATCGGCACCTCCAATAAATAACACGAACGATCTATGGAATATATGGAGCAACGGAACTTTTGCTGGGGTAGCTTCATGGATCAAGGTAGTTGATTCAGGCACTATGGTGACCGTACTCTATGTTGACGCTGAGAATCTAGGAGAGACTTACAGGATTAAAGTTTTTGAAGAAGTAACCTTGCTTAAGCTATACGTTGAGAATGGTATAATATCCTTCGACAACGAGCAGATTTACAGCTTTCAGGGATACCGAAAACTTATCGTCAAGAAACTCGTATTGAAAACCTAGGTTTTTACCTCAATTTTTTTATTTAATAATTTTTATATTTTATTTGATGCACCTAGACGAAGCCTTGATAATAGCAGGTTTTACTGTTGCCATGTGTTTATCTATGGTTTTAGGAGCTAGGCTCTACTCTGGCAGTTTCTTCATACATGAAAGGCTCTACGAGCGTAAAGTTGCATTACTAGTAAACGCTACGGCGTCTTCTCTAAGAAACTCCACTAGCTATACTCTATACTTTCCAAAGCCAGTATCGATAGTGGACGGTTGGATTGGAAGCTACCGGGTTAATGCTACCGGCTCTGCGAGTGGATCTTGTATAGTAGTCGAGAAGATAAACGGGATTGTCCGGGTGAGAAGTTGCGAGCTTTAGAGGCTATGGCTATAGCCTTCGTATTCGTGCTGTTTACGGCTTATGCACACTCTCTAATACTTCTTACTCCTGAAACGGGCAACCAGTATACTTCGAGCAGGGCTCTGGCCTACCTACTGCTTACTTCCGATTCTCTCCCTTACACTTCGGCTTTCAGAGACAGAGTATACGAGGTTATTCTGGACTTGGTTTTTGTCGAGGTTGAAGGCTCAAAATTCTACTACTCGAACTCTTCCGAGGTAGACAGTATTGGCGCTGTATGGCTAGGTTTTAATGGTACTTTTAATCCAAAAGAGGTGGTTGTGGGTGTTAGACCGTAAGGGTCAGATGTTAGCCCTAGCGGCTATAGTATTCTCAATTTACGCTCTCTGGGCACTATCCAACCTTCGAACACCGAATCCCCGCGTCGCATACTATGTTGGAGAACTGCAGACTGCGGAGCTTATCCACATAGCACGGCTATACTGGAGCAATCCAAACCTTGGTATGAGTTTCTTATTGAGTAAGCTATACGAATATAATGAGTCGTTAAGGCTACATTTGAAGCCTGTAAACTACAGAAATAATAGAGCTTTAACGGCTAGCGGCGGCTTCTACGAGACTAGATATAACAACAGCGTTCGTTTTTACGCCCATTGGAGCTATGAGAAAATTGGAAGTTATAAGAAGATTCTAGAAGGCGGTGTTGTTAAGCTATACTTCAATTATAGCCTTTTATACTACCACAACTACACAGCTCCTCAGTGGGGAAATTTCATCCTCTACCCCAAGCTGTGGGATCCGCAAGACTTAGCAGATTTAACGTACAGGGGCAACGGTGAATGGTTCGTAGGCGTCCCTGCGGATGTTGAGGAGTACATTCTATTTGACGAGTTCAGCATAAAAGTGGTGGTGAAGAATGAATAGCCACTTAGTCCTTATGCTCGCATTTCTCGTAGCTCTATCCCTATCCTTAACCATGCTACGTTTGGTCACGCCTAAAACTAGCACAAGCGACTTACATGAGCTACTTACTGACATCTGCGAAGTATACGAGAATCCTTCAAGTTACAAGGTGAAAACCTACAACCTCCCCGAGATCACGTTTAGAAATGGCGAAATAGTGCTCGGAGAGTCTACTTGGGTTTACTGTAGCTGTTGCGGGCAGAGCGGTGAAACAGTGTACGTGCCGATACAATGCGAAGAGATGAGAGTTCATGGGCTTACAACTCTCATACTGGAAAGTCGCGGTGACGTAGTTGTTGTAAGTAAGCCTTAATAATTAAATTTAACATCATTTATTTGATGAAGATTTTTGAGATTTTGAAAGAAAAGCTGTTGTTGAAAGAGGAGAGTCCAGAAGAACGTAGGAGGAAGGAGATTGAGCGCGAGCTCAAGGAAGTTAAGAAGGTAGCGAAGCTTGAGAAAAAACTGGTTATGAAAGCTTACAAAAATCTCGAGAAAGGACCAACAGACGAGGATAAAAGGCGCTTTGAAGAATGGATAGAGAAAATGAAGACGCTCAAACAAGAGTTGAGAGGAGAGGAAAGTGCGGAGAGTTTAATGGATTATATGGAGTAGCGCGCATGGTTATCGAGAAATAGTAATTATTATATCTCTCTCTTTTAATAATTTTATTTGGTGATGAGATGAATAGGAGAATGTATCTTATAACTCTAATTTATATAGTGCTCAGAGCGGTAACTGTTTTGGCTCAAGAAGAGGTGCCGCCGCCCCCAATTGGGCTTAGTTCAGAGAAACTTTGGGCATTAATTGTTTTCTTAGCTAAGGGTGTAGCTACTATAATTTTCATATTTGTGATGGGGGCTTTTGTGATTAAAATGCTTGTACATGGCGGTGAAACGAGCACTATGCCTGGTCCTTGGGGCAAACAACGCGGGTGGATAGGAATAATGGAAAATATCAAGGGGTTGGTATTCTTCTTTGGAGTGATTGCTTTTATAGCGTGGTTGCCCGACCTCCTAAACTGGTTCGGTGTACTCCCCGAATCGTGGAAACCTTATGTGCTAAACTGGAACGCTCTATTTGGAAAATAAAGGAGAAGAACTATGACTTTTTCTAGCTCGTACATAAACAATTTAAATGCTATATTCTGGGATTGGATAGACTGGAGCTGGTATACGCTTACTATGGTTGGATTCGCTTTAGTATACCTATACGCTGGTGCTCTCTACTCGACCTCGATAACCGATATCGAGAAAAAACAAGCTTTAAACCTCCAGAGAAGAGCTTTAGAAAGTTTGATATACGGTTTTCTAGTAGCTGGCGCACTCTTCTACATTTCATGGCTAATAGGAGATCCGGATTTATCATCAGCGGCTCAGAAGTACGATGAGTTAGCTGGGCACATGCAGTACTACGTCATAAGTTTAGGTACTATTGCCGCCCAGCTACAGATAACAATTGTTTTAAGTCCGCTCGTCTCGGTCTGGCTAGCTATGAGCTGGCTTACAAATCTAGCGGCTCAATCCCTGCTTTTCATATTCGCCTCGTTCAACGCGCTAGCCAAGATTGTGAAAGACTGGGGGCCTATCCTACTGTCGATTGGGGTAGCTATGGTAGGGATTGAGAGGTTGCGTAGGCTCGGAGGCGTACTGTGTAGCAGTATTCCCATGTTAGCGGTTTACTTAGGTTGGTCCTACAAGGTGAGCTATGTTGAGAGCATTCTAAACGCCAACTTAACCTTAGGAAACGTGTTGTTAATTGGTCCGATATTGGAGATGCTGTGGGGAACCGTGCTAAGCCACGCTAGGCTCTTCGTAGAAGCCGTTGTATTCTACAGCTTCACATTTAGTCTTGCATTAATTGCAGCGGCAGGCTTCAGCTACGCTATAGGCGGTTTAGCAACATACATATCGGCGAGAATATGATAGAGTATCTTTTTCTAAGCTTCTTCTTCGTAATTGGAGAATTCATCTATTTCGCCTATAGATATAACGTAGATAAGTCCAGCGAGGGCTACGAAAGGCTAGTAGTCTCTTTCTCCGCCCTAGTTATCTCCCTCGCACTTGTCTCCGTAAACCTGCTCTACTATGCTAAACTGCTATATCCTAACATTCCACCACAATTCTGGAACTTGAACACTACATTAAGCTTTGGGCAGAACTTCACCGAGACAGGAGTCAAGCTATACAATTCATATTCTCGCTGGGCGTTTTTCTTAGCGATAGTAAACTGTATAGTAAGTTTCGCGACTCTAGTAGCCATAATATTAAGCTTACTTACTGGTCCTATAGCGCCAGTAATCTGGATTATTCTCGGAGTTTTAAACCTTATATTCGGCATCCCACAGGGATTAGCCGTCGCGGGCATTTATATTTCACAGCTTATGGTAGCAGTTGGGGAAGTTATATCGACTATAGCTGGGATCAGCACGCTTTATATGCCTTTAATCTTTGTCTTTGGATGTGCTATGCTACCAAGCTCTAATCTGAGGAGGCTAGGAAAGACTTTGATAGTTGTTAGCATAGTCTTCACTCTAGCATTTCCAGCAGTGGTAAACTCTCTGGCCAGTGAGTATGAGTTTAATGAGAATATTCCAGATCCACCCCACCTGTACTCCTCAGGCGTTTTAATCGTAGAAGTTAAGAACAGAGTGATTACAGGAGATTTGACTAATAAAACTGGAGAGTGGCTATATGGGAATTTTAGCTGGAGAGAGTATAAGGCGCCTCCGGGAGTTACAGTTGAGTTTACGCAGTACAGTATTCCAAGAAAGTTTAGGAGAGTTGTAGGGCAGAAGAGGTTGCTTGTAGAGTTCGCAGACGAGTATGGGGTGGGGAATCTAATCCACAACTTTGTCTTGTTCACACCTGATGCTGAGAACAGCTACTGGTATATTACGGATGGATTTCACATCTATGAAATACATAACTTGACGAAGCCAGTTAAGGTTTTGCCTTTCAACGGCACAATACAGTTTCCTTGGATAGTCTTGGGAAACTTCACCCAATTAGTGCTTTATCCGACAAGTAGCTACGGCGAGAACGGCACACTGGTGTTTTTCAAGGGCGAGGGGAAACTGGGCTGGGTTGACTGGGAGCAGGGTTGGTTTGTCTCTGATATGTCATTAAACCCTGAGGATAACAGTATCGGTAGCTTGGAGCTTGCCGCAGTACTTGACCCAAATAATCCCCTAATACAAAATATAGTTGTAAACGAGACCGACGTTGTTAAAGTGGATAATGAAACCGTAGCTATAAACTCGACCTATATACAGCTGGAAGTTAAAGGTCTACTTGCTCCAGACCCGGTCATAATGGTTGAAAACGGGCTTTACGAGGTTGAGCTTGAGAACGGCACTAAAGTAGTTGTCGAATCTATACCTGAAGTAGTAATAGATACAACAAGTGCTATTAGATTTGAAGTTAACAGCAGCTATCAAGCTTTCTTGAATTTCATTAACAATACATTCGTGAAGATGGGTAAAGCAAGTATTGTCGAGCACGACGAAGCGCACTCGACGGTATTCTTTAACATCTCAATATTCAACTTTACGTTTTCAAATTATGTGCATCTTTGGAATGTGGAAGAGGTTGACCAGAACTGGGGTATTTGCTGGGAGCCGCAGAGAGTAAGGGTGAGCGTGAAGTACTACGGCAGGGTTCTAAAGCCAGCAGTTGTAAAGGTTAGAGCACAGGGATGCTACTTATTCACTTGCGTATGGTCTTGGAATTGCACACCATCATTTGAAGAGCCTTACTGTCCAGAATACAACATGAACTACAACGCCAGCTGGTTCATATTTAATGAATACGACGACCTCTGGCAGTTCTACGATCCTGAATCATCAATAATGAACGAGCTTACTATACTGTTAGGAGATCACGGGAGGATATACGGCTTCGCCCTATCACTTGCCGCTGTCTTAGTAGCGCTTTTAATGGCTACTGATTTCTTCGCGGGATTGATTGGGGGTGTAAGCATAACCGGAAGTCTAGCCTTTCCGTTTATCAAAAGTACCAAATTCTACTCCGCTATAGAATCCGTCTTCTGGACAGCATCAGCAGGCTTGTTTTCCCTCATTTTTAAGATTAAGCCGCCTGCCCAAGCATCGGGAGCGCTGGCGAGCGATACAGCCAGATTGGGAGAAATTGCCAAGGTTGTAGCTGAGGCTAAGAGACAGGCTGAGAAGATTTCCAAGCTTAGGAGGTTTGCGGAGAAGGTCTTGGAGAAGACGGGGGATGCCTTGAAGAAAGTGGAGGATAAGAGGTTTATAGGCAGGTTCGCTAGAGTCGGTGTTAGGAGTGTGGAGTTTGCGGAGAAGGCTATAGACTACTCAGCGCCTTATCTTTCATCTGCTTGGAGCAAGACAAAGACTTTAGTTAGGATAAGCAGGATGAAGACTATCCCCGCAGTGCTATACACAGGGTATAAAGTGCTGGACTGGATGGCTGAAAAGAGGGGAAGCCCCGAACTCGCAAGTACAGCCGCGAAGCTCGCCAAGGCAAGCTTCCTACTCCAAGTACTTAAACCTCTAGACCTTGCTATTATAGTTGGCTCCATTGGAGCCAAGAAAGGATTAGAGATTTACAAAGCCGGGCAAATACCCAACCTTTTGAGGACTGCTAGGCGCGAAGCCTTCGAGAAAGGCTATCCTGAGATCGCCGATCTTATCCAGGGAGGCAGAATTTGGAGAGCGACTCATAAGGCTTGGATTATGGGTGTAGAGGATGAACTGAAGAGTTTTAAATTGCTAGAGAAGAAGGTCGATAAGCTCGTCAGGCGGATAGACGCCGAAGTTTTCAAGTTCATAGACGAAGGAGTGCTAGACGCTAAGAAGTTGCATGTTTTAGCAGGTCAGATCTCAGTAGTTGACGGAGAGCTCGCTAAAAAGGTTAGAGAAGTAGCCGAAACTGGAAAAACTAAAAGCTACCTCATCTACAGGGCTAAAGATGAAATATTGAGGTGGGCTGTTACAGGCAAGTTCTCACCATCAGTTATAGACTATGCGTTGAAAGTATTCGATGAGCACACCAAGGCTTACATCTTAGGATACAAGGAAGGAGCCTTCTCAGCCGACTTCGAGAAGACTGTGAATTTGGCTAAGAAGGGGCTTTCTTGGTGTACAGTGGATGAATTCACGTATTGGAGAGGAGTTGTAGATGCTCTGGCGGGGCTACACCCGAAGACTATGGTCGAGGTTAGGGGTAGGCAACTTAAAATTGAGGAGCTGATAGAATGGTACTCCCCAACTCTGAAGAACTTCGATTTCTTCATTAATGTTAGCGAGAAGATTGAGCAGGTACCAACTAAGGTAGCAGTTTTCCGCGTCGCCGAGAAGCCAGAGCTTAAGATTGTTCTCAGGGAAGTAGGGTGGTTTGAAAAATTGCTCATGGAAGGGCAGGAGAAAGCCTGGGACAAGCTGTTTGCAGACAGTACGTGGAGGATGATATATTACTACAGAGAAGCCGAGAAGATATCTCAGCCCGAAATTTATCACGAAGTCGAGGTAATCAAGCACAAAAAGGCAAAAGAGGTTTTTCATGAACTTGAGAGGCTTGGGGGCTTTTTGGAGAAGTGGATGATGCCCGATATGCAGATTGAGGATGCCATCCGCAAGCTCGGAGAGCTTACTGTTTACGCTGAGTGGCTTAATGACTCGGAGCTTAGAGAGAAGGTTGGAGATAAGATAGACGAGTATGAATATATTCTCAAGGGATACCCGCTGAAGACCTGCGAAGCCGAGGAGGATATACGGTACGGACTTGAGTGGATTGAGCTATATATGCCGGTTATAGCATTTAGGGAAGTTTCTCCTCCTATAGAAGAAGCGTCCGATAGGACGATAGCAGATGCCGCTATCAAATTCGATGAATACGCGGGATATATGATCAGGGAGAACTCGGAGATAGACGAGTTTTTCGAGAAGGCGCAGAGCATACTTGAGGATATGGGAGCTTCGCACATGCCCGAGCCGGGTATGAGCTTAGCGTTGAGAGATATGGCGAGATCCGATGTGGAAGAAAAACTGGGGGGCATGTACGAGATTGAGGATATATGCAGGAATGGTTTGTGGAGGTGCGACGAGGCGTTAATTGTTGCCGATGAAGCTAGGAGATATGCGGAGATTATGGGTGACGAGGAGAAGGTTAAGGCGGTAGAGGAGTTTAAGGCGCAGTTGATGGCTAAGAGACATTTCTTCGAGGAGCTTTTAAAGTGGACTGAGGCTTGGATAGGATACTTGGAGGATCTATTGGAGGGGATGAAGTGAAGAGATTGAATAAGTACTGTAGGAGCAAGAGGAAGGATATTATTAGGTATTTAATTGAGTGTCGCTACCGCATTGAATGCTGGACGTTGGAAGAGGTTGAGAGAGGATATGAGAATTCAAAAGCTAGGAGGACTGCGGATAAAGTTGCCAAGCTAAGGGATTGGCTTATAAACTACTCGAATGCAGTGGCTAAGGTTCTTCCGGAGGTCGAAGATGTGGAGAAAAGAGAGCTTTTTGAGGAGATGTTAAAAGTTTTAGATAAACTAGAGTATTACTTCTCATACATCGAATACGCGAAAAGGAAGATAATCTCTAGGATGGGGAAGATCATTAATATAAGCAAAAAGAGGGTTAAGAGGCTTGAGAGATTATTAGACTACACTGGGTTTGAACATTGTTGGTGTATAAGGATTCCGGATGTGGTGGATGAGAATGGATGCTTGGTTGATAAAGACAAGTTTGAGAAGATAGTAGAGCTTTTAGATCTGTACGTTCGCGGGGGTATATGCTTAGAGGATTTCGAACTTATAATTATGAGTATGATTTACAGTGGAGAACTGGGGAGATTTGAGTTTCTACCACTTGAAAAGGCCTTAATACTTGACGAGGAAGTTCTAAAGCATATATTCATAAGGAAAATTATCAAGGAGTTCGAGAAGCTTTATGGAAGACTTACGGATGGGGAAAAGGAGAGGTTGAAGAGGAAGTTAAGTAGGTTTCCAGCAGTAAGACTTGAAGGCTTCTGGTATGCTGTAGAATATTTTAGGCTTTCAAAAGACGAGTTCATTAGGAAGCATCTGGCCTCTGAGTATCTTTAGAGAATAATCTATAATAATTATTTTGCTAATTATTTATTGATGTACTTTCCTGGCATTAAATACCTAATATACGTTTTAATTTTGGTAATGTTGCTATTCTTAGTAGCGATCACCAAGAGCATAACACCGCTACTGCCCTTAATCGTTACTGTAGCGTTCTACATGGCTGTTAAGTGGGGGCGGAGGTTACTTTACATAGGCTTTGAGCCGGAGAGGTTTTCTGCTATAGTCAACCCTGAGCATATACAGGTTTTCAGGGATTTTGTGGAATTTGTACAGGGTAGGGACAGGGTTCTACAGTGTTTTCTAAGGGTTGTCGATGCTGATGTTGAGGATAACGTGCTGAACGTGGCCGATGATGCCATGAGGGTGATAAATAGCCTCCACACAATTCTTAGACCCACAATCTTTGTCGTAAACAGAGACGGGCTTAGGTATTATATCAGGCTTATAGGTGTGTTCGACAGGGAATTCGATGTTAAAACCGTTAGGAAGAGCTTTGCAAATATCGTAGGAAATTTTATGCGCACGCTGTTAAACTACGGAGTAGAGACTAGGCTTGAAAACCCCAAAACGGTTTTCGGGCAATTGGGTATAAGAATTGTCGAGAAGAAGCTCGGTTTTAAATTCCCCAAAGTTCTAGCTTTCTCGTTTGCTCTAACTCTCTTAAATGCTCTGTTAGCCTTTTATAACCTTGTCTTTTTGATCTTCTCCGCGTTCTTCTTAGGATTGTTCTGTTTAGCTTTAAATCATCTCACCATGTATAAACCAGGAACAGCGAAATTGCTTTACAGTATAGACAGTAAATATGTCTACGAGGTTAAGACTCTACAGAGGATAGTGCCTGATAAGAGCCGTGCAGGGGCAAACGTGCTGAACTTTAGGACAGCGCTTGCCGGGGAGGAGACTCCGTATATACTCATCGTTGATCTAGAGCCTGTAGATCCTTCGCTACTCAACGCGAAACTTAAATGGTCCTTAGAAGTGCTCGAGTCTGGGCGTGCGGGCATATCCAAACTTCTCGACGAGTTTAAAGCTGGGGAGATACTCGCTTTGAGTAAAGCACTTGAAAGAGGCGAACTGCCATTCAACCTGAGACTTTTCCTCGTCTTAGGAGAAGATGGTATGCCAGTGTTGCAGAGGATTCAAACTCTCGGCTATAGGTGTGTAAGCATTATAGATATAGAATTTTTAGGGCGCAACCGCAGGATACCGGAGCTTAAATTTGCCGATTTCTTATCCGTGCTCTACGGTACGAAGAGGAGAAGGCTCTATTTTGAAGCTTTAGAAAACAGAATTAGCAAGGTGGGCGTCGAAAGCCTAGAATCGGTTACTAGCCAGCTCGTACAATACACTCCCTACGCTTTCTTTAAGCCCAAGACGGAGAGAACACCTAAGGCAGTATACTTGGGTTATGGTCTGCGCAGGGATGAGCGGGTGTACCTTGAGATCGATAAGCTTCCTAACGTTCACGGGTTTATCGTGGGGCCTCCGGGCAGCGGGAAGTCCACCGGAGTTAGAACTGTAATAGTGAGAGCTATAGGCAAGGGCATTATTCCCATAGTTGTCGATCCTTCGGGGGAGTACAGAGGCTTCATCGAAGCTATAGGGGGTAGGGTTATAGACTTGGTGGATCACCCGTTTAACCCGTTAGATTTAGAGGTTATGGGGTTCGAGGTTGGGTTGAGAGAGTTCAAGAATGCCATGACTTATATAGCTCCTCTAAGCGACGAGGAGATGTACGTTATCGCCAAGATACTGGAGAAGAAATTGTGCAACTTAGACGAGCTGATATACTGGCTTGAGGCTAGAGGATACACGGCTACGGTAGCTAAGCTTAAGTGGATACAGCCTTACTTCAGCCCCGAGAATGGGTATATAGACGTTAGGAGGCTTATGGAGCTAGAAAAGCCTGTAGCTCTCTGTCTAGGTAGCGTACAGCCGGGCGAGTACGTGAACATGCCGATAGACATCATGCGCTTCGCCTTCCACATGTTGCTAAATCAGGTGGTTGCCGTAGTTAGGAGGATGGGGCTCGGTGACGTGCGGTATTTGTTCGTTGTCGATGAGGGGCATCTTTTCATGTTCAACCCGCCGGGAATGGCTGAGCCAGCGCTTACAACAGTTAGCAGGATATATAGAAAGTTCGGGCTTTCGGTCGTTGTCCTTACTCATCTTTGGGGAGATCTTGATCCTAAGTTCCGGCAGAACGCGGGCTGGCGTTTAGCGCTGGCCTCAAGCGACCCAGACTACCTGACATACACTAGAACCTATATGACTCTCAACGATACAGAGTATAAGTGGCTTAAGGACGGCATTATAGGGCGTGGCGTTCTCAGACAGGTACATTCAAGGCACAACTACCTAGTGCAGGTAGAGGCTGAGCCGATAGCCTTAACTTCCTACTGGTGGAAGCAACCTCCGAGAGTCAGGGAGTATTATAAGGTGGGTGTTCAGTCTTGAGTATTCCGGTGTCGGGGAGTGAGGAGCTTTACAACAGGCTGCGAAGGGTTATAGATGAATTGGTTAGGGTTGAGCTTGGAGGCGGACTTGAGGTTTCAGGGTTGCTCTACGTTATACTTGTTAAGTTTGTCGTGGATGCTAAGCTACTGGTTTTGAAGAAGGGATTTAAGCCCTACGAAGCAATTTTAGCCGTCTTAGAGTACTATATGGAGGATGGGCTTGAGGAAATATTAGATATCATAGAGAAGATAGGCGAGGACTTGGAATCGGGCAGGCTTAAACTTTAGGTATTAGTTTCACTTTTCGTATTAACGTTGTTGTATTTCTTATCTCTAGCAGAACTTCTAGAAAATATCATTTTAATTTTTGATTTCCCCCTCCATTTCCCGCTTAAATGGAGCCTCGAGGTACTTGAGTCTAGTCGATAAGGTATAAGGGGGAGTTTTAAAATATCTAGGTTCGATCAAATCCCGCACATTTTGAGCTGGCCATAGCCAGAACTAGCTATTATATGTTCTATTTCTAAAAAGAAATATGCGATGAGAAATAGCGTTTTGAGAAAGCATGGGAGAGTGGGGGCTTGTTAGAGAAAGGAAATTTTCTGAAGCAATTTAACAGCTTAACCTTAAATAATTATTATCTTTAAATAATTATTGATGAAAGTTGAAGATGTAGGTTACGTTAGAGAAGGCGGTTTCTGGTTTAAGAAGAGGTTGTTTAAGAAGTGGTGGCTTGCTTGGTATAGTATCTTAGAGTATCCGACAGCGGATAACTATCAGGGGAACTTTCAGGAGCTTCTACGACCCCTGCTACACCTAGACTTCCTCCTATACTCCACAAGTAGAGAGCAGTTTCTAGCTGTTAGAGCTGAGAAGAAGGAGTATCTAATTCTCTTCGAGAAGATGTTCGAGGATTTAGGCTGGAGGCTTGAGCACTTGGACTGCGTAGATATCACGGAGAATTTCGCTGGTTATATGCCTGCGGTTTTACCAATTGAACCTACGGTTATACCGAGGCCTTTCCTCATAGCGTGTTCTAGGACTGGCAGGGGGAAGCTTAGAAACCAGCTTTTGAACATGGTTTCTACGAGTAGAGTTGGCTATGTTTGGCAGTCTATACAGTTGGGAACTTTCGCAGGTAAAATACACGAGCGGATACATTCTCTAGGACTTTTCCCCTACGCCTATAAAATGGCTGTTATGAGGCCTGCCGAAGGAGAGTATCGCAAGCTGATGCGAAAAATACTTGAGTTTAAGATTCCCGGGGAACCCGTAACTCCTCTCGACGTGGCAAACGTTGTTTATCCAAGCATTACAGCAGAGGTGGCTAGGAAGTGGAGATAGAGATAGGCAAGAGGGGGAGCTGGTCCTTTACTCTTGAAGTTGGAAATAAGGGTTTTAACAATAACATGCTTGTGGTCGGTAGCGCGGGGAGCGGCAAGAGTAGCTTTGTAGGAACTATGCTCTACAGACTGGAGCAGGCGGGCTATGATGGCAACATAGTGGTGATAGATCCAACGGGCGAGTACGGCTGGCTCCAAGAGATAGGGTTTAAAAGCTGGATACCTGGGCTTGACATCTTCATTAACCCGTTAGATCTTGGCGGTGACTACCCCTTGGATATTCTAGTTGCACTACCGGAGTATCAGTATGGGGAGAAGGGCAGGGTTTCACCTATCCAGGAAGCTAAGCTAAGGATGGCCCTTGAGGGGGCTGAGACTTTGAAGGATGTCGTGGAGAACCTTCTCAAGCTTAAGGATAGCGCTAGGGGGGAGGGTGAGATAGCGGCTATAGACGCTGTTTTTAACAGGTTGAGCAGGGTTGTAAGGATTAAAGCTTTTATGGAGACCAACTTCGAACCCGGCGCTTTCAACGGGTTAGTGCACCTAGATCTATCCCCAATCCCGGGAGACGACGCTAAAAACCTGTTCACTTTAACCGTGCTGGAGATGTTTTACATACTGGCTAGACACGGGAGGTATAATGCAATTATAATTGTGGATGAATCGGATAGGATTGGACACCAACCAGCTGAGAGGAAGCACGTACTCGTCAAGATCATGGATGAGATGAGGAAGTACGGGCTGTTTCTAGTTGCGGTGGCGCACAGGCTTAGCAAGATAGCGGAAGATATTATAGCTAACTGCGGCTATCACTTTGTCTTCAGACAGGTACATCCCAAAGACCTTAACTTAGCGTACGGGCTTCTCGGTGTTGACCCAATGTATGTCAGGGAGCTTAGGAGCTTTAGTTGCTGGTTTCTGGCTGAGGGTATGAGGAGGGCGGAGAAAATCAGGGCTGAGCCAGATCCTTACGTTGCGAAGAAGATATGGTCTTTCAAGCCAAAACCTCCAATGGAAGAGCTAACACTAAAGATTAAATGGACTAGAAAAACCGAAGAAGAAAAACTAAGAGAAGAAGTAGAGAGAGCGTGCAGGAAGGCACTAACAGAATTAGATAGTTTAGGGGTTTCTAGTAGGGAGAGAAGATTCTTATTCTATGCGTTCAGCAACCCGGAATTGACATTGAAAATAGTAAAGGTAGGAAAAGGCGAGAAGATAAGATATTCAGATGAGCTAAAAACCTACGTAAAACACGAAAAGGGGGAATATAAGTTAACGGTAATTGGAAAGCTTGTAATGGAAATACTGGACAAGTACCGCTAAAATTATTATCGTTTTTTATAATTTTATTCTCGATGAACCCTATCAGCTAGTCCGATGACCCCCACTAGCTGATAGGGTGACGGGGAGGCAGGGGAGGACGCACAGCACACTCAACGCTTAAACTATTACAATATTTTCAACGGCCCGAATGAAAGCCTCCAGCACTCCAGTCGCCTCCCTCCACTATGAGGGGGAGCGTGAGGGAGATGGGGGGCGGCTGGGGGTGCTGGAGGCTTGAGGGCTTAGCGTTTATCATGGTTATACCAGTTTCTAGGGGCTCTTTTTTGGCTTTGCCGAGTCCTCTAGAAACTGGCTTATCTAAAGTCCTCAAAGTCTTTCAGCGCCCTAGCCGCCCCGAGTTTTTCTTTAAAAACTCGGGTGAGGTGAGAATATGAAAAGGGTTGAGGAGCTGTTTTATCGCTTCAAAATTTTGCTGTTAAAGTGGAAGCTTAAACGGTTGATAGAGAAGGTAGAGAGGTTGTAAACTTTGATATTCAAGCCGTACTTTGACATTCAAAGCAAAAAACTTAGAAAATTAATTGCAGAACTGCTCGTCGACGAGCGCCACCTTACAATTATTGGTCAGACTGCCAGCGGTAAAACAACGCTGGTAAAATCAATTCTAGGAGCGCTTCGGCGTTATTTAGTGCTTGATTTCAATGACGAATACGAGATGCCTAGTATCAGAATTGAAAAGCCGATAAGAAAGGAATGCTTTAGCTTTTATCTAAGGCTTCTAGAGCCAAGTATACCGCAGGCGATGCTTTCTTTGATTTTGCACTTTGAAGAGAACTACGATGAAGCATTATTGTTAAGGGCTACAGAGCTTTATGATATAAAAGTCGTAAACGCACTGAGGCTACGAAAAAACTCATTTAACAAAATAATAACTACTTTCAGGTACTCAATTCCAATAGCGAAACTTCATGTCCCTGTAGACGTTAGGGTACCTTATGCCGCCGCGATATTAGCCGATAGACTGTTAGAAGAAGAAAACGAAGTTCTTGTTGTTGAAGAAGCACAATGCTTTAAGGAAGCTCTTTCATGGCTTGCTGAGGAAGGGAGAAAGCGAGGGAAAAAACTAATATTCATAACGAATAATGCTGATTCTATACCAACAGGCGTTTTATATAACAGCAATATCATAGTTTTCAGGAATCTACCAATTATCAAATATAAACTGGGTATTCTAGACAGATGGTTCAGACCTGAAAAGTTGCGGCAAGGAGAGTTCTACTCAATAATAGCGGGGGAAAACGTTAAAAAGTACAAGGTTCGGTTGTGGTGAAAGGCTTGGACTGGGAACAGTATTTTGAAAAAATTGAGAAAAATAAAGTTGACAAAAAAGAGGCGCTTAAGGATTTTATAAAGTTTAATGAGGAAAAATATCATTACCTACGAAGAACAATAGACAAATACATATTCTATTGCTTCGCCTTTCTATCTGGTTGTCTTGGATTTTTAAAGATATTGAGCGAGTTTTTCAGACCTTCAATAGAGTTCATTTCGCTGAGCGTTATCTTAGCGTCATCTGCCACGATCTTGGCTTGGTTCTACATAATAACGGAATATATTGACGAGATAAAAGATATCGAAAAAGCTATTAATTCTTACTACTCAAATATTATTGGAGATCCGATGCCGATACACAGAAACATAAAGAAAACCATTATCGTACTGATAATATATACAGTAGCTTTGTATATCGCACTCTTCATTCTATGGTGAACCCCGATATAGCCTCCAACCATTCATTTTAACTAGACTCTCTTATTTGCTTGGCTTTTATTATTCTCTCTAGGTTGGGGGCTACGGGAGGGGCGCGGCTAAATTCTGGCCTGAAAAATTGAAGCCTAGAGAAGGTCAGTTAGAGATTGCAGAGGAAGTTTATAGAGCTCTAAAGAGCGGTTCTAGGTTATTGATTTTGGCGCCGACTGGGTACGGTAAAACACTTCCGATTTTAACAGCGGTAAAAGCATTTATAGAGGAAACAGGAATTAAACCGATTTTTTGGCTAGTTAGATCGTTAAGTTTAGGTAGGAGAGTTGCGGAGGACGCCGAGTTAGTAGGCTTAAAAACGTTTACTGCTGGTGGGAGAGAGAAAAGCTGCAACCTTAAGCTTAGCGGAGAGAATATTGACCCTCATAAATACTGCAGGTATTTCCGTTTTAAATGCGAATACTATTTGAATATGGGAGATTTAAGAGGCGTATATGAAGTAGTGGAGGATTATAAAGACTTACTGAAGCTTCTGCCAAGTCAATGTTGCTACTTTACTCAAGAGAGAATATTTGTTTATTTCGATATCATCGTACAAAACTACTTTAGGAGAAGACACTATGGCTATCTAGCGGTTCTAGATGAGGCTCATAACCTGCTTATGCCTCGTGAAAAGAGAGTTAGGATAAGCGAAATTACAGAAGCTGTTGCAACTATTGAAACTACGACTTTTATTTCAAAGAATACGATAAAGAGCTTGGAGAGCTTCATCCATAGAGCAAGCGTTATTCCCGAGGAAAACTCTGTATATGTAAACAACTACTTGAAAGACGAAGAAAGAGAAGAGCTAAATAATATCTTTCTAGAGCTTTTGTATAAAAGAAAGCTTTCAGAGCCTGTGAGAAAACTGATAGAAATAGTGAATTTTGAAATTCTATACAAAGAAAATGAAGAATTAGTAGGTTATAGGCCACCGTACATCCCCAATTATAATATCGCACTGTCGGCGAGCGTTCCAAACAGCTTAATCGATTTCTTAAGAGCAGAAAAGGTAATTAAGGTACCCTGGAATAAACTTAAGGCCTATATTGTGAATGGTCTTACAACAAGGTACGGTATTGAGACATTTGAAGAGTATAGGATTCTATTAAATTGGGCGAGAAGGAAATTTAATAAAGTTTTAGCTATAGCACCTTCTAGGAGAGTCAGAAAAAACCTGTTCTCAGATTACGAAGAAACCGAAGAAGCTGTAAACTTTTGGAGGGAAAAAGGAGGGTTATTGACAATAACAGCAAGAGGGAAATTCAGCGAGGGGTTAGATCTGGACTGCGATATTGTTGTTATGACAGGTTGTCCCTTTCTGCCACCGGAGATAAGCGGCTACTTGAGAAGAAGTTATAGAAGACTCGGAATCGACGAATCTTTAGCCTTTAAAGGTCCTATGCTAATAGCAACGATTCAATCAATAGGGAGGGCTTATCGCGGCAGAGGCAAAAAACCAATTGTTCTATTAGCAGACGAGAGATACAAAAAATACAGTAAAGAACTGGAGGAATACTTCGAAATAGAAGAAATAGAACTTAGTAAAATAATTAAATCAAAACCGAGTTATTAATTATTAATGAACGCCAGTATCTCTATCGATACTGGCGGGATTCCCCGATCAAGATGAGGGGAAACCCCGCCTTCAAAGCTATACCAACGCTTAACTAGCGTTTGGGGGAAAGAGGACGCGTAGGAATGAAGGGGGCTTAAAGCTTTTAAAGCCTTAGCCATAAATCCCCTCCTCCTTCTTTACCCCTATCCCCTCCAACTGTGAAC
>CAZCTW010000012.1:0-76754 GCA_964501905.1 uncultured Thermofilaceae archaeon | reverse complement strand
AGCAACGACGTTTCCAAATCTCTTAGTCAAATTAACAACACGCACGCCAACCATAGTAATCAATTCAATAAATGCTCACCGCTTATTATAAATTTCTCGGTAGCAATGAACTATAACGCAAACTTTTTACACTTCCTACACAACTTAAGGTCGGCTTTAAGCAGATCAAGCGGGCGTATTCGCGCGTTAATTTAAAATGCTGGCAGGGAATTGGCGAAAGGTAATAACGTTTTAAAGCCTTATAAAATTAAAATGGAGGCGAATTCAATAGTAGAGTTGTTTAAGAGAATGGGGCTTAGCGGTTTTGATGCAAAAGTATATCTTAAACTCCTCTCAAAGGGGTCCTTAAACATACCTGAGCTGGCCGAGGAACTTTCGTCATATAAACCGCAGATCCACGAATCGCTCCATAGATTGCTGACAAAGGGTTTGGTCGAAGTCAGTAAGGGAAAACCTACACTCTACAGGGCGATAGACCCTTTGGAAGTGCTTAGCATTTTTAGAGAGGAGAATAAGAAACTAGAAATTTTTTCCTTCAATACATACCCAGTATAAAAGGGAGAAGGAAAAGGAGAAGGGCATCCCACGCGATATGGGCGTTACGTAGCCGTATGGGGCTCTATAGAAGGTTTAGGAGAATTATAGAGAATTCAAAATCGATCTCCTCGTATGCGGAAGCATACACTTCGTGAGGGGTCTTCTTGAACAGCTCCTAGAAGCCCAGGATAGAGGGGTTTTGACATTCGTAATAATCTACGAGCCCCGAGAGAACTTGATAAAAAGGGGAGAAATGAAAATTCTAGGAACTCTCGACCGAGTTAGAGTAGCTGTTTCCGGAGATCACTTCGTAGGCAGCGATTCTAAAAACCGCGGTTATCGTATAAAAAATGTGTATTTTCAAAGAAGACAGCTATGGACTTGTAGTTGAAGATCTAATGGGCATCGGGGGAGAACCCTAATAACGTCTGCGGTATTCATGGCCTGGATCATACCTGAAGTTGTAGCGGGCTACACGTGAGGCGCCTACGCCACTAAAGAGGGCGTGCTCAACCTGCTGCTCGCGTCGTTCACGGAGCCCAGGAACTGGATATACGAGATGCCTTTAGAAACGATAATAATCGCAAACATTTGGAGAGGAACCGCTTTCTCGATGATCCTCTTTACAGCCGTACTGGAGAGCATACCAGACTTCCTCTATAAAGCCGCGGACATCGACGGAGCCACGAGCTGGGAGAAGTTTAGGTATATAACTTAATATCGCACGCCATACTCATAGACTTCATCTTGATAACAATATGGACCTTCTCCGTCTTCACAATGATCTACATGATGACCGGGCGGAGCTACAGAGCTCTGGACTATATTCGCGTATAAGAGAAGTCTACAACCGCCCTACGAAATAGGTCACGCCGCCGCGGTAAATATCATATCGCTAATAGTGTTCGGGTTAGTAGTATTGTACCTCCGCATGCTAGGCGGGTTGAGGTGACGAGTTATGGCGGGCAAACATGCTATAAAAATGATCGGAATCCATTTAATACTCGCCGTTATAGCTTTGTTCTTCCTCACGCCCATGGTATGGCTCTTCGTATCGGCTTTCGACCCCAAAGCTTCTGTAGAGCTTAAAATCCCGGAGAGATTACGCTGAGACGGTTTAGCGCGATGTTCGAATCTATAGGCGGCGCCTACGCCAGAGTCTACCCTATCACGTGGATATACAACTCTATTATAATAGCCGTCCCGACGCCGTCTCTAGTAACGCTATTATCGCTGCTGAGGGACAAAGCGCTCTAGATTTGAAGCATTTGTAAAGGTTACACTGCCGCTAGCTCTGCCGGAATAGCAACTATATGGCTTTTATCGTTCTCCATGGCGTGGAGCGAGTTCTTGATGCCTCTTATCATAATGAGATCCCCCGACGCCTACCCGGCTTCGGTCG
Organism: uncultured Thermofilaceae archaeon; assembly: GCA_964501905.1. Lineage (GTDB taxonomy): Archaea > Thermoproteota > Thermoprotei > Thermofilales > B69-G16 > B69-G16. The sequence continues at coordinate 74,815 of CAZCTW010000012.1, read as the reverse complement.
GCATATACTACTGGTTTAGAATGTACGGCAGAGTTGAGTATGGGAGACTTTCCGCCTTCTCGCTGCTCTACTCGCTACCTGTAATGGTCGCTTTCCTAATAGTTGGAAAATACTTGACGAAGGGTTTAGCCGGCCTCGTGACGAGATAATAACCCCATTTTTATCTATATTACCCGGAGCCCTGTTTATCGGTTCTTTTCACGCTCTTTAAAGACGGCTCTACCCCATGATATGCTCCCACGATTTTCTCAGCCGTTTAAAAATAATGGAAATAGCATATGAAGATGCAAGCGGAGTCAGAGTATTCGATAATTATATTAGGATTATCGACCAATACTGAGTTTGTAAAGTTCTCGACGCTCAGCATCTTAAGCAGGAATTTTACCTAGAGTACTAAGAGGATATATAGCATTAACTTATAACTTTAGTCAAGGTATAGTTGCAGTGAAAGTATGAAGTTTGACGCGGTAATACTGGCGGGAGGAGTGTCGAGTAGATTTTTGGGGGTATTCAAGCCTCTTCTTATCCTCGGGGATAAGCCGATTTTAGCTTGGATTGTCGACAATTTAAGCCCTGTCTCGGGCGAGGTGATAGTTGTTGTTCGCGACGAGAAGCAGGAAAATGCTATTTTAAGGGCTATTGACGGCGTTAAAGTTGTGAGGGATGAGGTATCTATTCAAGCTCCTATTGTGGGAGCTCTAGCAGGGGCTCGGGCTTCTCGTAGCGATTTAATATTTATAGTAGCGGGAGATCAACCCTTCGTAACGTCCGAGGTTGCAGCTAAAATAGTGGCTAAATGTAAAAATTATGAAGCATGTGTTCCCAAGTGGCCTAACGGGTATATCGAGCCTCTCACAGCCGCCTACGCTAGAGAGAAATTCATAAAAGTCGCCGAGAATCTCATAAAGCGCGGCCATTTAAAATCCAGCGCCCCCCTAAAATACCTTAAAACACTATACATCGACGTATACCAGCTACACAGCCACCCGGAGAAAATCCTCCATAACATAAATACTATAGATGACTATATTAAAGCGCTAAAATGGGCGAAGGAGATCTAGCCTCTACTCAAGACTCAATAATAACTTTTCTAGAATATTTGCTACTATTTCGGCGGCTTTCATAACGTTGCTGTGCATTTTATCCCCAATCTGGGTATTCGCCGCCTGTATCCCAAGAATATATCCTTTAACATCTCCTATTAGCCGTAATATGAGAGAGAGCGGGATATTATGTGTGCTAAATATCCCATATTTCCTCTCGGCTTCGGGGAGAGGAGCAAAAACCACGCTTCCAGGCTCTAAATCCGCGCTGACAGCGTCTACGAAAATTACGACCTTAGGATTTTTCGAGGCAATGTGCGAAACGAAATTTTCGGGGTTAGCGCCGGCAACGACTACGTTTCTCGCAAAGCTTCTACGTTTCAAACGTTGCGCTATGAGCACTCCTACACCGTCATCTCCACGTAATGGATTGCCCACGCCTACTATTACGATGCCATCTCTACTGGCATGTTTCTTAAGCTCTAAGAATAACTCCTCGATATTATCTAAGGTATTGTTAAACGTAGGCATCAAGTTAACTACCGCTCTTGACTATAAATAAGCTATCTTAAGGATTATTGAAATATTATTGGATGGCTTTATGATTAGAGCTTTACACAGTCAATCTAACTATTTTAAATTCAATTTTAGCGGGAGCTTTGTAGATACAATGTGGCTCTGACGCTTAGCCCTACACGCTGGACATAGCTTTAAAGCCTCAACTAAATCCTCCAAGCCCAACTCTACTATCTTCTCCTCAATAGATGCTAATAGTTTCTCAGGAGCTATCGGAGAACCGCACACAGAGCATAGCCTTAACTCAAGCTCTATTCTAGACTCTAACTCTTCTAACTTCAAAGCTCCTAACTCATAGTCTTCGGTGAGCCTTACCGCTTCGTAGGGGCAGTTCTCCTGGCATTTACCGCAGAAAATGCATTTTCCCAAATTAACCTTAACTATTCTCACCCTACCTTCATCCAGCACTGTTATAGCCGCGGATGGACACACGCTTGCACACGCTCCACAACCCATACACTTCCCTGAATCGAACACTAGCCTTCCACGGTAGCCCGAAGCCGCTGGGCTCTTAACTTTAGGGTATTTTTCCGTATACGGTCCTTCCAGCAGCACCTTAAAGATCTCCCCTATTATGCCCACGCCAACCACCCCTGTACAATTGATAAAATGAGGCCTACGATAGCAAGTCCGTTGACATAAATACCGTACAACTTAACCATTTGATCTATTCTTATCCTAGCAACCGTCGATTCAATCAAAGTAATCACCACTACTAGGAGTATGCAAGTGACGGCGTGAACAACCACGCCTAGGATAAAACCGCTTAAACCCTGTGCAAGCACTGGTATCGGCGCGAAGAGGTTTAAGAATAGGCTTATCAAAGCATAAGTTTCCATAGCGTGTGCCAGTTCGAACAGAGCTAACCTGACGCCGCTATATTCGAGTAGAAAACCTTCGAGAATCTCCGTCTCCGCGTTAGGTATAGTAAACGGGTTAAAGTGTAATTTTGCCATAATGTAGAACAGGAAGGCTGCAGCTGTAGGGAGCAGTTTAACGATGAAAGGCGCGGTTAAGCGTTGATATGCCGCAATTTCTGTTAAAGATAGCGTTCCCGCTGAGAGAGCTACAGAAGCCACGATGAAAGCTAAAGGTATCTCTATGACGATGAGCATTGTAAGGCTTCGGGACGCGCTAATCGCTGCGTAGGGGTTGCCCGATGAGGAGCCGCCTACTACAGCCATTAAAAGCGCTAGCGCTAGTAGGTATAGGACGACTATGAGGTCGCCGGCGAAGGAAAGCGCCGTATACGCGCCAACCGGTATTATAACCACGGCGGTCAGCACGGCGGCAAAAGCCACTAGAGGAGCTAGGGTATACACTGTCGCCGAGGCTTGTCTAGGCGTTAAGCTTTCCTTAAACAGCAATTTAAGGAAGTCGTACACGGGTTGTAGCAGCGGCGGACCTACCCTACCCTGAACTCTAGCCTTGAGCTTCCTCCTTACACCCACCAGCAATAGTCCTAGAAGCGCCGAGTAGAGCAATCCTGGAAAGATTAAAAACTCGAAGAGAAGCTTAACCAGATTCACCCCCGACCACCCCTACCGAACTCCTTTAAAGCCTTTAGTAAACCATAAACAATCGCGTGAGGTCTAGGCGGGCATCCAAGTATGTGGTAATCCACGGGAATAATCTTTCTCACAGGGCCGCATACAGCGTAGCTACCCTGGAAAATCCCTGCTGTACACGCACAAGTACCCACCGCCACCACGAGCTTTGGCCTCGGTACTTGCTCATAAATCCTCTTTATCCTTAGCGCGGCTTGTCTCGTAACGGGACCTGTCACTAATAGGACGTCTGCGTGTCTAGGGGTTCCAACGAGTTTAACGCCGAATCTTTCAAGATCGAATCTGGGCGTGAAAGCAGCCGTAACTTCTATATCGCACCCGTTACAGGCGCCGGTATTGAGGTGGTAAACCCATATACTCCGCCTAAGCATTACCGAGGCGAATTTCGAAATCCCAATCATCTAAACCCACCCATAGAGAATAAACTCGGAGATAATAGACAAGAATAGGAATACCACAGGGGGGATAGCCGTTCTGAGATTTTCTCGAGCATCCAAGAGCTGCTTAGCCTTTCCAAAGAATATTCTGTGGGCTGCGTTGAAGAGACACGCCAGAAGCATGATCCGGGATAAGACTAGGAGGAGGAGCGCCGCCGGCTCTACCGCTGCCGCTTCCACGGCGAGGTGTTCAGCTAGAAACGGAGGGAACGGGGGGAACATTGATAGCATAATAGCCGCTGTGATAAACGCCCAAGTCGACGCCGGAAAACTCTCGTAGAGCCCTCCAAGATCATCTATTGAATCGCTCCCCGTGGCCGATTTCAAACACGCACTGATATACCACATAGCCGCTAAGGAGAAAACCGTGGCTAGGAGATACGATGCTCCGATCTTCAGATTTATGCTAAAGGTAACCGCTATTAAAGATGCGTGAGCTAACGCTGTAAAGAAGATTATATTTCTTAGCCTTCTCTGACCAATTGCAAAAATAGATGCTAACAGAGACGCCGCAGCTGGACACAAGAGGTTAAGCATAACTCCTCACCTCGAATAAGTTCAACTTTTTAACTTTTCCGGAGGAAGAATTCAGCAATATAACGCGGTCGGCACAACTTATGCAAGGATCGAGGCTACCGAGGATTACGGGAACATCAGCTATTTTAGATCCTACGAGTAGAGGAGCTACTGCCGTGAGGTTAGGCAGAGTTGGCGTTCTTATTTTAACTCTGTACGGAGTCGGCGACCCATCGGTTCTCACATAGTAGAAAAGCTCGCCTCGAGGAGCTTCCACGCGCCCTACAGCTTCGCCCGCCCCAATACCCTCAAACTCGCTTTTAATATCCCCCCTTGGGAGCCTCCCAACCGCTTGCTTAACTATCCTCAGCGATTCCATAGTCTCTAAAAATCTAACTATTGTTCGAGCCCACGAATCTCCCTCATCCTTCACGATGACGTCGAATTCAAGCTCGCTATAAGCCGAGTAGGGGTCGTTCCTTCTCACATCCCACTCCACTCCCGAAGCTCTAAGAACAGGGCCAACCACGCCGAGGTGTTTCGCCTCATCTTTAGATAATACTCCAACTCCCACAGTTCTCGCCTTCAAAGTCTTGTCCCTTTCAAAAACAACCCGCACTCGGTTTAGGTATTTCTCCACGTCTTCAACCGCCCTTACGATTTTCCCAACCTGTCCCTCAGCTATATCTCTCCTCACTCCTCCAATCGTGTTTATCGCGTATTGAACTCTATTACCCGTGATTTCCTCGAGGATTTGCATTATCTTTTCGCGAATAGCCCATATGTGCATGAATAAAGTATCGAAACCCATTAAGTGGGCGGTTAAGCCTAAGAGAAGCAAGTGGCTTTCAACTCTGTTAAGCTCTGAGACGATAACTCTAATATACTCTGCGCGTCTCGGTGGTTTAACGCCGGCTATCTCCTCCACTGTCTGTACAAAACACTGGGAATGGGCCTGTGTACAAATCGCGCAAACTCTTTCGGCTAGCCTAATGCAATCCTCGAACCGCTTCCCCTCCATGAGCCGCTCGATCCCCTTATGGACGTATCCCAACCTCACGCTAGCGTCTATGACCTCCTCCCCCCTCACGGACAACTTGACTAGTAGCGGCTCCTCTAACGCTAGATGATAGGGTCCAAACGGGATTACGGTCTTACCGGGCATCGCATCACCTTTTCCTAAGCGGATAAACTCCCTGCGGCCAATCATCAGGAAGTATAAGCCTCTCCGGGCTTGGATGCCCCTCAAAAGCGACGCCGAAGAGATCCATTATCTCCCTCTCATAGAAATCCGCTGCAGGGAAGATATCCGCTATAGATTCCACCTTCGGCAACGCCCTATTCACGCTCACCTTTAAATTCAGCAGGCAACCCCCCACGTCGAAGTGATATATTAACTCGAACTCGCCCATCAGGTCGACGCAGGTTATAGCTGAGAGGTGCGCACCGAAACTCCGCATTAAGGATGCGATTTCCTTTATCTTGCTTCTATGAGCCCGCGCGCATACCCTCCTATCCCTTACCGCTTTTACGTCTTCTATAAGACCCCTCTCCACAAGCGCCGTCAATACCTTAGACTTTACCACGCTACCACCCCAAGATAATAGATCCTAGCGAGAGAAGTAGAAGCAAGACCACGAGCAACACCCCGACTAGCGGCCACCAATCCTTAGAGAGGCGGGACAAGCTCTGGTAAGCCCTAGATGATAGCAGAGTGTATATCGAATCCACGTTAAGCCACGCGTAGAGCGATCTTATCCGAGAGCACAAAGTATCCGTGTAAAAGCTTACAGCGGAGAAGTGCAGTTCTTCAGGAGCGAAGAAAGCCAAATCTTCGCCACATATGAATACGTCTCCTCTTAAACCTGGAGAAGGCGCGGACAATCCTCTAAACAAGAGGAAGAGTACTAAGCCCAACGCCAACCCTAACGCTATGAGGAGGGCGACAATCGACTCCGAAAGATAGCCCGCATTCGTGACTATCGTGAAGCGGGATTGAATGAGTCCTTCTCCGCCCGGAATAAAGTAGCGTAGAGCCGGATACGGGTATACGCCTACGGTAATTACTACGCCTGAGAGCACGATAAGGGGGAAAGTCATCGAGAACGGACTTTCCCTTACATGCTCGTACTTTTCAGACCTCAAACCAAAAAATATGCTATGGGCGGCTTTGAGCAGTGCAGCTAGTGTTAATACGCTGGCCGCGAGAGCGGAGACCGTAGCGACTACGCCTAAAACACCGCCCACGCTTAGCCCCGCCTCGTAGATCATCCACTTACTGACGAAGCCGTTGAGAGGCGGTACGCCGGCTAGCGAAAGCGAGCCTAGTAGAAAACCAGCGGCGGTTATGGGCATTTTTCCAGCTAGCCCGCCCATTTCATCCATAATTCTAGTTTTAGTCTCGTGTTCAATAGAACCCGCTGATAAGAAAAGAAGGCCTTTGATTACTGCGTGGTTTAACAGATGGAATATAGCCGCGGCGTAGCCTAAGGCGGTTCCCAGGCCTATACTTGTAACCATGTATCCGAGTTGGCTAATCGTGCTGTACGCCAGCAATCGCTTCAAATCACTCTGAACTAACATGTACAGACCCCCGACGAGCATCGTAACAGCGCCTATAGACACGAAAACCACGCTCCAAGTCCCTGATATTGTTGCGAAGAGAGGCCAGAAACGGGCGAGTAGGTAAATCCCGGCTTTAACCATAGCCGCCGCGTGTAGCAGAGCACTCACCGGGGTGGGAGCCGCCATGGCGTCCGGTAGCCATACGTGTAGCGGGAATTGGGCCGATTTCGATACGATCGCTACGAGTATGAAAATGCAGGCTAAAAGCGAGAGAGGCGACTCCGGGTGTGAAGATAAGAGACCTTGAACCGTATGTGCTTCTGTGAGATGAGATAGTATTGCAAATCCGGCTAATAGGAGACTTGAACCAAGCTCTGTGATAAGTACTGCTTTATACGCGCCGGAAACTGCTTCCTTCTTGTAATTCCAGAACGATATTAGGCTATAAGAGCATAAGCCCGTTAACTCCCAAGCCGCCACGAGCACTAGTAGGGAGTTGGCGGATGCCAGAAATACCATCGAACTAATAAACGTTAGCATCCAGAAGTAGTACCGGCCAGCGCCTCGCTCCGAAGCCATGTAAGAATATGAATACAGGATACAGAGAAAACCTATGAAAGAAGCGACAAAAGATATCAACAATGATAGCTTATCTACATAGAAATCGGAAAAGAACAACTCCTCCTCCAACGGCTCGACGAACCCGAAAAATAGCCTTGCACACACCGCTAGCAAAATAAGCGACGACGCCGTAGCCAGCAGCGAGGACAACTTCCTCGAAAACCTATCTGCGGCTATACATAGACCGCCAGCAGCTGGTTGTAGTATCGCCGCTAATATTAAGAGTCTAAGTTGCCCGCTCATCGCCATCCCCCAACTATTTCACAATGACGACTTTATGACCTAGGAAGTTCACCCTGACTTCCTTAACCCCGTTAAGCCTGTATTCCTTGCCGTAAATGTCCATAACCATAACTTCTCCACTGGATACCGTGAGGGACGAGACCTCTCCTGCCAGAACTTTTTCCTCGCCATTCTCCAAAACAAATACCTTAGACTCACACATCTAATCTCACCTTAAGCTTGTACATGTTACAAATCCTATGGCAGAGATTATCTACATCAGATAAGAGAACGCCATCAGGGGGAAGCTTATCAACGCCCCAACCGTTACGCTCTATATCGGTTAAATAAGGCTCAAACCTAATCACGTGAAACGTCACATCTCTCTCATCAAACACTCTGCTAAAAACTCGAACTGCTTTTTCGTAATCTTTCACCTTATTTATAACCACAATACTTCTCTCAATATCCAACTCGCTCGCCATTTCTACCATTCTCAGCGATACGAGCATGGACTTCGCCGTAGGCTCGGCGACGCACAGCATTAAATCGAATTTCTCAGCTAGACCCCTGCCGAAAACCTCCGTCCCCGCCTCAGAGTCTACTATCACCACCCGCCCCTTTTCCAGCAGGGCGTGGCGGAGAAAAGCCTTTGCTAAAGCTATAGCCGGACAGAGACACCCCTCCTTGCTGGCGTCGATGCTCCCGACCACGACTAGGCTTATTTTATCCGAAACCCTAACGCCGTACTTATCGATTAAATCATCCACCTTAGGAGTTAAAGAAAATAGAACCCCCCAACCCTCGCCCGGCCTCGCGCCCGTACGCTCTTCTACGAGATCCTCGTTCTTCGAGAGAGGTACTATACTATACGCCTCTTCGAAGGGCACTCCCAGGCTCTGTGCCAAGTTAGGGATAGAATCGGTATCCAAAGCTAAAACCGAGAAGCCTCTCCGAGCGAAAGCATGGGCTAAGGCAGCGGCAATCGTGGTTTTACCTACCCCTCCCTTCCCCGTTACTATCATCTTCATGACGAATCTATCCTCATTAATAAAAAGAAATTAAAAAATTTGAATTTTAAACAGGCCAACCGAGTTTTTTGCGTTTTTCAGCTATAACCTCTATTATAGTCTCAGCGGCTTTCTCGGGATCCGGTTCTACGTAGAACTTGCCGCCAAAGAGATCCTCTACATCCTCCGTCAATATCTTAGTAACGGTTCTGCTGCCAAGCACCGGAGGAATCGTGCCTAGGTGAGTGAAGACTCCGCTGGCAACGAAGTACGTTCCAATGCTAACCGCCTTCTCGCTCATCCACTCCGGCGCCGAACCAGCGACCGGTAGGTCGGGTATATCTACTCCAAGGGCCTCGGCCATAGCGGCCAACGCTATAAGTATCCTAGAGCAATCGACGCAGCTACCCATATGTAGGCACGGCGGTATGCCCAGCGCCTCGCATATCTTCCTTACTCCCGGCCCAGCGAGTTTAGCTGCCTCTGGACTGAGCAAGCCGTGCATAGCAGCCGCTATCGCCCAGCATCCCGTACCTACGACTAGTATATCGTTTTCTATCAGCTTCTTAGTTAGCGTTATGTGGCTATAATTGTGTTTAACCTTGGGGTTGACGCAACCGACTACGCCGACTATACCTTTAATAGTTCCATCTTTAAGCGCGTTTAACAGGGGGTCTAGAGTGCCGCCCAACGCCGATAGAATAGCTTCGACGCTGAATCCGGCCATAGCCTCTACTTTGTGCTTGGGTATAAAGACTCTCTCCTTAGGCCTATTCGGGTAGTTCTCTATAGCCAGGGTCACTATCTTCTTGGCGATCTCGTCGGCTTTTTCAGGTTCGAACTCTATGTGGACCGCGCCGGGTATATGCATCTTAGGCTCTGTTGTAATTAGTTTAGTGTGGTAGCACCCGGCGGTCGACGCTAAGGCGGGCATAACGCACTGGTAGTCTACAATCATCGCCTCGACCGCGCCCGTGATTATCGCCAACTCCTGCATTAGCATATTTCCAGCGGCGGGGACTCCAAGTCTCATTAATACCTCGTTCCCTGTACAGCACATCCCGGCGACGTTTACGCCTTTAGCTCCATACTTCTCCGCTAGCTTCTGCATCTCCTCACTCCTGGCGATTTCCACTATCTTCATGGAGAGAATCGGGTTGTGTCCGTGCACTATTATGTTGACCATATCCTCTTTTAACACGCCTAGGTTAGCGGTGAACTTTATGGGTTTAGGCGTGCCGAAGAGAATATCGCTGAGCAGCGTGGCCATCATAGACCCAGACCAACCGTCGCTGAGACTTGTCCTTACACCGTGCAGTAGGAGGCTTACGGGGTCGGCATCGACGCCCATATGGGTTCTGTGCATACATTCGCAGATTTCCCTGTCGATAGCTCTCGGCATTACGCCGTATTTCTCCCATACCTTAATTCTCTTCTTCGGCGCGTAGCCCATTAAGACTTTTAAAGGTTTATCGCCGGGTTTTCCGAACTCGCCGGAGAGTATCTCTGCTACATCCTTGGCTATTTCTAGGTCATCTCTACCCTCAACAGAGACTCCTAGAGCCGAAGCTACCGACCTTAGCTTCTCGGGGTCTTTTATAGTGTAGTATTTGGTCTCGCCGTGGGCTACCATGTGGAAGACATGCCAGATATCTCTTGCGTGGTCGCTATGGGCCGCCGCGCCGGCCGCTATCATTCTCAGAATATTTCTCGCAACTATGGTATCGGCAGTTGCCCCGCATATACCCCTGCTAGGCCCGTAGCCGAATGGATCTATCCTACAGGGTCCCATGTTGCAGTTTCTACAGCATATGCCGAGAATTCCAAAGCCGCACTGAGGTTGTTGTTCGAGATACCTATGCCACGCGGTTTTAATACCCTCTTTCTCCGCCTTTTCTATTAATTCGGGAACGCCGGGGGTTATCGAGACTTGTTTAGCTAAAACCTTATACTTAATATACTCCCAGGAGGACATACCTACGTCCACCTCACGCGAGAATACATGGAAACAACATCCGATAATTTAACAGGAGATGGCTTAGCCACCTCAACCTTTCTAGCACCCGGGACTACTACAACCTTCCCGGGCGCCGCTCCCAGACCAGAAATTAACTGCTCGGCTTTTTCCTTAGCGACTTCTCTCATTAACTCGTCAAGCGTTCCAAACCTCAACGCTCCCGTCGGACAAGCCTCTACGCAAGCCGGTTGCTGCCCTTTCCTTAATCTGTTAATGCAGAAGTCGCATTTAACGACGGTCTTGGTCTCAGAGTCGAACCTTGGATGGCCGAACGGGCAGGCAAGCGCGCACATTAGGCAACCGATGCACTTCTCAGGGTTTAAAACTACAAACCCCTCATCGCTCCTACTTATAGCCCCCGTGGGGCACACGGCCATACATGGAGCATCCTTGCAGTGTTGACACCTCATAGGCACGTTGTATATCGCAACCGGTAATACGAAAATCCTTGGGATCGGCTTCGGAGTCTCAGCGGGCGAAGTATAGATACTCTTCGTAGCGGAGTGTTCAACCGCGCACGCAATCGAGCACGATCTACAACCCATGCACCGTTCGGGGTCGATTAATATTATTAGCTCCTCCGACGGCGCCGTGGCCATGATATAATTCACCTGCAGTAAAATATTTTAAAATATTACTATTAGATTTTCCGTTTTCGAGAAAGATTATATAAAGACGATTCCGATTTCTAATGATTGAATATCGGAAAAAAGTAACCTATCTGTTGCTAATATAGAAATCATGTAAAATAGACATGGTCTACATATAGTTGCTTGTTTATCTTTTCAGTAATATTTTTATAAAGATGTAGTAGGTGCTTCCCCCTCGCCGTTAGCAGAGTTTTACCCCTGCTCTTCCCTCCCCTGCTAGAAGACAATAGCTTGAATTTAAGCTCGCGCTCCAAATTCTTAATTTTCTCGGAGTATGTTGAAGGGGGAAAGCCCAAGGCTTCACACGCCGCTCGGAAGGATTTAAGTTGATCCACGACCTCTAATAGCATAAGTACGTCGTAGGGGATTTCAATGCTTCCGTTAACTCTAAGAGAAACGTTTACGATAGGTATCGGGTCGAGGACTACGTGGTCGGCGGGGCATTTCGAGTAAATTATTCGTCTAAGAATATCAGGAGAAATGTTTTCGACTGGCGTCATCTCATCGAGCGCTGGACACTTGCCCACTCTACCTTTAGAATCTATGAATACCTTCCTACACTTCAAGTCAATAGGCTTAGACAATAGCGTAACCGGGTAATTGGCTATGAAAGCCTTAGTAGCGCAGTAGCCGTAGAGCGTGCCGTGACGTAGACCTATTTCAATTCTCTTCATTTTAGCCAGAGCTTCGCCCGGATCTACGTTGAGAATTCTCGTAAAAGGCGGCTCTCCCACTCGGAGCCTCAACCCATACTTCCTACACAGCGCCACCGTCTGGTAAAGCTTCACCACGTCGCCTATGTGCCCGTAAAAAACTAACCAAACCGACAGTTTCTCAAAGCCGTGGGATAAAAGCATTTTAATTCTAGACTCTTCCTCCGCCAGGCTCTCGTAGGAGGGGGCTATCAGCACTAGTTCGTCTACGGTGGCTAAAATCTTCTTCTTCCTAACTTTTGACAGGGATCCTGCCTCGATGAATAGACACACTTTCTCGACTAACTTCTCTATGAGCGACAGGATATACGGTAGGTGTGGGTGATCCAGCGGGTTTGGACACAGGATAACTGCTTCTCTAAACCTTACATCTTTCGCTAGCTTAGCAAAGGCTTTTAAAGATTCATAGGATATAAAAGACCCTCTCTCGGATTTCACCTTAAGCGTGCAAAAATCGCACTCTCCATCACATGCGTTTGAAAGCGATAACAGGAGGTTTGGCTTCATAGAAATCACTCGAATATCACGTCGAAACCGCAGAAGGAAAATCCTAAACCCCAGCAATACCTTTCTTTAACTATATTACTGCCGTAGAGGCAGGAAAGGATCCCCTGTAGAACACCTGCTTCGAAATCACACATCGTCTTATTTAAGTTTGGCAAGCCGTAACAACTTATACACTCGTAAATATTTATGCTCATTAAATTCGTAGACTCTTTAACTATATCAGTTAAACCAATCTTATACATCGCCAGAACAATAGGCACGTCATCAAGACTTTTAATCAAACCCCCCTTAACCAAGTCTACGCCTAACCTGTAACCTGAAATTCTCATAACCACTATTTTAGAAGGTAGATTATACTTCAGCGCGCTATATTCTATCGAACGGAAAATATTCACATATAATGGGTCTTCATAGTTTATCTCGGCGAAGAAAGGCCTATCAGAAACCATAAAACACTGAATAGGAGGATCCTTAACTGCTTCAACTCTAGAAGGCCCCTGCTCTATCTCCTTATAGTAGACTTTACGCCATTTCTCCAAGTAAACGTCTAGTAGCCCACTAACTCTTTCAGCTACGGCTTTCAAGGATTAACCCTCCCGACAACAATAACAGAGTCTACAGTCTAGATAGATGTTAAAACTAAATATTAATATTTTGAGTATTTTGTAAAAGTATTTAGCGTTAAAAAACAACAAAACTCTACTCTCTCCCCGTAATCATAACAACCACTCCAAAGTTCTTCGGGAACTATGATTAAAATATAACTTTTACCCGTAACATTAGACTTGAGTCTCCTCCGAAGGAAGAGAAGATTTTCTTTTAAACCAGGTATGTTATGGAACCAATCTGTCTCTAATGATCTTAAAGTGTTTTTTATCGAAGGTTGCCAGATCTGCATCGTAGACCTTGACGAACGCCACTACTAGAAGATCGCTGAAGGGTATTTTCTCTCCTTTCTCTGTCAGCATAAGGTCTAGTTTGAGAGCCTCCTCAATGACTTCTTGGTTGTTCCAAGCTACTAGGCCTAGGGATTTCACCTTCTCCTTTCTAGATAGGAGCTCTTCATCGCCTATCCTCCTCCCTACTTTATGCCCGTAGAGATATTCGTAGAGGCTTATCCAAGGGATAATCACTTCTTCATACTCTGCCGATAGCTCGGCTAGCTCTTTACGCCCTCTATCCAGCATTTCTATAAGAAAGGAAGTATCTAATACTAGTCTACCACCATTCTCTTTCCTCGATTTCTTTAATCGCTTTTTCAACTTTTTTCACCTCTTCCTCGGGCAATCTAGTCCTCTCGATTAACTCTAGAAAATAATGTCTACGCCTCTCGTAGAAAGCTTCTATAAGTTTTTCAATAGCTTCTCCAAAACTCTCCGCTCTAAGGATATTTTTGACCTTTTTAAGCTTGGCATATGTTTCATCCCTAATGGATATGACTTTCATATCGAGATAATCTGAGGTAATAGTAATATATTAATATATGGCTATAGCAAAATATGAAAGACGATTAAGACTAGTAACTCTTATTTTCTCTCTTTCAGTAGGAGTCTTGAAAGAAAACTACAGAAATTGTAGAAGCTATCTAGCTTTTCAGCTTTTCTAATTACAATAATAGTGATTGTTCGACAACACTAGTTAAAAGAGCAAAAGATTTATATATAAGTAAACTTAATATAGTTTACTGGTGTTTACTATGGTTGAGAAATGTTGTAGCTGGAGGTTGTGGCCAGCGTCTTATGTAGGTTTGCCAGGCGTTTTGTTCTCTATTGCGATGGTGTTGTTTCCCATCGCGTTGTTGCTTCAAGCTTACGGGGAGGTTCCCGACTGTATTTCTCTTCCTGTAGTATTTACTGGTATATTGTTGGCTCTATTATCAGTTGGCAGAGGCGTCGACGTAGTTGACGGTAAGATAATTCTTACCTATGGCTATCCCAGAACAGTATTTAAAATAACTATAACTGATGTCATAGAAGTAGCTGATATGAACAACCTAGAGAAGGGTAGGCTTTTTAAATACTTCAAGGTGCAGTTAATCCCGCTTACGATCATCATAACCTACCCGCTGCTCTACATAATAATTAAAGCTTCACTACCGCCTGTACGCTATTTGACCTTCTTCCTCATCCCTATATTCGTTGGGTTGGGCTTGATAGTGTATTTTATGTTGACTTCAGAGAGCTATAGGAGATTTGCTAAGTACACGGGTTGGGTATTGAGCGTCGTGTTCGTGGTTATAGATTTCCTGATAGGGAGCTACTATCACCAGCTCTTCAATAGGTCTTTGACTAGTGATATACCTACTCTGCTCCCGCTGATGATTGGACAGGTTTTAGTTTTCATATTTTTCATTTTCATTACGGTTTTAAGGCGTCACGTAATTATCCTAGAAGACGCTAGGAGGAGGTATTACGCCGTCGTGGCGGTAGGCGAGGAGGAGGCTAGGCAATTTATAGAGTTAGTTGCGAGGAGGGTTATGACAAATGCTTAAACTTCCGCCGAGAATGGAGGAAATACTCCTCCTAGCTTCGGGAAAGCGTATGAGGGAGGTGGAGATAGCTGAGGAGCTTGGAATATCCAAGCAAGCTGTGAGTAAGGCGCTTAGGGAGTCTAGGGCTAGGTTGACGCAGATATTTCTCGCTGTTGCGGAGGTTTTGAACTCGGATATTATAAGGATAAACGTGGAGAAAGGCTTTATAGTTTTACGTAATAGGCAGACGAGAGCGAAACTTTACGTGCTCTACGCTCCGGGAAAAGGACCACGGGTCTTCCTCGCTGAAAACTTAGGCGCGGATAAGTCTTATTGTGAAAAACTAATAGATGCGGCGGTGAAATGGGGGTTGATAGAGCAAGATGATATTCGTGGAGAGTTAGACGAAGTTATGAAAAATTTAATAAGTAGAATGGAGGGGTAACACGCTATGGTTCAATGAGCGAGTTTTGTCGCTTTTCTTAACAAACAGATTTGAGATAAACTGCTTATGCATTTTTCACATAGATTATATAAAACCTCGTACACTTCTAGGATGGACGAATTTTATGTGGATATCCTAGAGGGGATAAAAAGAAAGATTATTATTATGGTCTTCCGGCTAGACCTTTCTCCCATTTTGGAATAGCTACCTCTACCTTTCAGCTGGGATAACGTCGACGTCAAAGCCCATTCCTCGCATTTTTTGACGATTCGGCGATAAGCTTCTTTACAAACTCGAGAGCAGTCTTTAACATTTCTGGGGGAGAGGCCCTAACGGCTTATGTATGAGAATAAATTCTAATGTCTTCTCCTCATAAAATAATGCATCTAGCAATTATTTATATTTTCCTAATCTTATATGTAATAAATCATATCTTTTTAAATAATATTCCCGACATATTTAAAGGCAATAGAAGAAAAATAATCAATTCTCTATTATAAACGATTATTTCTTACATTCTAATTCTCTCGACAAAGGTATTTTAATGTTAAGCTAGCCTAGTCGAGCTCTTCGCATCGACTTTAGCCTTGCTAATTATACCATTCGATTTTTTTGAACATTTTGTTCAGATGCTTAGATATTTCATAGAATTACGCACCTATATTATCGGTGAAGATATGAAAAGATTCCGTTTAAAGAGGAGAGTTAGGAGTAAAATAATAACGATAATATTCGCGATGGCTTTTATCTTATCAGAGTTCACGGCGTCAGCGTGTTTTAGCCCGGCGGATCCTTACGCAATAGAAGTTGTGCTAAATAAGCCGGGGGTAAAGTACGATTTAACTAAACTAGCGGGAATGAAAGGTGTTTCTAGCGTGGACCACTTCAGCGCTTACTCGGCTTATGCGTACAAGAGCCACTACGACGATAGACTTATCGTGGTAGTATCGGAGCAAGGATTAAAGTACGCCAACGTGCGTGCTCCAAGCGATGAGCCTATGACCGTGGTTAGCGTGAAAGGATTAAACCTTACTCCTGAACAGGTAAGCGACAATATCGAGAAAGTTAAGAACGAGCTCGGTTGGGATGTAGAGACGCCCTCAGCTCCAAAGGGCAGAGGTATAGTCTTTATTTTCACTAAGATGATAGACGGCGCAGAGGTGAAAGTGTTCCTGGGCGTAGCCGAGCTCGAGAGCTGTGGGGAGTATACTGTAAAACTCGGCTTATTAATTAGGGGGGTCGAGGAGGTGGACGACGAACTTGCTTCGAAGATAAAGTCCGAAGCCGGTAGCCTTCTAGACAAGATAGGGCTACCCGAGCTTAAGAAGCTCTTAAAGACGCACATGATTAAGGATGCTTTGGCCAGAAAGCCGCCGGAGCAGGAAAAGTACATCGCGGTGAGGATACAGGTACCTCTAAAACAGGAGGTAAACACCACTACCGTGCATACCTGTAGCATTGAATATGCTAGCGAGAAATTCGATATTTCCGAGCTCAAAGTTGAAGAGGCGCGGAAACTCGGTTGGACTGTTTGGGTAAAGAGGATTTCAGAGGACAACTACATGGGATTTATTATGACGAAGAAGCTGGACGAAGCAAAGTTGTCTATAGAGGGAAAGGGTAGAGGAGGCGAAGCCTATCTCTCGCTTAGAGTCGCTAACCTAGACGAGTTGAGCAGCGAAATCTTAGAAGAGTTTAGAAACGCTTTCAAGGCTATCGGCTTAGGCGAAAAACTCGTAGATAAGTGCTTATTCGTGAAATTCCAGGAATCTACCAGATCCCGGTTCGTCCCTGCTTACGATATAAGCGAGGAGGAAGTCAAAAATGCTTTGAAAACAGAGCTAGAATGGCTTTCTGAAAACGGCATCATAACAGGCCTTAGCAAGGAGGATCTGGAAGTCATACTCTCTGTTGCTAAGCTAGGATACGCTGGTTGGAATAGCCGGCTCGTATGGTCCAATGGCAAGTGGGTCTCCTATGGTTTTACCGATGGAGCAATGGTGCTGAGATGCGTCAAAGCTCCGTTAAGAATCTTCTTCCCGGAAGAAGAGACAGGCGACATAGGGCCTCTACTTCTAGTACTTAAGCGAAGTTCTAGAATAGCGTACTACCGTAAAGAATCTAGCGAGTTCCATAACCACTAGATATTTAAGTACTGGACTTCTACACATGACGGTGAGGTGTCGTGAAGAATTTTATCCCTCTTCTTGTAGCATCTCTGGCTTTCGCCCTCTACGTCACCTGCCCCAGAATGACTGCTATGATAGCTAGCCAGGCAAAGCTTTCTAAAATAAACCCCGTAGCAGTTATAGTTATCGGGTGTCTACTGGGGATACCATTCTTCCTAATTCTACTCTACGTGTTAAACTGTTGGGGCGTTGCCGCCGCTGTAGTTGTGGCCGCCGTCTTCGACTTAGGAGCGGCAGTACTGCTAGGCGAGCTTGATCTAAAGCTCGGGATAGAACTTGTCGTAATAACGGCTTTCGTCTATATAGGCATCAGAGCCGCGCCTAAAATAGCAGACTTTATAATGGCGCTATTAACGTAGCGCGTTACTAAACTGAAGTAGCCTCTCTCATCGTTTAAATATCGCTCATAGGTATAGCGTTTAAACTATTTCTAACACGAGAATTTTCAGTAATTCTAAACAGAATATTCATATTTTTCCGGGGCGACGCCTCCTCCTCAAATTAAGTATTACCTTTGTATGAAAAGGTAATACTTAAATATAACCTCTTTTCCTCCTAAACATGGGGTCAGCATGCATATTCCAGATGGTTTTCTAGACCCTGTAGTTTCAGCAATTACATACATTATCATGATAGCGTTCTGTTGCTACGCATTCTACAAGGTTAAAAAGGAAAAACTCCAAGATCAAATGATTTTGGCATCTGTCCTAGCCGCTGGCATCTTTGCAGCTCAAATGCTTAACTGGCCGATACCAGGGGGGACGAGCCTACATTTCGTAGGAGGAGCATTGGCAGGGATAATTCTTGGACCTTGGTTAGGGTATATAGCGTTATTCCTCGTTCTCTTCGTCCAATGTCTAGTGTTCCACGATGGCGGTATAACGGCGCTAGGAGCAAACGTGTTTAACATGGCTATAGTCGACGTCCTCGTGGGATACATATTCTATAAGATATTTCCCGAAAAGTACAAGCTCCTCGGAGCCTTCCTGGGAGGATGGCTAGGAATAACCTTGGCGGGGATAGTTTGTGGAATCGAGTTAGGAGTTTCTAGCCAGTTCATCTACGAACTACCGGTCACAGTGTCCGTGATGGGCGGGTGGCATGCCCTGCTGGGAGTAATTGAGGGTATAATCACAGCGGGAGTCATCGCGTATATTCAGAAGAGAGCTCCTCACCTGATAAAATGAGGTGGTAGTTGATGATATCAAAGAAAGCCCTTATAGTAACTTTCGCCTTGGTAATTATTAGCCCAATTTTCGGCGTTATACTAGCGGATATGGTCGGCTATCATGAGCCCTTGGATTTAGCAGCCGAAGCTTTAGGGCTTGAAGATATATCAGAGGATATCAACTGGACGCCGTTCTTCGACTACACGGTTCCAGGACTGCCCGATACTATAGGATATATAATCGCAGGTTTTATAGGAGTATTCGCCGTTCTCGGACTAGGCATCGGATTATCCAAAATAATGGGTAGTAAGTAAATGCCGCGGAAAAAGCTAACGACGATATTCCTAGAAGAGGTAGCCGAGATATTTGAAATTTTAAACTATGAAAACCCTAAAGTTTTTTTAAATCCCTCAATTGCAATTTTCTCGGCAATTGTTCTCACTTTTATAGCTTCCTTCAGCGCGGGTTTCACTGTACCGCTCATGATTATATTTTTTAGTTTTGTACTTTGTATTTTGTTAAGAATAAATTTTAGACGGTGGGCTAAACCAGTATTATTTATCCTATTCATTGCAGTTTCCGTTTCATCCCCCCTATTAATAGCTCAGATTGGCGGAGTGGAAATTTCAAATAGAAATTGGGAAGATGCCGTTTTCCTAATTTTAAGAGCTACCGCGGCCACCTCTATCTTCATAGTAATTATAGCCCACCTAGGATGGTTAAAGCTTTTAAAAGGCTTACGGGGCATCGGCTTACCCGAAGAGCTAGTATTTATGACTGGTTTCTTGATAAAGTACACTCCGATGTTCCTCAGAGATACCTGTAGGATGATAGCGGCTAGAGAAGCTAGAATGTTAGGCGAGTCAAGCTATAAGACTATCTGGTTTGGCAATGTCAGCATTATCGGCGATCTTCTGGTAAGGGGTTATGAGAGAGGGTTAAGACTCAACGCGGCTTTAAAAGCTAGAAGCTTTTCCGACAATATAGTCAAAAAACATAGCGAACCTTTTAAATTAAGTTTTTACGATTTACTTCTGTTACTTTCCGCCGTATTAATAGCGCTGACCGCTTTAACGGTGAAACTGTGAAGCCATTATTAGAGGTGCGCAATGCTTGGTACAGCTACCCTGGTGGAATTAAAGCTCTCAGAGGAGTCGAGCTAGCTGTCAGCAAGGGCGAGGTTGTATCGATAATAGGTGCAAACGGATGCGGTAAAACAACGCTTCTCCTCGTCGCTACCGGTCTGTTAGAGCCTGAAAAGGGGGAGGTCCTTCTAAATGGTAAGCCTTTAACGGAGCAACTGCCCGAGGTGCGTAAAAAGCTTGGTTTAGTATTTCAAGAACCCGACGATCAGCTTTTCAATCCAACTGTTTATGATGAAATAGCTTTTGCTTTAAGACAGCTCGACCTAGGCGAGGACGAGATTAAGGTGAGGGTTAATGAAATAGCTAAACGGTTAGGCGTAAACCACTTGCTTGATAGAGCCCCCTATAGGTTGAGTATAGGCGAGAAGAAGAAAGTGGCTATAGCTTCTATTCTAGTGTATGAGCCTGAAATTATTTTATTCGATGAACCCACTGCAAACTTGAGTATAAAAGCGATAAATGAATTGGAAGAATTGATAAAAGAATTACGCAGCAAGGAGAGGGCTATTGTTGTAACTTCTCATAATATAGAATTTGTGGCGCGAATCGCTGATAGAGTATACGTTATGGACGACGGCGCTACTATAGGTAAGGGAGACAAATACGATATCTTAACAAACGAAGCTCTGCTCTCTAGGGTTGGATTAACGCCTCCCTTTGCCGTAAGGCTCTACAAGAAAATATTTGGGAAATGTGAAAGACTGCCCTTAACCATCGAAGAATTTTCAAATATACTGCAAAATAAGTATAGGTTTAAAATTTGATTAATGTCATTATTGAAATGTCCAATGGCATTATCGGAGTAAATCGTCTTGTGATTGCTAACCGAGTTAACGGGGCTATATATTATGGAGAGTATATAGATGTTGTTAAGGGCGCTGAAGACAGTACTAGTAGTCAGAAAATGGTAAAATGGGGATATATGCGGCAAGCTAAGCATGGTCAAAGGCGTCAAAGCCCTGAGAATATGGATATTCTACGACAAGGCGCGCGGACATAGGGAACAGTACGCCGCCTTCTTCCCGGGCCAAGGCCTAGCTAACCCTTAGACATGCCTTAAAGATAGTGTTATAGTCAACTGGGAGGTAGTTGCTAAGTTCTAGCTAATCCCAGTTTCCAAATTACTCATAGACAGCTTTAAGCAGAAGTTCATCGCCCTCCTCCAACTCTAAGCTATCGAGTAACACTTTAAGCTTGGAGCCATCTTGATTGTAGCTGCATCGTCTCTCCTTTTCGTTAAGTTTTACGGAAATCTTGAATACGGGTTTTGAAGCGAAGAGCTCTAGCTCGTTGACAGCCAAGCGGCCCAACCTAACTCTCAACCTGACCATGAGTTCTCCCTCATTTTCCTCCTGTTCACAGGAGAGCACCGCGCCCGGCGCCAGCACGGGTCCTTTAAAGCTACTTCTGCTAACCCTAGGGCTTATCTCTAACTTCTTGGCTGTGCCTATATACCTAGCCCCGGCTAGAGCATTGGGTATTAGAAGCGAGCATAAAACTCTAAAGTAGTGGCCGTCACACTCTATGTGGTTCCAGTAGAGCCCCCAACTAGCGTATCTCTCATGAACTGCTCTGAGTATCCTCAACCCCTCTTCAATCATTCCCTCCCAGATCATGTGCACAGCGACTGGTATCTCGATACCAGTCCACGGAGTATCCATCTGACCTCCAACCGCGTAAGGTATCTCAACTTCGTTAAAGTATCTCATATCGCCCTTTAACGCAGGCCTGGGCTTGCCGGGATACGTTGCATTAAGCAAACCTTCCCACTTTTTAAAGTTATACTTATACACCGCCCTGAGCATCGAAACCACCTTCTCCCTATCCACAGCGTAGCCCAATCCTAGCAGAACCCCTAGATACCACTCGCCAGTCAAAGCGGCGGACATACAAGCTTCATCCCTGTAGCTAGTCAGAGGATCATACCAGAGATCGAAGTACTCCCCATTCCAGAGACACTCGACAAAATTCATTATCGCTTCTCTACAAATTTCCTTAAGCTCATCTGCGTAGTTATCGCCCAACTTCTCCGCAGCCACAACGGCCGCTTTTAGCGATGCAACCCAGAGATCGGACGTAAACGTGGCTATTCCCATCAGGCTTAGCGCGTCGAATGTATTCACCGTGGTCGGTATATACATCGGCCCAGACAGCAGGAATTCCAGTAGCCGTCTATGCCGTTCATCTACGGCGAGTTCTCTAGCGGCCTGCGAAAAGCCCTCATACCCAGAGGGCGGAGAGTGATATGGCAACTTTAAGCCTGCATTGTCGTGTTGCCTGAGCATTGCCTCGATTACATCCTTTATTGAACTCCACAATTGTTTAAGGTATTCGAGGTCGCCGGTCCAGTAATAGTTGAGTAACGCTATTAACACATACTCCGGCATTAAATCGCTCCTATCATAGTTATCAACTACGTCAAAAGATGCTGCGAGAAGGTGGGGTACTCTACCAGTCGGATCCTTGCCGGTCTGTTTGACTATCTCACGCAATACTTTCCTGAACTTTTCGACGTTATGCTGTATTGACGGATCTCTTTTCAGCAGCTCTCTGTATAGCGCCATATTCTCGGGGAAGGCTAAAGCGAATACTTCATAGTAGGGTGTGAGCTCGGGCCTAAGTATAAACTTTGACATGAGCTTTGTCATGCTCTTAGCCAGCTCCGGGTAGAGGAGAGCTACACCGGTTATAGCCCAGAGAGCTACGTCAACAGTATTTAAGCCGCAACAGCCGGGCCCTCCTTCCCAAACTCCAAAGAGCCCGTCCTTGGAAAGCCAAGTCGATTTAGCTAACGTTGTAACCTGGGATACTGCTAGATCGCTTATCCATTCATCATAGCAAGCCTTGTACATAGTCTCTATAAACTCCCTTGTCCTGGCGTAGAGGTTATCGAAGTTACGCACCACATATTCTACCACGTCTATTGGGGAGCTAAAGAAGTTCTCATAGTAGTGGCCTATCCGCTTATCCGTGGAATCCAGGTGGTTTGGGTAAAACCAGGCCAACACGAAAACTATTTCCGCTTCCTTTCCAGGCCCGACCTCAACGTTCTTAGCTAGCGCTCCGTAGAGTTCCTCGCCTACTGCCACGGCACTGGATCCTCCGCTGAGAACCCCATCGCCTCTGAAGTCGACCAGCAACCGCCTCAACCTATACGCTTTCGTCCTTTTATCACCACGCTTCACGGCTAAATCTGCCGTCGCCGTAGCCCGTCCCAGAAACGCTATGGCGAGCGCGCCCCGGTGCATTCCATGCTTTTCGCTTAACCCCTCGCCTTTCATCAATAAAGCCGTGAAGCCATCGCTCTCCACGACTTCATTACTTACTTTAACGTCGTCGCTCGCTCCGTGCGGGTTCTTCATTAAAGCCATCAGAGATATCTGTAATTTTTTATCGCCCATGTTCTTAAAGTTAAACTTAAAGATGGCGACAGGTATCGATGAGTTTCCAACATCGCCGGGGATCATCGGGCTAAACGCCTCCAGGGAAGCCTCTAAGCCGAGCTCGTTAAACGCCGAGTCTAAGTACTCGAGAAAGGCGAAAGGCGGACGCCCTTCAAATTTTATCTCCTCTACACTCCTAACCCAGGGCATCTGGTAGGGGTTTATGACTGTTGAGAACACGCTGTACGTTATATCTACACATTCCTCCCACAAGTCGGTCCTGAGAAGCCTCACTACGGGCTCCTCACTTTCAGACTTTACTCTAACCGCGAAGACAAAATCCTTCCTATCGACCGGAAATTCGGGAGAGCCGTACCCGCTCCAAGGCTTATTGTTAAATATCAGCCACTCGTAGAGACACCCGTCAGGTCTTATCTCGACAGAACCCGTGCCTAATCCTCCGAGGGGTATGCCTGAGGAAGGCTTACGCGTAGATATGAACTTCATAGGCGTTCTATCTAAAAAAGTTGAAAACAATAATAAACATTACATAGCCTAGGAACCGATTTTACGGCGGCTATAGCGTAGTCTGGTGAAATGTGGGAGTTTTAAAACTGCGGTTAGGGTTTAATTTTCCTTGGGTATAGTAATTGAACCATGAGGACGCCTACTAGAACTACGGCCATTCCCAAAATTCTCATTGGTGTAAGTTTTTCATTTAGGAATATCCAAGATAGTATGCTTATTTGTATGAGCATGGTATTCTGAAGTACCGAGAGCTCAAAAGCTTTAAGAATCTTAAACGCGTGGTTCCACAACGCAAAAGCTAATGCTGTGTTAACGACGCTTAGCCATAGAACTATTATCACTGCCCACGGGGGTATAGGAGTTATTTTGCTTAAAATACTCGTAGCGGCTTTATCGCGCCAAAGCTCATAGGGTACGCCGTTAGCTCGGCGACGTCAACCTTCCGCGTTCTAAGATAGCGCCTGCTTTTCTCTCAGGAATAAAACCTCTAAGATAAGTACGATAATAGGG
Organism: uncultured Thermofilaceae archaeon; assembly: GCA_964501905.1. Taxonomy (GTDB): domain Archaea; phylum Thermoproteota; class Thermoprotei; order Thermofilales; family B69-G16; genus B69-G16. The sequence goes on along the minus strand of CAZCTW010000012.1, from coordinate 50,531 downwards.
GTGAAGTTGAGTAGGAAAGTAACCTCTACTGCACGTAAATAAAACAGTCCGACGAACTGCAAACTTTGCGCCATAAAGTAGCCGAGAAATCCTAATATAATAAAAATGGGGAGGAGCTCTTCTCTCTTTATAAATAGGAAGGATGCTACGATTATGGATGCGATTACGTACCGGTACGCGGCAAATGTAAATGGATGTAGTTCCTCTAATCCGATTTTAATGAGAATATAGGATGTCGACCATAGGAAAGTTTACGAGCGAAGCTTCGAGAAGAGCTAATAGCCTAGACATGCGCTAACTTACCTCTACAAACGATTTCTCCGCTAACCTGCTTTAAATCGTCCATATCGATATTTCCTCATAACCCCTATTTATCCTTCCTCAAATAACATAGAGGAACAATTAAGATTTCTTCATTCTATCCTTGGAGCGATCGGAAACTTCTATTAAGCGGCTAGTAATCAAAAAATGGGATAATGTCTTCAAGAGAGAGCTTTGTCGTAAAAGCTTCAGGGGAAAAAGAGAGATTTAGCCCCGAGAAGCTCATCGAGAGTCTTCTCAGAGCCGGAGTGCGTTATGATTTAGCCATAAAGGTCGTAGAGGAGGTTTCAAGAAGGCTAAGGAGAGAAATTAGTACCAGAGAGATTTACCGCATCGTAGTAAACATTCTCTTGCAGGAAGACGTTACAGCCGCGAACAAATACCGGTTGAAAGAATCCATAATGTTGCTCGGACCACAGGGCTATCCCTTTGAGAAATTTTTCGCTAAATTGCTTAAAGCCTACGGCTATGAGGTAGAGGTAAACCGGCTAATTAGGGGTAGGTGCGTTATTCATGAAGTTGATATAATCGCTGTAAAGAACGGCGTAAGGTATATGGTTGAATGTAAGTACCACAACTCCCCAGGTATCCGCGTAGGCCTGAAGACCGCGTTGTATGTTTACGCGAGATTCTTAGACTTAAAGGGAAAATTTGATAAGGTGTGGCTAGCGACGAATACGAAGTTTTCAAGCGAGGCTCTCGAATATTCCAGATGTGTAGGCATTAAGCTTACAGGGTGGCGATATCCTCGCGAAGGCGGGCTTGAGAAAATGGTTGAAGAGAAAAGGCTTTACCCCGTGACGGCGCTTTTCTCGCTAAACGATTACGCCATTAAAAAGTTGCTGGAAGCCGGCATAGTGCTCGCGAGAGACCTAGCGTCTATGAAGCCTGAAGGTCTTCAACGCCTAGCGGGAGTCCCACATCGTAGAGCTGTAACCGTAATTAGGGAAGCCGGAGAGTTAGCCAAATAGCCTCCACGTGAAATGCCGCGGAGAAATACAATGTATGTTTATCATTGTTTATAGCAGACACGGTCTATATGTCCTTTAATCGGTGTATCTAGGTATCTAGACAACGTTTTCCATCACAATACAATGAAGACGGCTAGTTAGTTTAAAAATCAAAATAAGATATTATTCGCTAAATGTTAAGCTAGCTTTTTGTAAGCATCAACGGCTGCCGCTAGCAGCGAGTATGCTATCGGCGATGCCGTTAGCCAAGGATGCGTACCAACCTGCATTGAAAGCAGTTCGCACAGCGTAGTTCTCTTAGCTATAAGGATGCCGGCCGCGTTGGCTAATTCGGCTACGCTCGGGCCACCTGCAACTTCGCAGCCGAGAATCGTTAGGCAGCCTTTAGCTACGATTAGTTTCAGCTTGATCTTTTTGGCTCCTGGAAGCGCTCCAGGGTGCTTATCCACAGTTTCAGCATACCCAACGACTACATCAAACCCTAGGTTTCTGGCTCTGGACTCGGTGAGCCCTGTGGCGGCTAATGACATGTCGCCTATCTTTGTGGAGAACGTGAGGGACGGGCCTCTGACCATGCTCAGCTTGTAGAGATTTGCGGCTGCAACTCTAGCCTCGGCCACAGCCGCGGAGGCTAACATTATTCTCGCAGGTCTTTGAGTGAAGAAGTCTATTTTCTCGGCGCAGTCTCCCACTGCAAATACGTTTGGATCTGAGGTCTTTAGATAGCTATCAACCACTATAGCGCCGCTTTCCCCTATGTTTAAGCACGTTTTCTTAGCGAGTTCGACGTTGGGTACAGCTCCCACCGAGAGTATGGCGAGGTCTGCGGGTATTTCCCGTCCCGTCGAGAGCCTCACTGCCCCGACTTTACCGTTCCCCTCGATTTTCGTAACTTTGGTATTTGTTATTATTTCGACTCCTTTCTTCCTTAGCTCTCCTTCAGCTAGCGCACAGAATTCTTCGTCGAAGTTCAGCATAAGGCAGCGCGGTAAAACTTCGATTATAGTCACGTTTTTACCTAAGTTGGCGATTTCGTCGGCGAATTCGCAGCCTATGAAGCCGCCGCCGACTATGACTATGTTCTCTGCTTCGCTGACGGCGTCTACGAGTTCCTTGAGGTAGTTATAATTCTTGTACACGTAGAAAACGTTTTTGAGGTCTGCCCCGGGTAGCTTGAGTATACGGGGGACAGAGCCGGTTGCCAAGACTAATTTTTCATACTTTATCTCATCTCCTCCAGCGGTTTTAACAATTTTATCACATTTGTCGATGTTCGTTACCTCGTCTATAACGATGTTAACTTTCTTGCTGAGGAGCGGCGTATCGGGGAGTATATCCTTGTCTACATTTCCATTGAGGGATGCGAGAATATAGGGTATACCGCAGGGAATCATCGCTTTTTCTTCTTTTCGAATAAGTGTGACTTCTTTGTCGGGGTACAGCGTTCTGGAAACTAGCGCCGTCGTGAAACCTGCAGGTCCACCGCCTACGATAACAATATCTGATTTCTCCATAGCTATCACCAAAGATTTTGCAATTTATTTTTTGCACATGTCAAATAAATATATTTACGTGCTAGCCTGCATGACAATGTAGAATATTAAATTGATAAGAATTAAATAGGTATATTTTGTGCAATAAAGTATTATAGTGAAGCTAATTCCAAAATGAATCTTGAGGCGGAGAGAAGTTTAGATCTAGCGTGTTTAGGTGAGTCAATAAAGTAAAAATTAGATTATAGCTCTTCCATCCCCCTTCCTGAAGATGTGGATATTCTCCATGTCAAACTTCAAGTATATTAGCGTACCCGGCTCGATGTACACCTCCTCAAGATGGCGGGCTTTGTAAACCTTATCATCTACTTTAAAGTCTATAATCGTCTCAAAGCCTAAAGGCTCTACAACGAACACCCGGGCAGGTATAGCGTCTGGCAGCTTTTCCATATACACTTTTATGTGTTCAGGCCTTACGCCTAGTACGACCTCGCTTTCGCCGCTTTTCCGCACTAGCTCTGCAATATCGCCTGGCAGTTCTAGTCTAAAGTTGCCCGTATCTACGAACAACTTCCCCTGTTCTTCTACAATGCTGGCGTCGAAGCGTGCGTCACGTATATCGTCGTGATACCCAAGTCTTTCTGCATTCTCTTCAGCTCAGCTCTCATATATACTCTCAGTTTAGCGTCGAGATTGTTGAGAGGCTCATCCATAAGGAAGACTTTAGGTCTACGCACCAGAGCTCTACCCAGCGCTACACGCTGTTGTTGGTCGCCGCTAAGCTGGCCTGGTTTCCTGTTTAAAAGCTCGCTTATTCTTAAGAGCTCGGCGACCTCTCGCACTCTTTTTTCGATTTCGCTTTTAGGAAAGCCTTTCATCTTTAACGGGAAAGCTAAGTTGTCGTAAACCGTCATGTACAGGTAGAGAGCGTAGTTTTGGAAAACCATGGCTATATCTCTTTTAGAAGGGTGAACGTCGTTTATCCTAACGCCGTCTATCAGTATATCTCCTTCATCCGGATCTTCAAGCCCGGCTATACACCTGAGCACCGTAGTCTTGCCTGAACCCGAGGGTCCTAGCAGGAAAAAGAACTCTCTGCCTTTCGCTTTAAAACTCACGTGGTCTACCGCCACAACCTTCCCGAACCGTTTCACGAAATTTCTAACCTCAGCCTCTACCATGACCATCACTAACCTACGTCTTTAGGGCCCCTGCAAGCAGGCCCTTAATGAGGTATCTGCCGAGGAGTAAGAATATTATTATTAGCGGGGGTAAGCTAGCCAGTACCGCGCCGGCCATCTGGGTGTTCCTAGGGGAAATCCTTCTCAACTATTGAGATTCTAGGAGCGAGCTTTATTGAAAGCCAGAACCCTGCTAGAGAAGAGAGAAAAGAGACCGGTAAGCCCAAGCAGATAATCCTAGCCATGTTCGCATTTAGCAGGTTCAAGCCGCTTTTAGTGATGATATAATATGTCTTCCCGTCTTCCTCAACAGCTTTAACAAGCCCCTTCTCTACAAGTCCTTGCATCGCCGGATATACGAAGCCTGAAAGCTTGAGCATTTCTTGGGTTGAGGTTATGCCTCTCTCTTTAGCGAATTCTTTAATTATTTTATAGCCGTGAAGCTTTCCGTGTTTGGCTAGAAGCTTAAGAATACGCTTTTGATTTGAGCCTATTCTTAAAGATTTTTCATTATTCCGGCCTCGAAAGCTATCTATGCCTATATGTAACTAAGCTATAAACAGTGATAAAAGTTATGCTATTACAAAGTCAGCAGCTCTCCTCTTACTCTACGCGATAGAAATAACCCTCCTAAACTTCGTGAAAAATATATTCTTGGCGAACGTAATAGTTAAGTGTGATTGGCTACGCGGAGCTTACGTTCACAACATCGCGGTGTGCCGAAATAAAATCCGAGGCTCAAAGAGAAGCTCTCTATTTTACTCTTTAAGCAGGCGGTGGAATGTACGTCAAACCTAGGTGATATTAGTGCACGACCCAGTTTTTCTAGCACGTCCTTTTGAAGTGTTTGCGAAAGCCGCCGCTTGCGGTGAACCTCTAGACAGGGCTATGCAAAAGCTTATACTCTCGTTTTTCGGATCAATGCTCGCCCCCTCACGCCCTGTCCTGCTAGACCTCCCCAGCGGCCTTAAAGCCTACTCCCCCTTAGGCTCCCTAGTAGAAGCCTGGCTTAACATTCTCCACGTCTTTTACTACAAAGATTACGAGCAGTTTACGAGCTTCAGGCCAGAGAGAGGTTGGGTAGTAGTTGACGTTGGGGCTTTTCTAGGCTTCTACACTTTAAGAGCTGCGAGTCTCGTAGGTCCTCAAGGACTCGTAGTATCGGTGGAACCTTCAAGCGATGCGTTTAGGTTCCTTTCGTCGAGCGTTGAGGTGAACGGGTTAAGCAACGTGAAACTCATCAAAGCTTGTGTTGCCAGTTCGCGGGGTGAGAGAATCCTTTATATTCCTCCCTTTCTCGTTAACGCGTCTATTCTGAGAGAGTACGCGGAGATTATGGGCGGTGTCGAGCGAGTCGAAGCGGTTAAAGCAATAAAGCTTAGTGATCTGGTCGAGAAGCTTGGAAGAATTGACTTATTAAAGCTAGACGTCGAGGGCGCTGAGCTAGAAGTTCTGAAGGGCTCGAAAGACGCGCTCACTCCTCGCAAAGTGAGGAGATTAATCGTGGAGACGCACGTCGATGTAGTTAAGCCAAGCGAGATCTCCGAGATCCTAGAGGAGTTAGGCTATGAAGTTGCCGAGTACGTGGCCGAAGATGCTCTATTACAAGTTTTCATTTACGCGGCAGAGGATCTTCAACCGAGTTTTTAAAATTTTCTAAGATCTAACCGGAAAAATGGATTTAAAAAGGGATTTTATCTTCTTCTCTGGATTACTCTCACTTTTTCTTCGGGCCAGCTCCACTTCCAACCCTTGCCTGTCTTTTTCAGGAACTTCCATAGGTGTGGTATGAACTTAGCAATGTTCTCGCTTGACATCACGGGTTGGCATAGCGGAGCTTCCACGTCGAATGACGATACTACACGGTAAATTGTCTCCATCATCCAAGCCGGAGTCTGTCCGGTTAACAGGGAACAATTTACGTCCACCAAAGCCGTGATAAAGTAGGGTAGAGTGATAAGCATACGGGCTACTGCTGGGGCTTCTCTACCCTCGAAGTAGAATATCCTCAGGGGGACGTCAGTTATAGGTAAGTAAGGCACGAACGTGTTGTAAAGCCAGCTGGGCAATACGTGTTTCCTATAATGGTAGCTCACAGTCTTTTCTGAAACTCTCGGGAATGAAGGGTCAACGTTGGCCGCGTAGCGTACGCCTTCTATAGGCCTAGCGAATGGACCGGCTTGGAGTTTTTTAACTAGTATTGCCATGTCTATCGGATCTGGTACTGTTAAATTATCCGGGGGCGGCTCGGGAGGCCTGCTGTATTTCTCCTCAAAGTATTTTTCTTTAAGAGTTTCAGATAAGAAGGGCACTAGGCCGCCCCTCGGCATCAGCAAGGAGCCTCCGCTATCCGGCCTCCACCAGTGAACTTCAAGTCCCCTTACTACGGTCACTAAATCGGCGTTAAGTGACTTCAGATACTTATCTATGAAGCAGTAAGGTATAAGAGCTGAGAAGAGGGTATATGGTTTCAGACCCCACAGCTTCCTTATGCTTAAAGTACCCTGAGGCCATTCGTTCTCGCCGTGTTCATCGTAAGCGGATATTACAGCTAGGTAACATAGTCTAAATCTCCTAGTATCAAATACGTAGTAATAGGCACCTTTTCGGTAGAGATTTTTGAATATGCGCCACGTTGTCGATAACGAAAATCCCGTTTTCTTAGCCAGATCTCTAAGTGTGAGGGATTGCGTTAAAGCTTGTATTAGTTCCCATTCTGCTCTGCTTAACTTTGCTATTATCATTTTATTTCCCTAAAACGGGTTGGGGTCAGGTCTGGGAGCTCCTTTGTCATCAGATAGGATAGATATATCTGGTTTTGCTAGTGTCGCGGAGGCGGCGAAGAGTGCTAGGAGGATTATTAGCGATAGGAATCGTTTGTTTTTTAGGATTAGTCTGACCCAAACCCTGAGAAGGGTTGGCTGTTTCATATGTTAAATAGTATAATACTACCTTAAATTAGTTTTTGTTTCAATTCAAAATAAGAATTAATGAAACAAAAACTCAACAAGGGTTAACGTAGCACTATACCACTGTAGACTAATGCTTTCCATAATGCCGCCTTTATGAAGCTAGATCACTAAACGCGTATATTGTCTCAAAACTTTGAAGTACCTTAATTCTCTTCAGCTAAAGCGACTATAAATTCGTAATCAACGTCATGCTCTATATTATTTAATAACATGTATTTGTGAAGCTTTAATATATAGATACACTCTTTCTCCCCGTTTAAGCCCTAGATCGAGAAATGAGCTTTTAGTAACGTAAGCTTTTACCTCGAGGTTTTCCACTTTAACTTTAAGCAGTACTAAGGGCCCCTCGTCAATATAATCCTCTACTACCCCTTCAATTTCGTTTCTCATGCTTGACCTAATTTTAGATTTTGATATTACAACGTACTCAGGGCGGAAGCTTATAGCCACTTCCCCGCTATATTCGCTGCACACGGTAAAAGTCAATGGGCCTACCTCGACAAGAGATAATCCTTCCTCGACGGGCCTTGCCCTACCCCTGTAAATATTGCCCGCCCTAGTAAACCAGGCGACAAACTCGGATTTCGGTTTATAGAAAACTTCGTAGGGAGCGCCTACCTGCTCTACCTTACCCCTGTTAAGCACGGCTATCCTATCAGCTAACGCCAAGGCTTCTGTGAAATCGTGTGTCACGTGTACAACCGTCGCCTTAAACTCTCTGTGAATTCTCCTTAAGTAATCTCTAAGCTCCCACCTAAGAACCGGGTCGACGGCGGAGAGAGGCTCGTCTAATAGCAGTATTTTAGGCTCAATCACGAGAGCCCTAGCCAAGGCGACTCTCTGAGCTTCCCCTCCGCTTAGAGTTCTAGGCTTCCTATGTAAGAGGTGCCTTATGCCTAATTTCTCAGCTATCTCCTCAACTTTTTCTCTAATCTCCTTTTCCGGTATCTTCTTCAACTTTAAGCCGAAGGCTATATTACCTGATACTGTGAGGTGAGGGAAAAGGGCGTAGTTCTGGGGGACGTAGCCCACATTTCTCTTTTCCGGCGGTGCTCTGGTTATGTCGATCCCGTCGATAAGCACCCTACCCTTATCCGGCGGGAGAATGCCAGCTACCACTTGTAAGAGGAGGGTTTTCCCTGCGCCTGAAGGACCCAGCACGACGAAGTATTCGCCGGCAGCCACTTTAAGGCATATATCAACTAGCTTAAACTCGCCCAGGTCCTTCCACACATGGTCTATTTCTAGACGCGGCTTCAAAGCTATTCACCACTCTTCAATAAAAAGCGTAAAACCGCGAAGACGGCTAAGCTAACAAGGACGAGTGCCGCTGAAAGAGAGAGCGAGGCTCTTAATCCATATCCCAGAAACCTCTCGACGACGAGTGTCGCCGCCACCTTGGGGTAGTAAGCTACTATCATAACTGCGCCAACCTCACTGACTGCTCGGGCTAGAGAAAGTATGAAACCGGCGACTAAGTGTCTAAAGGCTAAGGGTAGCGAGATTTCGAAGAATGTTCTGAGGCTTGACGCGCCGAGCGTCCTAGCGACGTTTTCTAACTCCACATCTACGGAGTCGAAGCCGGCTCTCATAGCCGTAATAAAGATGGGCGAAGAGACGAAGGCCATGACAAAGACTATTCCCCAGTAGTTATCCTCAATCACCACGCCGACGTTCGCCAGTAGCGAGCCTAGAGGCGCTCTAGAATTGTACGCCAGTAGCACCATTATGCCCGCGACGCTGTGCGGGAGGGCTAGCGGTATTTCGAGAAAACTTTCTACGATTTTCGTTAATGTAGTTCTTCGCCTAGATAAAAGATATGCGAGAGGAGTCCCTAAAAAGGCGATTAATACGCTAGATACGGTACCTGCGTGGAAGCTCAAATACATGGCGTTGAGAGCTTCCGCATCGTTAATTATCTCAGGTACATGAGGTCCACCTGCAGCTAGGCATATAACTAGAGGAATTGCTAAGAATAGAACCAAGATAGAGCCTATAGCCGAGAAAAAAATGAGTCCGCGGCTCAAATTTTAGCCCCTCAACTCAGGCGGAACTTCTCCTTTAAATTCATACGGTATTAAGACAAAGCCATGTTTCTCGATGATCTCTCTTCCATCTCCATAGAGTAGCCATTTTAAAAACTCTATGGCTTCGCTATAATTTTCGCAATTTTTCGGTATAGTTAAGCCATATCTTATCTTAGCTATCGCGACGGTTTTCTGTCTCTCCGGGTCTCCCGCGTAGAGAACGACAAAGGTATTAACGAAGGGGTCTTCTTTAAGATTTAGCTCTTCCGGCAACCGTATATACTTGAGCCCATGCTCCTCCGCTACATTCCTGTACTCGAACGCGTAGTCAAGTGTTCCCACCTCAAGCAGTTGGACAAGGTCTACGCTCTTATCTCTAAGGACAAGCTTACCCCCAGCTACGTAATCAGGCTTCGCCGGGAAGAGTACATAGTGTCCGTTCTCGTTAGATAAGACATTTATGTTGTGTACATACTCGAGCACTAGCTTGCTCCAGATATAGCCTTCGTTATAGTAGAGGGAGGACATGTATATTATTGATAGAGCTCTGTAGCCGCAGGGGTCGAGGTTGGGGTTGGAGAACCCGTACTTAACCTCTGGCCGCATTAAAATCTCATACCAGTCATCCTCATTTATTTCGTCGGCATACTTGCTTTTATCCGTGTAGCACAGCACTACCTCGTTTGAACAAAATATGAGATTCCAATCCGCGTAATCTGGTACTAAATACTTGTCTATAACCTTGTAGTCCGCAACCATGACGATATCGCAGCGTTTACCTAAATCTGAGATTTTCCTTACCGCCTTCACGCTGCCTGATGGTTCTCTTTGAATATCGATATTCGGTTTTAAACTCTCGTAGGTTTTTTCGGCCTCGTCTAGCATCAAGGAGAGACTGCCTGCGTGGAAGATCTTAAGCACGGTCTTTTCTTTCGGACTGTAGAATATAGAGTAAGCTGATAACCCCACTAGTAAACAGGCGATTATCGATAGCACTAGTAGAACCTTTCTCGACATTTGACCACCATATATTTTCCCTTAGCGAAATATTTAAAAGTATCCGATATCGAATAATCGATAACGAACTCGTCACATTTTCCTAACTAGTGTGAAGAGTATATTTTCTTGATGACCTGTAACTGGGGTTATATTAGCTGGAAGGTAAAGAGTATTTTGTTTCCAAGGTTTTCGATTAAAATCGATATTTCTGGTAAGAAATAACAAAAATTTAGGAGTAATTAAATATTTTATCCAGAATAAATATAAGATATACTCTATAAAGGATGGGGATTAATCTAAGAAATATTTATTATAGTAAAAAGTTATCTTTCGTAATTTTTTATCCATTAATAAAATCTTAATTATTTAGAATGATAAAGTTTTTAAACGACGAAATACCCTAATTATGTACAGGAGGAAATCAACATGGCTAAAGAACGTTTCGAAGTTTATAAAGACAAAAGCGGCCAATACCGTTTCAGACTGATAGCTCCAAACAACGAAATCGTAGCAGTAAGTGAAAGTTACACGACAAAACAAGCCTGCTTAAAGGGAATTGAAGCCGTCAAAAAATATGCTTCAACAGCTGAAATAATAGAAGTAGAGTAATATTCAATTTCATCCTTTTTATAACTCTTTTCTCTAGTATCGTGAAGATAATTAACTACTAGCGTTAGCCATATCTAGGTGTTCCCGATGCTGAGGGAGGTTAAGGACGGGGTAATTGTCGAAGTTTATGTTAAGCCTTGTGCTAAAAGAGAGGGATTTAGGCTAGAGGACGTGCTAGTGTTCGAGACTAGGGAGAAGCCGGTTAAGGGAAGAGTTAATAGAGCGCTCGTTAAAGCCCTAGCCAAGCTTTTTAAAGTATCTCCGTCGCGCATAGAAATAACCTCTGGCCTGCGTTCCAGAGATAAAATCGTGCTTGTTAAAGATATATCGCTTTCCGAAGCAAAATACATCTTATCGAAAAACCTTAGGCGTGAATCGTAGAATCCCGATAGTTTACCATGATATTTATTTCTAATTGGCTATTGCAGAGCTTTACAGTATTTAACGTACAATATATAACAGGAGAAATAGAATATCGATCTGAAATATTGCGTGATAATTCAACTAGCAAATAATAAGTCAGACTTATATATTTATAGTGTGACTCTTCAGTATTGAATATGAAAATCGTTAAGATACGTCTTAGGAAAAGAGGTCAAATAACGTTACCTATTGAAGTGAGGGAGCGCTGGGGCGTAGGCGAAGGATCCGAGCTTCTACTCATGTACGACGATAGGAAGGCGATTCTAAAACCTAAAAAGAAAATAAGAGTTAAAGAATACGCTGGCATACTCGGCGAAGCTTCAGAAGACGAGGTATTTTTCTCCATAGTAGACCCTAGTCTACTTCCATTATACCTTGAAGAGAAATATGGGGGTAAACATGCCGAGAAACCTAGCAAGAATACCTAAGGGCACAAAAGTCTTCATAGACGCTAACATATTTCACTTTTACCTCAGAGGCCCTAGGAACGCTAGAGAAATATGCGCTAATTTCCTAGAAAAGGTGGAATCTGGGGAGGTAATAGGGTATACTTCCACGCTAGTTATAGATGAGCTAGTCTATAAACTAATGCTGAAGAGGATTGAGGAAATATACCGTGAAAACCCGTTGAAAATCATAAAGAAGAATAGGAAAGTAATATCCGAAGCGGCGGACTACGTTGAACAAGGGTTGAGCGTCATACTAGGCATTGAAAATCTACGAATATTAACTATAAAACCTATACACCTAGAAAACATGGTAGAATATATGAAGGAATATTCGCTACTACCGAGAGACTCTCTGCACGTAGCCTTAATGATAGATATAGAATGCAGAGATATAGCTTCAGCAGATAGCGACTTTGACGTTTTGCCCGGAATTACCCGCTGGACTCCTCTTCGAGAAAACCCCTAATGTAGACCTGTGTACCAAAGATTCTATCCTTAAGATTTATAGCCGAAATTAAAGCAGAAAAGTCGGTCACTTACTTTATCGGATATTTCAAAGTATTAATGTAAAAAATTCTCTAGGTTATTCTCTCCAACAACCGTGGTCAACCTCGCACCCCGTCGTCGTTTTACATTCTCCAAACCTGGTGTATTCTCCGGCGCCCCAAGCATCTACGTTTATAACTTTGTCCCCCACTACTACCACGCCGGTCCACACAGTAAAAGCCCTGCCCCAAGTGTAGCAGTTCTTGGGGTTCCACCAGGTTCCTCTGCCCTCAACCCATTTCTCGGGCCAGTACAGGAGGACGCGCCCGGTAAGGTTGAAGTAGCCGCCGTCGAACCTGCCCGTGAGCGTGAAAGTGGAGGGTTGTATAGAGCCGTCATCGCGTATCTCGAAGTCTCTAGTAGCTATACTCAAGTTTAAACTGTAAATGTTTATCCTAAGTTGGTGTTGAAAGCTCACCTCGGCGTCGATGGGGGAGGGATTCTGGGAGTGGGCTACCATAATCGCTAGATCCTCTTGATATATAACCATACACGTGAAAGATAGAGGGCTCCCCCTAGGCTTTTCCTCGCCGTAGTAGGCTCTGTGCGAAGCCCTATCGAATATAAATACGCCTTTTATCTTTAGAGCCTCTCCTCCATACCTGAGGACCGCCTCCATCTCGCATACATCCCAGAAACCGCCCCATAAATCGAAATCTTTGGTACGGGCGTAGACGCCGTGAATTATAAAACTGCCGTTCCACTCTCCAAGCCACATCGGAACTCCTCTAGCCTTAGCTTTAATCTCTAAAATCTTTTCCCCACTCTCTACCTTCTCGATAGTGTGTATCCACATTCTATTCTCCTCGTCGTAGGAGAGAGTTTGAAGATACCTGCCGCTTAAATCGTACTGGTACACCGTCGGCAACCCGAACTTCTCTCCCTCGTCGAAGTATAAGGGGCCCAGAAACACTATACTAGGGGTTATCCACCTCCCGCCTACGTATACCTTGGGCTTAAAAGAGCTCTCCTCGGGCATGAGCGGTAGCCTGCCCTGATAGACGAACACACGCCCATCCTCCGTCTTCCCCATAGCGAGCATAATAAAACAGCTAAGCTTCCACTTGTCATCGTTCCCGGGATAAGCCAAATAGCCGCCCTTAGTCTTTACGAAGACAGCGCCGACTGGGACGAAATCCCAGGTTGTAGGCGCTCTATCTATCTCAACATTGCTCTCAGCTACTCTCCACTCCCTCCCAGGTAGGCTAGGCAACGGCTCAGCTCTCTCCAGCAATTCCCGCGCCTTTAAAGCTAGCTCCTCCGCCTTCTCCAAATCCCCAAGCCTATAATAGTACGCTGCAGATAAAGCATAGTACTCGGCCTCTATAACGTCGTACCCGAGCTCCCTCTTCTCCTTAATCTCCTCCGCCAGCTCTCGTAGAACCTGCCGTAAAGGCTTTGGCTCGCCACACGGCAACATGAAATAGGCTATTAAACCAGCTATTAAAAGCCCCGCAACCACCAGGATTATTAAAACCTTTTTTCTCACAGTATCACCGAGAAAATATACAAATAACAAATATTTTAGGATAAACCTGAAAAGGAAGATCCGAATCGAAGAAACTTAAGGAAACCAAACGGTTAAATCCGGAAACCAAGAGAAAATCCAACAACTATGAAAATCGGGATTCACTTCGTGTATATAAACACGATTACTCCTAAAACCCCAGCTATAAACGCCGCATAAAATGGAACTTCCGGAGCCATCATCCACAAAAACCCGCCTATTAACGGCGCCAGCATAGTCGTAAACTCTCTTACTAAATAATACAAACCTATAATCCTGCCCCTGTATTCATCGCCCGCCAAATCCACTATCAAAGCTTTTCTAGCTGGCTCCCCAACTTCTCTAAGCCCCGCTATTATAAATGCTAGAGGCAGAAGCCAGGCATCTCTTACCGAGACTAGCGCGAGGGGGAATATAGCGAAGAAGAAGAAAGTAGTTGCTACGAAGGGCTTTCTGCCGTATATATCCGCTAGCTTCGCCGCTGGCAAGTAGCTTAGAATCGAAGTAGTCATCTGCAAGGATATCATAAAACCATAGTATAAAGGCGAGGCTCCAACAATGTTGAGGACGTAGAGTACTACGTAGACTTTAACCATGTAGCTTGCGGTTCTCGCCAGTATATCAGCTATTAGTAAATGTTTGAGATTCCGATCCATCATCGACCATAGCTTGACGAGACTGAGCCCTCCAGCAGGCTTTCTCTTTATTTCCTCCGTGTAGAATTTTCTCTGTATGGCTATGGCTAGCATTCCCGTGAATATGGAGATTAAAAAGCCTATTTTCATCCCCTCCTTGAGCCCATAGACTTGTACCAGGTATCCTCCTATGGGCGGAGCTAGTATTATGGGTATTCTCTTGAGTATGGATTGTACGCTAAATCCCGTGGCTCGCTTAGATTTCGAGAGAACCTCTCCTATAAGAGAGAATATTGCCGGTGAGGACATGCTCTCCCACACTAGAACGAAGAAAGTTCCTAGAATGAACCATTCCCAGCTCGGCGAAAAGTAGTAGATGACGTAGCCGACGATGGAGGCTAATGAGAATAGTATGAGCGCGTTTTTAGAGCCTATTTTATCGGCTATAGTGCCGCCCGGGTATTGGTAGACCGCTCCGACGAGCCGTTCTATAAAGCCGTATAATCCGATGATGAAGACGCTCGCCCCTAGATGTTCTAGGTATTTGGGAGTATACCTCAACCATATTTGATTTCCCATGGTTAAGATTAAGACGGTCACAACCATAACGATGATATCTCTTTGAAGCCCGAGCCAGTCTAAAAGCCTATTTATAAAGCTTTCATGACTATCTTCTCCGCCTCGTTGGGTTAAAACCATAATATCACTTAGGAATGGTGGTGTATAAAATCTTCTTAAGTATCTTAGGCGGAATAAAGCTACCTTAATTAATGGCATTGATATTCTCCAAAATCCAAAAGAGTTAAGGTTAAAGTTTAAGCGTGGAGGACCGAGGTAGGAGTGCAGTAACTTTTACATTAAATGGGGTAATCCTCTTCCAACATAGTCTATACGATAAGCGATGTAGATGTTCTAGGTGAAGTAACGCCAAAGGCGGAACATTGAATTGATCTAATGCTTAAGACCCAGTACAAGGCTCAGAAGCATTAAGAGGAAGACGAACATAGTTATTATGGCATTACAAAATTCCCTCCTGGCTATATGTGTAACTATAACTGCGGTTAACATGAGAAAGGGCGTAGCTATGAGAACCATGGTGGCTATTAACAAGATTTTTCCAAGAAGGTCAGCGCACCCTACTGCTAGGTAGCCGGTCAGGCCGACTACGAAGAGCAATATGCTAGCGGCGAGCCCTGCTGTTAATAACCTTTGGGCAGCCTCCTCCGGCTTCATTTTAAACACCCTGGAAGCTCTATGCCCGTAGTAGCGTAGAGGGCTCTAGCGAGCATTAGATAGCCGACGTATATCATCACCGCTCCGAAAATTACCTTGAGCCTATCTGCTCTTATTCTGTTCATGACCCTCGTCCCTATGAGGGCTCCGGTTGATATTCCAAGCACTGTAGGTGCGACTATGAAAGGATTCACGCGACCAGCTTCCATGTATATGCAAGCGGCCGTAGCCGCCGTCATCCCTATCATGAACTTACTGGTCGCTACAGCCACCTTCATAGGGACATTCATTATAAGGTTCATTATGGGGACCTTCAATACTCCACCGCCTATGCCAAGCATCCCCGATAAGAAGCCAGCGAATGCAGATGCTAGAAGGCCCACAGGGGTTCTTGTGACGTTATAAGCAATTTTTCTCTTGGAGGCTTTGTCGTAGTATGAGCTGGACAGCTTAAAAAGACCTGCAAGCTTGTCTCCTCTGATCTTCGCGAAACTTCCGCTCTCTATTCTCGCTATCTCAGCTTTGCTCGTAGTTATCTGATTTATACCGACATAGAGCAGAAGCGCAGACATTGTAAAGTATAAGACGGTAGGCGGCGCGGTAAGCGTGAAGAGAGCGCCTGCCATAGCTCCTATAACCGTGCTCATGTTAAGAAATATGCCCAACCTCAGGTTAGTTAAGCCCTGCTTAAGGTATCTAGATGCGCTCGCTATGCCCGTCGCCACAACGGTCACAGAACCAGCGGCTATAGACTCTTTAATGCCTATGTGAAACACTAGTGTTAACAACGGCACAACTATAGTTCCACCTCCTATCCCCACGAGAGCGGCGAGGAAACCTATGGGAAGCAATGTCAGCATTATCGTAATCAATGTTAGCGGTTCCATACCCCAGAGAACGGTCTTAAGTCCTTTATTTTTTACGGCGTAAGTATATAGGACGAAAATGATTGCGAAGAATAAGATATCAGTACTAAGGGTTATATCACTAGCAGGTCGTCGTGAACATCTAATCCTAAACCCTCTGTTATCAACCTAGCGCTTACCGATGAGCATGCTGGATTAACCTTGATTAATACTCCGTCAACTTTGAGAATTAAAACCTAACTGCTTCAGCCTTCTCCCTTGGAAACCCGGTCGGGAGGATGAGTTGGAAGCGCTTGAAGAAGCGTATTCTAGTGGTAGAGCAGAGCTTGTTGTTATTTACGGGAGGAGGAGAATTAAAATACAAGAATTCGACTATGCATCGGCTAGGCTTTTTACGGCTAAATACAGGGAGGACGACAAGGTTAGAGCCTACGCGGTTTTTTGGGGGACGCCGGGATACCTTGCTCTATTAGATGACAATAGGAGTCTTTTAGAGAATATAGAGGAGCTGGTGTTGAAGCCCGGCGCTCCGCTTAGGGAAGAGCCGAGAGTGCTTTTGTCAATGGAGCTCAGGGAGCCTTCTAAATATTTGCAGGTGTTGAGAGCTATAGCCAGTGGCGCTACCAAGCTTGGGGAAATCGCCGATAAGGCAGGCGTCAAAACTAGCGAAATAGGCAAGTATATAAGAGTTTTAGAGAAGGACCTAGACTTAGTGGAGAGGAAGTACCCGATACTAGAGGAGAATAAAAGGGGAAAGCTAGATACTATCTTAAAGATAACTTCTTCAAGTTCTGGTTTAGCCTAGTATTCCCCAATAGCGGCTTGCTAGGGCTAGGGCTCTACAGAGAAGTCTCTAAGAGCATATGGTCTAGTATAGACTTCTATACATCGCAGGTATTCGAGCAGGTGACGTTACAGCATTTATAAGTCTCGTTAAAAAGGGGAGGATTTCAGTAGCTAGGGTTGGTAAGTGGTGGCGGAAGGATACAGAGATAGATTTCGTAGCTATCGATTCAGAGTCCAATACTGTCTACTTCGCAGAGGTAAAGTGGAGCGAGAAACCCTTAGATAGGAAAATCCTCTACTCTCTAATTTCCAAAGCCGAGAAGTTCCCCTGGAGGAAAAACGCTAGGAAGAATGTGTACATCCTATACAATAGGTCCGGCTTCACATTTAGCAAAGAGGAAGATATTTGGCTCTATTCTCTCAAAGATCTTGAGAAAGATTTCAATAGTATACAATACACCGTAAGATATTTTAAATAAATTTAAAACCCCCTAGCACAAGGAAATCTGAGAGACTCTACTTTTAATCTTTCCTAATTTTAATCCACAAGGAGCATGGGCTATGGCGATCGAGGCTAAGGTTGCCGCTGGAATGGCCGCGTCGCTGCTGGAATGCTCCACCCTAGTCTACGCCTCGGAAGGACGCACGGATTTCCGCTCCCATGAAAACGGCCGTAGCTACTAGCGCTTTTATGGTAGGTATAACCTCTCCCGCGGGCGCTCTAGCCTATCTATTTAAAGGATTGACGGATCCGACAGTCGCCGCTATTATAGTTGCAGGGGTATTCCTAGGCGCGCAGGCGGGTAGCCGTTCAGCCTTAAAGGTGAAAGCTATCTTGCTCAGGAAGATTTTCGGAGTCCTCCTATTCCTCTTATCTGTAAGGATGATTTTGAGGAGCGTGGGATTTTGAAGAATTACCGTCGAGTCTTATGAATGCGCTTAAAGCCTCGTTAACGCTACTAGTCATAGGGGCTGCATTATCCATCGCAGGAGTCACGGATAGCATCGTCGTGGCGGGCGTATGGCTCCTACTATTATCGCCTCTCGTTTCACTCATAGCCCTAGCAACAGACTTAGCTAAAGGACAAGTTTTCCTTCTATTTAACCTTGTTAATTCTAGCGCTTCTCCTAGCCAACATAGTGTTTCTCCAATTTGGAATATAGCTTCTAACTTCGTCAATTTTAAATAACTAGGTCTTCTCCTGCGCCGATTAGCCACTTAACAGGAAATACTTTATTAACCTTATTTTTATTCTCTGACGGTTATGGATGACGACGAGCGACGGCGTAAGAGAAACTATTTAGCACTACTGGTTAGGAGGACGTTAGCTAGTTTTTTCAATAACATGCCCAGTCAATACATGAATATCTACATATTAGAGATAGGGTTCACCGAAGAAGACCTAGGCTTTTTAAATAGCGTGGCAACTCTACTAGCCGCACTGCCCTCCGCCGCGTTAAACTTCGCCGCCGACGTAGCCAGTAGGAGGAAAGCCTACCTAGCCGGGCTACTGCTTGAAATGCTCTCAGCGGTCTTCTTCCTCCTAAATGGGGGAGTTTTCCCAGTCCTACTAGCCCTAGTATTCTACCTAGTTTCCTTCCTCGGCCTTAGAATAGTCGAAAACATCTTAGTCGCCGACTCGCTCAGAGGAAAACAGCGGGCTTTCGGCTTCGGCGTTATGAACTCTTTAACAGTCGTCGCCGCTGTAATCGCGCCCGTAGCGGCGGCATATATAGTAAATGCATTTGGCGGCATATCGGTTGAAGGCATAAGACCTGTATTCCTAGTCCAACTCCTGGGTTTAGCGGCTTCCTCAACGATCGCGCTGCTGTACGTGCAGGACGTTAGAGAGGTGGAGGAGATAAGCGTTGTAGAGGCGTTGAGGGGTTCCCTAGATATAGTTAGGCTAAACCCCTGGCTTAAACGCTGGATACTCTTAGAAATTCTAGGAGGCTACGTATTCTCGATGAGCATGCCTTTCGAAATGATATACGCCGTTAAGGTTAAAGGGGCGGACGAGTTTGTCCTAGGCTTCATGGGGCTAGCGATGAATCTAGGGAGTTTTATAGCCTCCCCACTGCTGGGCAAGTTAGCCGATAAAATCGGCAGAGTCAAAACCATACTTCTAGTCCGCCCTCTATACTACCTAAGCGTAATCCTCTTCCTAGCGTCGCCGAGCTCAACCCACCTAATATTGGCCTGGTTTATTAGAGGGCTCTGGTTCGCCTCTGTAGCTCCCTTCCAAACCCTCGCGGTGGAACTAGTACCCTACGACTATAGGGGGAGGTGGAACGGGATAAAAGCTCTCATAGTACTGCCCCTAAGGTCCCCCAGTTCTCTGCTCGGAGGCTTGCTTTACTCGAAGGTTTCGCCCGAAGCCCCCTTTATTACAGCGGCTTTAATCGATCTATTCTTCAGAGTCCCGCTAATATACTCGACCCCAGAAACCCTAGATAGGAGCAAGTACTTAAAGGCTTTTAAGAGAACCAGATAACATCCCTCAACTCATACCCACTAAAAATTAAAAAGGAATTTAATATCTCGAAGTAGTAGGAGGATAATAGTAAAGCTCCTCCTATTGTAACAGCTATGCCGCCCTCATCGTATCATCCTTCACCGCTGACAGTTCCATACTTGCTCACAACCTCTACATAGTACTGCGTCTTCCAAGTAGCCGTTACTTCCTAGGATTATCTTAAGGAAGTGAGTAAGAGCAAACTCTATTCTCTAATAGCTTTTCTAAATTTTTGGAAACTAATTTTCCTCCAGGGGGTACAGGCAACAGCTATTGAAGCCAGGGCTGCCGCTGGAATGGCCGCGTCGAGGTATAGCGTGGAGGCAAGTCCGGCAATCAAGGGCCCCGCAGTGTAGCCGAAGCCTATAAAGGATTCGAAAAGCCCCGTGTAGGCGCTTCTCTTCTCTAAACTCGAGGAGAACGCTTTAGAGAGAGACTCTCCGTACAGGATTCCCGCTCCCACGCCGATTAGCGCCGCTAGAATTGCCGTAAAAGTGGCGTCGTAGGCGAAGGGAAGCAGAATCCCCGGGGAGAGAAGGGTAGCGCCGGCGTACGGAGACTTTAAGAATTGAGGTAGTTTTTCTCGAAGCGAGAAAGTCAAGGTCCTTGTCCCCACTAGTAGGAAGAAGAGGAGGGAGGCGTACCATCTTGGAAAGTTCTGGATTTCAACTAATAATGGGTAGAAGGTGAACACGGCTCCTTGAATAGCGGCGTAGGAGAAAGCCCAAGCCCAGGCCTCCGGCACGTCTTTCACGCCCTTTACTAAATCTCCAACCTTAGGCATGTTAACTATTTCTCTCCTTCTTCCAAGCTTTAAGGAGAGTACAGATAAGACCGCTGAGAGTAGGGAGAAGCCCGTGAAAATGGCTTTTTTGGGCGCTGGCATGAGAGGACCTACCAGGATAGATCCCGCTAGAGCGCCTGTGCTCCAGGAGGTAGCGAAGGATGATACTGATCCTCCTCCCCGAGAAATTAAGGATTCTAGAGCTGGCCAGAATATGGCGTAGGCGAGTAGGGATGAAATAGCTGCTAATGCTAGACTGGCTAGGTTTTTGGCGAAAGTGAGGGAGGCGCAGGAGAGAGCGAGAAGAATTAGGGAGTAAGCTACGGCGTTTCTCTCTCCTATTCTCCCAGTCGCTAGGTGGGAGAATGGGGCCGTAAGGGCGTAGACGAAGGCCGCCGCGCCGGCTACAAGGCCTATCTCGTAGGGCTTGACTCCCACCTCCAGCGCGTAGACCGAGAATATGGGTACATAGAGAACCTGTATAATTGAAGCGGCGAAGCTTAAAAGGTACGCTATCAACAACCTCGCTCCCTCCAGAATCATTTAGGGAGAGTGAGGATATGTTTCATACGCGATTTTAACATATTTTGCCTCCACTAAGTTTTCCAGATAGTACATTTTACCTTTAACCGGTTTATTGAATTTCAAGTACTGGCTGGAGGAGTTAAGCTTGATTCCATGCGTAAGGTTAAAGACTCTTTCCCCTTTTAAATATTTATGGAGCTAGCACGGGACTTGATAATACTGCTGTTTATCGGAATTTTGGCCCTTGCATCCTTTACGCTTTACCTATTCGACTACGAGATTTACGGCGGAGCCTATTTAATCGCAGAGCCTACATTGAAGCCTGAAAACGGCGAAGCCATAAAGCTTACAAAGGAAAACCTGGAGCTTTACCCAGATCTCAAAGCCGCTATAGAGACGGGCGAACCTCAGATACCTTCTTCAAATATCTTGGAAGTTTTAGGCTCCGCGAACATAGTTGAAGTGGATGGAGAATACTATAGAGTATACGTCATGTACTGGGATGCGATACGTCGAAGAAAAAGATTTATGTATCTAGGATTCGCGCTCACAGCCTTATTCACAACATACGCGATATACTACGTTTACAAGTTCGTATCTCGTAGGAAGACGCGCCACACGCTTTAATTCTTCTTCCGTCTTTCCACGTGGCATGTAATTCAAAATTATCCTAAAGGTGTTTTCTGTGCTATAGTTAATTCCTTTCTTCCCGTAGAGGAGCGCTATACATTTCTCTTAACTATCGACGTAAATGAAATCTATCTAATAGCTTATACTCTGCTGTCGAAAATTGCTTATTTTTCCTTTTTAACATTTTTGTGCATTTGCTAATAAAAAATTTTAAATATTAGGTCAACCTAAAATTTTAGGTTAGCCTAATATGATTAGGAAGCTAAGCGAGTTATCTCCAGGCGAGAGAGGAAAAGTAGTAGGTATTGTAGGGAGGGGGTCTCTAGTTAGGAGGCTCTTAGATATGGGGATTACTAGAGGCGCTGAGGTAAAAGCCGTTAGGAAAGCTCCTCTAGGAGACCCTATAGAGTTCGAGGTTAAAGGCTATTATCTATCCTTAAGGAAGGAAGAGGCCGATCACGTGCTGGTTGAGGTGATTGAGTAATGCTAATGCCCTTAGCCATGCTACCCCCCTACCAAAGGGCAGTGGTTAGGCGTATAGTGGGCGGTAGGTGTCTCGTTAGGAGGCTTGTCGAGTTAGGCTTTACGCCTAATACAGAGGTGTATGTTGTCAAATCTCCCCCGGGTCCCGTTCTGGTGTGGGTTAAAGGGTCTAGGGTGGCTCTGGGTTGGGGAGTGGCTATGAAAATTCTAGTTGAGGTGGTTGGTTAAAGCTAGTGAAGGTAGCTTTAGCCGGAAATCCGAACGTTGGGAAATCGGTTATTTTTAATAACTTGACTAGGGGGCGACAGCACGTAGGGAATTGGCCCGCAAGACTATCGAGAAAAAGGAGGGTATTTGCAGGTATAAAGGCTACGAGATTTACGTCGTCGATTTACCGGGAACTTATAGTTTAACTGCGTATTCTCCGGAGGAGCTTATAGCTAGGAACTATATCATAGAGGAGAAGCCGGACGTTGTGGTGAATATAGTTGACGCGTCCAATTTGGAGAGGAATCTCTACTTGACTTTACAGCTAGCGGAGCTCGGAGCCCCCTTAGTCGTCGTTTTGAATAAGATGGATTTATCGGCGGAGAAGGGCTATAAAATAAACGTCGAGAAGCTCGGAAAACTTCTGGGCGTTCCCGTAGTCCCGGCTATAGCTCCGAAGAAGGTGGGGATGAGGGAGCTATGCGAGAATATTCTTAAAGTCGCGAAAAACGGGAATTTAGAGAGACCGATTATACGCTACGGCGATGACGTAGAGAAAGCAATAGAAAAAATAAAAAAGTTTTGGAGAAGGACCCCGGTCTAGGCGCAATCTATAACGTTAGATGGCTTGCTATCAAACTGCTCGAAGGAGATGAAGATGTCGTAGAGAGAATTAAAGCGTCGAGTATTTCCAGCGAGGTAGCGGAGGTTGTGGAAGAGGAGAGGGCTAGGTTGTCCCAGAAGTATGGGGTAGACGCTGAGATTCTACTAGCAGAGAAGAGGTATGAGCTTGTAAGGAGAATTATCGAGGAAGTAGTCGTAAGGAAGGGAGTTGAGTATACGCTCAGCGATTTACTGGATAGAGCCGTGCTTGATAAGGCGTTGGGCATACCCATATTCTTGGCCGCTCTCTGGATAATGTTCCAGTTTACAATGCTGGTATCAACTCCTTTCTGCGATTTCCTAGGAGATTTCTTCGCGTGGCTTGCATCACTCAAGTACCTACATACGGGGAATCCCGTTTTGTATGACTTGCTCTTTGGAGAGTATGGAGTTTTAAACGGCATAGGGGCTGTGTTAAGCTTTACTCCTCTAATATTCTTCCTCTACTTCGCGCTGTCCATACTGGAGGATAGCGGGTATATGGCTAGAGCGGCGTTCGTAGTGGATAGGGCTATGCGCAAGCTAGGGTTAACGGGGAGAACTATGATCTCCATGATATTGGGTTTCGGCTGCAACGTGCCCGCGGTTTACTCGACCCGAGCCATACCCTATGAGGAGGATAAAATAGTGGTTATCTTAATCAACCCTCTAATGCTCTGTAGCGCTAGATTAGTCGTTTTCACCCTATTAGCGGCGGCCTTCTTCGGAGAGCTAGCTGGCGGTGTTATCTTCTCCCTGTACTTGTTAGGCGTCGTGTTGGCGGTGGCTATGGCTCTGCTCCTTAGGAGGGTTTTCTTCAAGGGGAGAATTACGCCTTTTGTCATGGAGTTACCCGATTATTAAGTGCCGGATTTAAAATCGGTTATTGTGCACACTTGGTGGCGTGGCTCCGCGTTTTTCAAAAAAGCTTTTACAGTTATAGTTCTCGGACTGTTAACCATTCAAGTTTTAGGTAGTGTAGAGTGGGGCTCGTGGAGGTGGACTGGGAACATAGAGCCTAGCATTTTAGCCGTTCTGGGTGAGGCGCTTAAGCCTTTTTTTCGCCCCGTTAGGTTGGGATTGGAGGTTAGTGGTAGCGGCGATTTTCGGTTTTGTGGCTAAGGAGATAGTTATTGGAGCTACGGCTATACTCTACGGGGCAGGCGAGGAAAAGCTTGTTGAAATTCTAAATACCCTCTACAGCCCCCTCCAAATATACGCCTATATGGTTTTCATACTAGTCTACGTCTCCTGTATAGCGACGATAGCCGCTATAAGGCAGGAGACTGGCTCGTGGAGGTGAACTTTGTTCGCGGTGCTATACGAGGTTCTGCTGGCCTACGTCTTGGCTTGGATTATCGTAGCCGTCGGCCAGATTATGGGGTTCGGGTGATACCGTGGAGTTTGAGAATTTCTGCAAGCTGGCCGCAGTTTACTCTTCTATAGTGGCGGTTTTCTATTTCATCTACGGATTGCTAGAAATAGTGGTTGGAGCGGCGGCGTGGTGGATGCCTTGGCTTGAAATTCCAGAATTGAATTCTGGCTTTGCAGTTACGGCGGGCGGGGAGGTAGAGGTTTACATCCCCAAGTTAGCCGCCGATCCCTTCGCGGGGCTAGTGTTGATGATAGTCTCGCTGGTTTTCGCTAAAGCCGCCGTAAGCCTATTTGAAGGGCGCGTGGAGGGTTGGTCCTTTACGACTGTGGGTTTGCTGCTGGCGGGCGCTCTATTCTTATTGAATGTCTTCATAGTATTAGCTGATTGCGCCGACGCCTACTATCCATTGCTCTGGGGCGGAGAGCCTAACTATGAGTGGAGCGTATTTACAGATGATTGGATGTTCAACCCTATGATGACTTTATTCGCACTGACCCTCCAGTTGGTTTCGGTTTATTTGAGAAAAGATGAGTTTATTAAAGAAGTTGGGCGTACAGGAATTAAATAGAGAGGGTCTCCAAGTATCTGGGCTGCGTCACGCTACTTTTCTTCTCTTTTTAATATGGGGAATGGTATTACTTCTTTTATGCTGTAGGTTCCGACCATTATCATCACAAGCCTGTCGACGCCTATGCCTAAGCCGCCGGTGGGGGGCATACCGTATTCGAGTGCCTCTACGAAATCCCAGTCGTAAGGGTGGGCTTCTTCATCTCCCTTCCTCATCCGCTTTTCCTCTTCTTCGAAGAATTTGCGCTGGAGTAGGGGATCGTTGAGCTCGGTGTAGGCGTTAGCCAGCTCCATCCCCGCTATGTAGAGCTCGAATCTCTCGATAAGCTCTGGATTTTTCCGGTGTAGCTTGCAGAGGGGTGTGGTTTCCTTCGGGTGGTCGATGATGAAGGTGGGTTGTATCAGTTTTTTCTCTACGAGCTTGTCGAAGAGTTTGGCTATAGCTAAACCCCTATTATAGCCGCCGGGTATCTGAACGTTGAGTTCTCTCAGCATCTCCTGTATTTCTTTATCGGATAAACCGTCCACGTCTAGGTCGGCGTAGGTTTTGAAAGCCTCTTTCACAGTGATTTTCTTCCAGGGAGGCTCGAAGTTTATCTCGTGGTACTTCCTATCCTCTTCTTTTTTCAATTCCTCCTCGGGGCTTATCGGGAACTTAACTCTTAGAGTTTTCAGGACTTTCTCGAGCACGTAGACTATGAGCTCCTCGGTGAGCTTCATCATATCGTTGTAGTCCGTGTACGCCTCGTAGATTTCGATCATAGTGAATTCTGGGTTATGCCTAACGTCTATATCCTCGTTTCTGAACTGTTTGCCTATTTCAAAAACCTTGTCGAATCCCGCTATAATATAGCGCTTAAGGTATAGCTCTGGCGAAATTCTTAGATACCATTCTTCGTCTATAGCCCATATCCAAGTTTTAAAAGGTCTGGCGGCGGCGCCCCCGTATATCGGTTGCAGTATAGGAGTTTCAACTTCGATAAATCCCTTACTCCACAGGAATTCTCTAATAGCCCTTATGGTGTTGAATTTGATCTCTAAAATTCTGCGGGATTTGGGGGATAGCATGACGTCAAGGTATCTCTTGCGGTATCTTATCTCCGGGTCTTTTACTCCGTGGCCGTACTTGCCGGGGAGGCTTCTCAGGCTTTTAGCTAGTAGCTTGTAATCCTTCACTTCTATAGAGAGCTCGCCTCTTAAGGTATAGAAGACTGTTCCTGCGGCTTCAATTATATCGCCTCGGTCTATATATTTTAAAAACCACTTGAACCTATCTTTGCCTAGCACGTTTTTCCTTAAAACGAGCTGTATTTTCCAACCGTCGTCTACTAAATCGGCGAAGGCCATCCCGCCGTGTATCCTCTTAGAGAGCATTCTGCCGGCGACAGAAACCGATACCCCCACGCGGGGCCATTTAACTATATCCCTAACAGGCGTTATGAGATGGTCGACGTAGTGTGGGTAGGGGTCTATTCCCTGTTCCCTTATTTCCTCTAGCTTTTTCAGTCTCTCCCTATATTCCGATTGGGAGCTTAATTTACACCACCCCGGGGACTGTCTTAGATAGTAGCTCCCAGCCCTAATATAAACGCTTCTACCAACCTCATTACGTTTATAAAGATAATCTCCCACTATACCTGGTGGAAATGGAGAAGCACATCAAGTACATGAAAAACGCGAAGATAGTACTTGAAAGAGGAAGATGTGGCTGGAGCAGGTGTTATTTCTGCGGGTGGGGTAAGAAATACGTAGATGTTTCAGTCGAGGATTTGAAGAGAAGGTACATGCGCTTCATCGAGAAGGTCGTGAAGAAGAGAGGGATAGAAGTTGTCGAGATACTGCCTTCGGGCAGTTTTCTGGACGAGCGGCAGTTTCCCAGAGAATTCGTTAAATTCTGTATTGAAGAGGCTAAGAAAGCCGGGGCTAAGGCAGTGATAATCGAGAGCAGGCCCGAGTTCATAAACGACGATATCTTACAGTATATTAAAGTGGAAGGCATAGAAGTGCACGTAGCCATAGGCTTAGAAGTGGCGGACGACGAAATACTCCTTAAGTACTATAATAAAGGTATTATTGTCGAAGATTACTTGAAGGCGGTCGAAACCCTTAGGAGGAACGGGTTTAAAGTTAGAACCTATATTCTCGTAAATGGACACCCGATAATGCAGGATCTCGATTTTCAATATAAGCTTTTAAAGAAGACGATGGATTTAGTCTTAAAAGTCTCAGATAGCGCCGTTATAATAAACGCCTATCCTCACCTGAAGTCGGACTTATGGGAGGATTGGATCAATCTTAAGTGGAAGCCTTTTGACAAAGAGCAGTTCTTCAATTTAGTTAGAGAGTGGGCGGACGATCCGAGGGTTGAGGTGGATTTCAACAACCTTAATTTCATACCTAAATTCCCTAGGGAGAAAATGGTGCCTCTGAAAGGCGTGGGCAGGGAGTACCTGGTACACCCTTACTACGAGGTTTGGCAGGATTTCTTCGTTAGGTTTTACGAGCCTCCCCCCGAGAAGGAGTACTTATTGTTCGCTCCTTGTTCTTACAAGAAGCCTTATACTAGATCTAGAACCTGGCGCGCCTTCCTGGGCAGAATCTCGGGCTATCCCTTCTTCAAGAAAATACATATAGTTGTTATCAGCACGCCCGGCGTTATACCCTATGAGTTCATAAATTATTATCCATTCAACGCGTATGATTGGCCTCTCTGGTTGGAGACGGAGGAAATGAAGAAGGAGTACATCGAGATAACTACGAAAAGAGTTAAAAAGTATGTTCAAAAGCATAGGGACAGGTATAAGCTCTACTTCGTCTACTTAAAGTCCGACCCTGAGAGTATGACGGCTATCCGGAATGCTTTTAGAGAGTTGGGCTTAGAGGATAAACTGATAGATACCGTAAGCGATGAAACCTATAGGAGAATAGTGGAGGAAGGCTTTAAGCCTGCTCTAGCCCATCCAGCGGCGGTAAATGAATTGGCGGAAACTCTTAAGAAATACCTGGGTTAAGAGAACATATTTAACTAGCGTTTGGAAAAGTTTAATGATGTCGTCGGGTTATACTAAGCCTATAATAAAAGTTGAACCTCCCGGCCCTAAAGCTAAATCTGTTATCGAGAAACATAAGAAGTTTGTAGCTACTACAACTCATGATCCTCAGCATATTCCTTTAGTTATTGAGCGCGGCGAAGAAGTGTGGCTTGTAGACGTGGATGGAAACGTGTATCTCGATTTTTCCTCGGGAATTTCCGTGACGAATTTAGGCTACCCTACTCACCCAGAGGTTAAAAACGCGGTTTTAGAACAGTTAGATAAAATCGCCCATGCAGCTGGAACGGATTTTTACAACCCCTACCAGGTCGAATTGGCGGAGAAGCTGGCGTCTATAGCTCCCGGCAACCTCCCTAAGAAGGTATTTTTCTCGAATAGCGGCACTGAGAGCGTGGAAGCCGCTATAAAACTCTTGAAATTCGCCAAGAACAGGCACTACTTTATATCTTTTATAGGGGCATTCCACGGGAGGACTATGGGTTCTCTAAGCTTTACGGCTAGCAAGCCCGTGCATAGGAAGAAGTACTTCCCGATGATGCCCGGCGTGATACACGTGCCGTACCCTAACCCGTACAGGAATCCCTGGCACGTAGACGGCTACGAAAACCCGGGCGAGTTGGTGGATAGGGTTATAGAATATATTGAGTATTGGGTTTTCGAGCACTACGTAGACCCGGGAGAGGTGGCTGCTATAGTCTTCGAGCCCGTTCAGGGCGAGGGGGGCTACGTAATCCCGCCCTCCAACTTTTTCCCTGAATTAGAGAAGCTAGCTAGAAAACACGGCATCGCGTTAGTGGATGACGAGGTCCAAATGGGGTTGGGCAGAACGGGTAAAATGTTCGCTATAGAACACTTCAACGTTAAGCCTCAAGTCATAACGTTAGCTAAATCTCTTGGAGGAGGGGTGATGCCTATAGGGGCGACTATATTTGATGCCGAGCTAGACTTCTCTGAGGCAGGTGCTCATTCTAATACATTTGGAGGTCACGCTCTAGCCTCGGTAGCGGCTTTGAAAACCATTGAGTTAATTGAAAAACTCCTGCCCCGCGTTCTCTCGCTTGAGAAAATTTTAAGAGAAGAACTTGAAGAGTTGAGGGACAAGCATAGCTTTATCGGCGACGTTAGAGGGTTAGGCCTGGCTTGGGCTATCGAATTCGTTAAAGATAGGGAGGCTAAAACTCCGGACCCCGCTACTAGAAACAAGGTTTTAAAAGAGGCTCTAAAAAGAGGGTTAGTTACCTTAGGGTGCGGGAAGAGCACAATAAGAATAATTCCGCCGCTAATTATAACGGAGGAACAGCTGAAAACCGGGTTAGAAATACTTTCCAATGCGATTAAAGCAGTCGCCCCTTAAACAGAGGAAGAAGAGTGGAGTAGATGGGCCCGCCGGGATTTGAACCCGGGATTTGGCCGCGGAGCAGGTGCTCCGCGCTCACCTGGGCCCAAGCCAGGCATCCTACCAAGCTAGACTACGGGCCCTCCGGGCTATATTCTCTAAATTTTTCTATTTAAATTTTAGGATAGTCTAATGTTAGGAGGCGGAGGCGGCGGATTTTGTTCCCTTTTCCCTACGATCTTTTTAAGTATGCCGGCTATTAAGCCTATAGCCGCTCCTATTCCGCTTAATATCTCGATTATCTCCCGTAGGTTTAGCGTGGGGAATTTTCTTTCCAAAACCTCTACAGCGTACCACTCCGGGACTTCATAGTAGAATACGTCGCTCCACCCCCTTTCCTCTTCTATCTGATAGCCTACCATAGCTTTTATATTATGCCATTTTATTTCAGCTGTTTTAGGTACTTGTAGCTCTAAATCGCTAAACAATAGGTAGCCGCCCGGCTCTATAACTGGCGCTTCAGGGTAGTCAGTCCAGTAGTAAGTTCCCTCGGGCAGCCAATCCCCCCTAGCTCCCACCGATAGTATCCTCACACACCTATTGCAGTTATTCGTGATATTCAAGGTATATAGTATCTTCTCTCCTTTAAAATAGGAAGTTTTCTCTTTCTCAAGCCACCAGATGACGGTGAGCGGTTCCGCTACGCGGATTATAAAATCTTCGGTACGCCATTCTTCAGATACCAGATTTCCATTCTCCCAGTACGCGTACTCGACCAAGAGATAGTATGTGTTCTTGCCGTACTCAGCGTTTTCGAAAACTTCAAACTCTATAGTTCCGAGAGGTACAGTTTCGCCTGGGGAGACTTCTATGGGATTATCCGAGAAATCTAGAGCGAAATAGTAGCCTTCCTCCTCCCATTCGAAATGAACCCCAACCCAGGTTATGTAAAAAGTCGCAACGCCGGTATTTTCTATTTCAACATCTAACTCTCCCGTATCCTTAATACAGTAGGATGGATTATCGAACGCCCAATAAAGAGTGAAATTCACGTCGTCCGACGCCGAAACCGAAGTCGCGATAAGAAACAATAAAAGCGTTATTAAGAAACACCCGATTACTGCTTTGCTAACCATTCAACCCCTAATTCTATAGCTACAACTTACTATTAAAAACTTCGCTTTTGGTAAAAAGTGGGGCCGCCGGGATTTGAACCCGGGATTTGGCCGCGGAGCAGGTGCTCCGCGCTCACCTGGGCCCGAGCCAGGCATCCTACCAAGCTAGACTACGGCCCCCAGATAGTGATGTAAAAGTGGGTTTAAAATTTTTCCCCGATATTCTAATCAGTACGCGTATACTTTAACTCCTTCACTCTCAGCATATACCTTAATCTCATTTCCGACTAGGCACCCGCCAGTATCGGCACTATTCGTTTCGAAGGGCAATACTTTGCCATAATCTTAGCCTTTTTAGGATCTTCTAACATCTCTATGTTCCGTCTTCACTTTTACTTCAACTACGTACACGGAGTGCTTCGTCTCCACTAGCAGATCTAATCCTCAGCGTCCACTCCGGCGTTTCTGATTCTATCTAGTATCTTCTCTCCGCACACGCAAATTTTCTCTAAGTTCTTCCCGGATAGACCTCGCGTGGAAACTTTCTGTAAGAGCGCTGAATTTGACCTTCAATTTAAAAAGCAACTATAGTGGCGAGGAAAATTAAATAAGGTATTATGGGTTGGTGTTACCGTGAGGTGAGCGGGAATTTCAGCAAGGCCGCCCGCCGGTTTTAGAGATTTCCCACCTGAAGTTATGTTATTGAGGAAGAAAGTGATCGGGGAGATAGAGGAGATATTCCAGAGGTACGGCTACGACCCTATAGACACACCTGCTGTGGAATACTGGGATGTTTTAAGAGGGAAGTACGGCGAAGAGGCAGAGAAAAAACTGGTTTGGAGGTTTATAGATTCCTGGAGCGGGAGAGAATACGCTCTAAGATACGACTTGACGGTGCCCCTGGCTAGGTTTATAGCTAACAGGGGGAATATACCCCTCCCCTTTAAAAGATATCACATAGGCCCTGTTTGGAGGCATGAAGACCCCCAAAGGGGGAGATATAGAGAGTTCTATCAGTGCGACGTAGATATAATCGGTAGCTCCTACCCAGAGGCCGATGCAGAGATAATCAATATAACTCTAGATGTTATGAATCTTTTCAAATTTGAAGAGTATATGGTAAAAGTTAATGATAGGAGGATTTTAAGGGGGATTTTCGAAGAGTACTTGGGAATTGAAGAACCCTATCCTATCTACGTGATTATAGACAAGCTCGACAAGATAGGTTTAAGCGGCGTCTTAGAGCAGCTTAGAGAGAAGCTACCCGAAGATACCGTTTCAAAAATAGAAGAAGTAATCTCGTTGAGAGGGGATCCCTTCGAAGTTTTAGAGGAAATAGAGGAGAGGTATGGTGCTAACGAATCCGTGAAAATCGCTGTAAAACACCTACGGGAGATGTTTGAGCTAGTCAACGACTTGGATAAGATATCCCTAGATTTAAGCATGGTTAGAGGCTTAGAGTACTATACGGGCCCCATATTTGAAACTGTAGTCAGCAAACCCAGAATTGGGAGTTTAACCGGGGGAGGTAGGTACGATGAGCTTATAGGTATGTTCATAGGCAGAAAAATACCAGCTACGGGGACTTCTATAGGCATAGAAAGGCTGATAGACGCGGGTATAGAGCTCGGCTTATTCAAGTTAGATAAAAAAACAGTAACCCAGATTTACATAGTATCACTTACGGATGAGGCTAGAAAAGAAGCTTGGAAGCTAGCCGGAGAACTAAGAAGCCACGGCTTCAAAGTCTCGCTAGACCTCTCTAGGCACAAACAGGATAAACAGAGAAAATACGCCCAAAAACTAGACATACCGGTCCTAATATACCTGGGCGAAAAAGAACTAAAAGAGAAAACAGCCACCATATATTCGAAAAAGGATAAAAAGAGAATAGTAGTTCCCAGAGCTGAGCTGGTAAGTACGCTGGAAGATTTAATTAAATCGCTATAACTAGGACGGGCCGGGCGGGATTCGAACCCGCGATTGAGCCCGCCGAGCATATGCTCGGCAGTCCACCCGGTTAAGAGCCGGGCGCTCTACCGTGCTGAGCTACCGGCCCCCTATGAAAAACCTCTCACTAGGTAATAAATTTAACGAGATCTCAGAATTTATAATTTGATGTTTTGTCCTCGTATAAGAGAGGTAGAAGCTAGAAAAGTGGTGACACCGGCTTTCGACGGGACCGCCATTATAGAGTACTATTGTCCTTTATGCGGGTCTTTGCTAGAGATGAGGAGGGAGAAACTGGTTTTGCCGGAGAGGAAGATACCCGTTAAAAAAGGCGCCTATATAGCTTTTGAGGGGATAGATGGGAGCGGTAAATCCTACTATCTGCGCTCCGTGTCGGAGGATTTAAGGAGGGAGGGCTTTGAAGTCATCGTAGTTAAGGAACCTTGGCTTAAAGCTGTAAAGGACTTCCTTTATAAACACGAGATAGATCCATACGCTGAAGTCTACGTATTCGCCGCTGACAGGATTATACTTCAGAAAGAGGTAGTCCTTCCGGCTTTAGAGAGGGGAAAATCGTTTTAAGCGAGCGTTCTGTCTACGCCAGTCTAGCATACCAAGGCTCCATGGGAGTCTCCGAGGATTTCATATGGGCTATAAACAGGTCTATAAAAGTGCCCGATAAAGTCATACTCTTAGACTTCTCTGCCAAGGAAGCCCTCGAGAGGATAAAGGGGAGAGAAGTCTTAACCAAGTACCAAAACGTAGAGTTTCTCGAGAAGGTCAGGAGGAAATTCCTAGAAATAGCCGAAAGGGAGAAAGAGCGCTTTATAATCGTAGACGCGAGTAGAAGCCCTGAAAAAGTAAAAAGAGAAGTCTATAGTAGAGTGGAGGAAATTATAGGAGAGAGCTTAAGCGTTTAGCAAACCGGCAGTTTGTTTACACATTAACGGCTTGTCAATAGAGCATGAGAAGGTCTGTAAAGCGGAAAAACTTCAGTAAGACTTTATAAGAAGTCGATAACACCCTATTTAAACCCAAAAAATTTATAATCATGGACAAAAATAAATCTAATGAGCCCCCGCGTAGCTCAGCGGAAGAGCACCCGGCTGTAGGCCGCGTGCCGCACGGTGACAGCCCTAAGGGCAGAATGAAGCCGTGCCAGCCGGGCGGTTACCGGGGGGTCGCCGGTTCAAATCCGGCCGCGGGGACCACTCACTTCTCTTCTTTTTATGAGGTACTTGAGACGGTATTGCTTCCAGCTATTTTTTAGATAGTAGATTAAGGCTCGCCAATTTATGTATATGTGAATTATCGCCACTCCAGTTGCGCCGAATGAAGAGAGAGTGGAGCGTCTTCCAGTCGTGTTTTTCAAACTGAGTATTATGGTTGACTCTCCAGATCCGCGGGGGCCGTAAACAGCATAGCCCCAGTTAATACTGAGAGAGCCTAGGAGAAGTAAAAGCATTACGACGGTAATCCTAACAGCTAGAAGTGTTTTCATGGAAACACATCACCAAGACTTTATCTTTTTGATTTTTCTTAAGGTAATATTTTCCTTCCGTGGCGCCTTTTTCCTCTGTTCACTTTATGCCTCATTTTCTCACGAGCTTAAAATATCCTAAGATACTAATTTAAGGGATTTTCTTGAAAATACCGCTGGAAAATACTTTCCACTGCCGGAAAACGCTTACATAGGAATCATGAAGCTCTAGAGTTTTAAATACGGAAACAAGCCTCCTAAACCCTTATCTAGGTGTTTTGCAAAAACTATGACGATGAAAACTCAGATGTTAGTCTTTACGCTAATACTCTTAGTTGAATTGGTTATTGCTCAGCCGTTGATCATAACCACTGATGTCTACGACGTTGAAATAGTCCTCGCGACTCCATTTGGAGGATTCCTTGATAACGCGCAAGTACAGGTTAAAAAACTGGATGGCAGCATAATCTCAACTACAAGCGATGGAAACGGCAAAGTGTTAGCTGAGGATATCCCTAAAGGCATACTGTACGTAAAGGTAGTCTCTTGGAAGGGTATGCAGCTAGATACGGAATGGTACGAGGCTTCCCTCTTAAACAACATGGTAATAGTGGATAAAATAGGGCTACTACGCGTTAAAGTTGTTGGCGAAAGAGGACAAGGTTTAGCCGGAGCAACTGTTTATATCGAAGGTACTCCATTAAGCGGAAGCACGGGAGAAGATGGGGTAGCAGAGTTCTTGCTCCCAGAAAATAGCTACGAAGTTAAAGTTTGCCTCGGCGACACATGTAGCTCGACAACGGCCACGGTGCCAGGAGGAGAAATTGCCGAAACAATGGTATCCCTGCCCGTATTCCTAGAGGTATCGCCCAAGCTTACCATGAGCTTTAAAGAATTCCTATTCGCCGTAATCATAGCGGTAGCGGTGATAGCCGTATCCTTTATAGCCCTCTACGAGTACTCGGTTTGGCGCCGTAGAAGGATGGCTAGAGTAGTGAAGCCAGCAGGCCCCTAGCCTCCGCCGGCTGGCGGAAATATAGAAATTTCATCGCCGTTTTTAACCTTAGTCTCTAGCTTTTCTAAAAACTCGACATTCAACCCGTTAACTAAAATCTTGTACATAGGTTTAATCTCGTCCCCCTCTGACACCTCATCTAATAAACCACCAATTCTAGCTAAAACATCTCTAAGAGTAGCATTTCCCTTACCTAGCTCGACTACTTTTTCTTTGCCGAATTTCTCTCTTAAAGTTGCGAAAAACTCTACTCTGACCCTCATACCAAAATAGTATCAAAATAATAAAAAATAATAAGGTTTTTACTCAGGCAAAAGCCCGGCTTCCTCTAACCTATCGGCCAAGTCTTTAAGCTCGAGCTCCTCTAGCTTGGCTCTTGTAGGCCTACCGTCTTTCCAACCGCGTAGCTTGTAGTACTCGTCGAGCATTTCACCTAGTCTTACTACGTGGCCCTTGGCAGGTCCTTCGGGCATGGGCTCCTTTAATAGTCTAGCTGGTAGCGTATCGTATTCTCTTCCATCTCCGAAAGCTAGTATGTTGAATACTCTCTCAGCGTTATATATCCTCTCTCCTATCTTATTGAGCTCGTCTACTGTCACATCCCAACCAGTGGCCCCGGCGACTAGGCCAACCCAATCCTCAACCCAGGTAGCGAAGGTGTTAAACTTGCACAAGACGAGGCTGTCTACTACGGCGAAGCCGTCTTGGAAGATTTTGACCAGCTCGGCTTTGCCTTTAGTCTCAAATCTGTCGACTAGCTGTGGTACTCCCAGAACCTCCGGGGCGATCATGTAGGCTCTCAGGTGGCATCCTCCTCTGTTAGAGGTAGCGTAGCCTAGCCCATGTCCCTGAACTCCTCTCGGGTCGTAAGCCGGTAGCTCCTGTCCTCTAACTACCATAGCTACCTCAGGCGCCCCATACTTCTCCGCTAGCTTCTTAGCGCCTTCGGCTAAGTCATCTCCTATTCCAGACCTGTAGGCGGTTCTCCACGTCAACTCAACTACGGCGGCTCCATTACCCCAATATGGCACTAGCCCTCTCAGCTTCTCCTCCGGTATCTTCCCCTTCTCGTAGAGCTCCATTAAGGTGCCTATTACGTGACCCATGCTGATGGTGTCTAGTCCAAGCTCGTTGCATAAGAAGTTAGCCTTAGTTATCGCGTTTAAGTCGTCGGTTCCGGTCTGGGCTCCGAAAGCCCAAACGGTCTCGTACTCAGGACCGTCGCCCTCTCCCGCATAGGGGCTGTCCTTAGGCACTCTACAGTACCTGCCACACGCTATAATACAGCCCCAACAGGGCACTTTCCTGACCAGTATCTTCTCCGCTATGGTTTCTCCGCTGTACTTATCGGCGGTCGGATGTACGCCTGTCTGGAAGTTCTTAGTTGGCAATATTCCGTGTTTATTGATTATATTCACTAAGACCGCAGTTCCGTATTTGGGCAGCGCCTCGCCCGTCACGGGATGCTTCATAAGCTTGTCTCTGTTAACCCTAACAGCCTCCTTGAACTTACCCTCATCCGCTATTGGAGGCTTCATAGTGCCTCTTACCGCTATAGCCTTGAGCTTCTTGCTGCCCATAACGGCTCCGTGTCCACCTCTACCCGCGGCTCTTCCCTTATCGTTGATGAGGCAGGCGAATTTTACTAGATTTTCCCCGGCGGGGCCTATGCACATTACTTTGATGTTTTTATCTCCCAGTTCTTCTATCAGCGTGTCAGTCGTGGTATGGGTGTCTTTGCCCCAGAGATGCTTAGCATCTCTTAGCTCGGCTTTGCCATCGTGTATCCACAGGTATACAGGCTCTTCACTAGCTCCCTCTATTATGATAGCGTCGTAGCCGGCGAACTTGAGCTCAGGGCCCCACTTGCCGCCGGACTGAGAGTCGTGTATAGTACCAGTCAGCGGGGCTTTAGTTACCGAGCACCATCTCCCGCTCTCGGGGGCGGCGGTGCCGGTTAGAGGTCCGGTTAGTATTATGAGCTTGTTTTCAGGGCTTAACGGGTCTACTTTAGGATCGATTTCTTTTAGGGCTAAATATACTCCAAGCCCTCTCCCGCCGAGCCATTTTCTTAGAATTTTCTCGGAAAGGGTTTCATCGGTTAGTTTATGGTCGGTTAGATTTACTCTAAGTATTTTGCCCATAAAGCCGCCGGGCAAAGAAATCACCTTCATAAATATATCGCGTTAAAATTATAAATCTTTTACGATATTACCAATTGTACATATCGGAAACAAAAAGGATGGCAACTTTCTTTAAGTTAAGACTTAGACAAAATTTATGTAAAAGATAAGAAAAATATGCTACAGGGATCTGGATGGAAGAAGTAAAATGCTTAGAGTGTTTCGACGAAGGATACGTTTTAGCAAAACCTAGGAAAAACCTCAAGATACTCTTCCTAGAATTGACTACCCGCTGCAACTTAAACTGTATAATGTGCTATAGGAACTCTATGAGCGAGAAGATGGGAGATATGAGCGAAAAGCTTTTTGTTAAAGTATTGGAAGACGCGGTTGAAGCCGGGGTAGAGTTTATATGGTTTGCGGGTTGGGGCGAGCCGTTGATCCACCCTAAATTCCTCGAGTTCGCCGAAATGGTTAAAGAGAGAGGTTTAAAACTGGGAGTGAACACGAACGGTTTGCTCTTAGACGAGGATACGGCGAGAAAGCTCATGAGCTTGGGAATCGACAGGATAGCTGTCTCCGTAGACGCCGCAAGCCCAGAGGCGTACAGCGGTATTAGGAGGGGTAGTTTCAGTAAGCTAATGCAATCTCTAAAATCCCTCTATATGGCAAAGAAGGAGTTGGGTAAAACGTATCCTATACTCGAGTTCGCGTTTACGCTAATGCGGAACAACTTGAACGAACTAATTCCTTTAATAGACTTAGCGGAACGGCATGGAGTTGGGAGAGTAATAGTCTCGAACGTCGTGCCAGTAACGAGGCAAATGCTGGACCAATGCATCTACACTCTGAACGGAGAAGTAGATGTTGATAAGTTATCGAGCCTACTTGCTATCAAAAGCTTAGAAACTAACGTGGGGGTTAGGCTCCCCGAGTTTTCGCTTAAAACTGAGAGGAAGTGCAATTTCATAGAAAACGCCGCTACCTGCGTGACCTGGGATGGCAAAGTAGCCCCCTGCTATAACTTCCTCCATTCCTACACCAGTTATATATACGGCAGGGAGAAGAAGATAAAGCAAGTCGTGTTCGGAGACCTTAACAGAGAAAGTCTAAGAGATGTCTGGTTTAAGCTAGACTACGTCGAGTTCAGATATAGAGTTAGGTTCTTCAGGTTCCCCTCCTGTACCGACTGTAAATTCCACGACATATGCGACTTCGCCGAATCAAACCTAATGGATTGTTGGGGAAATCAACCCAGCTGCGCAGACTGCCTATTCTCCAGGGGGATAGTTCAGTGCCCGATATAGCCTAGGTAACTTAATATACGCTACCGGAGATTATCTAACAGCTATGGTATATGCCGTAGACTACGCCATCTTCCCTCTCTACGACTATGATTTGCTAATAGTATGGGTTATCACTATTTTAACAGCTCTATCCGTTATCATAGGTTTTCACCTCTACATGTCTATCAAGAAGAGGTTTGACGAAGAGTATAGAGTAGGCAGGGTATTGTGGAGGAGAATTTTACACGGCATAGTCTACTTCATCTTTGTAGTTTTAGCTTACGAGGCCGTGACTATAAGGCTTAAAGGCGAAATAGCCCGCATAGCTCTCTTCTTCATATATCTTTGCCTATTTGTTTTCGCGCTTTTCATTTTCGGAGATATAGTAATATCGATTTGTAAGGTATCAAGAAGAGGAGGTGCACAGTGAGCCCTACAGTAACTTTCACGCTCTTGTTCATCGCAACTCTACTGCTTTTACTGGCAGAGCTAGAGCATAAGGTTGTCGTAGCCCTCCTAGCTGCTGTTATCACAGTTTACTTCGGTGTTTCATATGGTTTATTTTCTCTCGAGGATATCCCCCGCATGATGGAGTTGGATACTCTGCTTTTTATCGTGGCGAGCCTCATACTGTTTCAATCGCTGGAAAGCGCGGGGCTTTTTAATTTCATAAGTCTTTATCTGGTTAGGAAGTTAAAGTTGAAGGGAAGAGAGGCTCTATTTCTACTACTAATACTCTCCACAGTATTTTCTATGGTGTCGTCAAACTACGTAGTGGCAGTCATAATGGCGAATATCACCCTATACCTGTCTAAGATATACGATTTTGACCCTAGAGAACCTCTAATGATAGAAGGTGTTTTAGCGAACTTGGGGGGTTTAATGTTGCCAGTAAGCTCTATACCTGGTTTAATAGTGTCTGTTAAAAAGGGTATAGGATTTTTGGAATTCATGAGGATTAGCGGCCCCCTCATACTAATATTAACGCTCGTCTCGATGATTTACTACTCCATAACATCTCACTCACGCAGCGATAAAATTGCAGAGGTAAAGTTTGAGGGGGAAAACGTGGATAGGTCGATACTATACAAATCTCTTTTAATATTTATAATGTTCATTATAGGTATCGCCGTTAGCGATCAAATCGGTTTTTCCATGACGTACATCGCCTTTGTATTCGTAGTTTTAATGTTTATCTTTAGTGGTTTAAACCCGGCGGAGGTTTTAAGTAGGGTAAACTGGGAGGTCCCCTTTTTCATAGGAGGGTTCGCGGTTTTCGTGAATGGGCTTGAAAGTTCTGGAGTTTTAGATATACTGGGCGATTACGTGAAAAATATTCTAGTAGCTGGAGGAGGAGTAGCAGTAATTTTGCTAGTTCTTATTTGTGGTTTTCTATCAGCGCTCATAGATAACGTTCCCGTGGTTCTGCTACTACTCCCTATTGTAGACGAAATCGTAGCTAGTACAAAATTGAAAGCATACGCCTTTTACTGGTCTCTGATTATAGGAAGTGGCGTAGGAGGTGGTTTAACTCTCTATGGTTCAGTTCCAACGCTAACTATGGTATCAATAGCCGAGAGAGAAGGCTATACAATTTCAGTCGGCGACTATTCTAAATCCGCAACTCCTCTAGCTGTAATACATTTGGTAGTTTCGGCATTATATTTGTGGAGCCTAGCTTGGCTAAATATATTATAGGAGAGCATACCATATTTCTGGGATAACGATGCTGGAGAACGAGTTAGTAAGCGTGTTAACTCAAGTTATAGACTCCATTATAAAATTCCTCCCAAACGTCGCCCTCTCCGCCATAATACTGGTGACGGGATATCTAGTGGGGAAAGCTTCCGGAAAAGTGACAGAAGCTATAGTTAAAATGATTAAAATAGACGAAAGCTTCGGCAAGACGATAGTTGGCAAACAACTGCTCCTAGCCGGGTACCCTTTCTCTAGGATAGCCTCAATCCTCGTCAGGTTAGTAATATACGTACTCACTATAATGACCGCCCTATCCCTCCTCCAGATAGCGGTCTTAAATGAGATAGGATTAATGATAGCCGCCTACATTCCCAGGCTTATCGGAGCTATAATCATATTCCTCTTGGGCATTATACTGGTGGACTGGCTTAGCGATATGATTGAAAGACTCATGCCTGAAGGAGCTGTTCCGAGGAATATAATCGCAGTCCTAGCTACTGCTTTTAAATACTTGCTCTACATGGTGCTTATCTTTGTGGCGTTCGATGTGGCGGAAATAGCCCCTCATATAGTAGCCTCGGCGGCGCAGGCGGTTTTCCTCGTAACTGCCGTAAGCGTCGGACTGACCTTCGCTTTGCTCATCGGCCTAGGCTTAAAGGAGGAGGCTATACTCCTAATCTCGGGCGAGGCGGAAATGATAAAGCCTGGAATGAAGGTGGAGATAGAGGGAATTAGGGGCTCTGTGCGCAGAGTATCCACTTTTCTAGTCGAAATAGAGGATGAGAAACACGATATACACGTAATACCTAAAAGGGAATTTATTCGGAAAGGATTTAGAATATTGAGTGAATAGCCGCTAAGCGGGCGTAGGTTTTAAGGGCTTTACCTTAGCCTCCAGCGGGCAACCCGCTCCACAAGCCGTGAAGAGTGGACAGTTTAAACACTCTTTTGCCGCATACCTTCTTTCTCTTATCTCTTCACATAAGGGGTTATTCCATATTTTCTCCCACTTATCTTTCAATATGTTGCCTAGAGGCTCGTAGTAGCTCTGACACGGTATGACAGTACCGTCAGGCTCCACAGCTATAGTAATGCTACAAGCTGAGCAAAACCTTAACCCAAGCCCTTCCTCGACTGGGTTATACTCGCAGTACCTAGTCACTCCATACCAGCGGAAAGTCATGCCATACTCGCTTGACCTCTCTAGGAAAGTTTCTAAAGCTTCCTTCATCTCCTCAATGCTAGGCTCGAACCATTCTCTAACTTCCAAGCCTCGGCCAGAGTATATCAGGCGGTTAGCCGATACGTTCTCCACTCCCAGCTCGTGTAGGAAATCTACGTACTCGTCTACGTGATCTACATTATATTTGTTCAAGGTAGTGTTCACGTCTAGGTAGACTCCCGCCTTTAAGACGTTTTTAATCCCCTTGACGGTCTCCTCCCAGCTACCCTCAACGCCCGTTATCTTATCGTGAATTTCCGGCCTACTGCTTTCTAAAGTTACCTGTACGTAATCTAGCCCAGCTTTTACGAGTTTATTCAGAAAGTTTTCGTCGCTTAACCTCCTCCCATTAGTTACAAGCCCGGTAACAAGGCCTAATTCCTCGGCGTGTCTAATCATCTCGGGTAAATCATCTCTTAGCGTAGGCTCGCCTCCCGTAAATAATACGTTTGGCACGCCTACCTTGAAGAGTTTATCTAAAATTCTAAACCAGTCTTTCAGGGGCAGCTCTCCTTTCCTGCGATCCGGCGAAGAACTATAACAGTGTATGCAACGGTTATTACAGGCATAGGTTATGGCTAAGTCGGCTCTAAAAGGAGCTGATGTTCTAATGGTGAAAGGGTCTATCCTCTTAAACCCTAGATAGGTTATAGGGCAGGCTTCTCCGCGAATAAAACTATTGATTTTATACGCTACTTCTCCGTAGTCTTTTAAAATTCTCTCCCTAGTTACTCCCTTAAACTTTTTCAAAGCTAACTTCACAACTTCTTCAGGAGATAGCTTTTTCAGCATAGCTTCAACGTAGAAGGTGGCAGTCCTGTTTAGGTAGACGACTCGTGAGGCGTTAACTATCAAAACTCCCAAGCCGCTAGGATCCTTCCTTAAGTGAAGCTTAAGCCCAGTTTCTCTATCTATGTGAGTTATAAATTCCTCTTTCCTAGGCACGAGTATCTGAAGGCTGGATTCGATATAAAGGTGTCGATACTGTATTATACTAAGGCTATGGGATATTTTTATGGAAAAGACGTCGCTATCCGCCTGGTAGGAGCAGGTAGCGCTTCCTTCGGCTTTCCAATACTCTACGATATAGCCCGTAGTGAAGTTTTGAAAAGTTGTAGAATAGTCCTCGTAGAAGTAGAAGCCGCCTTCGAGGGGTCTCGAGACAAAGCTCTACAAGCTATGCTATTAGATCCCATAGTCTATAATTATAAAAAGGCGGAAGCCTGCCTAAACGATTTAATCGAAATACATATAGACTTACTGCCGAGCTTTAGCCAGTAATATTGTTAATATTCACCACAATTTTATTATGCTCTCCAAAACTACTGTATTTTCCGCTTTCTCTTTAGCAGCTTTCTGAATACTTTCAAGAGATTCTTAAATAATCCAACCATCTCTGGTGCGTGGCCCAATTCTTCTGTAACCCTGGAGTAGACTGGGATTCTTAAACTTTTGGAAGTTTCTGAACGTTAACTTTGAGAGAAAAGTTTATATTTAGTTTGTTATGAGTTAGATTTGCAATAATGATGGCAAAATGGTGCCTGTGTCCTCTTTTGAGGATGCTTTGTTGAGATTAGAGTCAATTTCTCTGCTGAAAAGGTTGAAGAAATACTATAAATATAGAGATTTGGAAAAGTACTTCAGCTTGGACGTGCCTTTATTAAACAAGTACGTAAGGGGTAAGCTTCTACCTGGGAAACGGAGGGCCAATAAGATAATAGAAAAAATTTTAGAGATGATCGATCTGAAAAACGAGATAAAAAACAGCATAAGCCATGGAATCTATGATTATCCGGAGTTAGCAAATCTATCGGCTTCATCTCCTGATCTCCTATTCTACATTGCCGTTCAAGCCTACCAACTTTACAAAAAAGCTGATATTACCAAGGTGTTATCTGTAGAAGGAGGAGGATTAATAATAGCTTCTTTAATATCGACTTTCCTATGCAAGGGTTTAGTATATGCTCTAAGAGATCACTACGCTAGAGACGCTATAGTAGAGCCATACTCCGCCTCGCTTGATATAGCACATGTTAAATACACGAAGTTTATAGCTCTTCCCAGGAAGTCTTTAAATTCGAAGGATAAAGTTCTCATAGTAGACGATATAATATGGAGCGGTGCTTTAATGAGGGCGCTTCTCAATATAGTTAAAAAGCTAGGCTCTAAAATTGTAGGAGTTTTCTGCATCGGAGTTTCCTCCGAAGAAATCGCAAAGAGCTTAGAGGAAGACTATAAAGTGAAAATCGACTATCTAGTCGAAATAAATTCAAACTATTAAAAATGTAGAGACCCAAATTTGGCAAGGAGTCAATTACGTTAGTTTAAATTAGATTTTTTAAATATTCAGCCACTACCGGGATCGCTGATACAACACTATATGGACTGGGCACGGTATCTGAAGCCACGAGCTCTTCAACGCCTTCGTGGAATACTCTATATTC
Source organism: uncultured Thermofilaceae archaeon (assembly GCA_964501905.1). Classification (GTDB taxonomy): domain Archaea; phylum Thermoproteota; class Thermoprotei; order Thermofilales; family B69-G16; genus B69-G16. The sequence goes on along the minus strand of CAZCTW010000012.1, from coordinate 7,062 downwards.
GGCGTTCGTAGCTAGTATAGCGTGCGCGCACGCTACGTAAATCTTCCTAGCTCCTTTCCCCCTAACTTTCCTGACTGTGGCTTCGATGGTGCCTCCTGTGCTTATTATGTCATCGATTATCAAGATGTCTTTGCTTGTGAGGAGTTCTTCTTCTCTAGCTTTAACTTCTACCTCTGTGTCTCCTAGCCGCGTTTTCTCCAATACCGTGTAAGGAGTTTGGAGGACTTCAGCTACGATCTTAGCCCATTGTTCGGCTTCTTCATCCGGTCCGACAACTATACATTTTTCCTTTTCTAATTTTTCTTTAAAATACTTCCCTATTTCCTTCATGACGGAGAGATTGGCGAAGGGTATTTTAGAAATCTCTTGTACATCTTGTACCCTGTGTAGGTGCATATCGACTGTTACCACACGGTCGGTGCCCATTTTCTCTAAGAGCTCAAGCACTATAGGCAGGCTAACGGCTTCGCCGGGCTTAAACCGGGCGTCCTGCCTAGCGTAGGGAAAGTAGGGTATAACTCCGATAACTTCCCGCGCTCCAAGTTCTTTTAGAGTCTTAGACAGGAACAAGTACTCTATTAGATGGTCGTTAGGAGTTCTATACATCGACTGTACTAGAACTGCTACCTCGCCTTTAGGCTCTTTATCCAACCTTACATACAGCTCTCCGTCCGGAAATTTTCTAGTCTCTACGTCTACGTATTCAACTTCTAGGAGCTTAGCCAGTTTCAAGCCGAAATACTTGCTCGCCGAGCCAGCGTATACGAGCACGGTAACACCTCAATATTCCAACACTTAAAAGTTTATTTATCTTATTGTTGATTACAATTGTCTACGAAATACATCTAGCCCTCATAATGATGAATGGTGATATCATGAAAGTGGCGGTTCTCGGAGCAGGGGCTATGGGTAGCGCTTTAACAGTACCCATAGCAGATAGAGGACATGAAGTTAGGCTATGGGGGACAAAATACGATATAAAAATATTAGACATTATCAGCGAAGGCTCACCCCACCCAAGAATAGGAGTTAAAATACCTGGTTCCGTAAAAATTTACTATCCGGAAGAGCTCGAGAGAGCTCTAAGCGGGGCGGACGTCGTCGTTATAGGCGTGAGCTCCGCGGGCGTGGCGCCTGTATCTGAGGAGATTAAGGACTTCCTGGAAAGCAAAACCTCCATAGTAGTAATCTCTAAGGGGTTGGAGGAGTTAGGGGGAGAAATATTAACTATGACGCAGATCGTGGAGAAGAAGACGGGGATTTCGGATAGGATAATATATGTTTCAGGGCCTTCCATAGCTAGAGAGCTAGCTCATAAGCTCGCTACGGCCGTAGTATACAATTCTAGAAATCTAGAGTTAGCGGAAAAAATTAAAAGAGAATTTGAAACAAGGTACTACAAAATAAGCGTCAGCGACGACGTGTTGGGAGCTGAGCTCTCGGCTTCTCTCAAAAACGTCTATGCCATAGCTATAGGTTGGTTTGATGGACTCGCTAAGAAAAAGGACGGGTTGGAGATGAATAACGCCAAGTCAGCGTTTTTTGTCCAGGCAGTTAGGGAGATGGCGTATATAGTCGAGAGGATGGGTGGAAGGAGAGAGACTGTGTACGGTCTCTCGGGAATTGGAGATTTAATGGTTACTGCTAGAGGAGGTAGAAACGGCATGTTCGGCATGTTGATGGGAACAGGTCTTTCGGCTGTTGAGGCTTTAGAGGAAATGAAGAAGAGGGAGGTTGGGGTTGTGGAAGGTTATGTGGCGGCGGAGAAGGTATACAAGCTCATAGACGGCAGGGTAGACTTGGATAAAATTCCCCTATTCATCGGAGTTTACAAAGTTCTCTATGAAGAATTAGAAGTTTTACATGCAGTAGAGAACATCTTAAACTCTATTTCCCAATTTCATTAGCCGAAATTTTATTTTACCTCTACTATTTGTTATGTAGCTATGAAAGCGGCTGTACTCTACGGTCCCCGAGATTTAAGAATCGAGGATAGGCCAATTCCATCTCCAGGAGAAAAAGACGTGCTTATAAGGGTAAAGGTCACGACTATATGCCCTACCGATTTAAGAAAGTACACTGGGCATTCGACTTTTAAAAAACCGCTTATCCTAGGCCACGAGTTTTCGGGTGTCATAGAGAAAGTCGGGGAAAAAGTAGATTTTTTGGAGAAAGGGGATAGAGTAGCCGTTCTCCCCTTTATTTTCTGCGGAAACTGTAGATATTGCAGAACAGGGAGGCATAATCTCTGTCTAAGTCTCGGCGGAATAGGGGGAGCGGCCGAGCTCGGCGTCAAGCTAGACGGCTCATTTGCCGAATATGTGAAGGTCCCCGCGGAGAACGTCTATAAACTCGGCAGAAATATGACCTATACCGAGGGCGCGCTCATAGAGCCCCTAGCCGCGAGCCTCGGCGGCTTATTAAAAGCCGAGCTAAAGCCGGGGGAGTCCGTATTAATAGTAGGCGCGGGTCCGATGGGCCTCCTGCAGGTTTCCCTAGCTAGAATTATGGGGGCTGGCAGAGTGCTGGTGAGCGACTTGCTAGATGAGAGGCTTAAATACGCCGAGGATTTCGGCGCCGACGTCGTAGTCAACCCGATGAGAGAAAGCGTCTATGACGTAGTTATGAGAGAGACGCGGAACTACGGAGTAGATGTAGCCATACTGTCAACGGGCGGCACTATAATGGCGTCTCTTGTGTCCGAAGCTTTAAAATACACAGCTAAGGGAGGTAGAATAGTAGTCTTTGCCGGAGTCTGGCCCCCCAAGGATGCCTTGCTGGATTTAAACGCCGTGCACTACGGGGAGAGGAAGATAATCGGTAGCTTCATTTACAACAAGGAAGTGTTCTTGAGAGCTCTAGAAGTGGCGGGCAGCGGAAGAGTGAACTTAGAGAGGCTTGTAACCCATAGATTCCCCTTAGACGATATAGAGAAGGCTTTCCAAGTAGTTCTAAATAAGGAGGGCTTAAAAGTCGCCATAACTCCCTAATATTTTTTGAAACAGTGTTCTAGGAAACCGTATATAACGTCCATGGATTTCTTTATAGTCTCTTCATCATGCCCAGTCCCCTCAACTACGTGAAACTCGTATAAGAGATCGCCCTTGCCCTCCTCCTTAAGCTTCTCAATGAGCTCCCGGCTAAACTCTAAGGGGACTGCGTAATCTCTATCTCCATGAATGACCAAAAGCGGGACTTTAAGCTCTCCTATCCTTCTTAAAGGCGAATACTTAACATACTCTTCCGTAAACTTTAACATTTTAGGCTCGCCTCCAAACTCCCTCTTAACATCTCCTAGGAAGCGGAAAGCAGAGTTTAAAGCTTTCAAATTTTTAACTTTAAAAATCGCCACAGGCAGCATGGAGAGCATTTTAAGGACATATCTGACTTGCTTTTCTACATCTATTACGCCGTAGACATCTACTACGCCGCATACATCCTCCGGGTATTCTATCGCGTACATAAGGGCTATATGGCCGCCCATAGAAGTGCCTAAAACTACGAATTTCTCTATCCGATACTTCTCTCTCATATACTCGATCAACATCTTAATACTCTTCAAAGCTTTCTTAACGGGATAGCCGCCGGAGCCATAGTCCGAAGCGCCCCAATAATAGCCCTTAGCGGCTATAGCCTCACCAAGTCTGTCCAAGTGCCTGTGGAGATTCTCCACGTACCTGCCCTGCTCAACCCACCCTCTACACCCTATAACGGCGTACGGCCCTACGGGATTTAAAGGTATTTTAACTATGTTTAGGGAATCCCCCAACTTTACCTCTTCTTCTCTAAAGACCTCCATTTTCCCCTCTCAAAATAAAGCCTGAAAAGAAATAAATTTCATCGGTAATAGGGGTTAACCACGCCGCGGGGGGATCTAGAGTGTTTAATAGCCTAGAGAGGCATAGTCTGGCTACTAATGTCCGGCATAGGGTTAGGAACGCTCAGCGAGAAGCTTTACTACGCTATTTTCCAAAAGTGTATTTAATATAGCTTATATATCGTAGACTCGTAGATTGTTTGGTGAACTCTTGGACGTAATTGAGAAGCTACACCCGTTTGTACGAAAACTCTGGGCGGAGAAGGGGTTTAAAGAGCCTACTCCGCCCCAGGTAGAGGTTATACCCCACGTGCTCGCTGGGGAAAACGTCCTTATAGTAGCGCCTACGGGGACGGGGAAGACCGAGGCGGCGTTCCTCCCCCTATTGTCTAAGCTACTGGATATGGAGAGAGGAGGTATAAAACTTGTCTATATAACCCCCCTTAGAACCCTTAACAGAGATTTGCTGAACAGATTAGAGTGGTGGTCTTTAAAACTGGATTTAAAAATGGCGGTTAGACATGGCGACACTTCGCCATCGGAGAGAAGGCTTCAGGCTCTTAAACCGCCGGATATGCTGATAACAACTCCAGAGACGTTTCAGCTCCTGTTCATAGGAGAGAGATTAAGGAGTCATGTCTCAAATCTAAAGTGGGTCATAGTAGATGAAGTCCACGAAATCGCAGACAGCAAACGTGGAGTTCAGTTAGCTATTCTTCTCGAGAAAGCTAGGAAAATTATAGGCGAGGATTTCCAGCTAGTGGGCTTATCGGCCACCGTAGGGAATCCCAAGGAGGTAGCGGAGTTTTTAGTAGGCCCAGGTAGGAAGTGTAGAGTGGTGTATACTCCAGTAGCGAAGATGATAGAGGTAGACGTTGTATGGCCCGACCCTGGCGAGGATGATGTGAAGCTTGCGGAGAGGATTATGGTTTCAGAGGGCGTGGCGGCCCGCTTGCGGTACATAAGGGAGGCTGTAGAGAGGTATAGAAGCGTTCTGGTGTTCTCCAATACTAGGCCAACGGTCGAAATGCTCGGGAGCAGGCTTAAACTATGGGATATTAAACTGCCGGTATACGTCCACCACGGCAGTCTATCCCAGGAGGAGCGGGTTAGAATAGAGGAGATGCTCAGAAGCGGCAAGATAAAAGGCGTGATATGTACTTCCTCGATGGAGCTCGGCATAGATATAGGTCACGTAGACTTTGTAGTGCAGTATAATTCGCCGAGAGAAGTGCGTAGGCTTATACAGAGAATAGGCAGGTCTGGGCACGGGGTAGGCAGGGTTAGCAGGGGGGTTGTATTAGTCGGAGATAGCGATGATGCTCTTGAAGCTATAGTTCTCGTGAAGCTTCTAAAGCAAGAGTGGGTTGAACCCTCTCGTCCTCCACCTAAACCCTTAGACGTTCTAGCCCATGAGATAGTTGGCTTTGCCTTAACTGGTAGGTATACTCTAGACGAAGTCTATGGAGTTATCAAGAGGACGGCGCCCTACCAGGGTTTAAGCAGGGAGGAGTTCGACGAACTGGTTAAGTTTCTTGAGGATATAGGTTTGGTCAGGTTGCGGGGAGGCTATGTCAGGCCTGGAGATAGGAGCTACAGCTACTTCTTCGGCGTCCTATCCATGATACCGGAAGTCAAGCGGTACTACGTGGTGGACAGAGAAAGCGGAGGTTTCGTAGGCTTACTGGACGACTTCTTCGTCTCTGAATACTGCGAGCCAGGGGCTAGGTTTATAATGGCCGGGAGGCCCTGGGAGGTATTATCGTTGACGGAGAACGTCGTCTACGTTAAGCCGGTGGACGACTATAGGAGCGCTATACCAAGTTGGGTGGGCGAGGAGATACCCGTATCCTACCGAGTGGCTCAGGAAGTTGGGAGGATAAGAGGGCTTGTAGAGGAAATAGTTGAGGAGGGGCGTAGTTTAAGCGAGATCGCTGAGTATATCTCCCGGGAGTATAGAGCCGATAAGAGAACCGTAGAGAAGGCTATCCTAAACGTGTACTGCATGGTCAAGGAGGGAGTCCCGATACCCACGGATAAACGAATAGTAGTAGAAGACGCGGAGGGGCTCATAGTGGTTCACACGCACTTCGGCAATAGGGTGAACAGGGTACTAGGCAAGTACATCTCCTACAGGCTTGCCAAGCTCCTCGGACTCCCTGTCTACGTCTCCGAGAAACCCTACAGGATCGTGTTAAGAAGCGGAGGGATAGGCGTGGAAGAGGTAGAAGCTGTTTTAAGGGATACGACCGTCGAAAAGTTCAAAAAGTACGTGTACGCCGCCGTCGAGGAGAGCAGGGCTTTCAGGTGGAGGCTTCAGCAAGTCGCTAGGAAAATGGGAGTCGTAGAGCCCGGTGCTAAGCTGGCGAAGGGAGACGTAGAGAAGCTCGTGATAGCCTTGAAGGATACTCCCCCCTATAGAGAGGCTTTGAAGGAGGTCCTCTACAAGGATATGGACTTGGAGAAAGCCCTAGAGGTAGTAGAGAAGCTAGAGCGTGGAGAGTTCGAGATAAAAATCGCAGTTGGACCCACTAGGCTCACTCTCGAGCACTTCCGGTTTATGGGAGAGTTCTTGGAGCCTGTATCTCCGGAGAGGAGGGACTTAATCTCTTTGATGATGTTCAAAATAAAATTACTGTCAAGTTTTGTCTCTCTAGCTTGTCTAGACTGCGGATACATCTGGAGCAGTCCCGCCATGGAGCTAGTCGAGGAATTGTCCTGTCCTGCCTGTGGCTCTGACAAATTAGCATTTGATACGGTAGGGGAGAGGGAAATGGCTTCAAGGCTTAAAAAGTGCAAGAGTAGAAGAGGGAGGGGTTGTGGCAATTTCTGGAGTAGCGTGAAAGCTCTACGAAATTATGGAGTTGGCGCGGTCTTAGCGAGAGCGGCCGGTTTTAACTTCAGAGAAATATCTAAGATAGCTTTAAGCTTTACGGGAGATGTGGATGCTTTTGTGAAGAAGCTTTGGATAGAACATAAGAAGAAAAGCCTGCAGAAAGTGGAGAAATTAGAGGCTGGAACCAGTCTGAATGCCTAAAATTTTGTTGAAATCTATTTCGATTTTAGACCTCCACCCAATGACTATATTCTCATCCTCTTCCTCTAAGTAGCCTAGCTTTATCAACCTCTCTACTACGTAGTTTACCCTCCACTTGCCGAACTTAGAGTATAGTATATCCAGTAGCTCCTTTCTAGAGGCTTTCCCCCCTCTAGACAATAGATATAGGAGCGAGACCGAGAGCATG
>CAZCTW010000011.1:0-78551 GCA_964501905.1 uncultured Thermofilaceae archaeon | reverse complement strand
CCAGCTTCCCTAGAGGGTTCTTTTTTGGCGTTGCCGAATCCTCTAGGGGGCTGGGATTTATCTATTGCTCTCAGCGTCTTCCAGTAACCCAGCGCTTCTCCGAGCTATCCTCGGGGGATGAGCCGGGGGAGTACAGCGAAGGAGGTGATTTAATGGAGGTGCTGTTATGGTAGAGGTATGGAAGCTTGACTTAGCAAGGATTGTAGAGACTCTAACAGAGCTTACTAAAGCTACAAGAGAACTAACGGAGGAAGTTAGGTTGTTGAGGATGGAAGTTGAGAAGCTTAGGGAGATTAGTGATGTTAAGAAGAGATGCGGTGATCCACCTAGGGTTGTAGAAATCACTACAGTTGAAGAAGAATTTGGATTAACGAGCTAGAGAGGTGGTGGCGTGAAAACAATTGTTGTTCACGACCTTACTTTTCTAGAATTGAAAAATAGGGTTGAAAAGGCTGTAGTGTCGATTCTTAAATGTCATAAAGGGAATACTGCGTATATTTCTCTTAGACAAGTTATTCGCAAAGCAGGCCTCCCAAGCTATCCAGTATTTAATACACTTATAATAGATGCGCTGAAGGAGTTGAAAAAATTAAACGTTAATGGGAGAACGTGGAAATTAGCTGAAATGTCCACGTTCAGCAATAAAATAAGATTCATTTACAGAACGTGCGTCTTAATCACAGATTTTCTAGAAAAAGAGGTGTAGCCCCGAAAAGCCTCCGGACGCCCGCCCTTATCCTATGACTGCTCCGGGCATCACACATCCCGTCCGGGGGCTCGGGACTGTATTCTAGTCTTCTATACGACGAGATTTACCGTAAACTGCGTAAGTCGGGGAAAACACCGAGTGACGCGCACCGCTATGCTTACCGCTTCTGTAAGGCTTGTGAAAGAAAGTTTAGATTTATTGTTGATGCATTAGATGCTGTACAAGTTATGAATACTATAATCGATTATTTTGATCCCAAAGTTTCTATAGATGCTAACCTCGCTATTCTCGACAGATATATCAGCATTGAGCAGGAGTACGATGAGAAAACGCGGATGTTAAGAGAGATTGATTATATAGATGACTTGATTGACGAGGCTAGAGAATTTGGAGATGAGGAGACTGTTAAGGAATTATCTAACGAGCTTAAGAAGTTAAAGGCTATGCTTAAGAGTTTCGAAGAAAAGTCTAGGAAGAAAAAGATTAAGTCTAAGAAGAAGAGAACAATTGCTGTTAAGGCTTTACCGATCTTTAAAGCGGAGCTTCCAGCTTTAAGAAGTTATCAGCGCGAGGCTCTAGATGCTTGGCTTAGAGAGAAAAGGGGAATTATAGTTTTGCCTCCCGGAAGCGGAAAAACTCTGATAGGTATATATGCTGTTAGAAGTTTGGAAAGAAATACTTTAATTGTTGTTCCTACTATCGAGTTGTTACGGCAGTGGCTGAAAGAACTTAGAAAATATTTTGCTGATGTCGGTGTCTTTTATGGAGGACAAAAAGATATTGGTAAGATAACAGTTATCACCTACGCAAGTTTAACTAGGCATTCAGGGTTAATTTACTACTTTGACTTAGTGGTTTTCGACGAGATTCATCACTTAGCAGCGCCAAAGTACTCAACTATTCTCGAAAAGCTTAACGGAAAGCCCGTGTTAGGGCTTACTTCAACCCCAGAGAGAGAAGACAATAGACACTTATCGCTTATCTCAAGGATACCTGTAGTCTATAGGAGAACATTTGCAGATTTGAAAATGTGGTTAAGCAGTATTGAGGTAATTCCCGTAAAAGTTAAGTTGACGAACGATGAAGCTAGGGTTTTAAAGAAGATTGAAAGTAAGATCGGGTATGTAAGTTCTCTTTTATACGGCTTTGAGGACGAGGAAGAGGATTATAGGGAGATTTTAAAGGTGCTCATGAATTTATCCACTATAAAGAGATTATTTCTAAGTGAGGCAGAGTCCAAAATAGCTAAAGCGGTGGAGCTCGTCCAAAGAATGTCAGATGATAGGGTATTAGTTTTCACCGAGTCTATAAAGAGTTGCGAAGAGATTGCTAAGAGATTGAGAAAGCTTGGTGTGAATGCTCAACCGTACCATAGTCTACACCGAGTCCCACTAAGGCTTTGGGGCATTGATTATAACGTTTTGGTGAGTGTTCGTTGCTTAGATGAAGGACTTAATGTTCCATCATGTAAGTGCGGTATATTAGTTTCTTCTTCGAAGTCCATGAGACAACTTACACAGCGCTTGGGGAGACTGCTACGACCATATCAAGGCAGGAAAGCTGTTCTGTACACTTTATACAGCACCTTAGACGAATGGAGAATAGTTACTAGACTTAGAGCACTAGCATTCAAGAGGTGATCCCCGAAAAGCCCTCTCCGGCATTCTGCTCTTCAACTCCTCAAGGGATTCCCCGAAGCATAATACGGGTCGGAGAGGGCTCGGGAGTGATAAATGAACAATTGGTGCAATATGAAGCAACATTACTTTTAAGGAAATATCTGGGAATTGGACCTAAAAGAATTCAAAAAATAATTAATGAATTAGGTATTGGGACTAAGGAAAGCAAAATAGCGCATTGGATCTACGATGAAAATATTCCTTTTTATTCAGCGCCTTCTCCGCTACTCAAGGCTTTATTGTATAATCAAGCGTACGATTTAACTATAAAATTAAGGGAACTTCCCGACTCTCAAATAAAGAGAGCTATTAGAAAGATGTTAAAAATAAGAGTGCCTATGTCGACGATTCGTAACTGGAAGAAGGGAAAAAGCAAACCTAGGATTTCATTAAAGCTATTACCACAACTAGGATATGTAATAGGTGTGATAAAAAGTGATTGCAGAAAAAGTTATCCAACATTAAAGGTAAAAGATTGGGATTTCGCTAATACTTTTTCCAGAGCTCTGGAAAAAGTATTAGATAAAAAGTACTTACCTCGTAGGAAAGGCGAGTATTATTGGGTTGTAGTTGGAGTAAGTGCTTTAAAGTATATCGCATCGACATCTCTTTGGAAAATAATAGCATACATGTTTCCTAGTGAATTTTTAAAAGGCTTCTTTGATGGAGACGGCGGTGTCAATATCGGAGTTTCTACCAAACAATTTATTGTATTTATCCATTGTGCCAATACTGACTCTGAATTAATAGATTTCGTAGAAAAATTACTAAAACGTATGGGAATATCACCTCATAAATATAGAGTACAAAGAAAAAGCAAAGATATACACACTATTTATATAACTAGCAAACAAGATATTGAAAAATTTACTTACAAAATAGGGTTTAATATTAAAAGAAAGCAAGAAAAACTAGAAGATGCTCTTAAAATATTGAAAAGTTATGGAACTGGAAAAAGAGCAATAGAAGAATGGATGAAGCTATACTTTAAAAGAAAAGGCAGATGGATCAAGAAGAATGGATGAATCTATACTTTAAAAGAGAGGGCAAGCCCAACTCCGAACATCTCAATTAATTAAGGAAGAATCACGAAACAAAAATGGCTATTAGAAGGCGCTTAGCTCATTTAGTTGAAGGTAGAGCTTTAAAAACTTTTTCCGGCTCTAGTCATAGTATTGAACACTTATTTTCTAGTAATGTCATCATAGACCTTAGTGTTTTCCGAAGTGTTCACGTGAAAATACTCTTCACTTTAATATTATTAAAAATGCTTTACGACTACGTTGTCTCCAGAAGGTTATTCTCAGACAAAGTGAGGCACGTCGTTATAATCGAAGAAGCTTATAACGTGATACCTTACAGGAGGCTAGATTATCTACCGCTGATAGGAGAAAGGCTCTTCGCTGAGCTGAGAAAATACGGAGAGTGTATAATAGCTGTTTCCCAGTCTCCTATAGAAACGAGTTGGAGTCTCGCAAAAAACGCCAGGGTGGTGATCATACACAATGTCTTGGATAAGGATGTTGATGCGGTTTTCGGCATTAAAGCAAATCAGCCTTTCTCAAAATTATGTGTGGGTGAGGCTTATGTTATTCAAGATAATAAGATAAAGCACGTTAAATTTTTTGAGTATAAGCCTCGGAAAAAAAGTGTAAAAGCCGTTAATTCATCTAAAATAAAAATTACGCGGATTTTTAATCCCAATAGGCGAAGTAGCGATTTAAGGGATAGAGATGAATTATTTCTCGAAGTTGAATTTTAAAGATAAAAAGAGGAAAATTAAGCTAGAGAATTTTATAGAGATTTTAGCGAGATATTTAGATAAAGACTCTCTTGTCAGTGTTCTCCAAGATTTAAATCTATTTGATAGAGAAATTTATGAATTATTAGATAGAATTTACAATAATAACATAAATTTTAAAAATTATAGCAAAGATTCTTCTTCCGCTTTGGTAAAATTATTAAAAACTCAATTTGAAAACTATGAGAGAAGACTTCTTGCCTTAGAGCAGACTGTAGAGAAAATTCTCGATACTCTCGACATTCTTGAAGAAGTATTGATCAAGAGTAGAAAAAGATGAGGGGATTTATGAATATACCCTGGCCTTTAAGTTTAAAACCGAGGCCAGGTCAGCTAAATGCTACAAAGATTATAACAGAGGCTTTAGAAAATGACTACAAGATAGTATTAGATGCTCCTACCGGTTGGGGTAAGACTCTTGTTACCTTAATTGCTTTAAAAAATGCTAAAGCTTTGCCTACTTTATGGTTAGTGAGAAGTTTATCAGTGGGCGAGCGTATAGCAGAAGATGCGGAGAAAATAGGATTAAGAACGTTCATCGCCGCTGGCAGAAATAAGACCTGTTTCTTTAGGGAAATCGAAAAAGGCGATGTACAGTACTATTGTAGGTTCTTTAGATATTTATGTCCCTATCTAAAAGCTTTAATGGAGCATTACCTCCCTCAAACTATAAAGTCTTATAAAGATTTAGTGAAATACTGCAAGGAGAAGAAACTCTGTCCCTATTATGCCCAGGATTCCTTTATCGAAAAATCCGATATCACTATTCAAAACTACTTTAGGCGGCGTTTCTATGCTGAAACATTGGTAATAGATGAAGCTCATAACTTACTAATGCCGAGAGAGAATAAGCTTTCTATCGATAAATTGAATGACGTTATTGTAGCTGTGGAGAGATCCCCTTACTCGAGCAAAAAATCTATTTCTTCTCTTATATCTTTTAAGCGCTTCATAGAAAATAGTGAAGGAATAATCGATTCGCGGGCTTTTCTGGATGAAAGTGTAATAGTGGACCTAGAATCGGCTTTAAGGTTCTTCCTAGAACGAAAAGTGAAGACGAGAATAGGGTATTTCCTTAGAGTTTTAGAAAGCGATATCCTATATGTTGAGAAAGGAACAATAATAGGTTTAAAAGTCACGAGGTTTAATATTCCCCGTCCTTCAGTGCTTCTCTCAGGAACGTTTATACCAGAGTTGCGTCGAGTATTGGATATAGATACTTATGTGAAAATTGAGCGTAAACCACTACAGGCTTTCGTATTAACGTGGCTTACATCCAGATACAACGAATTCGAAGATAATATCGCGGATTATAAAAAGCTCTTAAACTTATTAAAGAGATACGGGCGAGTCGTAGCATTTGGAACGCAAAGAGTCTTATCAAACCTCCGTTCTAGAGCCGATATCTACGAAGAGAATATAGATGCTTTACCGTCTGAATGGAGCGGAATTTTGATGTTAAAAACTCGCGGACGTTTCTCGGAGGGTGTAGATATTAACGCGGAAATCGTGGCAATTCTGGGGGCTCCCTATATGACGCCAGACGTAGTGAATAGGTTATCGGAAGCATACAGGCGGTTAGGTTTTCGAGATTATAAAATGCTAGCTAGCGACATTCCAATGCTCATAACCACGCTACAGTGCGTGGGAAGGGTTACTAGAAATCCGGATTCTAAACCAGTTATAATCCTAGCCGATTATAGATATCAATACTTTGAAAAATCTCTTTCACCCTTTCTAGAAGTAACTTATGTAAAAGATCTTTACGATTTAAAGAAGAAAATAGAGAAATTCTTCATGAAGTAGAGATTTTGATCTAAACGTTTAGCTAGGAGTAAATACTTACGTTTCTCGAAAATTTTCTAATTCAAAATACGTGCTAATCAACGCAACGAATAAATAAGGGGGTCTAAAGCTAATAGGCGGGGGTAATTCAGCTTAAAATGCTACAAAAGTGAGGGCTATGAGACGCGTGGAGAAACGGCTAAGAATACGTCGTGTGCCTTCCATACCTCCAGGCCAGGTTAGAGTAAACCCTAAGACCATGGAGTATCTACACCTCGGCGATAAAATTGAAATAGTAGTTGCAAAGAAAAAGAGGCTAGTTTTCAAAGTCTTTAGCCTTGAAGAAGTGCCTGAAAACGAGATTTGGGGAAACGAAGAAGAACTACGCAGTCATGGCATCGCCGACTATACAATAGCTACTTGCCGTGCCCCCTTAAAATCTTCAGAAGTGGTGTAAAATGGAACGTGAGGAAATATCTAAACCGGTAAAATCTATCGCCGATCAACGGCTAGTAGAAAAGTACTTGGAAGAACTGCGGCTGCTAAACGAAATTATGAAATCAATTTATTCTGTCATAACGCAAGCTGATAAAATCGATAAAAACACTTTAAAAGAATACATTAAAAGCATCAATACGGCTAAAGGCGAGATAGAGTTAATTAAAAAAGATGTATTACAATATATCTCCAAGACTTCTCCCACCCTCTATCATCGTGAGGACTGGCTTAGAATAGCTACCAAAATATACAACGCTACAGACAAAGCCGGAGGCGTCATATATAGACTAGAATATATAATAAACAAGGAATGGCAGATACCTCCACCTATAAAACAGCGATTAGCCAATCTCACCGATAACGTGATAAAGATTATAGATGAGTTCGCAGGCGCGTTGAGAAATATGATACTAGGGGAGAAGGTTCTTGAAAAGTTTAAAGCTATAGATACGTTAGAGAAGGAAGCGGATCAGGAATATCGCGGTACAATATTCACCGTGCTAGAATCAAATATAGCCACATCATCTATGCTCTTACTACTGAATATAGCGGAAATGTTAGAAGATATTTCCGATACCATAGCATTAGCCAGAGATGACATGCACATAATCCTACTTAACATGCTATAAACTATACCGCTATGCGCCGAAGAACTCCAATATAGAGGCTTGCTTCTCTCCCTTTAGTATTTGTTGTTCAGTAACTCCAAAGTATTTCAAAACTCTTAAGGCGACGGGTAATATCTGTTTTTGTATGTAATAGTCTACATCCACGTCGCTATAATCCTTCACGAATATATAAGGTTTGGCTTTTTCAGCTAATTTCTCTCCTTCCTTACAGATTATGTAGCCTATTTTCTCGCCTTTAGATATTTTATACCCAGCTCTCATAAGCATTTTTGCAACACGCACATGAGCGATATCGACTTCATACTCCTCTATTTTCTTTGATAAAGTCTTCCATATCACTAGTTTCTCTAAAGGAATTTCCCCATTCCTAAGTTTATTTATTATTTCTCTTATGTACTTGACGGCTTTGTCCGGCTTTCCCTCTCTAAGAATTATATCTATCACTTTTTCCTGTATTTCCTTAGCTAATTCTGACCAGTCCCCTCTCACAGCTTCTAAACCGACCACGTCAACTCTTCCATCTTCTAACAGACCGCAATATCTTTTCTTAGCTTCAGTAAAGAAAACTCTCTGATACACTTTATCTACCTTTATATCAAAGCCCAATCTATCCTCGACGATGTGCATGAACTTTTTAACTTTTTCAGGGTTATAGCGTATGAAAAGACTGTCGGTATCTCCATAAATCACTTCGAGCCCCAATTCTCTAGCTATTTTTATAGCCTCTTTTATTAACTTTCTACCCCACGCCGTAGTGGCTTCAGCTACTTCTCTCTTATACCACCTAGCCCCAATCCAACCGCAGTATCCGTAAGTTGCGTTAGCTATAACTTTTAACGCTCTCTGTCTTTCATTCAGAATTCTGTACTGGGGACTTCTCGGATCTATTTTTTTCATTTCCTTTCTCATACTGTTTCTCGCCTTTAGAAGCCTTTGTAAGACTTTCTTATAAAAGCCGGGAGGTTCTTTTCTGAACCTGTGATTAACTTCGGGTGCGATATTTACCTCGTCTGGATTCACCTTGGTACCCGGCGGTACGTAAGTATCTGGAGAGATGTTCATTTTAATCATTATATTCGGGTACATAGAGGAGAAGTCTAGGACCGCTATATTTTCATGTATACCGGGCTTTGGCTTGAGAACTATCGCTCCCTTGTATCTTTCGTATGGTCTCTCAACTTTATTTGGTATTAATTCTCCATACTTGAAGGCTTGCCTCATCAAGTGCCACTCGACTCGATAGCCTACAGATGCCGTACCTACTTGATCAAGCGGTAAGCCTACAATAGCTGAGAGCTGAATGGCAAATGGGAGAATTTTCTCCGCGATCCCGTAGGTGCTTTCGGCGTCTTCCATAGCGTACTTTAATAACTTATTCCTTTTCTCTTTGTCATCCCAATACTTGTAGATTTCAGATTTTTCTATTTTGGTTCGTTTTTCTTTAGGGAATACTCCTAGATAGTCAGCTATATTTTCGAGTGTTTTTACTTTTACTTCGTAAGTTTCTTCGGCGAAATCATACATATCGACGTTGGCTCTCCCCACTATTGAAAAATGCCCATATACGCTTTGAGCAGGCACGCCCCCCGCACGGGATATACGCAGTTTTACCTTTTCCTTCTTACTGCGTTCAATTAAGTAGGGCCAGTCGAATCTATTATTATTATAGCCTACTATTATGTCGGGATCAAGTTTTTCTATATCAGATACGAACTCCCTCAATAATTCTTTATCATCTTTATCTTTTGCGGTTATAATTTTTTTATCTATTCCTTCAAAAACTCTAGATAATATTATTATTGGATCTCTCTCTGGATCGGGTTCTCCTCGTACATTATAACACTCGATGTCGAAAGCATAAACTGTTAATTTCGGTAATTTCTGGATGTCTAGTCTCAGTTTGGGAGTACTCTTAGCTAGGAAAACCCTATTTACTTGCCAACCAAACTTGTTCGGTATCTCCTCTACTTCTATTTCATGCCATGAACAAGGGTACACGTCGTTATCGATCATATACCTCATGTAAAAACGTATATCCGCTTCCAGTACGTCTTTGATTCCTCTAATTTGCTTTACTTCGTCCCTTATTTTCGGAATTAACGGAGGCTCTTTACAGGTTATTTTCAACACTTTTACAGGCTGACCAAAAAACTTTTTCTCCAAAAGACTTATAGATAGTATGTATTTTTTAATAATTTCTCTCTTCAAAATTCTCTCTTTTACTTCGTCAGGCTCCGCGTCTTTTTCTAAAAGAGCATAAAAATAAGGTCTAAAAGACCTATCAAGCACGACGACTCTTTCATCTTTATCTGTTATACCCCATAACCTTATCTCCGGGATCCCACCAACCATTTCATAATTTATGTCTAATAACCAAAAAAGAATACGCAACTATAGCCACCTAAGTTAAATAATTTAAACTACAGGTATAAATTCTTCCTTGATTAAATCCCTCCCTATAATGATTAAATCTATTCCATCCCCGCTGACAGCGTCCCTGCTAAAAGCCGCTTTCACAGCCTTTACTGCTAACTTCCTAGCATCCGCCAGACTCACCTTCTCGTCGTATTCGCTTTCTATAATGCTAATTGCCAACTGAGCCCCGGTTCCTAAAGCCGCGTATTTATCCTCAATCAAAGCGCCTATAGGATCTAGCACGAATATATGGGGGCCGCTCAGATCCACTCCGCCCACTATACTCTCAACAAAGTATGGAAAAAGTCTTCTATTAAACAGCATTAAGGAGAGAAGTTTGGCCATACCTCGGACAGTTATAGGTATTCCTGTTTCGTATTCATAGAGTTTAGCCTCAGCCTCTAGGCTTCGAGCTAGAGTTTGCATATCAGAGATGAGCCCAGCGCTAGCTATTCCTATTCTATCCGTTATCTTATACACTTTCTTACCCGCCCTACTCATTAACATAAATCCATACGTCACTCTTTTATCGGCAGCTAGCACTACTCCCTCATTTACTACTATTCCAACTGCCGTCGCTCCCGGATAGTAACGGTATTCAGCCATACACACCACACTCTATTCAGAGTACGACTTCTACACTTTTATATTTTGCCAAATAAAAGAGCTAGTAAAACACGGCTGTATCTATTATTGTGCCTAGAGGAGAAAAGAATATGAAAGTGTATTTGCAAAAAGTCCGTGATGGAAAACGGTTACACGCTTAAAACAGTCTTTATTATGCTAATTGTAGCCCTACTTTTAAGCTACACTCTTATGAAAGCTCTTTCTATAGTCTTAAATACAGAACTCCCACTCGCCGTAGTTTCAAGTTGGAGCATGGAGCCCACTCTTCACATAGGAGATCTAATTGTAGTCAGCGGGATAGAGCCTGAAATAGGCGATATAATCGTTTACTCAAGGGGAAAATACATAGTGCACAGAGTTATCTCTAAGAGCGAAGCCAAAGATGGTTTTTCTGTCGTTACTAAAGGCGACGCTAATGCTTTCTCAGATGGGAGTATCTCGTGGAGACAGATTAAAGGAAAGGTGGTATTGGTATTGCCTTATATAGGCGTGTTAAAGTTACTAAGCGAAAATTTTATTATTTCATTCTTATTTTCGCTTTTATGGTTTTTTTATCTACAAAAAATAGCCTTTACGTGAAATAAAATATTTATAAGATTTATATATGGTGTCTTATTAGAATAACGGTGGAGGTTGATAGTATTCCGAAACCATCGTTTAAGATAGAGAATGTAGTGGCTTCAGTGTCTCTTAATCAGACCTTGAACTTAGAGAAAATAGCCGAGAGGGTGCCTAACGCGGAGTATAGCCCGGAACATCCCAAGCAATAGGCTTGGGATCCGAAAGTTCCCCGGACTAGTACTTCGATTGAAAAAGCCCAAAACCGCGACGCTGATATTCTCTAGCGGTAAAATGGTCTGCACAGGCGCAAAGTCCGAAGCCGAGGTAAACAGAGCCGTAAACACCATAATAAGAGTCCTAAAGAAACATGGTATTAATATAAAAGGCAAGCCTAAAGTCGAAATACAGAATATAGTCGCGAGTGCGAATCTTAGAGCCAGTGTAGACCTGGAAAAAGCCGCCAGGCTACTAGAAGGTGCTATGTATGAACCAGAGCAGTTCCCTGGCCTAATTTATAGAATGAGTGACCCGAGAGTAGTACTACTGATATTCTCTAGCGGCAAAATAGTCTGTACCGGTGCTAGGAAAGAAGAAGAAGTAAGCGTCGCCGTGAACAAGATATATAATTTATTGCGTGAGCTCGACGTGCTATATATTTAAATCTCCGCAATATAACTAGGGATCTTCGGAATGAGCAGCTACACTATCAGAGAATTTAGACCAGAGGACCTAGATGCAGTAATAAATATCAACAGGACGTGTTTGCCAGAAAACTATCCAGCTTACTTTTTCATGCAACACCACGTCAATTACCCCGAATCCTTTCTCGTAGCGGAGAGCGACGGAAAAATAATAGGATACATAATGTGCAGAGTGGAGTACGGCAAGCTCAAATCCTGCAAAATAGAACACGGCAGGCGAGGCCATATAATCTCTATAGCAGTTGTACCGGAAAAGAGAAGGCAAGGCATAGGTAGAGCCTTAATGGAAAAAGCTATGAAAGCTTTAAAGGAGAAATACCGGGTCAGCGAGTACTATCTAGAAGTTAGGGTTTCCAACACGCCAGCTATACAATTATACCGAAAATTAGGCTTCTCTATCGTAGAGCGGATCAGAGGATATTATCTAGACGGAGAAGATGCTTTTCTTATGGCTAGAAGAGCATAATAATCTCCGTCTTCTCTTTCTATATTCCCAATCCTATAGTTAGCCTTTAACTTATTGGCTTAACGACTATCGGGTAGAAACAAGGTGTTATGCCTCTCGTTGGGTAAGTTCCGCGCATCGCTTCGCAGCCGGAAGTTTTCGTCATCGGCACTTACTTCTTCTTTGACGATTTAAATATTTTTTCCGGTAGAATGTTTTGTTCTTCAACTTCCACTATGGGTATAAATGATAGTTTTGCATCATTTAGAATTCTATCGCTGTAGGTTATGCTGCCATCGAAATTATTGTATATTAGATAACTGCCCTCAATAGGTTCTTCTCTTTCGACATAGTATATTATACTCGAATCGCCAACCGGTAAAAAAGGAACAAAATATACGTGATGCCCTTTTATCCTTGCGTGGTGGATCAGCGGTATTTGGGTAGTGACTACTATGTTCACTAGGTCTTTAATGCTATGTAGTTTAATGAACTTCGCGATAGCAAGTCCCCCAGTTATATTTTCAATGTTAAAACAAAGACTGGGTTATTAAAATAAACGCTGTTTCATTAAATAGAACTCTCGGCTCCTTCTTCTTCCTTTATAACCTCAACATAATCTTCGGGATTTAGCAGTTTCTCCAATTGAGCTGGGTTTTCCACTCTAACTTTGACAATCCATCCTTTTTCGTAAGGATCTTCCGATATTAACGTAGGATTCTCCAACAAATTCTCATTCCAACCGACGACCGTACAGTCAACAGGGGCATAGACATCGCCAATACTTTTTATCGACTCGATAACGGTTATCCTCTCACCTCTAGTATATCTCTTAAACTCTGGCTCTTCGACCATTACTATATCCTTAAGCTTCTTCTGGGCATAGTCGCTAATACCCACCAGTGCATAATCCTCTCTAATAACCTTAATCCACTCGTGGGTTCTCGTATACTTCCTATCTTTAGCAATTCTATATTTTCCAAATTCGAGATACTCAACCATAATTGAACACCAGTAAACCTCATCTACTAAGAGGTATATATTTTTGAAATACTGTACCGGCTAGAACGCGTATGGAGAAATTTAATAAAGCGGGCCCGCCGGGATTCGAACCCGGGACCTGCGGCTTACCCCCTGTACTGATAGGAGGCCGCCGCCCCTCCTAGCTGGGCTACGGGCCCATTTAGAGTTTGTTATAGCGGATATAAAGCTTTTTGTGTCTTATTGGGAAGCGCCGGGGCCGGGATTCGAACCCGGGCGTCCGTGACGGACACGGGCTTTCTAGACTTCTCCAGGCCCGCGCCTTAAACCACTCGGCCACCCCGGCTCCCATATATTAAGCGCTGTACTGTTTATTTACTTTATTGTTTCCTCTTCCATAAGGACGGGTATGTACCCGGGGACATAAAAACCTGCATAGTTTTTACAGCTATTCCTTTCCTACTGGATACCATTTCTTCACTCCTCATTCGGGCTTTCCCTATAGCTACTAGCTCGCCTTTCTGCGTTAAAATTGCTACTATGTCATTTACCTTTATCCCCGTTTCCACGTGAAGTATTCCTGGTACTGCTAGCGGGGCGCCATGGCATATAGCATCGACGGCGGAGTCTCTTATCACCACCTTGGGCACGTGTTCTATCGCGATCTCCATGGGCAGAATGACTTTTCGGATATAATCCTCAATGCCATGCTCTTTCCATAGTACGTAAGAGTCGATAATATCTTGTAGCGTTGAAGCGTTAACCCTTTCAGAGAGGCTTCCAGCTCTTATTCTCCTCAATTCATACATGTGGGCACCTACGCCTAAAACTTCTCCTATGTCGTGACAGAGTTTCCTAATGTAGGTGCCGGCTTCGCACCAAATTCTAAGTAGGACATAACGCCCCTCTCGCTCCAAGAGGTCGATCTTGTAAATCCTCCTAACTCTCACAACTCTCTTAACCGCCGATCTTAAAGGCGGTCTCTGATATATGGGGCCTTGGAACTCTTTCAGAACTGCCCTAAGCTTTCTATCACCTACGTCGGCGTGCAGCTTCATGACACATATGTATTCTTTATCCTCTTTGAGCAGTACCGGTATCAGCTTTACGGCTTTGTTCAGAGTTATGGGTAAAACACCGGAGACTTTAGGATAGCCCCACCCCCCGCGTGGAGGGTTCTAGGGTCCCCGCATGGGCGATCTTCTTCACCGGCAATATCTTCTTGATCCACGCGGTGACTTCGTGGCTCGAAGGACCTACGGGCTTATCAAGGTTTATGACTCCTGTCTCTAATAACTCTTCAATACTCCTCTCGGAGGGAGGTTTTCCATATCTAGGGTCGGTTTCCTCCTCGGCTCTAATCAGAATCTCGCGTTTTCTCACCCGTTCCACCTAGCCTATCTTAGGCGTTATCTCTTTTTTCATTTCAACTATTAAACCAGATTTTTCCAGAGCCGAGATGACTTCTTCGTCGCTGGCGCCCTTGGATATATTGATTTTGTGAGGCGTAGGTTCAATGTGCTTTACGTTTACTCTGCGTCGCTTCACGCCCGTCAGGGCTTTAGGTCCCGTGACTACTACGAAATTCTCGTTTATGATGTCGACGATGACGCATTTTCTACCGGCTTCTCTGCCAGCTATCTTTACGCATATCCTACCGATGTCTATAACCTTAGGCACGTCTACCACCACCAGACCTGTACTAAAGAGGAAAAACTTTTAAACATTGCTGTTGTTTAGACCCCGAGCCAACCGAGAATCGGGGAGGAGTTAAATGCCGAGACCAGCTCTTAGGTCAAGAACTACGAAAAGGGTAAAAGTCAGGACTCCCGGAGGGAGAGTAGTTATAAGGGTTGTCCCTAAAAAACACAACATCCCAAAGTGTGCTATTTGTAAAAGGCCGCTACATGGATACTCTAAGATGACGGCTAAA
This sequence comes from uncultured Thermofilaceae archaeon, assembly GCA_964501905.1. GTDB lineage: Archaea > Thermoproteota > Thermoprotei > Thermofilales > B69-G16 > B69-G16. Next base: position 63,787 of record CAZCTW010000011.1, on the reverse strand, counting down.
GAGGAGAGGAAGGGGCATAGGCCACCTCAACGTCCTTACGGAGGCTATCTCTGCCATGCGTGCTTAAGAAAATACCTTAAGATGGCTGTAAGGAGTAGCTATCCCGTTTAGGTTGGAAACTTGCCTAAGGCCGGGATAACTATAGCTATAAGCGGGCAACCGGCGAGCGGCAAAACCACGTATGCTAGGTTTATCGCAGAGAAATATAATTTACGCTATGTCTCGAGCGGCCAGCTCTTTAGAGCTTACGCGTGTGAAAGAGGTTTATCTCTGATAGAACTGCACAAGCTAGCAGAGAAAGATCCTTCAATAGATAGAGAAATAGATAGAAGAGCTCTGGAGGAAGCGAAAAGAGGCGGCGTAGTAGTTGAGGGACATTTAGCTGCTTGGATAGTAAAAGACTACGCAGACATAAAGATATTCTTTAAAGCTCCTTTAGAAGTTAGGAGCCGGCGGTTAGCTGGAAGAGAAAAAATTTCGTTAGAGGAGGCGACACGAGAGATACTCTTTAGGGAGCAGAGCAACTTTAAGAGAGCTAAGAAGCATTACGGCATAAACCTCGATGATTGGAGCATCTTCGATATAGTAATAGATACTTCCACGCTAAGCATAGAGGATATAAAAGCCGTGTTATCCACTTTTATCGATAGGTTCACCCGGTATATCTAAATTTCACAAGTCTTTTCGGCACCTAGAATTCTTAGATTTAAATTCTCTGTAAAGTTTATGTTCAGCGTCGTGTAGAGTAGATAGTAATAAATATGTATAGGGATGTATAAGAGAACCGGCAGGACTATCTGCGGCTGAGTAGGGGGATTAAATGGCGATAAGGCAGGGTTCGTTCGTACTGATAGAATACACGGTCTACAATAAAGATGACCAGAAGGTCATTGATACTACATTAGAAGAAAAAGCTAAGGAAGGAGGAATATTCAACGAGAACGTAAAGTACGAACCAGAGCTAGTAATCATCGGAGAGGGAATGCTTTTTAAAAGCTTAGAGGAGGAAGTTCTAAAACTTAAAGAAGGAGATACCGCAACTATAGAGCTTCCTCCCGAAAAGGCTTTCGGAAAGAGAGATCCATCAAAAATAAAAACGATATCGGCTAGGGAATTGAGCAGAAGAGGTATAATCCCCAGGGTAAACGAAGAAGTAGAGATTAATGGACAACACGCCATTATAAGAAGCGTGGGAGGCGGCAGGGTTATATTAGACTTTAACCACCCGCTTGCGGGCAAAACTTTAGTTTATGAATTGAAAATTGTAAAAGTTTTAAAGGAACCTTCGGAGAAGCTTCGCGAACTAGTATACCGTTGGCTCAAAAGAGTGATTTCACGAGAGGATATCAGAGTGAGGATTAGAGAGAAAACGGCAACTATAAACCTACCTTTGCGCGTTCTTTCGGTAGAGAACGTTGGGATAGCGATAAGGGGTATTATAAGAGATATTCAGAGGCATTTCCCTAATATCGAAAAAATAATCTTCAGAGAGGAGTACGAAATTCCTAGGAAAGAGGCTGAACGAGAACGAGAGAAAGCTCGTAGTTCAGAGGGCACTCCAAGCTCTCAGGGAGAATCTTCAAAATCTTAACTTTCTCTCCTCTCTTTATGCCCTTAGGCAAACACAAGTTTCTATATTTACATTTTTTAAAATTACACTGTAAGGTTGGAAGAGACATAACAGCGCCTACTAGAGCATACTTTTTCGGAAGAGCTACCTTTGCCGGCAGTTCTGCAACCTCAGCTACAACCATGTAAGTCTTCGCTACCGGACAGTAATGTTTTACGTCTCTAACCTGCTTAACCTCATAGGTAAAGCCCTGCCTTAACCGCTGAGCGCAGAAACCGTAGTTTGGGCATCTTTTACAAGCTCGGAGTATTCTCGCTATAAATCGCTCGCCTTTTCTAGCTTGAGCTAGGGGGATGAGAGTAATTATCTTCTTAGAGTTCATTAAGGCTTCGAAATTACGTTTTAATTTAGCGGATTCGCACTCTCGTGACTTTCTTGTTTTGCCATGAGTATTTCCTAATTTTCTTAGACCGCCCCCAACCACAGGCTGCGCAGTATTTTTTTCTAATATTGTAACTGTGCCGCCCGCATCTAGGGCACCTAATATGCGTTTTTTTCTTTCCTCTTTTCCCAAAAGACGTCGTACCCTTTACCATAAAGATCTACCCTTGACTGCCTAAAACTGGGCTTACTAAAACTACGTTATCGCCCCTAACTATAATCAGCCCTAATTTCCTTGACCTGTTCTCCCTCATCTCCTCGGCATTATCCAATACTAAGTTCAAGTGTTGGTCAAAGCTCTTTAATATGCCGCGTACCTCTCTTCCTCCTTTAAGCCTAACCAAGACAGCACTACCCAAAGCTTCTTGTAGTATTTCCGTTGCACTTGAAGGCGGCAATTTCTTCCCTCCCATCAAGTCTGTTCATAAGCCACTACCTGAACTTACTAATAAAGATTTAGGTCGAAGAATTCGCAAATCCAATTTAAAAAAGACGAGAAATAGGCGAGTAACGGAATTACGTATTTAAGAAAAGACTAGTAAGGCTTAAGCATCAGTATAAAACAAAAACCGAGAGTTTATTGTAAAGTAGTGATGGGCCCGGCGGGATTCGAACCCGCGACCTTCCGGTTATCCTCCGGGAGGGGTAGTCGCCCCTCGAGCCGGACGCCCCACCGCTAGGCCACGGGCCCTAAAAGACCTCAGACCCGTGATTCTATGTTGCCGCACAATTTTTAAACTTTATGGTTGTGAATAGGAGTAAAAGCTGAGTGCTTAATTCAGTTATCTTCGTCAGCAATTTGTATTGAGGAATTATCTAATCTATACTGCTCCCCCCATCTATCAGATGTTTACAGTCACCCGGAAATTCGTCAATATAGCTATTTAGAAACTATTCTTATATTCCACGCCTCACTTATATATGGTTGAGTGGGGGATATTAATTGCCCTGGCTAGGCGTTAAGGATACTGTTGATGAGGATGAGTTTAGGAAATTCGTGGAAGAAAAACTTCACTTAAGGATACTCAAAAGTCGTAAGGTGAAAATAAAAACTAGGCGGGGATGGTTATCCTTTATAGTGGTTGATGTCTTGGGATTCGCTGAAGGTTATGCATACTACATAGTTGAAAGGTTTGGAGTAGCCTCACTAGAGGGAGGAGAGCATTTAATCTTGGGAGAGCCTAGCGCTAAGCTTTGGGATGAGGCGGTAAAGATAGTTTTCCCCGATAACACTGAGGAGATAGTGCCTGTGTATACTTTCGATGGATTTCTGGACATAAGGTTGCCAACGGATAATGTAGAGGGGCTTGAAGGCTATATAACAGTCGCGGGTGCCACGTATACTTTGCCTCTCTCTTTCGACGATTTAATCGAAATTTATCAGAGAGGGAAAATAGAGAAAGTTGAAAAGGCAGTTTCTATCTACGGTATGGAGAAGGTATTGGCGAGAGATGCTATATCAAAACTTTCTCAGCTACGGAAAAGAAAAGTTAGAGTTGAGATAGACTATGAGAGCGGATTCGTTTTTATAATGAGGGATAAAGAGATAATCACAAAGTCCATACCGGATTATGTAGCCGAGCTTATCCAAGATGGAGAGTTCGATAAAGTCTCAGATATATATGGAAAGTGTTCTCCAGAAATTAGAGAAGGTATAAAGAAGAAAATATTGGAGCTTTATCACATACTTGAGGAAATCGGCAAGAAGGAGCAAGCCGAGAAGATTAAGATTTTTTTAAAAAATAAGATAGTAGATGCTCAGAGCTAGAGAATAAAGTACAGCTTTGTCAAGGAGTTTTAAACTTTTATTCATTGGAGATATGAGATTACTGCTGGATATTTAGTTTTAAGATATATAGACCACAACTTACTCTATATCTTGGTAGAGTTATGCCGAGTTTATCCTTTAGACTTTCGTATATCCAAGCTTCTCCTATAAGGAGAATAGCGGCTCTACTTGATGAAGCTAGGAGGAAGGGAGATATCATTTCGTTTGGAGGCGGCGCGCCAAGCCTTCCTCCTCCTAAAGAGCTAGTAGACTACATAACTTCCCTTTTTAAAGAAAATCCTCAAAAAACGGTTTCCTACTGCGGCACTAGGGGTTTGCCGGAGCTCAGGGAGTTAATCGCCGAAGATTTAAAGAAACACTTCGGCGTTGACTATGATCCTCGAAGCGAGATCATAATTACGGATGGAGGCACCGAGGGCATATTCCTCGCCTTATCGGCAGTAGTTGATAGGAACGAAGAAGTGATAATACTAGACCCCACATACCTAGGCTACAACGAAGCCATAAAACTCGTGGGAGGACGCGTGAAGAAAATACCTGTTACTGTAGAGAACGGCTATCAACCAGACCTTGAGCGCTTGAAACAGGTTATATCCCCGTTAACGAAAGCTTTCATCTTGTTGAGCCCCGACAACCCCACGGGTAGGATCATAGATCCAGAGTTCGTTAAGGGATTAGTCGATTTAGCTGAGAGCCACGATTTCTGGATTATCTACGACGCCGCTTACAAGTACATAATCTTCGAGGAGGAGAACGTATGGCCTGATACCATACCCGGGGCTAAGGAGCGAACCATAACCATAAACACGTTTTCTAAAGAAGCTTCTATACCCGGCTTTAGGCTAGGTTATGTTACCGGACCTAAAGAGGCTATAGAGGCTATGGAGAGAATAAAACAGTATGTATCTTTGGCTCCGAATACGGTCGGTCAATACGCTCTTTTAAAGTTCTACGAAGACGGAATTAAGGACAGATATCTGAAAGAAATAGTCATACCGACCTATAGGAAGAGGAGGGATCTCATGTACGATCTCATAAAGGAGTACTTGCCCGAGGCGAAGACCGTGCTGCCTAAAGGAGCTTTCTACTTCTTTGTAGACATACGCTACTACCTGGAGAAGATGAAAAGAGACGATGAAGAATTTGCCAATAGATTACTTTACAGGAAGAACGTTGTCGTAATACCCGGATCCCACTTCGGCGACATGGGGAAAGGGCATATTAGAATGACTTTTGTAAGCGAGCCCGAGGAGAGGATCAGAGAAGGGATGAAAAGAATAGGAGCTTATGTCTTCAGCTACCTATAATATCGTAAATTAACAGACAAACGAAAATACTCTGGTTTTTATTTTAAAATATCTAGCACGGGAGTCTTGCCGAAAATCCCTAGATCTACTTCTTCTCCCGCTTCCACGCCGACGGGTATTATCCTAACCCCTAAGGTCCTCTTCTTAACAGCATAGATAGAAAGTAGGTCCTTAAGAAGATGCATTAATAAGCGATTGTCAGTCCACTCAGGTATAGGAATCATATCTAAGCCTGCCGCACACACAAAACAGTATATTAGGAAATCTTTAAACCTGAGATCTCCTTCTCTTACACGCTTCTTCAATCCTTCATCCTCGGCTAACGGCAGCATGACTTCGTTAAAACCGGTTACGCCGGTTTTCTTGCTAAATTCCCAGAGGATACCGTTTAACTCATACAAGATATGTAGGGTCCCTGGAGATCCTATAGTCGTCGCGTTCCTTTTAAAAGCCTCGATTAAAGGAACAATGCTCTCTTCAAGCCACGGAGATATAGAAAGATCGATCCCCAGAAAAACAAGCCCTACTCTCGAGGATGCTTCAAGAGCTTTTCGGCTTAGCTCCTCATAGATAATCCTTATCCTCTTTTTCAGTTGAGCCAAGCTGTCATCGCTCTTCGAGGAAAGCTGGGTTAGAAGGTCGTTGATGTACAATAAGCTTACAGTATACCCTGTCTGCGGAGAGGAGGTAACGGGGAAATAGGGAGTAAGCGGTTGAGGTCCTATCGAGAACGCGAATCGGGCCGCTGAGATCCACCCCGCTTCTCTCGATATATCTTTAAGAACAGTTACTGCTCTTGTTAAGGATTCTTCGTTTAAATCATCTCTTGTCAGGCCTATAGAGAGAAATAGATTGTTTGTGTTCGAGAATACGCGTGGAATTTCCCGTTCAAGGTTAGGGTATCCTAAATTTTCTATTGGCACATCGTAGTAGTCGACGCGTTGCTTCAGGTAGTCTTCTAGAGCTTCAATTTCAGAAAACTTAAAATCCCCTACTCTAGCTTTCAATTCTCCTAGAGATGGTAGAACTAGTCTTTTTGAAAGTACCTCCCTATCTTTTCCTAGTTCTCTAGATATGAGTTCTAACCTATCTAGATATTTATCGATATACTCGAATACCTCCTCTAGCTTCGCGAATTTCTTATTAAAATTCACGTGAAGGGTTATTGCCCTAATCTTGTACACGGCACCACCTCGATAGCCGCAGGAGCAATATTCCTAGCCAAAACGTTTATTTAATTTTTGTTTTACTTAATAGAAAGGGCCGGTAGCTCAGGGGAAGAGCGCCCGCTACCTTGCCGGCGGGAATTGCAAGCGGGAGTCCCCGCAACACACACGGGGCCCAAAGACGCGGGTTCAAATCCCGCCCGGTCCACCACATCTAAGTTTTCTTCAACAATTGGATAGTTTCATACCAGCATATTGCCGTTGCAGCACAAGCGACTATAAAGCCGACTATGTAAGACTCTGTTAGAAATCGGGGACGATAAATCAGGGAATATACCAAGAGCATGCCAGTGAAGAATACCGAATAGAAGAGGAAGCGGGGCAAAGCTATTTTGCCCATTTTAACGAAAAACGCTAGAGTATCTACGCGAAGAAGCCTATTCACCACATATTTATTATCGGGGCACTTGCTGACTAAGCCCATCTTCTCAAGCTTGTTTAAGTGGTAGGACACTAGGCTAGGACTGCTCAGTTTAAGTTTCCTCTGAAGCTCCCTAACTCCTACAGGCTTTCCATGGAGAACCATATACTTGTAAATCCTCAAGGTAGTGCTCTCCATTTTCAACCCTGAACCACCGGTTAAGCCTTATTCAATTCGTATTCTCTTCCTGCTTAGTATAAAAATAGCCGACGCTGTTAAAAGTACTATCGCTGTCCAAAACGCCACGCCCTTAATGTCTAGTGGAGCTCTTCTAAGAACTCCTTGCTCAATTTCCATTCTTTGCTTTCTGGGCGTAGTGATTAACGATTCAGAAACGGGGCCTTTTTCCCCTAGAGATGCATACCCGCCGGTAATTAAGTTTAATAATTCTCCGAAGTTGTATTCAGGGTCGTAGAAAAATAATCTAGAGCCGTTTTTTTCCGAAACTTCGACTAATAGGGGGATGCGTGGTATTTCAATAATTTGGGAAGTGTAGCCTGAGGTTTCGAATATCGTGAAGCCCGATAATGTAGTCACTTTAAACTCTTTAACCTCTTCCCCCAACTCAATCTTTACTTTTTCACGTTGTATTTTTTCTATAGGTTTGAGAGTAATGTTAACTATAGCATCTCGTGGTACAGTTATTTTAGAATAGCCGACGTATACCGTGCCCTTTTTCTCTTCTTCGACGTAAACGTAATACTCGCCACTGCTTAACTTGACGGAAAAAGCTTCATCAGGGGGTTTGTAGAACAAAACCAGATTGCCTTCACGGTCGACTATTAATAACAGGCAGGGATTGTAGGGGGATATGTGCACTTTTACAGTGTAGCTTTCAGCGTAGCAAATTAGGGCAGTGAGGATTAGCATCATTAATAGAGTTAGCGCTAGCACACTCCTTTTCATACGGCTTATATCAAGTTACAAAGCTATTTAAACAGTAACGTGTTCTAAAAATTGAGCAACTGGAATTAGCGGGAAGGGGTGAATGGGCGCCAATATCGGGGTTTTACTGAAAAAGCGGAAAATAAAATTCGAGCATTTAACGTCTAAAATCGTGGCGGTAGATGCAAATAACATGCTCTATCAATTCCTAGCTTTGATACGTAAACCCGATGGGACACCTTTAACAGATGCAAAAGGACGCATAACCTCTCACTTAGTCGGGTTAGCTTTTAGGATTACGCACTTGATGGCAAAGTACGACATAAGGCCGGTTTTTGTTTTCGACGGTAGGCCTCACCCATTAAAAGAGCGAACTTTGCAAAAGAGAAGAGAAAGTAGGGAGAAAGCCCTACGTGAATGGCGGAAAGCCTTAAAAGAGGGTAGGTTTGATAGGGCATATTCCAAAGCTGTAGCGAGCGCGCTTTTAACAAAAGATATGATCGACGACGCTAAAAAAGTAATAGAGTACATGGGGTTACCCATAGTGCAGGCGCCTTCCGATGCTGAAGCTCAAGCGGCCTATATAACCGCCAGAAATGACGCCTGGTGCGTGTGTAGCAGGGATTATGATAGCGTGCTTTACGGGGCCCCTCGCCTAGTCAGGTACTTGACGATTTCAGGTACAGAGTTCCTGCCTAGTTTAGGCTTGGTGAAACCTCTAACTCCAGAGATGATTGTTCTAGAAGAGGCGTTGAGACATTTGGGGATTTCCAGGGAACAATTGATAGATGTCGCTATACTCGTGGGGACAGATTTTAACGAAGGAGTAAAAGGAATAGGTCCTAAAACCGCGCTTAAGCTAATAAAAAGGTTTGGGTCGATAGAGAAGCTTCCCTACAAGATATTAGATAAGATAAACTTCGACTATGAAGCTGTCAGGGAGGTATTTCTTCACCCGAAGGTCGATAGCGATTATTCCATATCCTTCAGAAAACCGGACATAGAGGGGTTAGAGGAATTTTTAGTAAACGAAAAAAACTTCTCGCCTAAAAGAGTGAAAACTTTAGTTTACCGGTTAACAAAGCACTCCGTTCTCTATCAAAAGAGCATTGAAGAATGGGTGGTTAAAGGTGGCGAGTGAAGTACAGTTTAAGGATTTCGTAACGCTCTGCAAAACACTGGAAAGCATCCAGAGCAGAAAGGAGAAAGTAAGATTGCTCTCAGAGTTTCTATCTAAAATCGGCCCAGATAACGCTAAGATAGCGGTACTCTTGATATCCGGCAAAATATTCCCGGAGTATAAAGATCTAAAGCTCGATGTGGGCGGGTCGACAGTATATAAGGTTTTAAGAAGTTTGAAATCTCGCCAGACTTTTCTAATCGAGAAACCTAGTACACTTAAAGAAGTCTATAAACGCCTTGAGAAAATAGCGCTGATAAAGGGAGAGAATTCAAGGAGGAAAAAGGAAGAAGCTCTCAAGAGCCTCCTCTCCCCTCTTTCTCTGGATGAAAGAGAGTACTTGCTACGTTCTATTTTCGGCGAGATGAGAATAGGGGTTAACGAAGGCGTAATACTGGAGGCTATCTCCTATGCCTTAAGGTGTGACTTGGAAATCGTCAGGCGCGCGTACATGTTTACCGGCGATATAGGAGACTTAACTTTTAAAGCCTTCAATAAGGGTTGCCGAGGCTTAGAAAACGTCTCACTAGAGCTCTTCAGACCTGTGAAGCCTATGCTAGCCTCTATGGCCTACAGCGTAGCCGAGGCTTTAAGAGAGCACGGCGGCATGTGCGCTTTCGAGTTTAAGTACGATGGCGTCCGTATCCAAGTTCACAAGAAAAACGATAAAATCAGGATATTTACCAGGAGGCTTACTGACGTAACGTCTAATCTACCTGAAGTCGTGGATATCGTCAAGAGAAGCATTAGAGCGTCCAGTGCTGTCCTAGATGGAGAGGTTATAAGCATAAAAGACGGCAAACCTCTCCCCTTCCAGGAATTAGTAAAAAGAGTGAGGAGACAGAAGGATATCCCCCGGCTTTTAAAAGAGATACCATTATCCCCTAAGTTTTTCGATATTTTATTCTTAAATGGACGAGTTCTAGTCGATTTACCCTATAAGGATCGATGGAGGCTTTTAGAAGAGGTCATTGATGACGAGTATTTATCGGAGAGAATAGTGACAGGGGATTTGAAAGAGGCAGAGGAGTTTTTCAAGAAATCAATTACGTCGGGACATGAAGGCTTAATGGCTAAGGAACTCTCCAGCGAGTACACCCCAGGTATAAGAGGTAAAAAATGGCTGAAAATCAAAACCTCAGACACTATAGACGTCGTAATCGTAGCCGCTGAATGGGGGCATGGAAGAAGACGAGGGTGGCTAAGCGATTATTATCTAGCCGTGTTAGACGAAGCTTCGGGAGAGTTTACAGTAGTAGGTAAAACCTTTAAAGGATTAACGGATGAGGAGTTCAAGGAGATGACTAAGCGTCTTTTACAGTTAAAGGTGGCTGAAGAGGATTATAGGGTGATCGTAAAACCGTCAATAGTCGTGGAGGTGGCTTACAGCGAGATACAGAAAAGCCCGAAATATAAGTCGGGCTTAGCTCTACGGTTCGCCAGAATAACTAGGATAAGGCATGATAAGAGCCCATACGAGGTAACCACGCTATCGGAGTTAAGAAGACGGTACGAAGAACAGTTTAAACATAAGCAAAGGATGATAGAGTGAGAGTGGGCAGGATAAAGGTAACTCCAGTCGCGGATGAAAGCCTAGGAGTACGCAGCATGTGCATTTTCGTAGAGACTCCGGACGTTAAGATACTGTTTGACCCCGGAGTTTCGCTAGCGCCTAGACGCTACGGCTTACCTCCTCACCCTCTAGAGTTCAAGGCGGTTAGGGAAGCTCGCCGGAGAATCCTACACTATGCCGAGAAGGCGGATGTCGTTACTGTAAGCCACTACCACCTCGACCACTACACTCCCTCATTTAGAAGCTGGTATGAATGGACCGACGAGGAAACATATGGAAGAATCTACTCGGACAAGGTGATATTAGCGAAGAGTATTGAAGAGCACATAAATTATAATCAGAAAAAGAGAGGTTTTGTTTTTCGGAAAAAAATCGAAGAAATAGGCTCAGCCAAACTCTTATACTTCGACGCTAGCAGGCTATTATTCGGGTCGACTCTTATAGAAGCTTCCCAACCTTTACCCCACGGACCGGAAGGATCTAAACTGGGATGGGTGCTAGCGTTTACTGTGGCATATGGCGAGTACAAGCTAACGTATGCGCCGGACGTACAAGGTCCAATATCGAAGAGAGCCTTATCCTATATCCTTGCTGTAAAGCCGGACGTATTAATAGTGGGTGGCCCTCCTCTTTACTTATCTGGGAGGAAAGTTAGAAGAGAAGACGTGGAACAAGGTCTTGAAAATTTAAGAGAATTAACCCATAATATAAAGTACGTGATCCTATCCCATCACATACTCAGAGACAGAGAGTGGAATAATAGAATTCTAAGCCACAATTTGCTTCTCTTCTCTTCTATCCTAGGTAGCAATGAAAAACTGTTGGAGGCGAATAGAGATCTGCTGTACGAAGAGTATCCTCCCTCTGAGCGCTTTTTAAAGTGGATAAAAGAGTATAGGAAAGCTAAAGATTTTAATAATCCACCGCCAATAGATTAAAGCCGGGGGCCCAAGTGCCGGCTGTGTGGAGCATTCTATACTACCTGCGTAACGACCCAGATAAGCTAAGATGGTCCCAGAAGAGGAGAGGACTCGACGGTAAGATAGTCGACGAAGCTCTAAAGCTAGATAGCGAGTGGCGTAAGATGAAAGCTCTTCTAGACAAAAAGCGGTTCGAGCTAAACCTAGTCTCAAAGCAAATAGCTGGCTTAAAGGGCGAGGAGCGGGAAAAAGCCATAAAGAAGGCCGGTTTACTGAGGAGGGAAATACAAGCTTTAACGGTGCAGATGAGAAAATTAGAGAAAGAGCGAAACCGCGTCTTGTTAAGTATACCGAATGTCGTACATGAGAGCGTTCCTATGGGTGAGGACGAGGACGATAATGTTCCGATACGCTTCTGGGGCAAGCCCAGAGTTTACCGCGACGACTTAGACAGGTTCTTAGAGGAGACGAAAGGTTTCGAGGTGGAGTACGAAGTCATAGACTATAAGCCTATGGGGCACGCCGACTATGTCGAGAACATGGGGTTAGCGGATACGGCTAGAGCGGCCAAAGTCGCCGGGTCTAGGTTCTACTACCTTTACGACGACCTAGTATGGCTCGACATGGCGCTTATAATGTACGCTCTAGACTTCTTATCGAAGCAGGGCTTTAAGATAGTCGAACCGCCATTTATGATGAAGAGAAAGCCTTACGAGGGAGTTATAAGCTTTGAGGATTTCGAAGAGGTGATCTATAAAATCGAAGACGAAGACCTGTACTTGATAGCTACCTCTGAACATCCGCTCGCAGCACTCCACATGAACGAAACACTGCCGGAAGACGAGCTACCGATCCTCTATGCGGGGATAAGCCCCTGCTTCAGGAAGGAGGCCGGAGCCCACGGCAGAGATACGAAGGGGATATTTAGAGTTCATCAGTTCAATAAGGTCGAGCAGTTCGTCTTCGCTCACCCTGACGAATCTTGGAAATGGCATGAAAAACTGATAGAAAACGCCGAGAAGCTATGGCAAGGATTGGGAATTCCATATCGGGTTGTAAATGTTTGCTCTGGAGACTTAGGGGCTGTAGCCGCTAAGAAGTATGACTTAGAAGCCTGGATGCCGGCACAGGCTAAGTATAGGGAGATGGTATCCTGTAGCAACGTTACGGATTACCAGAGTTACAGGCTGGGTATAAAATACGCTAAGGTTCGTGGCGCCCCCGCGGAGGGCTATGTCCACACGTTAAATTCCACGGCTATAGCTACATCTAGGGCGATAACCGCTATTGTAGAGAATTTCCAAGAGCCAGATGGCACAGTGATAATACCTAAAGTGCTAAGGCCCTACCTAGAAATTTTCGAAGCCGCACCTAAGGAAAAAATAGTACCTAAGCGAAAGCCTACATAACTCTAGGCACCGAGTTCTTATCTTCCTTATTTGTGGTGTACTCCCTGGCGGTAGCTTCTAAATCGGCTAGGACCATTAAGGCTCCTAGTACAAAACTGAAAAACTCCGAAATACTCGATGAGAGGAGCTCTACCGCGCGTTCCTTAGCGTCGAACGTGAATAGGACTGGCATATCCTTAATTGCCTCACACGTGCCTTCTATAAACGCCAAGTTTTTCTCATGAAAAGTTATTATGTCTTCTACTAACTCCTTAATAGTGCTGTTTCGCAAGATGGTTAAGATGTGTTCCCTCGATATCTTGATTAAGCCTTGTAGAATCTTTTCTCCTATTTCGATAGCTTTATCAAAATCGTTTTCTGACACCGCCTTGTTGTAGTCAAAGTACATCTTCTTAAATTCCTTGTTAAATTCCCTGATAAAGCTGCTCTCCATGGGAGGTCCCACGCCGATTGTAATGGATATCTTTCAGCAAACATATAAATTCGTATTCAATAAAATGTTACTGTCAGCTAAACTTCCAATTACCGAAGCTCTTTATAGCTTTTGCTCAGCAAAATCTTCAACGCGGCTATCACGTTTTTATCCTTCAGGAAATCTACTGCTAAAACTTGTCTCTTAGCATAATACTCGTCGACTAGTTCCATTTTTACCTCTCCCTTTTCACCCAAGATTTTGCTGCCTAACTGTGTAATCTTCTGTAAGAGAAGCCTGTAATTCTCTCCATTGCCTATTTTCAACTTCACCCTTTTGACGGGAGGATCGTAGGTTAGCAATTCCTTAAGTATATTCATGGCGGTATCGGCATCGGGCACCGTCTCCCCCATCACGAGTATTCCATCGGCTATTACGGCTATACCTATATTGTACAGCCCAGGATCCATGCCGATGTCAATGCTTTTTATAAATTCGCCTTTTAGCGCAGAAACTAAATCTAGCAAGAAGCGGGGTTCCGAAGTTGGGTACGTGTATAGTTTTGTTACGCGATTTTTCTTGAGTTCTTTTTTGTGCTTTTTCTTTATAACTATTATGATGTCGTGGTGAATTAGTTCCTCTTCAAGCGGAATAGAAGGATAAATTTCAATTTTTAATCCTCTCCTCTTCGAGATGTTCAAAACTTCGGTATACGTTTTCAAAGCATCACAAAATATAACCACTCTTCTATCGCTTACAATACTACTCAGATTAGTTATCATTTTCCCATTTCTCCACAGTAGCTCTTACCTCTCCCTCGTAACGTTCCACTCTAACCACAGCGTCTGCAAAGGCTTTTACTCTATCCAAAGGCACAATACTTCTTATCTCCTCAACAGTCGCGATTACGAACAACGCGTTGTGCTTTTTAGAGACCTGTTTTATTTTCGAAATTTGCTCAAAAGCTATAATTAATGTTCGAAGACTTTTAGCTAATCCTCTCACTACTAGGAGATTTGTAAAGAAGTTATCGAAAAATACCCAATCATAGCAATCCACAAAGCTTTCTAGCATGTTAACGATGATAAATTGATGTAGCGGGTCAGATAGCGGAACCACCATAATATTTTCAGTGAATTTTTCGCTTAATTGGTCTAAGACCTTTAATAGATGGGTCGGCATTGCGGCTCTTCCCTGGACAAAGTATAATCCTTTATCCCCGCTTCTCGCTTTCTGTAGGTATTTTAAACAGATTAAAGAGAGTGGAGTAAAGTAATCGCTGTAGAAGAGGACGAGAATTCCTCTTTTCTTCAGAATTTCCTCAATTTTTCCCATATCATAACCTAATTACATTCCAACTTTCATAGCGTATATTGACTGCAATAGGATTAGGGAGAGCAGGAGTAGCAGAGTCCCTGACACTAAGTTTATTGAAAGGAATCTTAAATCGTAGTAGTAGCGTCGAGTGTTATAGAGTAAGTAGAGGCCGCCAATGCCCACGGCGTAGGCGAAAGCGACAACTAGAGTTTCCATGCTCGATTGTCTATTTAAGCCGTAGGCGAAAGGTCCTTCGCGGTAGAGAGGGGGAGGATTATTTACAATAACGTATAGTAGGCCGCCCATTATAAGCAGAGAGCCTATTAGCAGAGCTATTAGCAGAATTTTACTAACGTTTACCTTACTGAGCTTCTTCAATATTCGGTCGGCAGTAGGCATTCCGAACACCAAGCTATCTTTAAACGATCGTAATATAAGTTTTTTGAAGAGCGCCTGGGAGCCGAAAGATTAAAAGAAGAGTGTTTTAAATGTTCATGCGAAGGGTGAGCTGTTTGATTGAAGTTCGCTGGCATGGCAGAGGTGGGCAAGGCGTTGTTACTTCAAGCGAACTTTTAGCACGAGCAGTTCTCAGAGAAGGTAAGTACGTTCAGCACTTCCCCGAATTTGGCCCAGAGCGTAGAGGAGCTCCCGTGAGGGCGTTTACGCGAATCGACGATAAGCCTATAGATATACACTACGGCGTTTACGAGCCCGACATAGTTGTCGTTATAGACCCAGTGCTGTTAACCACAAACGTTGAAGGAGTAACTGCCGGTTTAAAGGAGGGTGGTTACCTAATTTTAAACACGACAAAGGTCTCGGAGGAGATAATTAAAATAGCAAAAGAGAAATCTCTGAAAGTATATACGGTTGATGCTCATAAGATAGCCTTGGAGGTGTTCAATAGGCCTCTATACAACACGCCTATGTTAGGCGCGCTCGTAAAGGCTACCGGTTTAGCCTCGCTAGACTCTGTTCTAGACGCTTTAGGCGAACGTTTCAAAGGAGAAATACTGGAGAAAAATAAAATAGCAGTTAAAAGAGCTTATGAGGAGGTGGCGAAGTATGAAATATAAAACTTGGAAGGATCTCCCGATAGCCGCTATCATACCGGAGCCCGCCACTAGCTTAGAGTATAAGACCGGAGCCTGGCGGACTTTTAAGCCTGTCATAGATCAAAATAAATGCGTTAAATGCCTGCTCTGCTGGGTTTCTTGTCCAGAACCAGCGATTATAAGACATGAGGACGACAGTGTTTCCATAGACTACGACTACTGTAAAGGTTGTGGAATATGCGCCAATATGTGTCCTGTAAAGGCTATAGAAATGGTGTCAGAGCTATAGTGGGGGTTGGATATGGCTAGGATTATAGGAATGAATGGGGATACTGCCGTAGCGTATGCCGTGAAGCAGGTAGATGTCGACGTTATAGCTGCTTATCCGATCACACCTCAAACTATTATCGTTGAAAAGCTCAGCGAATACGTTAATAACGGAGAGTTAAACGCGGCCTATGTTCCCGTAGAGTCAGAGCACTCCGCCCTCTCGGCCTGTGTAGGTGCTTCACTAGCCGGGGCTAGAGTTTTCACCGCCACGGCAAGCCAGGGCTTAGCCTTGATGTACGAGATATTATACATAGCCTCTTCTCTCCGCACGACTATAGTCATGGCTTTGGGCAATAGAGCGCTGTCCGCTCCCATAAACATACATTGCAGTCACGACGACGCTTACGCGGCTAGAGATGCGGGATGGATAGAGCTCTTCGCCGAAAACGTACAGGAGGCCTACGATTTAACTCTCCAAGCATTCAGGATAGCAGAGGACAAGAACGTGCTATTCCCGACTATAGTAAACTTAGACGGCTTCATACTAACCCACTCGCTAGAGGGAGTAAAAGTTTTCGAAGATGAAGATATCCTCAAGTTCTTACCTCCCAAAGAGCCCGTGTACCCGCTGGATCCCGAGAATCCTAGGACCTACGGGCCTCTTGACCTATTCGACTACTATATAGAGCATAAGAAGCACCAAGCGGAGGCTCTAAAAGCCTCGTATCCATACATCTTAAAGGCTTTTGAAGAATTCGAAGAATTCAGCGGGAGAACCTATAGGCCCTTAAAGACTTTGGGTATGGAGGACGCTGAGGTAGCCATAATGATCTTAGGCTCTGCGGCGGGTACGGTAAGAGAGGTTGTAAGAAAGCTGAGGGAGAAAGGCGAGAAAGTGGGAGTGGTAAGCCTTACTCTCTATAGGCCGTTCCCCCAGAAAGAATTGATTGAAACTCTAAAAGGCGTGAAGGCCTTGGCGGTTATGGATAGATCTTATAGTTTCGGTAGTCCGGGAGCTCAGTTGTTCATGGATGTTGCGGCTACTCTAATAAACTTGAAGGAGAGGCCTCTACTGTTCAACGTCGTCTACGGGCTAGGCGGGAGAGATCTAAAGCCCGAGCACGTAGTACAGATTTTCGAAAAAGCTAAGAAAATCGCGGAAGAAGGAGAAGTCCCCGAAAAAGAGGTATGGGTTGGTGTTAGGGAGTAGGGGGTGAGAATCGTGTCTGAAGGTTTAGGTTTGGTGAAAACCATAAAGGAAATCCCCAGGGAAGAGTACTTAGCCCCTGGACACAGGCTCTGCGCGGGCTGTGGGGCGCCAATAGTAGTTAGGCTAGCGTTGAAAGCTGTTCCGGGACCTAAAATAGTGGTAGCGGCTACGGGTTGTCTAGAGGTGGCTACCACAATATTCCCCTATACTAGCTGGAAAGTCCCCTGGGTGCATTCGGCTTTCGAGAACGCGGCCTCGACGGCGAGCGGAATCGAAGCAGCGTTTAGAGCGTTGGAGAAGAAGAGAGGAGTAAAGCCGCCTAAAGTCATAGTGTTTGGAGGCGATGGAGGCACTTTCGATATAGGCTTGCAAGCCCTCAGCGGCGCGTTAGAGCGAGGCCATGACTTAATCTACATATGCTACGATAACGAGGCCTACATGAACACGGGAATTCAGAGGTCGAGTGCAACACCTAGAGGAGCTGCCACTACCACAAGTCCGGCTGGTAGTGTGATACCGGGAAAGCAGGAGAGGAAGAAAGACCTTATAGGGATAGCCGTAGCCCACGGCATAAAATACGCGGCGACCGCGAACCCGGCTTATCCGGTTGATTTATACAACAAGCTTAAGAAAGCTGCTTCGGTAAAAGGCCCCACAGTCATACACTACTTCACTCCATGCCCCACCGGTTGGAGGGCAGACCCCAGTCGAAGCATAGAGATAGCGAGGCTCGCCGTGCAGACCCGTGTCTGGCCGCTATACGAGTACGACAACGGGGTATGGAAGATAAACGTCCTAGTTAAAAAACCAAAGCCTGTCGAGGAATACCTCAAGCTTCAGGGCAGATTTAGGCATGTATTACAGCCGGAGAATAAGTGGCTTCTAGAAAAGATAAAGAAAGATATTGAGGAGAACTGGAACCGACTTCTCAAGTTAGCTGGCATAGAAACATAAATTCTCTCTTTCTTTATCTGCAAAGTTTAAATATAAGTTGATAATTCCATCATCGAGTTATATATAGCGGTGGATGCTATGAAGGTACCTAAAGAGATAAGGACTTACTGTCCCCGATGTAAAAAGTATACTCTACACTCCGTGACTCTATATAAGCCAGGCAAGCGCCGCAGCCTAGCCCAGGGCGAGCGCAGGTATAGAGCTAAGCAAAAAGGCTACGGGTCTAAGAGAAAGCCCGAGCAGAAAAGAACGGCAAAAGTCACTAAAAAACAAGTTCTAAAACTAAAATGTAGAGTGTGCGGCTACATACTTCACAGGAAGGGAATAAGGCTGAAGAAACTGGAGATAGTTGAGAAATTATAGGGGTGAAATAGTGAAGAAAAGGAAGATTTTAATCCCGGAGCCTAAAAGCAGATTTCTCCTAGTTAAATGTCCAGATTGCGAGAACGAGCAGATAATATTCGATCACGCGACTATAGTCGTTAAATGTAACGTGTGCGGTAGATTTTTAGCCCGCCCGAAGGGAGGTAAAGCGCTTATAGAAGCCGAAGTTATAAAAGTGCTCGGCTAACTGTGAGGAGCTATGGTTAGGAAGCGTAGAAGACTGCCTGCAAGAAACGAGCTCGTAATAGGAACTGTAAAGAAGATTTTCGAGCACGGAGCTTTTATAACGCTAGACGAGTATGGAGGCATAGAAGCCTATTGCCCCCTAAACGAAGTCTCTCACTCCTGGTTCCACCACATAAGAGAAGTGCTCAAAGAAGGACAGAAGAGAGTATTCAAGGTCATAAGAGTAAACCCCGTTAAGATGCACATAGACGTTTCCTTAAAGAGAGTTAGCGAGGGAGAGAAAAAAGACAAAATGTTTGAGTGGAAGAGAGCTCAAAGAGCCGAGAAGCTCTTAGAGCTTGCCGCTAAAAAACTAGGCAAAACTCTCGACGATGCTTATAGAGAAGCAGGATGGAAAATGGAGGACTACTTCGGGGAGATATATGCGGGCTTTGAAGAAGCTGCTTTAAGAGGGAAAGATGTCCTGGTTAAAGCTGGGTTAAAAGAGCCGTGGCTCTCGGTGATATACGAGCTGGCGTTCGTCTATGTTGAGATAAGAAAGGCTAAGATAAGCGGCGAGTTTATAGTAAGGTGCTACGAGAAAGACGGGGTTGAGAGAATTAAAAAAGTTTTAACTTCCTGGCGGGATGTACTCAAGAAATATCAAAATGTAGAGGTTAAGATATACACTGAAGGAGCGCCCAGGTATAGAATAGACTTGACGGCGCTCGACTACAAAACCGCCGAGGCGCTTCTTAAAGATATACTCTCCAAGGTTCGGGAGGAAGCTGCCAAGCAGAAATGTATCATGGAGTTTAAAAGGGTGAAAAGGTAGCTGTGAGGAAGGGAATTCTTAGAAAATGTAGCTCGTGTGGAAGGTACACGCTTAAACAGGACAAATGCCCATACTGTGGAGGGATTTTAAAGATCCCACATCCGCCCAAATTCTCCCCAGAAGACAAATACGGAGAGTATAGGAGAAAACTCAAGTTTTCTTTTATCCTGAAGTCTCCTCAGGATAAATAACCTTGTACACTAGCACCCACTGATTCGGCTGTGAAGCGTAGACGAGTTCGAAGTGCTCCGGCGGAGGTATCTTAACCAATGGGGCTTTTCCTTCTTCGCCTCCATAGCCAGGGAACGGCACGGGATTCCCGGGTCCCAGTATTTCTAAAGGCTCAAACACGAACATAAGCCTTTGGTCCGTCTTCTTAAACAATAGCCTGTACAGGGTGGCGTTCTTAGCCTCTGGGGTGTCCGCGGGCACTATTATCGGTATCTGCCCCTGACGTGTCCTCAACACAGTAACCGTTTGGAAGCGGTCCGGGTCCCATCCTATCCACCTAGCCATCTGATAGCTTTTAGCGAAGTCTCCTCCATACCCCGATAGAGCCACCGAGGTATAGACGTAATCGCCCAACATTGGGAGGCTTCTAGCGTATGGATTCGGTATCTGGAGAGGCGTGTTCTCTCCTCCCAGAAACGGCTCGAAGACCACGACATAGGACACGTTTAGCTGTTTGAATATTCTGAGAGCCTCGGTTTCATTCGAGAGGAAGGCCCTAGCTATCAGTTTGATCTGCGTGGAGTTTATAGTGCCGTTGTCGCATGTCGTGTTGCGGCGTGTTGTTACGGATATCCAGTAGCCGTAATCCCACCAAGTAGCTATCACGGCGTTTTCCGGAACGTTATTCTTTATCCATTCTAGGGCTGAAAGCCAATCGGCGCTAGCCATGGCCGTGCTTGAGGTCAAAATGAGCACGGGTTGATTAGCGTACCTTATCGGAGTATCTGAAGCCACCACAGGAATAAGCAAGAGCACCATTATGAACAGCGAGAAAGCCACAGTCTCTACGCTTAGCCCTCCTTTACGTTTTACTTTTATCTTCTTCCCTATCTGGGTGAGGTTTAGCAAGTTTTCGGCCACTACTAGGAACCCGATGCCGGAGGCGAGCGCCACGGGAAGCGATAGAATCAACGTTAATCTCGCCAGGGAGGAAGCCGCGTACATGGAGGTCATCCAGAATAGGCTTAACAGGTAGTTCCCAAGATCTTTCTTCCTTAAGAGGTAGAACGCTCCAAAAGCCGAGAACACGAGCATCATGCCGAAGTCTTGGTATATTTGAGCCCAGGAGGGTACGGCGTGCTCGGCAACCGTAGTTATACCTACCTCCCTAAGCCAGGGTAGAGCCACCGCCAGCAGCCTACCTGCTAGCTTGGGCACGACGTTCATGAACGTTAACGCTATCATTACACAGGATAAAACTGCTAGAATTGCGATATAGACGCGTTTGGCATCTTTTATTGAGGGTATGTGAGGCTTTAATAGCGAGAGCAGGGACAGAACGTTGCCGGCCGTGGGTAGGAGGGCATACGCCGATATGAAGGCTTTATCAGGGCCGAAGCGGGGCGTTATGGCTATGAATGCCTGGAATATTAGGTTGCTGATTAGATAGCTCTTGGCGGCGTTTACGTCGTCGGGGTTTAGGATGAGCCAGATGACTATGACCAGAGCCAGCAGCTGCCAGAGGTAGATATAGCCGCCCCAGGCTAAGACTACGATACCGTAGCTTAAGCCCGCGATGAGGGCCCAGGAGGTCTTTCCCTCTTTATACGATTTAAGGAAGGCGTAGAGCCCGAAGAGCAGCGCGGGGATAGCTACTCCCTCGTGTTTAGCCCCAAAGTTGGTACGGTATATGAAGGGCAAGCTGAAAGACAGGAAGAACGCGCTGAACACGCCCAGGTTATCGTCTTTAAGTTCACGGCCCAGCAGGAATATGGCGAAAGTTGCGAGAGACGCTGCAACTGCGGGCAGGAATGCGTGGACTACGTAGAGGCTAACCGGTAGGCCCACGATGTCATGCAGGAAGTAGTAGGTAACTGCCGAGAAGATCGCGCTGCCCGGCTGACTAGTTGCCCTGAGGTCGCGGCCCCATGGAGCCCAGAAGAGTTTGTCTTTCGGCTTCGGATAGGGTTCAAACCACCAGTTAAACCACCATGCGACTCCCTTTAAGATGTTGCCGTCGCCTTTCTCTATTATCTTCTCGGCTAGGTAGTACTCGTAGTAGGGGTCGAACTCATTTAGGTAAATACCCCACCTCATAGGCGTTATCCTGAGCAGTAGCGCTATCAAGAAACTGAAGGTTAATATTACAGCGATCATAGCCCTGTTGTCGGACATTAACTCTAGGAATTTCCTCGAGACTTTGAGCGACTTCTTGGCGAGATTCCGGAGCTTTCTTTTTATCTCCATAGGCTATCACTCCTCTAAAAGACATTTAAAGTACTAATATACTTAACTCGCCTAATCTTCCTCCTTTAATAGCTCGCTTATACTCTTTACTTTACCCTTTCTCTTC
This sequence comes from uncultured Thermofilaceae archaeon, assembly GCA_964501905.1. Taxonomy (GTDB): domain Archaea; phylum Thermoproteota; class Thermoprotei; order Thermofilales; family B69-G16; genus B69-G16. The sequence continues at coordinate 41,940 of CAZCTW010000011.1, read as the reverse complement.
ACCACTATCTTCGTCTCAATCCTTATCGGAAAGCCTAGGTGGTAGAATATGGCGTAGATATCCTCGGCGTCCAGCTTTTCCCTAAGCCTCCCCGTTAAGACTAGCTTGGCAAGTTCTCTAACTACATATTCGGCGACTTTAGGATATTGGCTTTTAGCTTTTAGCAACATTTCTTCCCCACCGCTCGTCAAGCAGGGCTTCACTATATCCCAGTGGTTATATTTGGCTTCTCTGGCTTCCTTCTTTTTTTCCGTAAGTGCCCGCTTCTGAAGCTCTAGCATTTTACGCTTTATTAGGAGCTCCAGATCTTTGTCCTCCATACCATCCCCCAGCGTAAAATAATTAAACGCCGATATAAATTATGCGAAGGAATCAGAGATGGACAAGATGTTTACGGTCATCGACCTATTTTGCGGAGCCGGAGGCTTTTCGAGAGGATTTAAAGAAGCGGGTTTTAAGATAGTTCTGGGAATCGAGAACCTAGAGCCCGTAGCCGAGACCTACGAGAAGAACTTTCCAGGAGCAGAGGTTATAGTAGAAGATATAAAAAGGGTTCGATCAGAAGACGTTGAAAAACTAGTCGGAAAACCCGACGTCGTTATAGGCGGTCCTCCCTGCGAGCCCTTCACCAAAGCCAACCCCAAGCGTAGAGAAAACCCTCTAGACAGGCTCTACGAAGATCCTATAGGCAGACTGGTCTTACACTTCATTAGGATGGTAGGCGACCTAAAGCCTAAAATTTTCGTAATGGAGAACGTCCCAAGCATAGTCGAGGGAGAGCTTAAAAGCGCTTTGAAGAGAGAGTTCGCCGAAGCCGGCTACGACAAAGTATACTTCAACTTTCTCAGAGCCGAAGATTACCGAACCCCATCCCATAGGCTAAGAGTCTTCATCTCAAACATCAAGATAAAGCCTAAGAAAAGCAAAGATAGAATAGTCGTTATCGAAGCCATAGGAGACCTCCCAGACCCGCGCTCCATACACGACATACCCAACCACGAGCCAGTCCCTGTATCCCCTAGAAGGCTAAAGAAAATCTCCAAGCTCAAATGGGGTGAAGCATTGATAAGGTATAGGGGGGCCGGAGGGGAGGTCTACACAAACTTGGTAAGGCTCCACCCCTACAAGATAGCGCCGACGGTAATGGGCTCCTCCCGCTTCATACACCCCTTCGACAACAGGCTTCTAACCGTCCGCGAACACGCCCGCTTAATGGGCTTCCCAGACGACCATATATTTATAGGGGGTCGAGACCTACAATTCAACCAGGTGGGGGAAGCCGTACCCGTACCCCTGGCCAAGGCCATAGCCTTAGAAGTTAGGAAAAAACTGGAGGAGATGGAAAATGGGAGCGGTTGAAAACGTAATAGTAGTCCTCCACAACGTGTTCTCCTCCCAGAAAATAGTAGAAGCCGCCAAGATAGTCTATGGAATGGGCTTTAAAAACTTCGCAGTTACCAAGGCCCAGGGATCGGCGGCGCAAATCGGAGTCCCCGAAGCCCACAAACTAGCCATTAAGAGAGGCATGAACTTCTTCTACCTACAAAGCATAGACGATATAGCCGAACTCTTCCAACCAAGCAAGATATACCTCTTTGTCGCGGAAGGCTATGCAAGGGAAAAATTTAACCCAGAGAAAATAGCCGAGGAAGCAGCTAAGGGAGTCATAGCCATAGTATTCGGAGGATCGGAGCCCGGACTATCGAAAAAAGAACTAGAAAAAGGCATCCCAATCTACATTGAAAACCTAAAAGAACACACAACCATAGGAATGATCGCCATAGCCCTATACCTAATCTTAAAAACCGACTCAGCAAAAAATTAATACTTCCCAAGATACTATCACACATAGCGCCGGTAGTCTAGCCTGGTAGGATGGCGGCCCCCCATGTTCAAAACCACCGGGGAGAGCCGCTGATCCCGGGTTCGAATCCCGGCCGGCGCACTTTTTTACATAAATTCTAGCCGGTTTTAGATAGCAAAATTGGCACTCGATTTTTAGGTCCATTTAGAGCACGGCGGGTCAGAAGGGTATTGCGGAGTTGGAGAAGCTTAACTACCTCTCTTCTCGATCTCTCGTATATTCTTTTGCTGCTTTTTAACAAGTCAACACATTTATTCCATATTCGACCCCAATGTCGAGTTTAAAGATCTAAATTTTACGCTGTGTCCACAATTCTATTTCCCAGCTATCTTCTAAGGCTTGTCTATTTCCTCAGATCTCTTAGAAGCTTCGGTTAAAGATGAGGTCAGTTTTCAGTTTAATTTCCCGATCTTGGATTAGCATTTAATAGGCGAGGTTTAGAAGCGAGAGTTGTCTCGAAGATTAGGAGATGAGTTATGGCTTGAAACCTTTCAGGAGGGCTATGAAGAGGGATGCCGCCAGTATGTCCGCGGTGGAGCCGGGGTTTAAGCCTTTACCCGCTAGCTCATCGTCTAATTCTTTCAACGCCCGCCTCCCTTCCTCGGTTTTCAATCCTCCGAGCTCTAGCACCCTACGGGCTTTTAGAGAATACTCCTCCGCTTCCCTCAAGCCCAGCTTCACCGCCTCTACCACGTTTAAAGTCTTCCTCAAGCCTATCTTCCTAGCTATTAGAGTATCAGGCCTCTCTGACAGCAATTTGAGAAACGTGTGAACCACCGCTATGTTAACATCCCCGGTCTCCGCGTAGACTTGTACGAGAAACGGGTAGCCTACATCGAAAGCAGTCTCCAACTCGTTTACAAACTCCCAAGCCACCATATCCCAGGCGGAAGCCACCATCATAACCTCGTAGAGAGTCAACCCCCTCTCTAAAATCACGGATTTAGCCCCCTCCTCGAAGACGTCGGGCGCCTCGACGCCCTCAACCACGCCCAAACCGCCCGGACAAGTTATCTTGACGGCTTCGTAGAACTCTACGGCATCGCGGCTAGTAGTAGCCTCCACAACCTCCCCGAAAAATCTCCTCAACCCCTCCTCTTCGCGGGCCGCACATATACCGGCGGAGACTGCTAGAGGGATGAAAAGCAGGGAAATACCTAAATGCGTATTTCCTCCCCTATGCCAAGTCTTAACGTCTAAAACCGCCTTTTTCACCAGAAATCCTACGCCCGCCTCGCCGAGCTCCAGCTCTCCAAGCCCTATTCTCACACCTCTGAGGGCGGCTTCTCTAACTGAAGGACCTAAAGCTATAGAACCCGCGAGGAAATGCTCAAACCTAGTATCGCTAAAGTCTCTAAGCCTGTGAACATTACCAGGCTTAGGATAACCACTCACCTCCAGACAGCCGGCGAGCTGGGCAGCCATCATCACCTCATCCGCTCTAAGCGAAAACTCGCCCGGCATCTCCATCAAATCAACAGAGAAGCAGAAGTATATCTGCCTATCCTCTACAAAGCCATAGGATTAATAATTTAAGCACGGGAAGCTTAGGGAGGAGGGTGGAAGCTTTGAAGAAGACTATAACGCTCTTAATGGTAATCCTCATCGCCGAAACTTCCATTCTAGCCCTACTCTGGCTTAGAACTTCAGAACTAGAAACCACAGTCGCCGAGCTGGAAAACGAAAAAACCAGGCTAAACGCGGAGCTAGCAGACCTTAAAACTCAAACCTCCGAACTCACGGAAAAGCTACGCGAAGCCGAGAGCAAAGCTTTACCCCCTGAAGCCTACCAGCTACTGGTGGGTTGGTGCGAGGAGAAAGGCATAAACGACTTCTACGCCTGTGTATCCGAACTGGTAAACGCGGCCAGCGAAAAATCTTCAAAAGTCCACCGAGTCGAGATATTAGAGTGGTACGACTCGGACATCGAGCCCGTATCGCTTAAAAAAGTTATAGACGGAGACACGGTGGTCGTAGACTCCAAAATCGTCAGGATAGTAGGCTACGACGCGTATGAGTTGAGCGAGGAGAAGGGGGGAGAGGCAAAGCAGGTCCTAAAATCCATCCTCTACAACAGCTACCTGCGCCTAGACGTCGACGACCTAGAGCCACGGGATAAATACGGCAGAACTCTCGGCGTAATATGGTTTAAAACCCGCGAAAGCGCTTGGTGCCCCCTCCCAAAGCTAATCCTCCTACGCTACAACGACCTCGTTAAAAAACCACTCCACATACCCCCTGACGAACACCCATACTGGGTGTGGACCGACAGGTACACAATCCTCCTATCCACCCCCTGCCTAGTCGTAGTCAGAAACTGCACGGGCACCTATACCTCCTACACCGACAAAATCCTGCTTACAGGCGGCGTATACAAGGTCTACGTAGATGGAGTCTTCGCGCGCCGCCTCATACTAATGAACGGCTCGCTAACAGTAAGACTAAACATACCCTAGCTAATCCTAAATCGCGGGCATCGGAAGCAGACAGCTAGGGCTCGGCGAGTTCCAAATCCTCCCTAACGCTCTGGATATAGGCGAAGTGTTTATCCTCGGTTACGAGCACGAAACCCCTATTCAAAGCTACAGCTGCGATCACGATATCGACTGCCGGAACGGGAGTCCCCGCCTTTATCAAATCCTTGGCGATAACCACCGCCAACCTATAATCTTCGACGGACGGATATACCACCCGTAGCTTCATCTCAAGAGCTTTAGGAAACTCAACGATATTCAGTATCGTCGTATAGCCCTTCAACTCTTTCACATTCTCCCTATACAATTTTATCAACGCGCTCGTGTCGTAGAGCACCTGCTCCATTCCAGCTCCCTCGACTTCCTGTAAAACTCGACAACTTTCTCCAAGCTCAAAGCCGCCAAATCCCGCTTAAAATCCTCTCCAAGCTCCTCTAAAAGCTCCTCCGTACTTTCCTCCCCCTCTATCCTCTTGAGATACTCGACTATAGCCCTCCTCGCCACCTCGCTCCACTTAACTTCGGGATGACGTTTCATCCTCTCATACACATCCTTAGGCACAGATAAGGTTATATTAGGCATATCAGTAAATATGTATAATTCACATATATATGTGATTACACGGATTAAGACCTACACGTCACAAGCTAGGCTCTTCGCGTCGACAACCGAAGTAGACCTGCCTCCAGAGGAGAGCTGGAACAACCTGGTAAATGCCTAGAGTACACGGTCGAGCTAGCCTCCAAGCTAGACGTACCGGTAATACCCCTATCCAAGGGAGCCGACAGGGAGCAGGCAGAGGCTTACGTAGGCGCGCTGTCGAAGCTAGGGTTTAAAACCATAGCCCTACACGCCTTCGAATACGCCCAAAACTTCTTCAAAGAAGGACTGGCGAGAGAGCTACTGGAAACCCACTGGAAGCTAATAGACGAGTACGCGGAACAGGGCTTAATCATAGGAGTCTTAAACCCCAAAACCTTCGCCCACCTAAAAAGGCTAGACAAGCCTAAATTCTCCTACGCAGGGCTAAGCTGGCTAATCCACGGCATGAAAGGCCTCACCTACACCCGTTACAAAACCGTAGACCTGAGGGAGAAGAGCATAATCCTCCCCGACACAGGGGAGGTCCTAGAGTATCCCTGGAGGAAGGAGAGGGTCGCAGAGCACAACCTAGAATACGTGTTAAACATGGTTACGGGCGCCGGGGAGAGACGGCTACAACTGTACGACATAGCCCTAGAGGGGAAGACTGTGGTCGTAGCGGACTTGCACGCTGGCACTCCCGAGTCAATGCTGAAAGAACTCCTAAGCCTCTTGAGAGACGAATACCCAGACAACGTAGTATTCCTAGGCGATACACTAGACCTACAGCGCGGAGAATTGCTAGCGTTAGAAGCCGCAAAGCTGTTCGGCGGATTAACATGGATGCCCTCAAAAATACTAGCAGTGAAGGGAGACGCGGACTCTAACTTCGCCAAAGTACTAAACGTCATAGACCAAGCCCTAACGCTACAGGAGTCGTGGCGTACACTGCCAAAACCCGGCAAGCCGACCAACTACCATATACTGGCATTATACAAATTCTATAGAAAAGCCTTGGACACGGCAGCCGTATACCTGCCGGACAACACTAAAGCCTACATGCTCCACGGACACCAAATAGGACCCAGCCCAGACGCAATACGGAGAGAGGCTAAAAGAATAAAAAGGAAGACAAGGGCGGAATGGGTATTCACAGCCCACACCCACAAACCGGAAATAAACCGCGAAGAAGGCCTAGCAAACCCCGGATGCTGGACCAGAAACGGAGAAAACCCCGGCACCTACATCCTAATCGAAAAAGACGGAGGCGTAGAATTACTGGAAGAGTTCTAAACCCTTAACAACTCTAATATATATGCTTATGCACCTATCATACAGAGTATGGAATCCGAGCTTAAATCAAAGATTTTAAAACTATTAAAAGAAAATGAAGAATTCAGATACGCAGTCGCAGGACTCATAGGACTAGAAGAAATACTCAAAAGACTCGACAGACACGAAGCAGAACTAGTCAAACTCAGAGAAGACATTAAAGAACTTAGAGAAGATATGAACAAGCTGAGAGAAGACATGAATAGAGGATTTGAACTAGTAAACAGGCATATATCGGAGATCAGAGCCAGATGAGAATAAGGACTACCTCTCTACAGTATAGCCCTAATCGGTCTCAATTCTCGTTTAAGCGGGTCTAAGACGAGGCCGAAAATCTCCAAAGTAACCGTGCCCAAGAGGTTCTCATCCCCCTCCTCTCCGAGAAGCACCGGGCTATAATACTCCCCATAGCCGGGAAGCTCTACAACAGCCTCCGAGAGAAACCTCCTAATGACGGCGCCGTCGGCTAAGATAAGCTCCACCTCGCGCTTCGGCTTAAGACCCAGATACTCCCAAACATCCTTCTTCAAAACAGTATACGTAGCGCTCGAATCCGCAAGGAACATAACCTCCCTCGACGCGCCCCCACTTAACCACGCCGCGTATATACACAAGCCCCATAACAAACCATCATTACATCAACACGGAGAAACTTAAGCCTTCCCACAACAAACACAAGAAAATATTAACCATAACATCGCAAAGAAATCTGTGGCGAAAAATGCACCGTTAATAAGAGGGCTCACGATGCTTCTCGCCTTCTAAAATCTACTTTTACATGCGCGGCGGTAGTGGAGGCAATAGGGGTCAGGATTTATTACGACATCCACTACTATCATTGAGGAATGCCACTTATGTGGCGGGTTCTCGTGGCGAGGAGGGCTGTGAAGAAGGCTGAAAGTCTCGGCGTGTTGGATAGGTTTATGAGTTTTCTTCGGGATTTGCAGAGTAGACTTGACGATGATCCCGAGGGTACTATTAAAGCTCTTCGAGGAGAGCCAGTGATAAGGGCTGCTGGATACTCTGGTAGAAGGATTAGAATGGGAGATTATAGGATTTTCTACTATATAGACTACGAGAGGAGGGAAGTTAGAATCTTCTGGATAGAGCACAGGAGGAAAGCCTATAAGAAGCGTTAATCCTTCTTTTTCTTTAAAAACTCCTCTAGCTCCTCAACCGTATAAAACTTTTCCTTACCCTCTATAGCTTTGATGAAAGCCTCAACTACCTCATCACTAACCTCATCAGGTTTAACCACTTCCACTTCAACCAAAGCCTTCTTACCATCAACCATACCTACTACCTTTAACATACTGCCCCTAATCATCGCGGCGCTCCGGGGGCAACTCCCTCAAACAAGCATAATTTTCTCACTTATTTATATATTATTACTTAAACTAAACTAAGAGTCTTCCTCAAATAGTATATCTAGCGCTGAAACCATTAACACAATCCCGATAAACCACCCATCCAATCATAGTACACACATACACGAGCCCATATCTCACCATAAACACTGAAAATCAAACTCCAACACCCACAGGCAACACTCACTCAAAGGATATTAACCGCAAATTCGATAATCCACACACCGTAACAAACCGCTAGAGGAGCCCAATGGGCCAGTACAAACAATCACATCTGCAGTACGTCCAGTGGCTGAGAAATAAGGAGAAAGAGCTACAACTCATAGAACAAATCATACAACACGTAGAAAACCCCAAGCTAGTAGAACTGAAACCACTAGAAGAGAAGCTTGGAGTACCCGCAGAAACCCTCCAAAAACTCATAGAGAAAATCTACGGACCCAAAACACAGATAAAACAAAAACTATACCACTGGTGGCAAGAACCAGACGGCGCAATAAGAAAAATAGACTCGCGCTACCTTCACAAAAGAATAAAAAACGCGATGAAAAAACTAGGAGCCGAAAACCCATATCAACTCGCCAAAAAACTAAACGTGCCAGAAGGCAAGGTAAACATCATAAGAGACTGGATGCGGCAATCACCCATAGTATCGGCTAAAACAAGAGTCTTAAAAAGAATCTTCAACCTGCTCGGAAGGCTGCCCCCAATCATCGCAACGCTCCGGGGCAACTCCCTCAAACAAATACAATCACACCTATTTATGCATTACCACCCCCAACCAAAAACCAAAACTAAAGACCAAAAGTCCTCAAGCTTAGAAACCCGCTTTGGCAGGCCTTTACTCATAAAATCCTACAAAAGGGTGCTGTCAACTTTACCACCTTTTTTGTGCTAATGCCGTGAGCCTTTCTAGCTCTGTGAAGCCGGACATGCTGCGGGGAGGCTCGCCGAAGCTTAAGTGTACTCTAGCATAGTTGTAGAAGCTGGCCCAAGCATAGAGAAGCCTCAACGCTGAATCCAGTAGCCTGCTAGGCGAGGGAAAATAGACGTCGAAGCCCCTAAGCCTATCCTTAACAGCGCAGATAAAGCGTTCAACGTAGCTACGCACGCCGCCGTGCACAACCTCATGCCTCAACCCAGCCCACCGCGCAGCTGGCGGATACCACCTAGCCCCATCCGTGATTACGCGCTTAACACCGTGCCTTCTCAGCTCGGCGAGGAAGCTGTAGGCGACTAGAAAATTCCTCGTCTCGCTGAGGTATAGAGCTAGGATTGCCCGGCGCTCCGGCTCTATAGCAACCCAAAGCCAGACTTGCCTGCCGCCGATGTTCACGGCTGTCTCGTCTACTATGGCCGTTTCGAGGCTTATCGCCTCTGCAGCTATATTTGCCAGCTTGTGCACCCATTTTCTGACTGCCTCGTGGCTTCTAGCGAAGCCGATGGAGGCTAGGGCTCTAGCTGTCTGCCTTAGGCTTAGTCCTGAGAGATAGAGATATATTGCGTAAATCACTAGTTCTATAGGGGTCCGTGCTCTTTGTAGTAGGGCTTTTGGCTTCATGGCATATTGCTAAAACACGGACCCCCACTAAAAACTTTAAGTTGACACTACCTACAAAAGCAACCATAAGTTAATAATTCAACGAACTCATACCCCAACCCATAGACATAAAAAGGCAAAACACACAAGTCCACCATTCTTAATAAACTCTTAAAACGCCTCCCTTATATGCCATAACGAACACAGAAAACGATGGAAGAAAAACAAATAGAAAAAATCCTCAAAGAAGCCCTAAAACACCACCACACCAACGCACTACCACTAGAAAAACTAGAAAAATACCTAATAGAAAAACACGGATACACAAAAGAACAAGCAGAAAACCTCTGGCTAGAAGCCCTCAAATCAGGAATAACAGAAATAGCCATAGACGTCACAGACGAACCTCAAACCATACAATGCAATCACGCTAAAAACGAAGAAAATACGATAATAGGATAAACATAAGACAAAACCTCAAAAGAGAAAACAGCCCCCAAATCCCAAACGCAAACCGAAGAAATATAGTAAAAGACGGAATACCTATTCAAAACTAGAATCAACAGTAAATTCCCCACCCCCAGATAATCTCTCAAAATGAGCAAACACTCCCAATCCTACTATATCCACCTCATTACTTCGAGAAATACAACGACCATCACAATAAAAAAATACCCTAACTTCCCCCACGAGACCATCCACAATATAAAAACTACAAAATAGAAAACCGCCCAAACAATAAGATGTGCGAAGGAAGCCATAAAATACCTTGAGGAGATTTAAATACCTCCAAGCAAAATATCTCAAGGAAGAACATGGAGACCATTTTAATCAGCGGCGTCGTCGCCAAACGCCTCAAAGAAGAAGCTAAAAAACACAACCTAAGCATAAAAGAATACTTACTTGAACTACTAACTCAAAACCTAGACCCCCAAAACAAGGCTAAAGAGTACATGAAAGCCTCAGAAGAACTACTAGCCGAAGCCGGAAAAGAGCTAGAAAAAGACAACGTAAGACAGGCAGCAGAAAAAGTTTGGGGAGCAGCCGCACTAGCAGTCAAGGCTTACGCATACTGGAAAAACGGCAAGCGATTAACGAGCCGCGGCCAACTCTGGGAATACAAGAGGAAAATAGAAAGCGAACTTGGAGAATGGGCGGGCGACGCATGGGCGAGAGCAGTGGAGATGCACGTATGTTTCTACGAAAACTGGTGCAACAAAGACGACGTAGAAAAAGCACTAAAATCCATCAAAAAACTAGTAAAAACCATAGCCCAAAAATACTCTAACACTCCCCCAAAGGAAAGTCCACCCGCTCACACATACTAAACAATAACCACCTGCTAGAGACTATAACAGGCATTTACACCATATCTGCACTATTACTCAGGCTCATGACACTTACGACTTTACTTTCATTTATTGCGGCAAATCCTTTGGTAATCAATACAAGCCTTACAACTTTCCTAATAACGGTATTATCATGGCATGTTTCTAAAAATCCAAATATAACATGAGAAAACATTTAAGTCACTAGAAACAAGCCTAAGAAACTACTTTAGAGAAAATTCAGACTATACTTAGCAAAGACAGAGAATAAAATATCAATGATAATAGCCATCAAAAAACTTAAGGACCGAGGAAGTCTTCAGGTCTAGGAATCCTCTTTGGCAGTCCCTTACGCTCCCTAATCTTCATAACCAAATCCAAGAGCATACCCGACGGAACCGGAGCCCAACGCGAGAACTCAGTACTCCAGAAGGCCCTGCCCTGCGTGGCGCTGCGCATATCATCCGCCAAGCCGAATGTCTCGCTAACCGGTATCTCACCCTTAACCCTCATTATCATGCCGTGCTGCTCCATGTTTAAAATCTTGCCTCTGCGCTTCGTAATCACGTTCAAAACACCGCTCAACTGCTCCTGCGGCACTTTAACGTCGATCTTCAAAATCGGCTCCAAAAGAATCGGATCCGCGCTCAGGAAGGCGGCGTAGATCGCGTGTCTACAGGCGGGAATTATCTGAGCCGGCCCTCTATGAGCTGGATCGTCGTGTACGGTGGCGTCATGAAGTATTACTTTTACTCCTCTTACTGGTTCTCTGGCTAGGGGTCCTTCTTCGAATGCCCATCTGAATCCTTGTATTGTGTAGTCTTTTATTTCTCTTAGGTGTTGTACTCCTTTGGTTAGGTCTACGAATATGTTTAGGTTGTCGTCTATTGCCCATACTCCTCTTGCTTCGTCTGAGTCCCATCCTGCTTCTTCTCTTAGTATTTTGGCTCTTTGCCGCCAGTCTTGTCCGTCGTATATCTTGCCTTGCTGTAGCAATTGTAGTGTTTCTTCGTTTAGTGGTTCTACGCTTATATACAATTTGTTGTGTTTGTTGGGGCTTTTTCCTTCGAATATTTGGCTTTTCTTCTTTATTGTCTCTCTATATCTTACTATTGGTGGGCTTGTTACTACTTCTAGTCCGGTTCGCTGGTGTAGCTCCCACAATGTTATTTCGAGGTGGAGTGTTCCCATTCCGCTTATGAGGTATTCTCCGGTTTCCTGGTTTATGGTTACTCTTAGGGTGGGGTCTTCTATGGCTAGTTTTCTGAGTGCGTCGACTAGTTTGGGTAGGTCGCTGCTGCGTTTGGGTTCTATTGCTATGGTTACTACTGGTTCGCTTACGTATGCCATTCTTTCGAAGGGCGCCATTACGTCTTTGTACTGTAGGTCTACTATTGTCTCTCCCGCTCTGGCTTTATCTAGTCCGAGTAGGGCTACTATGTTCCCGGCGGTTATCTCCTCGGCTACTTCCCTGTATGGTCCCATGTAAAGTCCTACTTGGAGTATTCTCTGCTGTGTTCTGGCGTTTACCAGCCACACCTCCTGTCCAGGTTTTACTGTTCCGCTGAATACTCTCCCGGTGGCTACGAAGCCTGCGTGTGGGTCGAATATTATCTTGCTTACCGCCACTACTGCAGGTCCTTCTGGGTCGCATTCTACCATTGCTTTGCCTATCGGCCCGTTTAGGTCTCCCTTCCACAATTTAGGCACTCTATACTTCTGGGCTTCTCGGGGGTTGGGTACGTGTTCTACGACCATGTCCAGCAATGCCACGTATAGGGGGAATTCTTTGGCTAGTTCTTCGTAGTAGCCTTTTTGGTAGGCGTCGACTATGTAGTCGAATTTTAGTCCTTTCTTTACTGCTATGGGTATTGTTAGTCCCCATTTGTGTAGTGCGCTTCCGAAGGCTACTTGGCCTCGCTTAAAGTCTACTTTCCATTTTTCTTTGAATCCTGGCTCGCCGTATAGCTCTATTAGGTTGTTGAAGTCTCGGACTATCTCTATGAATCTTTCCTGTATTTCTCGGGGGCTTAGCTTTAGCTCTTTTATCAGTCTGTCTACCTTGTTTATGTAGAGTAGAGGTCTTACTCTCTCGGCTAGCGCCTGCCTCACGACGGTCTCGGTCTGGGTCATTACTCCCTCGACCGCGTCTACTACTACTATTCCTCCGTCCATCATTCGCAGGCTTCTGGTTACGTGTCCGGTGAAGTCTACGTGTCCGGGCGTGTCTACTAGGTTGATTACGTATGGCTTGCCTTTCCACTCGTGGTATAGGCTTATGTTAGCCGCCTTCACGGTCATTTGTCTTAGCTGTTCTATTTCTACGTAATCCAAGGCTAAGGCTTTGCCGGCGGTCTTGGGGCTTAGGAGTCCTGCCCCCATTAGCAGGCTGTCCGAGGTGGTTGTTTTGCCGTGGTCTACGTGGGCTAGGGTGCCTATGTTCCTTACCTGTTCTATGTTTTTCATTATTTTAAGGATCTCTGCTGTCTGTTTGTATTTGACCATTCTAAATCCCTCATTGTGTGTCTAAATGTATGGGTAATAAACTTTTCTGGAGTAAAGGTTTCGGATTTTAAAAGTTTTGCGTTGGGCTATGTGGGCTTGTACTCCTTCTTTTTCTCTAGGTGTTTTTCTATGTCTAGGATTTCTACCCCTATTCCGGGTTTCTCCCGTGCCTCTATGTACCCGTTTTTTATCTCCCATTCGGGTTCTACTATGTCTCTCTCCCAGCAGCGGCTGCTAGCGTAGATGTCGTTTGGATATGTGAAGTTTTTGAGGGTGGCTAGGGCTACGAGGTGCGCTCTTCCAATCCCCGTCCCGAGCATGCTGCCCACCCAGAGCCCTATGCCGGCTGCCCCGCAGAAGTCGTGGATTTCCACGCTGGGCGTGTGCCCCTACTCTTCCGGGTTTGACGTTGATTATCTCGGCGGAGCCTAGCGTGTACGCTACCTTGGCGTCATGTATCCCCCTTATGCTCTCGTCTAGGCATATGGGGGTTGAGAGTTTTCTAGCTAGTAGGGCGTGGTCTACGAGGTCTTCGTAGTGTAGGGGTTGTTCTATCATTAACAGGTTGTACGCGTCTAGTCTTCTCAGCAGGTTTATGTCTTTGAGAATGTAGGCGGCGTTCGCGTCCACTTGTAGGGGGTGTCGGGGAACTCTCTCCTCACGGCTTCGAGTACTTCTACATCCCAACCCGGCTTAATCTTGATTTTTACGCGTAGATAGCCTTCCTCTAGCCTTTTGGAGATTGTGGCTAGTAGCTCGTCTACGCTCTTTTAATTCCTATGCTGACTCCGGAAGGGATGCGTTTTTCACGCCGTCGATGTACCTGTAGAGCGGCACGTCCTCAAGCCTAGATTCTAAATCCTAAAGCGCTGCCTCGAGCCCGGCTTTAGCCGCGTTGTACCCCCTCACCCTGCTCAGGAGCTTCCAGACGTCCTTCGCCGAGCAGTGGGCGGCTTTTAGCAGGGTTGGGATGAGGTACCTATAGGGATGTTTCAAAAGTTTCGTAGTTGTACCATGGCCTCTCTCCGGCGGCTACCTCGCCCCATCCCCCCTCGTCGCTCCTCTCCTCCCTCCTCATCCATGGCCAATATACCTAGGACGAAGCCGATGATTTCGTCGTTTTTGAAGGCGGCGAGTACCAGCCCTCCGCTGTACGGCTTTCATCATGTGGGCGGGTACGATTTCCCTATAGTCTTTCATCCCCAGACGTCGGCTGTTACCTCGACGATTTCCCAGTACCTGTCCGGGTCGTCTACCGGTTTTATAACGACGTCTTGCATGCTTAACTCTACGCTTTTCGACGTTTTATTTTTAAGCCCTGTCTAAGAGTAGTTGCGGCGTACCGTGCCATGGGCTAGGACTTAGGCTGTTCTCTTGGACAAGTGTGGGATATTTATGGTAGAGTTTCGCCTGCTTATCTAGGAGCGGCTATATCTTTTATTAAGCTGAGCCAGTAGTCGATTACATCTTTTAGGAACTTGGCTAATGTTTGTAGGTTTAGGTTTTCGGGTATCTCCGCCCGTTCGACCGCTACTGGGATGAGGAGGAAGGCGGCGACGGCGGCGATGAAGAGTAGCGCCGCCAGTACGAGGAGCTTGAGGAAGAGTTCTCTGAAGATTCTCCGCCTCCTCCTCGGGTAAATTATCACCATAATATTGTAACATAGTTTTTATTATAATTTTTATCAATTTTTCGCCGAGACGGAGAGCTAAGGCTTCATGTTTAAAACTTGCCTAAAAAGCTTAGCTAAAATTTACGGACGATAAAGCTAGCATTTAAATGAATTTCAAAGTTACGCCTAGTATTGAGTTGACTAGATTTTCGAGAAATGATATTTAGCTACTATTATATGTGTGAGAAATTACGAGGTCAGAAGTTGAAAGTCTAGTCTATGGTTTCGAGGTGGAATTCGCAGTAGGGGTCTCCCATAGCTATGCATTTTTTCTCTATAACTCTAACTTCTCTGTCCAGTAGGCCTGTCAGTAATCCGCTTATGTGTCCTCTTAAGAAGTGGCTTGCTGGTTTCCCCAGGTTGCCGAATATCTTGCACTCTAGGGAGTCGTAGAGTTTGAGTATTATCTCCGGCTTTTCGAGGTCGTATTTAGCCAGTATTACCCTGCCCCACCCGCCGGCTTGGTAAAATTTCAGGCATTCTACTAGCAGTTTTTTGCCTTTAAGGTTTAGTTTTTCCGAGAGGTATTCTGCTAAGAATTTCCCTCCTGAGTAGGCTTGATGGTATAGGAGGGTTGCGGCTATCTCGCCGAACTTCTGGTAGAATCCTTTTATCATTTCGGCGAAGTCGGGCTCTAGGAGTATGAGGGAGCGGACGCCGGGGAAGACGTAGATGGGATGGGCGAATTCATCTATCATAAAGCCTTTAACGGGTTGTTGTTTAACGTAGACTTCGCTTCCAAGATTTTCTAGCTCTTTTTTAACTGTGTCTAAGTCTACCCTCGTGTTTTTTATATCGGCGAATACGAATACCTGTCCGTATTCCCAGCCGGGGAGGGCGTAGCCGCTTATGCTTAGTATGTTTACGCCGTATTTCTCGAATATTAGAAGCATTTTCCTGAGTTGTCCGGGCTTGTTTAGGACGGTGAAGCAGAACTCGCAGAGTTCAGCTTCGGGAGCGTAGAGCATCCAGGGTATGTATCTTTGAAAAACTCTTTCTACGCCCATCGGGCAGACCCTTATATTTCATTTATAACCCTATTCTTAAACCTTACGTTTATATTAGAGAATTTAGCTGACATGTTTAATATAATTTTCCCGATAAATAATATTGGTTGGATGGATTATGTTGCAGAATAATGCAGCAGAAATTATTTTAAAATCTATTATTTGAACAGAAATTTGCTATTTAGATTTTAAAATATAATTTAAATGCCCAACATTAAATTTGTCATATATATTACAAAAAAGAATATATTATGCAAAACTATATCAGAAAAAGATAGTAGAGGTTTAACGAATTTCGCATTTAGAGACATGTCCGCAAAGCTTTTATGTTCTTGTTTTCCTCTCTCAAGGAGTGTCTAGGTGTGAAAGATGGCGAAGATCCTGGTGACGAATGATGACGGCTTATACAGCCCGGGGCTGGAGATCCTGTATAAGGCCGTGAGGGAGTTAGGGGAGGCTTACGTAATCGTTCCCGAGACTCCCAAGTCGGCGAGCGGTTTAGGGATAACTCTGCACAAGCCCTTGAGGGTTAATAAGGTTAGGTACTTGGATACTTATGCCTACTTAATAAACGGGACTCCGAGCGACGTTATCTATATGGCTTTGAAGGTGCTGACGGGGCCTGTAGACCTAGTGGTCTCCGGCGTAAATGTAGGAGATAACACGAGTATTCAAGTTATTCTATCCTCGGGCACCGTGGGGGCCGCCGCCCAGGCATCTCTTGAAGGAATACCGGCTATAGCCTTCTCCGCCACCGTGAAAGATGGAGATTCTCTCGCGTCTGATAAAGAGCTCTCCTCCACAATCGAGTCGTGTATTAAGGCTCTAGTGGAGGAGGTCTTGGAGAGGGGCTTCCCTCGGGGCGTGGACGTTTTAAACGTCAACTTTCCCGACGCTCCGTCTAGACGTTTGAAATTGGCGCGCCCGGCTAGGGTAAGGTTCACCAATATCATAGAAAAGAGGGTGGATCCGAGGGGAGGCGTTTATTACTGGCTTTACGGAGAGCCGGTTGAGCCTGAGGAAGGCACCGATGTCTACGCAGTGTTCGTGGAGAAGGAGATAGCTGTAACCCCTATCTCGCTCAGCTTCTATATCCTGGATAGCCGGGAGGTAGCGGAGTTCATCGACAGGGTTAACGGGCGGCTAGGCGAAGAGGGCGTCTAGGTTCTTATTTACTTGAGTTTTTACCTCGTCTACCCCTAAGTTTTTGACCTCGGCTATAACCCTAACGACCTCCTTTACGAGCTCCGGTTTTAAATTAAAACCTCTATACTTGTAGGGTCCGTCGCTCTCGGTGAGCAAGTTCTCCACTTCGACGGCTTCAAGCGCCTTCATGTGCTTCTTGTTTATCTTGACGGTTGGGTTTATGGTTATAAAGTAGCCGCTATCCGTTATTTTCTCGAGCAAATCCAGGGGGCCGCTATACCAGTGGAAAATCGCTTTCTCTATCTCGTGCTTCTCCACCAGGTCGTATACTTCCCTCCAGGCGCCCGCAGCGTGTAGATTTACTATCAAGCCGTATTCTTTCGCGGCTTCTAAAAAGATCGAGAATACTCTTAACTGGAGCTTGAAGGTTTGGGGTGTAAATAGCTTATCGAGCCCTATTTCCCCGAGACACCTCACTCTCGGGGCTAGCTCGCAGATCTTCTCGACTTCGTCTAAGCTATCTTCTTTTACCTCCCAAGGGTGTAAGCCTATACAGGGCAGTACGTTATCGAACCTCTCCGCTATATCCAGAGTCCTCAGTGAGGAGTTAAAGTCGTCTGAAACCGCTAGTATCCTGTAACCTCTATACTTTTCTATATCTCCGAGGGAGAATTCGTGGAGGTGGCAGTGGGCGTCTACAAGCCTACTCGAAGAACCCCGCGAAATCTCCGTGTTCATTAGATCTCACCACCCTTATGGGTATCCCGGCTATGGGGTGGGGTTTGAGGAAAACGGGTTCGTCTAGGTGCTTGATTAGAGCTTTTAAAGCCGCCATCGTGCCCTGCTTGAAGATCCCCCCGACCAGTACGGCTACTCTCTCGGGATTCCATGGATTAGGCAGGAGGGCTAGAATTCCCGCGTACTTATCTGGCTCCTCGCCGGCCGAGTAGAACTTCTCGGTTATGGCCGAGTATATGTCGCGGCCCAGGGGAGGTTCAAACCTTATGGGAGGTTGTAGCTCTTCCATTATCTTAGCGGTTAACAGGTTTACTATCCCAGAGCCTATCACGAAGAGATTGAATGAGAGCAGTTTTTTATTCTCTAAGACTTCGATGTCTGTGCCGGATACTATGTTCACGTTTTCTCGGGGGACTTCGTAGGAGAGCGCGTGAGAGAATATTTTCACCGTGACTTCCGGTATCCCCACGGCGTCTAAAGCCTCCGCCTTTTCGACCCTACCCGAGCCCCACACGAAGACCAGGTCCAACCTATTACCCCTGCATAGGCAGGCCGGGAAGTCGGACCAGGAATACCTAAACTTTATCCTTTTCTCCTCTACCCTCTTCTCGATGGGGAGGAGTTTGAGCTCTTCGCTGGCCAAAACTATCCACGGCTTTTGGTCCTTTTTCACTTTTATCAGCCCTAAATTCTCGAACTCCTTCAAATACTCCACGACTGTCTGCCTACGCAACCCCGTCCTCCTCACAATCTCGCTGGTAGTCACTATATTCTCCCGGGCTATAGTCCTGAGTACCTCCCTCCTCCCCTCAGACCTGAATAGCCTGCGTAAGAGCTCTTCCTTCCCCTCCATACGGTGTCCGGTATTTCTACGCGTATCTAACTTAAAAAACTGTCATTTACCTGACGTAGAACTTAAGAGCAGGGGGCTGTGCTTAGGCGAGATATGTCGAGGAAATTTAAGAGCATACCTGTAAGCGTGATAGTGGACTCATGCCCCAGGAAAGGGGCTGTAAGCTTCGAAGAATGTAGGAAGTGTCAGTTTTTCCAGGGCGTAGAAGGCTTATGGCCGGACGTAAAGGTGAAGTGTAGGTATTGGAACGGTTTAAGAGAACTTAAGGTGAGCCTCCTCGTGCCCTGTCCTCTTAAAAAGAAGAGTATAAACTTTAAAACTTGCTTGAAATGCCCCCTCCACAGGGGATTCTACGGCTTCCACAATTCAAGTCCAGTGGTCTACTGCTCGCTTCACGGAGAGCCTGAGCCTAAAGCAAGGGGTATAGCTGCAGGAGGACTGCTCTGTATATACGCTCTAGGCTAGGTAGCCTTGAGAGCTCAGGAATTCCAGTAGGTCTTCGACGTCGTTGAATATTTTAGTGGTGTAGTATTCGAAGAAGGGGCTTATGCTTTTATAGGGGAATATGGTGAACACGTCTTTATTGTGGGTGAAGCCGTAGTTTATCTCGCTTAAAACCCCGGGAGACAGCGTGGTTATAGGGTAGTAGACTATAATGGCGTCCGCCTGCTCTATCAATTTATAATCCCTAGCTACGACTTGGTTCACTATATCCTCCCGAGCCTCCATAAGTTCTTTAACCGGTATAAACGCCTTCTCTCCGTCGACTTCGACTTCTACCCCGTCTTTTCCTTCTTTTTTTGCTTCCTCGGCGTAGCCTAGCAGTTCTACTTCTTTAATGCTGATGGGGTCGAAGATTATTATCCCGGCGTCTTTCAAGCGTTTTTTAACTTCCTCTTTTTCTTTTAAAAACTCCTCTTGCACGTGGGTTATAGGGTAGCTGAGGTAGGCTTTAAGCGCCGGTTTTTCTCCGGCTTTTTTCCTCTTCTCAACTCTGTAGATGAGGTTGTAGAGCAGCTCCGGTCCTTCATCTCGAGCTATGATGTAGTGAGGCTTATCCTGGTATTGAGCCAACATCTCCGTTATAAAGACTTCCTCGTCCCGCCATATCAAAAGGTCTTTTACGCTCAGCCGTCCCCTCCAGTGTGGAGTCTTCTCGAGCCTAGCCTTAACTCTGTGGATGTTGTCTATTACGGTTACGTAGAGGTCGGGGTTAAGCCTGTTCAAGTAGTAGAAGTTAAAAGCGGGGACTAGATGCTTTTTCCACCTAAAGCACGTGTGAGTGCTAATGATCAAGTCTTTACCGTTTTCAAATTTTTTCTTCTCCTTAAGTATCTCCTCGAATATGGCGGCTCTGAGGTAGTTCAGCGCAAAGGGATCTAAATCTAGGATTTTGCCCTCTGGTATGTTTATGCCGAGGTGGCTTGATTTTTCAAACATGAGCGAGCCTATATCCTTTACCTTGATTCTACCCTGGGACAGCTCAGCTACTCCTTCGAGGTATTCTAGTCGCTTACTCCCGCTTATCCCGGTCGCGAATATTATCATAGAGATCGCCTAACCACATCTGCATTAAAAATAACTCGTTATTATTATACGTGTTGGCTATGTGTTTTAGTTTCATCCATCTCTCAACGTGCGATATTAATGTATAACGGAGGTATTATCTCACGACTTTAAGAGAAGACGATTAATGCTCTGAATTGAGATGACCGTTATGGTGGAAAGTTTGGTAAAGGTCTACTTATTCGCGGATAACGGCAGGGAGAGCTTAGAAGCGGAGAAATTGTTGAGGAGCATGGGTGTTGAGTTTAAGAAAATCGACGTATCAAGGAATGGACTTAGAGGATGGCTTTTGGTGGAGTTCGGAACTATGGATACGCCTATCATGACGACGCCTGACGCCGTAGTTATAGGGCTTGAGAATATCCAGAGATATCTTAAAAACTCCGGGAAGAAGCTACTATAAAAGCCTGTAATCTTTAACGAGAAGGCCCCGCGCCTCCTCTATGGTTTTTATAGAGTACTTGGAGAGCAATAGCCCTAAATCCCTCCTCAAACGTTCGTTTATCTTTACTCTGGAAGTCTCAAGAGCTTTTTTGATCTTATCGTTTAACTCCTCTCCTCTCCTGTCGTAATCCGTGAGTATCAACACCCTCTTACCCGGAAAGTTTCTCTCCAACTGTTCGGAAATGGATAATACTCCTCTAAAACTCGAAAACCTCAATACTTCCCCTCTATACCCCAGCAATCTAAGTACTTCTTCATCGTGTATCCCTTCGACAACTACTAGATCGATTTCTCTGTTTATCTCCTCTATTATACGATTTATCTCTTCCTCAGCTTTAACCTTCCTCTTCAAGGCTCGAACCTCTTCGCTCGAATAGTCTTGTGATATAAACTTCCTCTACGTTTAACTTATCTAAGATATTTTCAAAGTTGTAGAGGAAGTTTTTAAGCTTTGATATTGGAACTATAGGAACAGAATCATAAAAAGCCATATCTCCGGCCAGCATAGTGACGATAACCGGGATCAACAGTATACGGCTATATTCGAGGTGTAGCCCAACGCTTTCAAGCGTTTCGGAGAGAGCTCTAGTTCTTTCAAGTTGCTTCTCAACGGCGTTTTTCAACATAGAGCTGGACATCCTCTTCCACTTCTTGCAGTCGATGAGAAGTACCTTATCTCCCTTCACGCCGACGACATCTATCTCGTACCGCCTACCCCGAGCTTTAAACCTCAAATTCCTAAACGTGTAGAAGCCGGCCATCATCAGGACGGCTTCACATATATTTTCGAACTCCCTCCAATAGAGGTAGCGGAGTATATCTTCCAGGTTGAAGCCTTTTTCTAGTAGGTTAAAGATGAAGTTTCTCCAGTCTTCCACCAGAATATATCCTTCTTCGATTTTCAACCCATAGACTTCAACGGCTTCTATGACGGCTTTCTCCTCTACACCTATACTTCTAGTAAAATCCCCTACCGCTACACGATCCCTTGTCGAGAATTCTCTCAAAAGAAGACGTAAAATGTTCTCTAAGAGCATTATACGATGATAGAAGCCATACCGGCTAACTTAGGCCATCTCTCCGCTGCTTCCTTTGCCAAAGGCCCTCTAATCTCGCTCCCCTTAGGTTCGCCCTCAGGAGTTACCAACACGACGGCGTTGTCTTCGAAGCATATCCACGTACCGTCGCGTCGTCTGTAGGGCCTTCTCTGCCTAATTACAACCGCGTGCATAATCTGCTTCCTTAGCTCCGGTTTCCCGGCGCGGATAGATACTACGACTATATCTCCTACGCTCGCGCCGGGGATACGCCTCCAGACAGTTTTGTGGTGGAGTACTCCTATAACTCTGGCAAGCGTGGCGCCGGAGTTATCGGCTACTCTCACTAGGCTTTCGTTGAAGACGCCCGGGGTTAAGTGAAGCCTATAAGATACGCCTACTACCTTAAAGCCTCTCTTAGCCACTTGTCGTCACCTCTAATCGCCTTTCTTAGCCAATATAACGAATGCGACGGATTTAGCTATAGGCCTCGTCTCGCCCATAATTACTACATCTCCCGGCTTAACGTCGATGCACGGGGGCAGGTGGGCGTGTATCTTGCTCCTCCTCCTTTCGTATCGTTTGTACTTGGGGACGTAGTGGAGGTAGTCTCTCACCACGACGGCGGTTTTCTGCATTTTAATTTTTTCCACCTTTCCCTCTAGTAATATACCCCTTACTCTTAAATTTCCGTGCCATGGACAGTTAGGATCATCACAGGTATCCTTGGGGGGTTTTATCCAGGGTATTCCTACGTTCCTCACTTTTTTAGCCATCTTCCTCCCCGTAGACTTTACACAAGCTCCATGAATATATAAATGATTCGTTACCAACTTTTCAACTTCTTCTTCAATCTATCCTCCGGGCGTCCGAGAATTATGTCTCCTTCGACGAGAACCGCTGTGCTTTCCGGAAGCCGTATCTTAAAAACTCTATATTTTTTAGGTACTACCTTCCTACCTTTAGCCGTATCTATTATTAAAGTATTCATTGTTTCGAAAACGATGATCCCCCTTATACCGACCTGAGAGGGATTAGGGCTTTCGACTACTTCCACTTCTAAACCTATAAGCTCGTGTCTGGGCAAGTTTTTAGGAGTTGTTTTCATCGCCGACGCTTTAGCTCCTCCTTCTCTATAGTCAAGATTCTCGCTATCGCCTTCCTTATCTCTCTTATACGCGCCGGGTTGGTTACCATGCCGCCAGCGATGCTCGCTTGAGCTCTCAGGTTTATCAGCTCAGCTCTCAGCTCCTCTAGTTTTTTCCTTCTCTCCTCAGGTTTCATACGCCTGATATCTCTCGCTCTAAGTATCGCCATAAGAATCACCTTTTCCTACGTTTGCTCTACTGGAGCTTTTATCTCGATTTTATCCGGTAGCTTAACTGGGGGCATTATCCTCACTTTTACGCCGTAGACCCCCGGTTTTAAAAGAACGTGTATCACCGCCTCGTCTACGTACTCTTCTCTAGGTCTGCCCGACTTGACTATTACCCCCGCTTTGAACTTCTCAAAGCGGGCGCGTTCGGAAGTCAGCTTGCCGCTTATAACGATCTCAGCGCCTTTCGCTCCGGCTTCCATGATGCGCCTTAAAGCTATAAAGGCGGCCCTCCTGAACTTTACGCCTCTGACGAGGGCGCGCGCTATCCTATAAGCCATTATCTTAGCGTTTAGTTCGGGGTTTTGTATCTGAGCTACGTCGATCTGCGGGTTTTCAAGCCCAAACTCTCTCTCTAAAATCTGAGCTATCTCTTTTATAGTTAAGCCGCGCTTGCCTATAACTATCGGAGGTCTCTCCGCGAATATAACCACTCTAGTCCCTATAGGTGTTCGGAAGATTTGGACGTCTATATACCCGGCTCTGTTAAGCCTTCTGGAGAGATACTCGTTGATCTCCATCAGCTTTAAACCTTGATCTATAAAGATTTTTTTCGTGGTCATGTTCTCTCCTCCACTCCTATCTCTACGTGGACTAATTGTTGGAAGAAGGGAGTAGCTCTACCAAAAGCTCTAGGTTTGTATTTTCTAATTTTAATTCCTTTATGTGCGGCGGCGTGCACTATCCAGAGCTTTGTAACGTCGAGTCCTTTATACTCGGCGTTCGCCTTCGCTTCTCTAAGCACTTTAAGTATGTACTTCGCGGCTTTTACCGGGTATCTACCAGGTCCGAAACTCTCTCCTTTTCTATGCCCTACTTTCCCGTTGAAGCATCTAAAGGGTATCGGTCTACGTTTCTCTATAACATCCTCTAACAATTTCTCAGCTTTATCCACTCTTAATCCCTTAATCTCTCTTAGTATTTCAACTGCGGCTTTATACGAGATCCTCAAGTCTCTACCCGCCGCTATCGCTGTCGTATCTGGATCTAGGGCGACCGAGTACTTCCACGACGGCATTTTGACACCTATTTTCATCCTACAGAGTGGCTACCCTAATAGCAACACCCCCCTTTATAAGTTTTTCATGCTCCTATGCGCGTCTAAAACCGCACAATTACGCGAAACTCCGATATAGTCGGGGACTTAGCTGATTCTTTAAACCTAATTTTTATTTCTTAGTCTATACTCTTTATACCGTGGCTAGCGTCAAAGCCTATGTTAAATTGTCAAGGCTTGAGCATGGATTAATGGTTGCCTTAGCAGTATTCACGGGAGCTTTTGCGGTCGAAGAAATGGGAGTCTTTTCCATAGGTAAAATAATAAAGCTAGTTCTCGGCATGGTCTCGGGAGTATTAGTTGAAGCCGGTATTTTCGCTTTCAACGACTATTTCAACGTCGAAGAGGATCGGATAAACGCTCCCGATAGACCGCTAGTTACCGGAGAACTGAGCTTAAGGGAGGCTTTTCTCTTTGGTTTCTTGACTCTTTCCGCGGGAGTCCTAATTAACGCTTTAATTAACTTATACGCACTTGTCCTCGTCGCGCTCACAGCCTTTATAGGCATGCTGTATAACGCCTATTTTAAGAAGAGCGGTATTTTCGGAAACTTCCTTGTCGCGTACTCTACCGCGCTGCCGTTCGTCTACGGCGCGCTTGTTTTAGGGTATTTCCCAGAAGTGCCGCTAAACGTTATCCTATTTTCGGCGGTAGCATTCTTCGCCGCATTGGGGAGGGAGATAGTGAAGGGGATAAGAGATATCGAAGGCGATAGAAAAGCCGATGTGCGTACTCTAGCTATAATAGCTGGTTCTCAAACGGCGGCTACGCTCGCCTCTCTCCTCTTCATTACAGCTGTTATCTTAAGCATTTACTTGCACTTCTTCGTTAAAAACCCATTACTGTACTTAGCGCTTTTAGCGCCTACGGATTTAATATTTCTCTACTCAGCCTACAGTATAGTCGAAAAGCCTACCATAGAGAACGCCGATTCTTTAAGGAAGAAAACGCTGATAGGCATGGCTCTAGGGATTATGAGCTTCTTCTTAAGTTCTTTATAATACCTAGTCTTTACCTCTCTCCGCGAGAATTTCAATCCATGGGTTATCTTCCAGAAAACTAGGCTCGGGAGAGGCCACCTTTTCCTCAATCTGGAGCTCCATTTCCTTCTCCGTTATCTTCCTAGGTGTTGTTTTGTGATATTGAATGTTGATATTTTCCGAAGTCGTTAGTTTAACTACCCAGTCCAACACGTAGTCTAGAGCGGTGTAGTCGTAGACGTCTATTCTCACTTTCCCTAATTTAAAAGATGCGATTTTTTTGCGTCTCAAGTTTTGTCAATTAAAATCGGGAAATCGAATAGATTAATTATTCGTGCACGTGTATGAGCGTACGTGTGCGACTACTTTAACGCTACGAACATGCTAGATCTGGTAGCTTTCAGACCAGGAGCTCCGTGCTGTACACGGACGGTGGTAGGCGCAAACTCCCCTAGGTAATGTCCTATCATCTCCGGCCTTATCTCTACCGGTACAAACTGTTTCCCGTTGTATACGTGGATCGTTAACCCCACCATTTCCGGCAGAATTATCATGTCCCTAGCGTGGGTTTTTATCACCGGTTGGCGCTTACCGCTTTCCACGATCTTCCTAGCTTTCCTAACCTTAGCTAAAAGCTTCATCTGGGCTGGAGTAAGTCCTCTAAGCAAGCTCCTCCTCTGCCTTGAAGGTAACAGCTGTATGAACTGGTCCATTGGCATCTCTAGTAGCTCTTTCAGCGTATATCCCCTATAGGTGAATTCTCTAGCAGCCATATCAGAAACTCTACTCTAATAGGGGATTTAAGATTTTCGTCTCTCTTTTTACTCTACTTCTTTCTACTCTTTCTACGCCCTGTACGACGAGGTGCTATGTCGTGAATTCCGAAATCTTCAAAACACCCTCAACATACCTCCTAGCATAATCCAATCCCTCCTTCTCGTAAACCTCGATAAGCCTCAGCAAATCTCTCTCGAAACGCTCAAGCTCCTAATCTCCTCAACAATCTTACTTTTTCTCCTTTTCTTCACGCTAATCACCTAAAAGCTCCACAAGCTCCTTAACCAAGTAGACTAGAGTAGCCCTGTGAATCGGAAAACCCTTTCTCTTTCTCTCTTAAAACCCTTATAGCCACGTCAATTGTTCCCAGAATATCACTTGTGCTCATCTTCTTAAACTCCTTAGCCGGAATAACCAAGCTAATCACCCCATAAAATCTTTTAAACTCTTAGGCTCTCCACTTCTGCCAAGGATATAATCCAAGATTTCCCTCCAAGATATAAAATAGCTTAAACCTCCCCTACGATAGTACAAGCCGAAAAAGCTCCCCTAAAACGTCCATCCCTGCTCCTCCAATGTCTCAGCATCCTACTCAAATAACTCCTAGCCTTAGCCTCGCCATAAACCCTGTAAATACCCTTAACAGTCCCAGCCAAATCAACTCCAAACACCTCTAAAAACTCCTCAATAATCCTAGCAACAGACAACCTTCCACTACCCAAGCTAAACACCCTCAAAAAAGCCGTAAACATTCATTAGAACAACTCTACCATATTTTTCAACCAATCTAGCCGCTCCATCCTCATCTCCGCTATTTTTAAGCTCCATAGCATGCTTGAAAACCTCCTCGTCAACCTCGTAAACAATTCCCTTCTTTTCACTAATCAAGCCGACATAACAGAAGTATTTCCCAGCCATGTAAACCATCTCTAAATCGTCGCAAAATACTCTATAAATCCTCTAATCTCCCTAACTCTGTTCTTAGAAATTATATACAGTACTGGCTGAGCTCTAATCTCTAAATCGTCGCTATCGACAATTCTAGGTCTATCCTTAAGCCTTAAATGCATATCTTACCCTTATACGCCATAGCACCATTCTCAACCAGCATCTTCAAAGCCTTGTCAAGACTCCTCTGCCTAAACCTAGAGTAAAACCATCTCCAGAAACGATTAGCCAACCTCCTATCCTTCATCAAATAGTCTAAATTAACCCTTTCAGCTTCGAGAAAAGAACGATAATTAAAGTTCCTAGTCAAAAACTCAAGAACACTCCCAGCAACCACATCTACCACCTCAAACTCCAAGTATGACTCCTCCCCATGTGCTCCTCAAGCCCCCTATCTGTAAAAGTTAAACCGCAGAAATAGCACTCAATCACACCTCTCTTCCTGACCTTGGCAAATACTCCGCCTAGAAAATCCAGTACCTCCCTCCTACTCCTACCCTCCTCAAGCATCTCCATAACCTTCCTCCAAACCCCACACCTATAGGCATCAATCCCTTTCGAATTTTTAGGCTCTATGCTGTAGCCGTCGAAAATCTCCTTCAAAGACTCTAGCTGAGCGTTAATTATGCTCTTAACATATACCTTAGCGTTAAAGATTTCACGGCAAACGAATCTTACCTCCACAAATACTACGAGTTATACGAGATACTAGACCTGGGTAGTACATACCTAGTCCCGCTGGTGATAGTATTTCAAAACAGCAATCCGGTTTTAGCCTCTATAGGATATCACGAGCCCCCGAATGAGAAACGATATTAAAGATATCTAAAGATGGGGAAGGATTTATAATTGATACTGAAGGGCGGGTGAAGATAGGGAGCGCTAAGACGGCTGACAGGCTAAAAATATAGTTTTAGGATCCAAAGCCGAGTGGGTGGAGAAGAAAATAAGCCTTAAAGAAGCTCTACCCGTTGTACTCGGGCGGCGCTGGCTGATTCTGTAAATCCATGCACCTTTAGCGTCTTCACCACGCTCCTCCTGATAACTCTCTCTCGAGGAAACAGAAGGTTGTTCTAATAGGGCTAGCTTTTATATCCGCTATCTACGCAATGTACTTTGCCATAGGTCTTGGATTGATTGAAATATCCTGCTACCTCAGCTTCGTAAAATACTTAATAGCGGGATTTTCGCTCTTCTTTGGAACACTTTCTATTCTAATAGCTATATCGATCTACATGCTCTTCTTCCTCGAATAAAATCTTTAGAATAACATTCATTAGAGTATGGGCATAGCGTGTGATGGATTATGTCTAGAAGAGGGTAGAGGAGAGATCTCCTCAAAATCAGCCTCTGTCTCCTAGAATAATAAAGCAAAAGGATCACAGCTAGCATAACAGAGAGGAATGTCCCAACAAGCAAGCATAAAGTGGGGAAACGCGCTAATGCTAAGCTTATAGGTGCTTAACTATTAATAATTGCCCGAAGTTTTGCTGATTCCAGTGTGCTAGCTAGGTGTGGAAACTATTAAACATAATTTTCAGGTCTTAATGTGCAGGTTATGAGTCCCAGGGTCCAGCTTCAGTATAATTATGTTATTTTCTGAGTCATATGAGTACTTAACTTCCTCTCCATCTAACTCTACTTTTGAGGGTAAAGTTGGAGTATATATGACCAACTCAGTTGGATAGTCTACTTTAACAATATATTCTTCAGCACCTTGTTCTTCAAATTCTATTGCAGCAGGCATAAGGAAGTATTCTCTAGAGCCTATAATAACAGGCTTTCTCACAGGCTCGAACCCAATCCATAGGTCAAAGCCGTTTACCTCTAAAGTACCTTCTATTTTCTCACCAGGCTTGGTTACCTTTCCTGTACCCCAGTTGTAAAAAATCAGTTTATCTTCGACATCTATCTTGTGGGGCTCAAATGAGTAATGAATTTCTTCATCACCACTAACATTAAAGAAAGCTAGAACAAGATATTTCTTCTTTACATGTGTTTTTACTACTAGAGGAATTTTTCCCCTTATTGGGTTATGTACTAGATTATAGCTTACTGGTAATGCTGGATAATCTGGGCGTAACACTTTACCATTAGGTAAAACAACTTTACTTAAGACATCTAGACTTATGGCTCCAATAGCATCTCCAATAGATATTGGAGCCATAGCTAACTCCCTTGCAAGAATATCGGAGTAAGGATTTCCAAGTCTCCGAGGCCACGGTCGTTCCTCTTTTTCCGCACCAATCATGCGGAAAAACTGCTCGGATGATGTTAGGAATACATCAAAGTGTGGGTATAAGCCAAGAGCTCTTGCTAGGATCGTGAGATAGAAGTTCTGCCATATAAGAAAACTTCTAGGATGAGGACAACCATAATCATCACTTGTCCTTATCATTACAACATTATCGGAGAGTAGACTCGCAAGGTAGTGGTACATATCGGGCATACAATAGATAATACCAATACCTTGTTTACTGAATGCTTCAGCATGTTCCTTCAACCATTTATCTAGGGAATAGGGCTTTGAGAGAAGAGTCTTTTTACAACAAAAACGTATCGTAGTTAACCAGTCCTGCTCCGCTAAAACCACACCATTTTCTCTCAGATATTTTGCTATCTCCTTGAACACTTCCCCATTCTCTGGGCAAGCTGCTTTCTCTATATTCATCTTAAATCGTTCAAGATATTTGGTATCCTTCGAAAACCATCGGAGATGTACTATTAGAGGCCCAAGTTTTTCGCTTAATGCTTTTAATCCTCCAGGTATTTCCTCGACAGGCTCATAGATGTAGACTCCACCGTCACTACCTTTCGGATACCACCAGGAATCTATCTCATATAATGGTACCTTAAGACCAAGTTCTTCGAGATACTTTTTGACTGATATCATAGTTTCCACATAATCCTTCTTAGGAAGAGTCCTGTAATAATAGTAGGCTCCATTATTAGTCCAATACGAAATATAGTCGATTAACTCCTTAAACATATCTTCTCTAATTTTCTTCCCATATATTTCTCTGAGAATTTTACCCCATTTCAGGAAAGCATCTATAGGATGTCTATCAAAAACAACAATAACTTCTACTTCAGAATCTACCTCCTCTACAAGCCCCTCAAGCCCAAGTGTAAGATGTTTTAGTGAATTAGTAGAACTTATCTCTATGAGTTGATTAGATAGTGGTTTAAGAGAGCTTATAACTAAGGAGGATTTATCATCAAATATCTCTATTACTGAACCATAGTAATTATCATCTAACTCATTCGATGTAGACAAGACTGGAAATAACCAGCATAAAGGTGTAAAAGCTACAACTCTATCTCCACCCAGCATACCCGAGAGAGGTGAAAAAACTATGCTCAGCTCTTTCCCAGTAGAGGTATTATCAATTTTTTTCTCAGGCTTTAATCCAAGAATTAAAGCTTTCTTCGAAACGTAGTATCTTATATAATAAATATATTTCAGACTATTTTCCTCAAGCAAATAACTCCATTCTCTAAACTCTCCGAGATTATTTTTCTCATTTTTCTCATTAAACTCTAAGACCTTAAAGGAGGATTTATCCCTAGCTTTACTATCCCTATAAATATATGGTCCAATATCGCCCAAGAAGACTCTATTACTGAGAACTATTGAGATGCTAGGCAGTGATGGATCTAAAATGAGTTTCAAATTAGCTTCAGTATCTATTATGCCCCGAAGCGTTCCTTCATTTTTCATCACAACCCATATAATATATGGGTTTATATGATTTTCTATTAATCGGGAAGGAAAAATGGGCTAGTTAAGGTAAATAATTTATTTTGAGCTAGGATTAATTTCATCGATAACTATGAGCACTAGAGGTCTTCATTATCAAGCACTAAAAGAAGTAGGAAAAATACAAACATTGTATGAAGACGAAATAGGTGCATATAGATGGGGTCTTCTTGACTCAAATACTTCTTTAAAGGTTAAGATACCCGACGCCCGTGAAGCAATTATAGCATGTTTAAAGAATCCCTGTAAAATAGAAATCGACAGTATAACTTTTCACTTAGAGGAAAAAGACATTGTGTATGCTGGCAGAGGACGTACAGTCATTATCGAGGGCGTAGGTGGTGGGGAGAGTCTAGTAGTTATTGGAGAGGGAGCATCGGATAGGGATATAGATCCCTATATTAAACGCTTTGAGGAGGTTAATGTTTTCACTTCAGGATATGAGGGATATAGAAGGGATATTTATGTTCTTATAGGGGAAGAAGATCCAGCCGAAAGGTTATTGGCAGGTTACACTGAGGGTTGGCTTGGTGAGTGGACAAGTTACCCGCCGCATAAGCATGACGATAAGACCGAGATCTTCGTATATTATGGCCTTGATAAGGGCTTTGGATTGCAAATGATAGAGGATGAAACAGGTTATGAAGTGTATAAAGTTAAAAACTGGGATGCAGTGGTATTCAAAAGAGGTTATCACCCGAATGTACCCTCGCCTGGAAGCAAAATATGCTACTTGTGGATATTATGCCAAGTGACTGGCAAAAGAAGTTTAAGAGTTAGTATTCACCCAGATTTTAAGGATGTGCCAATAGGTAAATCTCATCTAAAGAGATAAAAAAATAAAGAAAATTACCCTTCACCTTTACATGGACATGTATTAGCTATCTCCAATATCTCCTTTGCCGCCTCGTCTAGACCCCTCTCCGGATCTATCTGCTGACTAAAAATTAGCTGTAACCACTTTCCTGCGGCATTGTGAATTAGACCCATTTTTGGATGATAAATCCTTGAGCCAGAGGTCTCAATAGCTATCTCTGTCATTTGTTGATAAACTGGGTTATCGAATGGCGGTAAGTTGATTATATCTTTGTAAGGTATCCAATTAGCTATCTCCACAGATATCTTCTTTCTAGCTTCTACGTTACGAGTTAACCATTTGATGAATTCCCATGCAACTTTCTTTCTTTCGTCTGATATTTTAGCATTTACAGTAAATCCGTGCATGTGAGATGAAGTTTTTGAAGGCATACCTTTCTTATATGGTGGTATAGGGCATGCATGGAATCCTTTAGGACCCTTAAATTTTTCGCTTGTTACATGGAGGTAGCTAATGACCCACGCCTCTCTAGCCGGTAGCATAGAATTCTGCTCTTTTGCAAATGCAGTAGCGTCTCCAGGGAATCCTATCTCATAAACCTTATATTTGTAGAGAAGGTCTAGATATAGCTGTACAGCTCTCAAACCAGCTTCACTATTAATGTCGGTCTTCCACTTGCCTCCTTCACACCACAAAAGTTTTCCTCCCGCGCTTCTAAAGAAGGGCTCAAATTTATCAAATATGCCTCCAACATGACCACTAGCCCTTATATAAATTCCAGCTCTCTCAAGAGTTCCATCAGGTTTTCTCTTTGTCATTTTTATTGAAGCGTCTACTAATTCATCCCAATCTGCAGGGCACCAATCTGCAGGATAGCCAGCCTCTTGTAGGTGGTATTCATTTACGAAGAGTACTTTGGGACCATTCTCGGTAAATGTAGCTCCATACACTCTCTTAACACCGTCCGGACCCCACCATTTTAGCATAGATATATAACTTTCTGGAATATACTGCTTTATCACGCTCAGTACATCGTCGGGAACTGGCTCAAGGTAGCCATCAAATGCTAGCACAGCAAGTAGCACATCAGATCCGTGGATTAAATCGGGTCCTTTTCCTGCCTCGGTTGCATGTTCTACCTTAGTGATAAATTCCGCCTCAGATAGCTCTGGAAAAATCACTAGCTCGATTTGTGTATTAGGATGTTCTTTGTTCCA
The DNA here is from genome assembly GCA_964501905.1 of uncultured Thermofilaceae archaeon. Classification (GTDB taxonomy): domain Archaea; phylum Thermoproteota; class Thermoprotei; order Thermofilales; family B69-G16; genus B69-G16. The sequence goes on along the minus strand of CAZCTW010000011.1, from coordinate 9,554 downwards.
CATGTCAATAATCTCGTGTAACTTGGGATCTATCGTTTCGTCGCTCCCCCATTTCCATGCAGTTAACTTAATGATTTTTGGTTTAGAAGTTTCCATATACCACCAAGCTATGCCAATAATAGCTACTATAATAACAGCGATCGCGATCACGATTACTTTTTTAGAGACGACTTTCTTCATCAAGTAAAAATACATTGATAATGAAACTTATAAATATTTCTTCAGCACGCCCTATTTTAAACCATAAATTTAACATAATTATATTAATTAAATTAAAAATGACACCTCCATCTTGAATCTAAATCCAAAGACTGTTAATCATTAGGAATAATATGAAAGGATTATTATTTTTATAAAAAATTTTATAAAAGAGATTTTTATCTCTTTATTCCAGCCATTATGAACGACTCTATAAAATACTTTTGTAGCCAGGTATAGAGAATTACTATTGGTAATGCGTATAAAAGCGATGACGCGGCGATGCCACCGTAATTCAGTAATTCTCCCGATCCATAGCCAATGTACCTGATGTAAGCGATCGCTATAGGCATTGTGAAATTCTCCCTACTATTTAGGATTATGAGGGGCCAGAGGAAATAGTTCCAAGACCAAAGAAAGTTAACAATTGTAGCAACTCCGATAGCAGGCTTTATTAAGGGAACTATAATATGAATGAAAATCTCTAATTCATTTGCACCGTCTATTCTAGCGGATTCCACGTAATCTCTAGGTATTTGACTAATGTAAGAGCGCATAAAGTAGATTGTCCAAGCACCGATAATATTAGGTATGATTACTGCTATTAATGTATCCACAAGTCTTAGTGTTCGCATTATCCAGTACCATGGAATTAAGAGCGTAACTGATGGTATCATGTATTTTGTTAAAATAGCTATAAATATTTGTTCTTTAAATTTAAATCTCAGCATAGCAAAGGCGTAGCCTGCTAACGTTGAAAAGAATATCGTGCCTAATGTCACCGTTATTGATACTATTAAGCTATTTATGAGTACCCTAGCAAGATTTATTCCGCGCAGAGAGGCGAAGGATAAGAAGTTTTCAAGGGTAATTTTTTGGGGCCAAAACGTTGGAGGTATGCCTATTATCTCGTTATAAGGCTTGAATGCAGTAATGATGAGGAAATAAATGGGGACTAAGATTATCAGGTCAACAATTATCATTAATATGTGGGCGATTATCTCCTTTTTTGTCCACTTATAGGCTCCCATAACCTTTCACCTCAACTTCCTAAGTTGAACAATTGTTAGACCAAGTATCAAAGCGGTCATGAATACTGCTATAGCTGAACCGTATCCTGCTCGCATTTCCTCGAAAGCAACTTCATATAGGTATATGCCCAACACTCTTGTGGTATTGCCTGGACCACCTTTAGTTATTATATAGACTGATCCAAACACTTGCCAAGCTGTGATGATGGATGTTATTAGTAGAAACGTTATTATTGGTTTAAGTAGAGGTATAATTATTTTAGTAGATATATCCCATCCGGACGCTCCATCGACTTGAGCCGACTCTATATACTCTCTCGGTATAGATTTTAACGCAGAGTAGAATACTAGGGTGTTGAAGCCAACGTTTTTCCATATTGAATACATTATAACCATTGGCAAAGCAAGACTTGGATCATCAAACCATTTTAACCAGCGATATCCCATTATGGTTAACAGGTAATTTATGTAACCATAAGGTCCTGGAGCAAACATTATAATCCATGTGCCTGCTGCAGCAGCCTCAGGTATGACTACAGGCAAAAATATTAAAGCCCTAGTAAGGGCAGCTAATTTCGTGGGTCTATTCAGTAGGAGTGCCAAAGCCATGCCTAGTACAAGATTTATAGTAACCACAGCGACAACGTATTCGGCAGTAACAACTAAGGCGTCTCTCAAAAACCTATCTTGAAACAGCTTAATGTAATTTTCTAAACCAACCCAGTTAGGTGATCTAACTAAATCCCATCTTGTAAAGCTGTAATATATTGATAAAACTAGTGGATAGTAGTAGAATATCGTATACAAAACTAATGTCGGTAAAATCATTAGCAGGGCAACTAAGGTTTCTCTTTTAGCAATGAATATGTTTAGCATATACCATCACCAATAGAATACATAATCTAGTCATAAAACTTTATAGTGGAAGTCTTATAGGAACTTTCTTACTAGCCGATATTTGCGCTGCAACTGCAATCTCTACTGCAGCCCTACCATCTTCAACCGTTACGGGCGGTTCTTTGTCACTTATAATAGCTTTCACGAACTCCCTGATTTCATTTATGTAAGCATCTAAAAATCTATCTATAAACCATTTGGGATAATCATGAACAACTCCATTATTCCCAAACTCTAGAATACCTGTAGCTTTGTCTATTTCAATTCTAATAGCACCCTTTGTACCAAAAATTTCAGTTCTGACGTCATAACCATATGAGCAGTTAACGCTAGCGTCTACTTCTGCTATAACACCGTTTTCAAATTCTAATAATACCATTACATTATCGTAAAAGCCTAGATTTTTTAGATCCTCGTTTACTAAAAACTTTCCTACAGCATATACTTTTCTAACTTCAGCGCCTATAAGCCAGCGTAGCGAATCAAAATCGTGTGTACATGTAGTTAAAAATGGCCCTCCACTTTTCTGGGGATATTTTTCCCACCCTACTGGGGGTTCTGGGTCTCTAGTATTTGATCTTGCTAAAAGAGGTAAGCCAATTTTACCTTCTATAATAAACTTCTTAGCTCTTACATATGCTTTGTCAAAACGTCTTTGATAACCTACTTGAAATTTTAACCCTGATTCTCTAACAATCTTTACTATCTCGTTAGCCTGTTCAAGTGTTATTGCCATTGGTTTTTCGCAAAAAATGTGTTTTTCACTTTCTATAAATGCTTTGATAGAGTCATAGTGCAAATAATTTGGTAATGCTATAATAACAGCATCGATGCTGTTATCTTCGGCTAGCTCTTTGTAATCTGAGTATACTCTCTTTATTTTATATTTTTCAGCTAATTCTTTAACTAAATTAAGCCTAATATCAGCCACTGCTGTAACCTCAGCTTTGTCTAAGCATCTTACTATGTTGTCGAGATGCATCGATCCTATAGTCCCTACTCCCGCAATACCAAACTTGATTTTCGACATCAGTAAATATTGATGTGAACGCGATTTATAATTTTTATGTTAAAAAAATAGAATAAAACCGCGTGATAAATTTAAAAGTTAATACATTATGGGAAAAAATAAATATTTCCTAGTCCTATAGTTTGAGAGGGATTAAATATGCCAATTAGGGATACACCTTTACCTCCCATGTATCCAGGCGCTACTTCCTATAATCACAGGGAATTAGATGCTGTAATAAAGGTTATTAAAGCACAATCAACCTTTAGATTTTACGGTCCAAACTTCTTAGACTATTCCGGCATGTTTGAAAAGGAATATGCAAAATACATTGGCACAAAATACGCTCTTGCAGTATCCTCTGGAACAGCCGCCTTGCATATAGCACTTAAAGCTCTTGGTGTAAGAAAGGGAGACGAAGTGATAATTCCTGCCTATGCATGGGTATCATGCCCAGCAGCTGTAGTAGCCTGTGGAGCTAAACCCGTTATAGCCGAAGTAGATGAATCATTAACTTTAGACCCTGAAGACGTAGCTTCAAAAGTAACTAGCAAAACAAAAGTCATAATGGCTGTACATATGAGAGGGGCTCCCGCAAATCTAGAAGAGCTACAAAAAATAGCTAAAGAAAATGATATTTTCCTCCTCGAGGATTGCGCTCAAGCTGTTGGAGGAAGCTACCGTGGTAAAAAATTAGGCTCAATTGGTAACATAGGAATCCATAGCTTCCAGCTGAACAAGAATATAACTGCTGGGGAAGGAGGTGCTGTAACTACAAATGATGAATTGTTGTATCAAAAAGCAATTATGTTACACGACGCGGGAGCAATATATAGACCTGTTTATAGAGACGTTATAAAAATAGATCCTATTCCTGGTTTTAACTATAGGATTACAGAGTTACAATCTGCAATCTTACTTGAACAGTTGAAGAAATTAGACAACATAATAAATAAGATGAAGAGAAGAAAAGAAGAAATTAAAAATCTTATCTCGGACATTGATAATATAAAATTTAGAAAAGAAAATGATCCAGAAGGAGATACAGGGGTATGTCTTGTATTTTTCTTAGAAAGTTCTATTAAAGCACAGAAATTTGTAGAAAGGCTTAAAGAAGAAAATATTTATACAAGTAGCGGCGGTTATCCATGGCTAATATATAGACCCGGAGTTGTTGATGGTCATATTTACCTTTTCTGGCAACACTATTTTGACGAACCTCAAGATGAAACCGTAGCTCCAAAATCTCTTAACCTATTAAGCAGGGCGGTTCATGTAGATATTAGTCCATTGCTCACTGATAAGGATGTAGAAGATATAGCAAATGCAATTCACAAAGTGGCAAAAGAGATTCTATAGTTGTAGAGGTTTAAAGCATGGAATTTAGCTTATATGATATGGCCGTAAAACAACTAGAGAAAGCTGCGAAATATCTTGATATAGAGACCGGAATTCTCGAGATTTTAAAAAAACCAAAGCGGGAGCTGATAGTTAATATACCTGTTAAAATGGATAATGGGGAGATAAAAGTATTTACTGGTTATAGAGTACAGCATAACGATGCGCTAGGTCCTTTTAAAGGAGGAATTAGATATCATCCTACTGTAAACTTGGATGAGATAAGAGCTTTGGCAATGCTAATGACTTGGAAAACTGCTTTAATGGGCTTACCCTTTGGCGGTGCTAAAGGAGGTATAAAATGTAATCCTAAATTTTTGTCAAAAAGTGAATTAGAAAGATTGACGAGAAGGTATACTTACGCTATTAGGGAATATATAGGACCGAATATCGATATCCCGGCTCCAGATGTCTACACAGATGAGCAAACAATGGCATGGATGGCTGATACTTACAGCAAGCTCGTAGGTGCGTGGAGGCCAGGAGTAGTAACCGCTAAGCCTGTTCAAATAGGAGGTTCTCATGGAAGAATTGAAGCTACTGGTCTTGGAGTTGTAGTTGTAGCTAGAGAAGCTTTAAAAATTCTAGGATTTAAAGCTAGCGAAGTAACAGTAGCGATACAAGGATACGGCAATGTAGGCTACTGGGCTGCCTATTACCTACATAAATGGGGATTTAAAGTAGTAGCTGTAAGCGACTCCAAAGGAGGTATATTTAACCCTGAGGGCTTAAATCCAATAAAAGTTAAAGAGCATAAAAGTAGAACGGGTAGTGTGATTAATTGTCCTAAAGCAATAAATATTTCCAACGAAGAACTTTTAGAACTTGAAGTAACATTATTAATTCCAGCAGCTGTAGAGAACGTAATAACAGAGAAAAATGCAAATAATGTAAAAGCTAAAATAATTTCTGAAGGGGCTAATGCTCCAATAACACCAGAAGCAGATAGGATACTTAATGAAAGAGGAGTATTTGTAATTCCAGATATTCTCGCTAATGCAGGCGGTGTAACTGTTAGCTATTATGAATGGGTTCAATCTTTACAGAGATACTGGTGGGATAAAGAAGAAGTTTTAGATAAATTAGAAAACAAGATGATAAAAACTTTTCATGAAGTATATAAATTTAGTAAAGAAAGGAAAATAAGTATGAGAGAGGCAGCATACATGTTAGCAATAGATAGAGTGGCTAAAGCTATAAAATTAAAAGGCGTATGGCCCTGATAATTAGGACTGGTGGATAAAGATGGATGTGTACTCTATAATTTCCGGCGCTAAGCCAGAAGAATTGCCTTCCCCGCCTAGAAGCCTGGACCATGCTGACCACGTTGTTAAAACGGCTTTAATGGGATACCCTAATCTAGCCGCAGACCACTTGTTAAACCCGGACTTGGTCGGAAACATAGTATATGTTCTGGGCTGTATCATTAGACAATTGAATATAGAGTTTATGAGGTGTCGTTTAGAAGAAGGCGAGGAGGAAGAGGCTAAGAGAGAGAAGATACTGAAGAGGGCTTACGCTTACGATGTATTGTTGGAGATAGCTATAAACTTTTTCGGCCTCGAAAGAGATAGGGTTGGCTTCGAAGATTACGAGGTTGAAGATTGTCTCTCGATGATAGAGGAGATCTTAAAAGAGTGGGAGAAGATCGAGCGCGAGGAGACCGGGGGCGAGGCTCCAATAGCTAAAGCAGTGGTTAGGATGAAGATTGAGGATATGAAGAAGGTTATGGCCAGCAATCCTAAGAGGAAGGGCATGTTAGCGGCTATGGGCGAGAAGGTGGAGGAGAGGATCGAGGAGGACGATATTATGGCTAGCTTTTTAGACGCTATCAGAGAGGAGATACAGGGGAACATATATTATATAATGTCTAAGCGGGGACTCTGCAAGTTCGGCAACGATTACGCTATAGGCTTGAGATGGCTTAGGAGGCTGGGCTACGTTCAGGTTTCTACTAACCCGGTGCTGGCTGCTATAGCTTATAAGGACGACCCGAGCCTCTGGGAGAGGTTTAAAGATTACCTTAGGAAACATCCCGAGCTGTTGGAAAACATCGACGAGCGTAAAGATGAATTGGCTATGGCTGCGACCATGATGGCTTTATGGCCGAATATGGAAGTTTTCAGGCCGATAGCTCTGCTTTCGAGATTTTACGATGGGATGATAAGCTATCAGTTAAACCCGAACGTGGCGAACAGCGTAGAGGGTAGTTTAAAGGATGCCTTGAAGATATACTCCGCAGCTCAGGAGTATTTTAAGAAATACGACGAATACTTGGTTTGGGGCTGGTCTAGGGTAGTGGAGAGGGGGAGACCGAACATAGTGTTTAAAGTCGCCGGCAGTAGCCCAGCGGCGATCGATATTACTCGCGAGTTGGAGAGTTTAGGCATTGGAACTAACAACACTGTTACTTATACAGTATCTCAAGAAGCTAGGCTTATCCTAGCCAAAATGGAGGGAATGGCTAAAGCTTTGAAAAGAGGCATTCACACTACGCAAGCTTACGAAACCAATATGGGCGGCAGACTCGAAGGTCATTTGAGAGAAGTTGTCGCCGCTAAGTTGATAAGAGAAGCTCTGGAGAAGTACGAGAATAAATTAGCGGCTCTCGCCGATTTAGCCAAGAAATTGGGCGTTCCCGTGGAAGATGTGGAAGCTCCCTGGACCGCGGAGACTGGATGGGGTTATAAGGTTACGGCCAGAACATTAGACGAAAAAATAGAGGTAGTTAGCTTCAGGGCTTATCTAAGACCTCTCGTTAAAGAACCGTTTATCGAATTTCTCGCAAGGGCAGGCGTCGGAGGCAAAACTCCTGAAGAAGTTAGGAAATTCTTAGAAGATTGGGAGACCGCTATAGGCTACGCCGGCACTCTCGTAGCTCAACGTGTTTGGTGGATATTCTTCAGCCCGGAAAACAGGAGTAAATGGCTCGCGTACCTCATAAAGAAATATGACTTGAAGCCTGAGGAGGCGGAGGAGATACTGGATAATATAGATGTGCTCCCTGCTTCCAAGAGGAAACCCATGGATACTTACTTAACCCTAGCCTCTAACAACATGACTAACACTGAGTTCCCCGACCACCAGTTAAAAGTACTGGAGACTTCTCAGAAAAGTGACTTCGATCTAGCCAAGTTTGAGAATTCGATAATGCTTCAGCATGATCCTAAAATAGTCGAGAAGTTAATGGAGCTGGAAGATTTTAGAAAAGCCTATGAGCTTACTCCTTACTTAGCGGAAGTATTTAGGGAGGTTGGGATAGACATTGAAGGATTTGGATTAAACGGTTTAAAACCGGAAGAATGGGGCAGCTTTGGCTCAACCGTGAAGACAATGTCTGGCTTTACTAACGCCTACAACAAGTTTAGAGAGGAAGCCGCGAAAATAGCTAGAGAAGTTCAAAAGAATTAGGCATCGGCAAGTCTTAAATTTATATTTATTTACCTTTTTGTCTAAATTAACATTATCGCTACCAACTTTCCATTTAGTAATGATAATATTTAAATCTAATAGATTAAAACGTTTAGATATGACATCAATTGACGCTGTTACGCTTAAGCTTGAGGCAATTTCGTTATTTAGGAGAGTAAAGAAATATTATAAGTACAAAGAACTAAAGCCAATTTTTAATATGCACATACCATTATTGAGTAAATATGCTAAAGGAAAACTATTACCGGGTAAGAAAAGAGCTGTTGATATCATTAAGAAATGTAAAGAAATAATAAAACCTGAGGATGAAGTGAGAAAAGAAATATTTAGAGGAATCTATAATTATCCTGAATTTTCGAATTTATGTTCAAGATCGCCGGAACTTCTCCTTTACATTACAATCCAAGTTTATAAACAATATAAAGATAATTCTAAAATTAACAAAATCTTAACAATTGAAGGAGGGGGGTTAATAATAGCATCGATTCTATCGATTTTACTAAATAAGGGCCTAGTATATGCTCTCCGTGATCATTTCGTAGAGGATTCTATAGTTGAAAGTTTTCCTGAAAGTTCTAGATTTTTGAAATACAAGAGATTTATTGCTCTTCCCAAAAAGGCTATTTCTTGTGAAGATAGGTTATTAATCTTAGATGATATTGCATGGAGAGGAGAAACTATCAAAGCCCTTTTAAGAATAGTCAAAAGAATAGGAGCAAAAGTGGAAGATATTTATATCGTAAATGTTTATTCAAAAGATTTAGTGAAAGACATTATGAGAACATATAATGTAAGTGTACATTACCTTATAGAATTAGCTAAAGGTTAATTTTAGAAATTTTTCTAGTATGAGCTAGCCTATAATTTAGATTGTAAGTATTTTTAATTTTTTATTAAATAATTAAATTAAAATATAAAACACTTTTTAGTAGAATAAAGTGGTGTCAAGTTAAGGTTTTGTGAGGGTCCGCTCTTAGCAACATGCTATGTGTGCTCAAGAAATTATGTTTCGAGAGCGGACCCCATTAGAAGTAGTGCTCTACGCAATATATCTCTATCTCTCAGGCTTGAGCTTAAGACAAACAGCTAGAGCTTTTAGCTTCTACGGGAGTAGCTAGAAGCCACGAGCAGTTAGACTATGGATATATAAGCTAGCTGCGAAAGCAGAAAAACTATAATCAGTGAACGAGCGGAAACAGCGATAGTAGATGAGACAGCCGTAAACGTGGGCGGGAGGCAAGTACGTCGAGCGTTTTATATGCACGGTTAAGGATCGGCTCCGCGGCTTTGACGTCTACTTTCCCTCGCCTAGAAGGCTTCTGGCTTCCGCTCTTAAACTTCTCTACGCTTGGGCTGGCTTCTACAATTACGCCCAGGCGCATCTTAGCTTTAAAGAGCCTCCCCGCCTCCTGCCAGGAGCTACCGAGCTAGAAAGAACTTAAAGCACTAGCACTAGGAGGTGCTTAACTTGACAGCACCTAGAATAATGATATAAGATTAATTAATGGCTAAGTATATTATCATGGAGATATCTTATGGTTGGCGTGCGTGTTGTTAATTTGACTAAGAGATTTGGAAACGTCGTTGCT
>CAZCTW010000010.1:0-82514 GCA_964501905.1 uncultured Thermofilaceae archaeon | reverse complement strand
ACAAAAAATCAGAAAGAAGTATAAGAATCTGACAAAATGGTCAGCACTCAAGATCTTCTTCATCGATCCGCAGGGCCAGAGTCATCACGTCAAGTTAAAGATTTGAACTATGCTATTAAAGCGTTTCCCTAAAATTTCAAAAAACAAAACCACTTCATTGGTACGTCCTATAAAAATCTTTGATACATATCTGCTATACGCGTTAGGTGTTGCTAGTCGAAGGTTTTAGGTTTATTGTGGATAACGGGCGTGGATGTAGCACAATCTTGAATTTACGCCTCAAGCTCAGCAAAGTGATATAGGCGTTACGGTGTTGGAACCGCTGTTATAAGCTTTTAGAGCTACATAGCGACTATATTTTCACCGTCGTCTCAAAATATGACGGTGAAAATTAACGAGCCGGATTCTATGATTGAGGCCAAGAGGTCTGAAGATGCGAAAACTGTAATTAGGAGCAGGCATTGAAAATAAGGTAAAAGGGGTCTCCGTGAAGAAGTAGAAAGCATTTGGAGGAAAAGGGAGATCTGTCCGGTGGAGACTTATTCGAAAAGACTCAGGTATAAAGGTTAACTAGTTGCATTCTGCTCTAATTTCATTCTTTCTAAACCATGTTATAATTGCTAGCAGTTAGAGAGTTTTGTTATATAATGGAATCCTTCGCATTAGAATTCAACATTTTTACTCCGAAGAACTTATAAGGGAGGCAAAGGTGGATAGGATAGTCGACTTTAGGGTGGAGGGTATGGCTAGCGAGAAGGTGTTTCAATTCCTTGTCGAAGGAGGTAAGGCCACAGCCGGCCCCCCTATACTGTAGAGGGAAAGGGCCGGCGCTAGGCCCTCTAGGAATGAACGTAATGGCAGTTGTTAGAGAGATAAATAGACTCACTGCCGATTTCGCAGGTATGAGAGTACCTGTAAAAGTTATAGTTGATGTCGAAAAGAAGACTTTCAGGGTAGAAGTAGGCACGCCAACCACTGCGGCGCTTATAATAAAAGAGTTAAAGCTTAGCAAGGGCTCTGGCCAACCTGTCCGCTCGAACGTGGGAGATTTATCCCTAGAGCAGGCCATAAAAATCGCAATAATTAAAAAGGATGAAATTGGAGCGAAAACTTTAAAGGGAGCTTTAAAAAGCGTTCTTGGGACTGCTCTGAGCATGGGAGTTACCGTAAACTCGAAAGATCCTCGAATCGTGCAACGGGAGCTTGATGAAGGCAAGTACGATGATATATTGGCTAAGTACGAGAAAGAGTCTGGGTGATATTAGATGAGCTTTAGCCTAGATAAGGTTATCGAGGCTCTGGAGGAGGCTAAGAAAAGGGCTAAGAAGAGGAAGTTTATTCAAAGCGTAGAATTAATTGTCAAATTAAGAGATGTAGATGTTAAGAAGCCAGAGAATAGGATAAATATGGAAGTCCCCCTCCCTCATCCCCCTCCAAATAAGCCAGCAAAAGTTGCTGTTATAGCTACGGGAGATCTAGCGCTTAAAGCCAAACAGGCTAAAGCTGACCTCGTAGTATCAAGGGAAGATTTGGAGAAGATAGCTGCAAACAAGAAGACGGCAAAAGAGCTAGCTAAATCCTACGATTTCTTCCTGGCACAACCAGATTTAATGCCGTTAATAGGCAGGTATCTCGGTAGGTATTTAGGCCCGAGGGGGAAGATGCCCAAGCCCGTGCCGCCTAGCGCCGATATAGAGGCTTTACTAGCTAGGTATAGGAGGTCTATTAGAATCAGGATTAAAGATCAGCCTCAGGTTATGTGCCGCGTAGGCGCGGAGAATCAAGATTCGAAGGAAATAGCCGAGAACATCAACGCGGTTATCGAAGCTTTAAAAACCAAGTTTAGGATTCCTCAGAATATAGAGCGTGTTTACGTGAAATTGACGATGGGTCCTGCTGTAGAAATTAAAACTAAGTAGGTGTAAGTCATGTACGTGAGACAGAAAGCTATACCCTTAAAAAAGGTTAAGAGAGTTGAAGAGCTAGTTAAGCTCTTCGAAAGCTACGACTCGGCGCTTATCGTTAATATTACAGGAGTTACAGCTCCTGTTCTACATGAGGTAAGGGCAAAGCTCAGAAGGAGAGGATCGGTAGTTAAGGTTGTTAAAAATACGCTAGCTAGGTTAGCTATTGAGAAAGTATCGAAGAAAAAGAAGGGACTAGAGAAGCTTAAAGAGTACCTAAATGGTCAAAACGCCGTGATCTTTACAAACGAGAACGTCTTTGCGCTCAAACTGTTTTTAGATAAGAATAAGATCCCGAGAGAGGCTAGAGCCGGAGATATAGCTCAAGACGACATAGTAATTCCCTCTGGAAATACGAACTTTGCCCCCGGCCCCATCCTTTCCCTTTTTAGCAAGCTAAAAATACCCACCAGTATCAAAGAAGGCAGCGTATGGGTTACAAAAGACACAGTAGTGGCAAAAGCTGGCGAGGAAATACCCGCTGAGCTAGCCGATTTACTGAAAAAGCTCGGGATTAAACCGATAAAAGTTGGGTTAGACTGTAAAGCGGCTTACACCGACGGAGTCGTAATTCCGAAAGATATCCTAGAAATCGACCTGGAAGAGTTTAGGAAAGAATTCGAGGAAGCGGCTGCTGCTGCTTTTAATCTAGCTTTTAACGCGGTTTTCCCGACGCCCGAGACTATAGATCTTATCGTGAAAAAGGCTCACATCGAGGCGCTTAACCTCTCGGTAAACGCCGCGATCCCCGTGGGGGAAGCATTGCCGTTAATCATCGCGAAAGCTCACGTTCAGGCTTCAATATTAAAGAGAATGATAGACGAGAAATCTGGCTAACTCGGCTAAACTTATATCACCGTAGTTATTTAAATTACATACGAGTGTGGACTCATGGATGAGAACTTAGTAGATCTTCCTTTCTTTATAGAAAACGGCTTCTATAAGAGAAAATGCAGAGCTTGCGGTAAGGTATTCTGGACTCTTAACGAGGAACAAGAATACTGTGGAGATCAACCTTGTGTAGACTATAGTTTCATAGGCAAACCAGTAAGTTCTCCTCTCGCTACAGTGTCTGAGGTAAGGAAGGCTTTTATAAAATTCTTTGAGGAGAACGGTCACACATTTGTCAAAAGATATCCTGTAGTCGCAAGGTGGCGAGAGGACGTATACCTCGTAGGAGCTTCTATTTACGATTTCCAACCCTGGGTAACTCAGGGAATAATACCTCCCCCAGCTAACCCCCTGGTTATCTCACAGCCAAGTATAAGACTGACCGATGTCGATAACGTAGGCAAGACGGGGCGTCACCTAACAGGTTTTGAAATGATGGCTCACCATGCTTTCAATATTGGAGATTTAAAGGCGTATTGGGCCAATGAAACAGTTGAATACGCTTTCCGCGTCCTCACGGAAGCCTATAAAATACCCGCAGAAGAGATAAGCTTTAAATTTGACTGGTGGAGTGGTGGCGGAAATGCGGGAGAGGACTATGAAGTTTTGGTTAGAGGCTTGGAAGTGGCGACCTTGGTCTTTATGCATTACCGGGTAGAAGGCGACAAAGTAATACCTATGCCTAACAAAATTGTTGATACGGGTTACGGCCTGGAGAGGTTAACGTGGCTCTTCAAGGGTAGCCCCACGGTTTACGACGCGATCTTCCCTGGCATAATAAAATATTTAAAAAGAGAGGCCGGAGTGGGAGAATTACCTGGGAAAATTTCTATGATTTTAGCTTCTAAATTGGGTCGTATAGACTATAAAGAACCTGAGAAGGCTATCGCTGTTAAAAAGAAGATAGCTTCAGAGCTAGGAATGGAACCGAGTTATCTCGAAGAAATATTAGAGCCTCACGAAAACATATACGCTCTAGCGGACCACACAAGAACTCTAGTTTGGATGCTCGGAGATGGCGTTGTACCATCTAATACGGGCGCCGGCTACCTGGCTAGGCTCTTAATACGTAGATCGCTGCGTTACCTAGCTAAGTTAAATCTAGAAATTCCGCTTAGTGAGCTTGTGGCTAAGCAAATAAGCTCTTGGTCGAAGGATTTCCCCGAGTATTTAGAACTTGAAGATACTATTAGGGATATGATAGAGCACGAAGAGCGTCGTTATAAGGAGACTGTAGCTCGAGGGCGTAGAATGCTCACAAATAGATTGAAGAAAATGAAACAGAAAGGGCTTAAAGAAATATCAGTTGATGATTTAATACTCTTCTACGATTCCCACGGGTTACCTCCAGACCTAGTTTCGGAAATTTCTAAAGAATATGGAATCTCAGTATCAGTGCCCGCCGATTTCTTCTCCAGAGTCGCCGCTAGGCATGAAAAGCCTCACGCTTTTAAAAAGGAAGGCGAGCTTCCAGTGTCTGTTGAGGATGTCCAAGGCCTACAGCCTACACGACTCCTATACTATGAAGATCCAGAGATTTACGAATTCAGCGCAGAAGTTCTGGCAATTATTAAAAGTCGATACCTTGTCTTAGATCAGACGGGCTTTTACCCTATCGGTGGAGGACAGCCCTACGATACCGGCGTATTAGAGGGAAACGGTAAAAAGTGTAGGGTGCTACGTGTTTTTAAAGTTGGAAATTTGGTTCTCCATGAATGTGATAAAATACCGTTCAGAAAAGGCGATAAGGTAAAGGGAATTGTGGATGAAGAGCGTAGACTAGCGCTGAGACGTAATCACACAGCGACTCATATAATCCTAGGGGCGGCTCGCCGTGTACTTGGACCACAGGTGTGGCAGGCGGGAGCAGAGAAGGGGGTTGAGAAAAGTAGACTAGACATAACGTATCACAGACCGATAAGCGAGGAGGAACTCGGGAAGATAGAGACTCTTGCTAATAAAATAGTTATGGAGAATAGAATTGTTAGAGTAAGGTGGATGAATCGAAATGAGGCAGAAGCCAAGTATGGTTTTACCATATATCAAGGCGGGGTTGTCCCTTCGGCTAAACTTAGGATAGTTGAAGTAGAAGGTTGGGATGTAGAAGCTTGTGGGGGGCTTCACTGTAATAGCACCGGAGAGATAGGATTGATCAAGATAGTAAGCTCTGAGAGAATACAGGACGGAGTTAGCCGGCTCATATATAAAGTTGGACTGGCAGCCATAGAATATATTCAAGAATCGGAAAGTATTTTGAAATCTCTAACTGGAGTATTGGGTACTCAGCGAGAAAACTTGCTGAAAAAAGTCGAGGAATTAGTCTCCGAGAACGCTCGGCTAAGAAAAGCCCTAGAAGAATACGAGAAAAAGGAAATTTCTAAGTTGAGCAGAGAGCTATTAAAGGGAGCCCGGAAGCTCGATGATCTAATCCTAGTAATCTCAGAGATTGAAATGCCGCTAGATAGAGTGCTTAGGCTCGCAATAGAAATAATTAAAACTTCGCCGAGCTCGATAGCTCTATTATTCCCGCCCAAAGGCAAAGAGGGACCATATGTTATAATGCTTGGAAAGCATGCAGTTGAGAAAGGCTTTGACGCTAGAAAAATAAACTCACTACTACTAGAAAGCAAAATCTTAGAGGGTAAGGGAGGAGGAAAGGAAGATTTGGTCAGAGGCTATGGAAAAATCACGGCGGAAGCAAGCGAGGTTTTGAAAATATTCAAAAGAGAATGATAGAAAATTTCCTTTCACAACGTTTTATAGATGCCTGTATAGATTATAAATATCTCTTAGATAGAGGCTACCATCGGGAGTCCGCTTTAAATTTTGTAGTTTCACGTTACAGGCTAAATAAAAAACAGAGAGTTATAATGCTAAGGACTATATTCTCAGACCGGGAGATAAAATCGCGTCTGGCTAAGAAGGTCGAGTTAAAAGACTTAGCGCACACGAAGTTAATAGTCGACGGGTATAATGTCTTAGCGACCATATCCACTGCCCTTCTAAACTTCCCCCTATTTGTAGGCCTCGACTGTTTTTTGAGAGATGTCACTTCTCTCTATAAACGCGTCGTAAAAGGATACGTAATTTATACATCTCTGCTCGTGCTCCTCCTTTACCTATCCAAAATTGGATATGACCAAGAAGTTGTGTTTCTATACGATGCACAGGTTAGCGGAAGCGGAAATCTAGCCTTATACACACGAGTATTAATGAAGAGGTTTAACCTAAAAGGTAAAGCCCATATAGTTAAGCGAGCAGATAAAACTTCCGCATTTTTCCGCAGGTCAGTAGTTGCCTCCAGTGATTCAGTCGTCATAAAACTCTCGGAGAAAGTCGTAGACTTGGCGAGCGCGGTTATAAACGATGTATTGCTATCAGATAAAATATTTGATTTAAGGAAGATAATAGGACTATACTATTAAATAGTCAGTTGTACTTATATTACAAACTAAGCGGTGTTCGTATATGAGGAGGCTGTCTCCACGCGAATTTCGTAGACTCGCAGAGAGAATGGGGCTGCAGATAGGAGAGCTGGAGGATGTCGAGGAAGTCGTGATAAAACTCCGCGACAAGGAACTCGTCTTCGAAAATCCTAGAGTTACAGTTATGCAGGTCCAAAACGAAACTTTATACCAGATTATCGGTGTTCCAGTCGAGCGGCCGTTTGGGAAAGAGGAAAAAGTGGAATTAGAGATATCAGAGGAAGATGTCCAATTAGTTGCATTACAAGCCGGAGTTTCTGAAGAAGAAGCTAGAAAGGCGTTAGAGGAGGCCGGCGGCGATTTAGCCAAAGCTATTCTACTCCTTACCTCACGTAAAAAGTAGGGTTGAAAAATGGCATACCAGCGTTTAGTCAAAAAAATGACAATCGAGAATCTATGGATGTATATCCTGAGACTCTTAGTCGAGAAACCCATGTATGGCAGGGAGATTATTCAAGCATTAAGAGAGAGATTTGGCATAAAATCGGCGTCTGTAACCATATACGTTGTATTGTATAGAATGGAGAGAGAGGGTCTTATAGAGAAAGTAAAAAAAAGCAGGAGAGTGAGGAATAAGAACGGGAGGTCATACTATAGACCCACTAAGAAAGGTATTGAAACCCTTGAGAAAGGGTTAGACTTCATAAAATCCACGTACTTAAAGTTGCAGATAGGTAGAGAAAATGTTGACGAAGTTTAAAGATAAATTCGATAAAGTATTGATTCTCTTTGCTAAGCCTTTAATCGAGTTAGGAGTACCGCCCAACGCCGTAACAATTCTGGGATTGTCTACAGCATGGATTTACCTAATAGTGGCTCTGACGAAACCCCATTTATTCGACTTTGCATTACCAGTACTCTTTATCTTATCGGCTCTCATGGATGGGATTGATGGAGTTATAGCTAGAGTTGAGAAAAAGGAATCAAGAAGGGGGGCTTTTCTAGACTCGGTTATTGATAGAGTTGTTGACAGTATTTACGTTATTTCCCTATACTTTTTAGAAATTTTAACTGTTGAAGAATCATTTATACTGTTAGTCGGCAATTTAATGATAAGCTATACGAGAGCTAAAGCAGAGTCGTTAGATTTGTCTCTAGTGGCTATAGGTTTTGCTGAGAGAGCTGAGAGAACTATAATTACGCTCGTGATTTTAATCGCCTACGTTTTAAAACTACCATCTTTTATATTACTCTCCTTGAAGATGGTATACATTGCGGCGGTTTGCATAACATTTCTTTACCGGGTATATTATGCCTATGCTCATTTGAGGTGAAAAAATGATAGAGATAGACGGTAGCATAGGCGAAGGGGGAGGGCAGCTCCTTAGGTATAGCGTAGCTCTCTCAGTTCTCCTAGGCAAAGATCTTAAAGTGTACAATATTAGGGCTAAACGTTCCAATCCGGGATTACGCCCCCAACATTTAACCGCCGTAAGGACCATAGCCTCTCTAGCCGACGCCGAAGTAGAAGGTCTCAAAATAGGTTCTCGAACAGTAATTATAAAACCCAGGCGTAAGCCTACGGGAGGGAAATTATCTATTGATATAGGCACCGCTGGGAGTATATCCTTACTCTTACAAGCTACTCTGCCAGTATTATTATTCGCCGAAAGAGATAGTGAAGTCGTAATTAAGGGAGGCACCACGGTCAAATGGGCGCCTCCTATACCTTACATGCAGCACGTGTTAGCTAAGCTCCTCAGATTTTTCGGAGCTAACGTTGAAATAGAGCTTGTAAGGAGAGGCTTCTATCCGCGGGGAGGAGGTATAGTTAGGGTGAAAGTTAACAGAATTGAATCCCTGAAAAAGGTAGACATGGATAAATTCAGGCAGGTTAAGGAGATAAGAGGCATATCCTATGTAGCTAATTTGCCGGTACACATAGCGGAGAGACAAGCCTCATCTGCTGAGAGAATATTGAAAAAGGGCGCGTTTTCTAACACCCTCTTAGAAATAGCTATAGACTACCGAACCCCCGCTATCGGAAAGGGCACAGGCATAGTTTTATGGGCCATAACCGATCAAGGAATACTAGGAGCTGACTCTATAGGCGAAATAGGGAAGAGGGCGGAGACTGTAGGCGAAGAGGCCGCTAAAAAGCTCATAAGAGAACTTGAAGCAAGAGCCGCAGTTGACGAGCACGCACTGGACAATTTAATCATTTATATGTCGCTAGCTAAAGGAGTTTCGAGAATCTACGCCCGCAAGCTTACATCTCACGCGGAAACTGCTTTAATGTTATGTAAAATCATAGCAGGCTCTGACTATAGTGTAAAGAAATCGGATAGTGGAGTCATTGTTGAGGTTAAAGGCATAGGGTTAAGAGTCTAGCTCGATTCTAATGCGATCGCCTATTTTCACGTTTAAACGCTTGGAAGCATTTCCCATATTGACGCTTATCTCTAACAGATCCTCGCTATCAATTATAAGCACGATTTCTCCCTTTCTGGCATAGCCAAAGGACTTGACCAAGCGTAAACTCCTCCTTTTCCCTCCTATTTCCACTAGTGCCTTTCCTTCTATACCTAAACCTAATCGTTTCAAATCTTTAGCCGTAATGTTCGTTATTATATTTCCAAAATCATCTATATGGACGACTTCTCCATCTATAGCTCCTTCCTCCATTTTTGCTTTCGAAAAAGAAGGTACTAGAAAGTCTTCTATCCGTCTCCCTACATCGTCTATCTTAAAACCGCAAGCCAAATAAGCAGCGGTGGGGGCGAAAATGTCTCTTCCGTGGAAGGTATGCGATATGTATCTCCTCATAACTTTGGGATTCTCTATAACGTAAACTCCCTTAACTCCGTCCTCCTGAGCTGCCATCATTAAAACTCCATTATCCGGTCCTACGAAGATATAATTTGAGCTTTTTACAGCTATAGGACGGCGCGCTGTTCCAACGCCTGGATCCACGACTGCTACGTGTATCGTGCCCCTGGGGAAGTATTTGTACACACACTTTAGGAGAAAAGCGGCGGTTCTTACCGAATATTTAGGGACCTCATGTGAAATATCCACTATTGTCGCTGTAGGACAAATACTCAATATGACGCCTTTCATAGAAGCTACATAGTGATCTTTAACGCCAAAATCTGTGAGAAGTGTAATTACTCTATACATACATTAACTAAACCAACATTTAAATTTTAATTTAAGCCTAATAGCGACAATAAATAAATAAAAGGCGAGCCTAATAGATAGCCCGGCGGAGTATGAAGTGTGCATGTTCTTTTCTATCCACGTCCGGCTTAATAATCGCGCTTATGCAGGTTCTATCTTCAGTATTTAACGCTCGGGGTATAGACGTGTTTATCGGCGTGTCTTCAGGATGCCTAGACGCTTTTCCTGGAATATCGTTTAATATTTTTATTGCGGAGGGGTTAAGCGGTGTATGATTTCAGTATTAAGGTAGGACGAAAAGAGGTCAATGCAAACGTTTTTCTTCTTAAAAAATGTTCGAGTCTAGATTATCTCCTAGAAAGCATAGCTATGCTTGAAAAAACTTTAAACACAACTCTAGTTATTGTACGGAAAGAATTAGCACCTTTTAAACGCTTCCTACAGATAGCCTGTACAAATGCTCTAACTAGTTTTGCTGAGAAAAAAGGGATAGCGAAAAAGCTCTCAATCGAGATACTACTCAATATGGCAGGAATCAGACAGATAAGAGATGCCATAAAGATTCTCGTACCTCTCAACGAGCCTGAAGCCTTGCTTATAGTACTCTCCGAAGATAGAAACGAAATTTTAAAGGCTGTAGAGCGCGTAAAGGAACTCGCAGAGTGTGCCGAGATAGACGGAGAGGCGCCCGCTAGCCAGGCCTTGCTTAAAAAGATAATCGAGCTCTATAGCATACCCGAGGCTGAGATACAGGCCACTTATGCTAAGGATGTCCTTGAGGCATTAGAGAAGTGTCTAATTTCTAGGTCAGCGATGCTCTACATAACTAAGTAGCTAAGAGGAACGTCTCATTTTTTGCGGAGAGAATATGTGTTTTTCCTCAAGCACCGATACTCCTGCATAATCCCCGATTATCTCCACCACTACTATTTTATCGGGAGTGGTCAGGTTCACCTTCCTGTTCAGCTTCGTGGCTATGCTCTCTATGATTTCTTCTCTTCTTAAATCGGTAAGCCTTTTTCTGACGACGATTTTATAAGTCTCATTTTCTTTAATTTTTTCCTCAGCTAGACTCAGAGCAGTCTTTGAAATCTCTTCGAGAATAGCCTTTACTACCGCTTCTATGGGAACCACCTTTAATATGAATCTAAACTCCCAGGGCCTCTCTTTAAAAATATCACTAAACTTCTCTACAACTTCTAGAGGGTTGAGAGAAGTTTTAGCAACAATAAGCCCAGGTAGCCCTGTCCTGCTAGCCTCAACTCGTGGGTCGCCTAAATCTCTAAGAAAATACCAGAGTTCAGATATGCAGTCATTTTCTCTTCCTCGATATGTCGATATGACCAAGTTGAATTCCTTGAGCAAGTTCTCCCCCGCGTATTTAAGCCGGAGTGTCATATTACTGTTTCTATACTTCTGAAGTACTTCAGAATCCAAAGCAAGTGGAGGTATATAAGAAGCTACTTTTATAATTCTAACGATGTTCAAAACTGGGAAAAATAGAGATTAAAATAGAGTATGCACATGGATGCTATGTCTCTGAAATACCCGGTTTAAGATATTTCATAATCGTTCACAGCGATCTTCCTTCCGCGTTAAAAGCTTCCGCCGAAAATATGTAATATATAATCTGCATCCAGTAGATACTCGAAGACTCTCCTACCAGCATCCGTCAGCTCGACCTCCCTACCCTCGGAAAATATGCACACTAGGCCATATAGAAAGAGCTGGGAAACAGTCCTGTACGTGGCTAAATAGCTTAATTCAGCGTATTCTTCAATCTCTTTAAACCTCAGCCTTTTATTTTTATACAGTATACTCAATACTCTAAAGCCTGTTTTTCTCAAGTTTTCAATCAATTTCTTCACGCTAAATAGTGCCCACATATATAAATGGGCTGCCGCTACCTCTAGTATAACGTTGAATTTTACTCCCTGTAAGCCGCAGTAGGTTAAGCGCCGTGTTCAGGTAAAAATTAGTAATTAAGGAATTTGAGAACAGCCTTTCCCGTCTTTAAGGGTCGAAAATCTTTGAGAGGCAACTCCTGTGAATTGTTTTTATCTTTTGGATCGGCGCCTCCGTCCCCCGAATTCTTAAATCCAGATACAAGAAATTTCCTTTTATCTTCTTGCCTTTATTCTATGCGAAGATTTTGCTAATCTCCAGCAACAGATCATATAGTGAATTATAAATTCTATCATCAATATCTTTAAGCAGTTTTGACAATCTAACTCTCTCGCTTTCAGAGATATCAACTACTTTCCACCCGTGAAGCCTAATCAGCTCTCGTTTAGTTGCCGGGAATTTCGGGTTTTCCAAGATAGTTATTCTCACAGCTGCGAGACCTTTAACAGGATAGATTGGCAACAAGTAGTTATCTTCAATATAGACTTTAATTTTTATAGCGTCGTCGTACATTCTACAACCATGCCTCAATAAGAACACCAAATTTTCTTCCGCATACCTCCTCGCTAAATCAGCTATTTGCTTTACCTCTTTAATCCCTTCAAATGTCCTGCTACTTTTCTTATCAAATTCTTGTATAAACGACGCCTATTAGGGAATATATAAGGCATAGCCCTCTCGCCGTTCCAAGCGAACCACGTATAAAAATTTAAGAATTCAGTTTTAATATAATCGCTTAAAAATGGAAAATATCTCAATAATTTTTCTAAATTATTTAACAATGGTTAATGGTAAAATTCATAGCCTAGCTCTTCATTACAGGCGCGCCGCTATTTGGGCATCTTGTAGCATTTTTAGGAAGTCTTGCTTCACAATAAGCACAACAACTTACCTCCTTTCTCATCTTCTCCAACTCTATTTTTATCCTCTCCTTCCTTACCCAGTCAATAAATCTATCCCATTCTTCTTCTATTTCCATTCTCTTTCTTTCGAGCTCTTCCTCTATTTTTGATTCTTCATATTCCTTTTTAGCTTCAAGAACAGATTGTAAAATCAAACCTCCCACCAATACAAAAAATAGCCCTGTAAAACTCACAACAATCCTTTGCGGAGAATAAACCACCAACCACAAATGCGCATATGAATATTAGAAACACTGACATCACCAACGGCTATTGATTCATTTTCTTTTAGAAATATATCTTCTGCTTCTGAAAGCAGATTTAAAATCTCTTCTATGTCTTCTTCTTTTGCTTTACCCTAATAATGGCTATTATTTTAGCAAGGGACTTAGCCTCCTTGTGCCAGCCCGTGTTAAAATAATCGTGATACTCGAGCTTTGCTATAATTTTTTAACTAATTTCCTGATTTTGTCGAAATTTCTAGTCATTAAATAGCATAAGATAGCGTCAAAAATTCTATCAATGACTAAATTTTAGATCGGCTACTCTCTCCCCGTATCATATCCTATTTAATTCATTCACTTTATAAGATAAAGCCATTATATTATGCTAGCCCCTCTCCTAATCACAATTTAAGAAAGGGCTAACAGTTGATAAGGGGATCATTTAAAATAGCTATAGCCTGTACGTCTTCAAACCCATTTGTGCGAAATCTCTCTTGTAGCCGTAAACCGTGTATACTTTAAAGGTACAAGTAAACGTTGCCACCTTTGTGGTGGAAGACTAAAACAAATTTCAAATAAGGTAGATATAGGATAATGAAGTGCAATAAATGTGCTACGCTTGTTGAGAGAGATTACAACGCCTCCTTAAGTATATCATTGAAAGCCGTACAAGTGATAAAGAGAGCGAAATCACCTTATAAACCTCTTCTAAGATAGCGACGGGAGGATGAGCTGGCGGTTTTCGCTCCCCGCTAGAGGTTGGGCGAAGGAGTGACAGGGATGATGGAGCCTCTGCCCGGAATGAGGTCAATGAAACAATGAACTACTGGAGGTTAAGGCTGATAGGGCAAGCCCAACCCCGCACGAGGAGCGTTGTTTCTATTTCCACAAAAGGCTAGTTGAAAGTCCCTCAAACTTCAAGAAATCTCATTGTAGATTTTTCGCCGATTTTTGCTCGGCTTAAGTAACCGCAAAGGATAAATAGATGCGATCATGCTTCATTAATCGCCAGGTGTCCTCTATGGCTTTTGAAGAGGAAGAATGGGAGGAATTTGAAGAAGAGGAATGGGAAGAAGAAGAGGAATGGGAAGAAGAAGAAGAGGAATGGTAGAGGTCTATAGAAATGGTAGAGTTCTGTCCTAAGTGTGGTACTATGCTGGTACCTAAAAGAGAAAATGGAAAAATAGTGCTCTTGTGCAACAAGTGTAGATACTCTAAAGAATTAAAATCAGATAAAGGGTACAAGAGCCGGCATAAAGTAAAGGAAGATAAAAAAATCAAAATCTTGGTGATGGAGCCCACTACCAGGGATAAGGAGAAGATAACAGCTCATAAAGAATTACTACAGGAGTATTATGAAGTTTTATTAGAAACTATGGAGCAAGAAGAAATAGAACAGGAAGAAGTATAGCCTGCCTTTCTTTTCCAGGCTCTCTTTATTTCAACTAGGTGTTAAATATGAGAATCGCGGTAATTGACGCCGCACTATGTAAGCCGAGAAAATGTAACCACGAATGCGTTAGGTTATGCCCCCTGAACAGGACGGGGACTAAAACTATCTGGGTGGATGAAGAATCGAACAAGGTAGTAATCGAGGAAAACCTATGTACGGGATGCGGAATATGTGTTAAAAAATGTCCATATAAAGCTATAAAAATCGTCAATCTCCCGGAAGAGCTCGAAGAAGACTTGGTGTACAGGTATGGACCTAATTCATTTAAGCTCTATAGACTCCCTATACCTAAACAGGGTATGGTCGTGGGAATTATAGGGCAAAATGGCGTTGGAAAAAGCACGGCGCTTAAAATTCTAGCGGGCGAGTTTCTCCCTAACTTAGGAGATTACGAGAAAAAACCAGACTGGAAAACTATAATCAGATTTTTTAGAGGATCGGAGCTTCAACCTTACTTTGAAAGGCTTTCGCAGGGGAAGCTCAGGGCGGTTCATAAAATCCAGTCCATAGATAAAATACCCAGGTATGTAAAGGGAGTTGTTGGCGAGATTTTAGAGAGAATAGATGAACGCGGGCGTGTTGAAAAAATAAAGAAAGAGCTAAATTTAGAGAAAATTTGGAGCAGGAAGATGAACCAATTAAGCGGAGGCGAGCTTCAGAAGGTAGCGATTGCCGCGATGGCGCTTAGAGATGCCGACATATACCTCATCGACGAGCCAGCCAGTTATTTAGATGTTAAAGAAAGGCTTAGAGTTGCCAAACTTATAAGAAGCTTGGCTAGTGAGGAGAAGTATGTGGTAATAGTTGAGCATGACTTAGCCGTGCTCGACTATACATCCGACCTAATTCATATCATCTATGGAGAACCAGGAGTTTACGGAATAGTTAGCTTACCGAGAGGAGTGAGAGCCGGGATAAACACCTATCTCAAGGGTTTCCTTAGAGAGGAGAACATACGTATTCGCGGTGAACCGATAATTTTCCACTTAAGACCTGCGCCTACCGAATGGAGACCGGAGACTACGCTAATTTCCTGGTCTTATTTAGTCAAAAAGTTTAACGGTTTTACGCTAGAGGTTGAACCTGGGGAAGTTCACGCAGGAGAAGTCGTGGGTATACTTGGCCCTAACGGAATAGGTAAAACCACCTTCGTAAAGATAATCGCGGGAATCTTGCAGCCAGAAGAGGGGTATGTCCAGGCGAGTAGGCCGTTATCTGTTAGCTATAAACCTCAATTCTTATCGGAAATGAAGTATAAAGGCACTTTGAGGAGCTTTTTCATTGAAGAGACGAACAAAGACCCGGAAGATCCCTATCTGAAAGCTGAGATAATAAGGCCTTTAAGTCTAGAGTCTCTTCTCGATAGAGAGTTCTCGGAGATGAGTGGCGGAGAGTTACAGAGAGCGCTTATAGCCGTAGCCCTTAGCAAAGAAGCTGATGTGTACCTTCTTGACGAACCTATGGCGTATTTAGACGTAGAACAACGATTCAGCGTTGCAAAAATAATCAGAAGGGTGACTGAGGAGAGGCAAGCGGCGACGTTTGTGGTAGAGCACGATATTATAGCTCAAGATTTTCTCTCGATGAGTATAATGGTTTTCTCGGGCACTCCTGGTAAAGCGGGGCATGCATTTCCTCCTCAGGGCTTAAGGAAGGGAATGAATACTTTCCTGAGAGAAATAGGGGTTACCTTTAGGAGGGATCCCGATACTAGGAGACCAAGGATAAACAAGGAGGGTTCATGGCTCGACAGGTATCAGCGTGAGATAAACGAGTACTATTACATACCTTCTCCTGGGGAGCTTGAAGAGAGCTAGCATTCCTTATCGCTTATGAAGTCGAAAAACCTGTCTTCGTCGAAGAAGATCTTAGTCGAAAAGTACTCAAAGAATGGGCTTATTCTGCTCGAAGGAGTGAATATTATGTACACATCCTTGTTATTAGTGAAGGAGTATATCACCTCGGATAGGACGCCGGGGGATAAAGTTGGCAATGTATAATAGACAACTACCGCGTCGCTCTGGTCTATCAACATGAAATCTCTCCGGACTGTTTGATCCCTCAAATCCTTTTCAACTTCTAAAACTTCTTTAAGAGGTATCTCCCAACCGTCTATCTCTACGGTCTTCCTCTTCTCGCTGATGGCTTTATAAGCTTCCACCAGGAGCTCGTAGTCATCTATATATCCTGGATCAAACACTACAAAAAACTTAGATAGCTTTTCCTTAAACTCGTTCACTCTCCTTACGTAGCTCTCATAATCCTCTACGTGAGTCATTGGATAGCTTAAGTAGACTTTTTCCATCTTTTTATTAAACATTATATTATACAACGTGGAAGGGGGTTGTTTTCTAGGGATGATATAAAAGGGTTTACGCTGATATTCGGCTAGTATCTTCGTTATAAACACTTCTTCGTCCTGCCACGTAATTATATCGCGTAAAGTCAACCTCCCCCTCCACTGGCCAGTCTCCTCCAGTCTCCTTTTTATGTCAACAATGCTATCTATTACAGTGATAAAGAGGTCAGGCGAAAGCCTATTGAGGTAAAAGAAGTCAAAAGCAGGAAGCAAGTATCTCCGCCACCGAAAACTGGCATGAGTACTTACTATGTATACGCCGGGCTCCTTCTCAACTTCACCGATTATCTGTTCAAAAACCACTGCCCTAAGCCATTTAAGCGTTAGCTCCGAAAGATCCAGTATTTTTTCCTCTTTAATATTCTGCCCGAGCTTTTTGGCAATTTCGAACATGCGGTCGCCGACGTTAATTAGCTTTATCGACTTTGAATGATTCTCTTCGCTCCACTTGACGAAAGTCCTAATATACTCTGTTCGCCCGCTCCCGCTTATACCAGTGCAGAAGACTTTCATGACGATCCCTCGTAGAATGTCTAAGTGCTGTTATTAAGTTAACGTTATGAAATTGGCTTGTATACTATTTTTAACTTGTCGGCTATTTCGTAAGCTTTTTTAATCTCTTCTAGGGTTAGCCGGCGGGCTATATCCTTGTACCTATCGGGATACTTTAAAACTAGGTGTTCAGGGCGGTACTGGTCCATGATATTTACTAGAGCGTTAGGGCAGTTCTTAGCTATCCATTCTAGAACGGGCTTTGTACAGCAATCTACATGGTTGGGTAATACCAGGTGCCTTATGATCATGTCACCTGATTCACATGCTATTTTGTGGTTTCGAGCTACTATTTTAAAATAGTTCTTAACTTTGGACAGTCTAAGTGCGCACTCGTCATTTCCATACTTAAAGTCGGGTAGCCAGATATCGATAATATCTTTTAAAATCTCCATAGATTCGACCGTTAAGTACATGTTGCTGTTCCAGAGCAGGGGGACGTTTGTCGTCATGTACTTTAGAGATCTAATAATAGTGTATAGTTGCTGGTCAGGATTTCCTCCTACGTAGTTTACGTTCCTAGCTCCTCTCGCCCGTAGACCCTCAGCTATAACCGCTAGCTCTTTGGGTGAGACGAGGCGGCCATTATCGGGTTTTGTCGAAATATCCCAGTTCTGGCAAAAAACACATTTAAAACTACAGCTAGTGAAGAAAATGGTGCCAGAGGGAACTAGGGGGGCTTCTTCACCTATGTGGAGAAATGCTGACGCTACACGCGCGTTAGAGTCAAGCCTACAGACTCCTTTCTCCCCCTTTAACCTGTTAACCCCACATCTCCACTCGCATAAACAACACTTCGATATCATTCTCCTAACTAACTCTATCTTTACATCTAGAAAGCTATGCTCCGGCTCGGGCATTTCGTCTAATTCCTCTTTTCCCTCAACGATTTTAGAGTAAATCGACTTAAATAACTCGGATAATTTTCTATGCAATCTCCAAAGCTCTTTTGTCTCAAAATTAGCCGGATCTTCCTCGGCATCTACTTTTTTAACGACTAAGTACTTTGCTGGCCTATAGTTTTTCATCACTGCATAGTAATGGCTGAGTCTTCTCTTTACTTCAGGATCACCCCAAACATTTAATGCGTCTGGCCGGACAAGTATCCACATATCCTCTCCTTTACTTATGAGAGCTACACAAATATGTATTTCCTCGAAGCCGTTTTTCTCCTAAAAGTTTATTAAAGAGGGGCATTCTCTCATCACGCGGTGGAACTATGATCAAATACCCTCTAATTTTAATAAACTTTAAAGCCTACCGACAATCCAGCGG
The DNA here is from genome assembly GCA_964501905.1 of uncultured Thermofilaceae archaeon. Taxonomy (GTDB): domain Archaea; phylum Thermoproteota; class Thermoprotei; order Thermofilales; family B69-G16; genus B69-G16. The sequence continues at coordinate 64,384 of CAZCTW010000010.1, read as the reverse complement.
CAAAAAATCCATAGAGCTAGCGAAGGTAGCTGAGAAAGTATGGAAAGAAACAGGCGTAACTATAGGCGTAGCGCCGCAGTTGACTGATTTAGCAGTGGTAGCTCAAGAAGTAGAAATCCCCGTTTTTTCCCAACACGCCGATGCCGTAGAGCCAGGCTCCGCCACAGGCCACGTTACTCTAGAGGCTATAAAAGACGCCGGCGCCATAGGCACTCTACTCAATCACTCAGAGCGAAGAATAAGAGCTGACCAAGTAGATTTTCTGGTAAAAAAGGCTAAGAAGCTCGGCTTAATAACCGTAGTGTGTACGAATACCCCGGAGGTCACAGCCGCTATGGCGGCTCTCTCACCCGATATAGTCGCTATAGAACCGCCTGAGCTTATAGGAACAGGAATACCGGTCTCTAAGGCTAAGCCGGAAGTAGTCCTAAACTCAGTCAAGCTCGTGGAAAAAATCAATCCTAAAGTAAAAGTTTTATGCGGAGCAGGGATAACCACAGGAGACGACGTTGAAGCTGCTATAAAACTGGGCACGGTCGGAGTCCTCCTAGCCTCTGGCGTAGTAAAAGCTAAGGACTGGTATAGCGCTATAATGGATCTCGTAAAGCCGTTGCTAAAGTAAGATTGAACTTATATTTTTTCTTTCCCAGAACACAACTCGCAATCCCTGGTTTCATAACCAAAAATCTTAAAAACCGAATAACGACATAGAATCACGGGTCCGAAAGAAACGGGGCCAGGAAACCCCCAACGTAGCCCAGCCAGGAAGGGCGGCGTCTCCTTTAAGTTCTAGAGAGGAGCCGTAAGCCTTCGGAGCCGTAGGTCCCGGGTTCGAATCCCGGCGGGCCCATCCGCTTTATCAATATTTAGGGAAAGTTAATAGGTGAGTAAAAATCAATGGTGAGAGCGTGAGAGTGTACGTAGAGACGTATGGGTGTTGGTTAAGCAAGGGGGAGGGCGAGATAGCTAAGACTATCATTGAGAAAAATAAGGGAGTAGTAGTCGATAATATTGTGAACGCCGACGTGGTAGTAATACATACCTGTGCGGTGAGAGGGGATACCGAGCGTAAAATGTTGTCAAGGATTAGAGAACTTGCTGAGTTCTGTAAAGCTAGAGGAATAAAACTAGTCGTTACCGGTTGTCTGGTCAACGTTAGACCTGCTACTATTTCCCGCATAGCTCCTTCGGCGAGTTTAATAGAGCCCGGATATTTAGATGAGCTCTGGAGTGTTATTATCTCAAAGGAGAGGAAGATATTTGTCAGGTCGTATAAATGGGGGAGGAGCGTACTTCCCTCCTACAAGGAGGGAGTACGCTATGTGGTGCCCATCCAGAGCGGTTGTTTAGGCAATTGTGCTTTCTGTATAGAGCCTATAGCTAGAGGAAAGCTCCATAGTTATCCTCCAGACTTAATAGTCGAAAAAATAGCTGAAGCTGTAGGGAAAGGGGCTAAAGAAATATACCTTACAGGTCAAGATGTGATATGCTACGGGCTTGACATGGGAGTTACATTGCCCGAACTTATAGACAAGATATTAAGGAAGGTTGAAGGCGAGTATTTGATTAGGATAGGCATGTTAGAGCCTAGTCTTACCGCGAGATTTATCGACGAATTATTGGAATTGATGAAGGATGAGCGGGTCTATAAGTACCTACACCTGCCCTTGCAGTCAGGTAGTAATAAGGTTTTAAAATTAATGAATAGGAAGTATTCGGTGGAAGAGTACTTGGACATAGCCGGGAAAGCACGGAGAGCCATGCCCGACATAAACATAACGACTGATATCATCGTTGGCTTTCCTGGAGAAAGCGAAGAGGATTTCGAAGAAACTGTAGAGGCATTGAAGAGCATTAGGCCTGATAAAACCCATATAGCTAGATATACAATTAGACCTTTTACGGTGGCAGCTACTATGAAACAGGTCCCTGAGCCTGTGAAAAAGAAAAGATCTAAAATACTCTCAGAAATAGCAGCCAAAATAGCCCATGAAAGAAATTTAAGACATGTAGGTAGACTTGAGAAAGTCTTGATAAACTCCCTAGGCCGCGATTCTTGTTTCCTAGGACGTACGCTCAACTATAAGCCAGTACTCGTGTCTAGAGGAGAAAAAATAGAGATAGGTGTTATTAGAACGTTTAGAATAGAATCGGCTACTCCAATCTACTTAAGAGCCGCCTTTAAGCCCTAGTTCTTCCTTAAGCTTGTCCACGAGCTCCTCAGGTATTCTCGGCGCTACAATCTCTACTTTCCCGATTTTATGTCCTGGAGAGAGTATAAAGGTGCCGGCGGCGTCCCAGCTTAACTGCTTAGATAAGTTAAGAGTTCTCCTTATTCGTTCAGCTATTTTAGGCGTATAGGGATAGAGTAGTACAGAAAGAGAAGCAGCTATATTCGCAGAGATGTAAATAGTGGTCGCTGCATCTACCCTATTATCCTTTACGCGTTTCCAAGGCTCTTTAAGGTTTAAGTATTTGTTCGCCTCGCGGGCTAAGCCTATAATTTCCTCAAGACCTGCTTTAAGTTTAAAATCTTCTATGAGCTCTCCTACGATCTTCGGAGCTTTCTTCATCTTTTCACATATGCTCTCGTCTAAGGAGGTGAAGTTTCCAGGCTCAGGTATTTCAGAATTAAAGAACCTGACGGTAAAGGTCAGTACTCTGTGAACAAAGTTGCCTATAGTATCGCTTAAGCCGCTATTCACGATATTCCTAAAATCATCTAGTTTGAAATCCGTATCTTCTAGACTATGCGGAGTTAACAAAGTCAAATAAAACCTTAGATAGTCAGGTTCGAACATTTCAACGGCTTTCTTAATTGATATATACCACTTCCTGCTCTTCGAGAATTTCTTTCCTTCCAGGAGAAGGAAGCCCCTCGTAGGTATGGCAGAGGGGAGATTGAAGTTTTCGTCTACGCCCATGAGCATAGCGGGCCAAAAGAGATAATGGTGATATATGATATCCTTGCCTATAAAGTGTATAATTTCACATTCAGGGTTTTTCCAGTAATCTTCCCAATTTTTACCTTTCTCTTTAGCCCACTTGACGGTCGCTGAGATATAGCCTATGGGCGCGTCAAACCATACGTACACGTATTTGCCAGCGGCATCCTCGAAAGGCATTTCTATGCCCCAATAGTTCTCCCTTGTTATATCCCAATCCCTCAGTTTCTTCAGCCAGTTCAATAGGTAATTGACCACCGATTTCTGGAACCTCTCGTTATTCTCAATCCACTCTCTCAATTTTTCAGCGAAAGCACTCAACTTAAACAGGTAATGCTCTTCTTCCCTCACCTCGGGCTCGCTTCCACAAATAGCACACTTTGGGTTCTTTAACTGCCAAGCTTCATAAGTAGAACCACAGACTTCACAGTGATCTCCGTACTGATCAGGCGCGCCGCAGAATGGACATTCTCCTTTAACATACCTATCTGCCAAGTACATTTTATCGTTTGGACAGTATAATTGGAGGACTTTTTTCTTATACAAGTATCCATTCTCTCTGAGTTTTATTAAGAAATGTTTGGTGTTTTCGGCGTTTTCGGGGCTGTGAGTTTTATAGAATATGTCAAATTCTATATTCATTCGTTTGAAGTCTTCTACGTGATCTTTCATCCAATAATCGATATATTTCTCGATATCGACGCCTGCCTCGCGTGCAGCTATCTCGATAGGAGTTCCGTGCTGGTCAGAACCGCAGACGAAAACCGCATCATTTCCCTTAAGCTTATGATACCTCGTGTATATGTCGGCCGGAAGATAAGTACTTTTAAGGTGTCCTATGTGTAATTCTCCGTTGGCATAAGGTAATGCTGCCGTTATCAATATTCTTTTCTTAACCATAAGACACCTCCCTAGGGCCAAGCTTACCCTATCAAACCCCAACTTCTTATTTATTTATTGCCGCCCCCAAAGAGCAGCGGAAACCGTTATATTGCTCATTTGAGAAAATGTTGAGGGGTATCGTCATGATAATCATTGCGGGTCCTGCGTCCAACGGTATAGCTTTCCGGCTTAGCAAGATCCTATCAGCCGAATACACCAGAGCTTTAACTAGGCTTTTTCCGGATGGAGAAACTTATATAAAAATCGAGAAGGAGTTGAAAGGGCGCACCGTCGTTATCGTTCAATCTCTCTATCCCCCTCAAGACAGGCATTACATACAACTTCTATTGATGATAGATGTGGCGCGGGATTTAGGAGCTAAAAAGGTGATAGCTATAGTACCCTACATGGCATATGCTCGTCAAGATAAACGCTTCACACCGGGTGAAGCTATTAGCATAAAGATGGTGTTAAGAGGTATAGAGAGAGCAGGCGCGGATTACTTAATAACTGTAGATATACACAGCGAAAAAAGCCTAAGAGAGTGGCTCAGCATAGGCTATGCGAATCTCTCTGCCATACCGGTTTTAGCCGAGTATTTTAGAGGAAAACTAGAAAACCCCATGGTCTTAGCTCCTGATTTAGGTGCCTTAGATAGGGCTAAGAGAGCAGGCGAAGTTTTGGAGTGCGAATATGACTTCTTGGAGAAATTCAGAGATAGGGTAACTGGCGAGGTAACGGTAAAGCCGAAACAATTAGACGTTAAGGGTAGAGATGTGTTGATAGTAGACGATATTATAAGCACAGGCGGTACTGTAGTACTGGCTACTAGGGAGTTGTTGAGGTTGGGGGCTCGTAAAGTTCATGTAGCCTGCACCCATCCTCTCTTTGTCGGGGATAGCTACGAAAAAGTATTATCATCTGGAGTAGAGAGCGTCATAGCTACAGATACCATACCTTCTCCGGCTTCGCGAGTTTCTGTAGCACCCCTAATCGCCGAGCACGTCAAAGCGATAACAAAGAGAATATGAACGTCTGGCGTACTCTAGATCTTTTAGCGATCTTAGACGTAAGCGGGCAGGGAGTAGTATATAAGCTCTACGAAAAAGCGGTTAAAAAGCAGGGAGGTTATCTTTCGAAACTTGCTACCGAGTTAGTTTTAGAGACAATCGAAGGCGGTAACATAGCTATAGTTACGGGTTTCTTAATTCCGCCAAGTTATAGCCCTGAAACCGACGGGCCCCTTTCCGCTCTAATCTTCTCTTATACTCTACACGGATTCTTCAATACGAATTTCACGATAGTGACGGAGCGGAGAGTAGCCGATTTCGTACCGAGTTGTGTGCTTATGGGTGTTAGCTTAACATCCGTTAAGGGTAGGGGGTCTTTTGAAGAATTTTCTCGTATATTATCGAGGAACGACATAGATCTCATTATTTTCGTAGAAAAGCCAGGCGTGGATAGAAAGGGAAAGATGTTCACTTTTAAAGGTATAGACGTAACGGATATACATATGGATACCGAGGCTTTTGTCCAAGCGGCCAAATCATTGGGGGTACCTACCCTAGGTGTGGGAGATAGAGGAAACGAAGTGGGGATGGGAATAATCGCCGAAGAGTTTTCAGGCAACTTATGTGCAGTCAAGACGGACGTGTTACATATAGGATGTACGTCGAATGATGCTCTGTTCTCGGTGGAAGCAGGCGTGAGTTTAGCAAAAAAAGTGGACATTTACCATTCATGGAGTTTGGAAAAACATCTTCTCAAGGCTCTAATTGATTCGGGATTCATAGACGGAGTTACGGGGGAACAATCTTATAGCGTAGATTCTATACCCGTTGATATCCTCGAATGTAAAAATAGAATGTTTAAGTTTTTCACAAGAAACTTGGTTAAGCCTTCGTCCACACAGTCTTATCCTTCATATCCATTAGCTTAATACCTATCTCCTGAAGCTTCTCGCGTATCCAATCGCTTAGCTCGTAATCTTTTCTCTTCCTCAGAATGCTCCTAACCTCTACGATAAGGTCCACGAGCTCCTCTACATTTATATCCGTGACAGTCTCGGCTAAATGCCTATCTAATACTCCTAGGACTTTGTTAAACTCCTTAAACAGCGCCAAAGCCTTCAAGGCTACCGTGCTTTCAGGCTTAGCCGCTATCCTGCTAAACACTAGACTGGTTAATTCGTAGACATAGCTGAAGGCTTTACTCGTGTTAAAGTCGTCGTCCATCGCTTCATAGAATTTCTTCCTCAATGCTTCTAATTCTTTGATAGTTTCTAAGCCATAATCGCTTAACTTATAGCTAACTTCAATCTCTTTCAATAAATCTCTTAGAGTATAGACCGCATTGACCAATCTTTCATAATTGCGTTCAGCCTGTTCGAGGGATTCTTCTGAAAAGGAAAGTACAGTTCTATAGTGGGCTGTAGCTAGCCAAAGCCTGATAACTTCCGGCTTCCACCTCTTAAATGCCTCTTTGAGAGGGATTATGTTGCCAAGGGATTTGCTCATTTTTTCCTCCTTTATTGTCAACATGCCTGTATGCATCCAGTACTTAACCCATGGCCTTACTCCAAGCGCTGCCTCGCTTTGCGCCCGCTCGTTTTCGTGGTGGGGAAATATGAGATCCGAGCCTCCGCCGTGTATATCAAACTGTCTGCCTAGGTACATGCTAGACATAACGCTGCACTCTATGTGCCATCCAGGCCTGCCGGGACCCCAAGGAGAATCCCACCAAGGCTCGCCTGGCTTTGCCGCCTTCCAAAGGGCAAAATCGTATGGTTTTTTCTTTTCTTTAGCAAAAATTTCCTGATTCCAAAGCTTTTTCTCGTGTCTACCGCTGAGCTTTCCGTAGTCCTCGTACTTATCCACTTCGAAATAAACGCTACCGCTAGGCGCCACATAGGCGTACTCTTTGTCAATGAGAATCTGTATAAAGTCTATAATTTCTTTAATATGTTGGGAAACTCGAGGGTGTAAGTCGACTTTTATGTTCAATTTTTCTAAAGCTTCCATATAGTCTCTAGTGTAAGTATTCACTATCTCGGTCCAATCCGCGCCTTCGCTCCGTGCTCTGTTAATAATCTTATCGTCTATATCGGTTATATTTTGTACATAGAATACATCGTAGCCCTTCAGCCTAAAGTAGCGCCTTATAACGTCAAAGGCTACATAAGTCCTAGCGTGTCCGAGATGGCTATAATCGTAGACTGTTGGTCCACAAACGTACATTAAAACTTTGCCTTCATTCAGTGGACTAAAGATCTCGAGTTCCCTGGTAAGGGTGTTGTAAATACGCAACACAATATGGACCACCTATCGCTATTCAACACAAGCTAGCAATTATATATTCTTTTCTCCGGCGTGTTTAGAGAGCCGTTTATATTTGGGGATTTTATCTTAGATACTCGTGGAGGAGCGTTGTCTAGAGTTTAAACTAGAATACCGGGTATTCGAGATAGTTTTTTTCTCTCTTATACTCTTCATAACATCAGTGGAAGTAGCGAGTGCTTTACACTTCTTAATCCATCCGTCGAAGCCTTTCCTCAAGGCGGACTCCAGGGAGGAGGCCGTACTGACGGCTCTTTCTCCTCTTATAGCATACCTGGCTCACTGCTTATCTAAAGCTTTATCCGTAAAGGCGTTAAGTGGAACCCCCTCTTTTAAAATCGTTTGGGTGAAAATATTGCCTGTGATTTCGTTTTTCGATTCTTCTTCAAAGCGGAGAAATCCACGGAGTTTCTTCGCGAAAACATTAGGATTAGACATCATAGCGGCTTTAGTTTTCCTGGCTTTGTCTTTATTTTTACCAAGTTACGACCTTCCTCTCACTTTAACATTTGCATTGTACACTTCATCTCTAAGCCGCCGTCTCTACCTCCTTCTAGTTGCCCTTTTTCTCTCTCCTTCTCTAAGAGTCATCGACAGTATAGATCACGCCTTTTTCTATGGACCTTGTGAGGAGGCGGAAATAGGCGGGTCTAGCATTGAGATGTTTATCAGGTTATGGATGGTGTGGTCTATTATAATGTTCGTCGCCACGTGGCTCTCCTTCTTAATGATAGAAGCTGGTGCTATGATCTACGGTCTCAGTTTTACCCTTAAAATAGGTTTTCTCGAAATATTCTCTGTTGAGAGACTTGACGGCTTGTTCAAGACTAAGTTTAACCCGATTAACGCGTTCATTTTCTCAGTGATAATATCACTCGCTCCGGCTTTTATCGAAACGAAACTTAGGGAATAACTTGAGTGTACCGGGTGTGGGTATTCTGCTTTTCATCGTCGCGTAGACGCGCCTCGAGCAGAGACCGTCACCCGGCGTTTAATAAATAAACACCTAGGAATTATTACCTTTACGCCTTAAGTGAACTATATATAGACATGGCGCCAGTATTTTATGAGAAGGACGCGCCAGAAAAAGCCGCTCAGAGAGAGCACGTCGAGCTGAGGGCGTTGTACCGCCAAGCGAGGAAAACGTGTGTTAATGAGCGGCTACAGGCGCGTCCGCTGATAATCATCTTTTTATAACGTTCATGCGTTTGGATAAAGGACTATAAGTGTGAGGTTAAGTGGTGTTAAAATGGGAGGTCCTCCTGTGAACGCTAAGTACCTAATATACGCGTCCATAGAAGTGGACGGTATAGTTGAGAAACCGGATATAATAGGCGCTATATTTGGTCAAACCGAGAGCATCCTCGGCGAAGATTTGGACTTAAGAGAGCTGAGGAAGAGCGGTAGAATAGGGAGGATAGATGTGAGAGTAGAGAATAAGGGAGGGAAGAGCTATGGAACTATAACTATACCATCTAACCTTGATAGGGCTGAAACAGCTCTCATAGCAGCAGCTATCGAGATAGTTGATAAGGTAGGTCCATACTCTGCTAAGGTTAGAGTCTTTAAAATAGAAGATGTAAGAGCTGAAAAGAGAAAGAGAATCATTGAGAGAGCTAAGGAAATTTTGAGGAAATGGGTGGAGGAGGAAATGCCTGAAACTAAAGAGCTGACGGAGGAGGTTTTAAAGGCAGTTAGAGAAGCCGAGGTTATAAAATACGGCCCTGATAATCTCCCGGCAGGACCAGACGTGGGCAGAGCTGATACGATAATAGTGGTAGAGGGACGAGCAGACGTTATCAACTTGCTGAAGCACGGATATAAGAATGTTATAGCCGTGGGTGGAGCTACGATACCGAAGACGATAGTGGAGCTCAGCAAGAAGAAAACTGTAATAGCTTTTGTAGACGGAGATAGGGGAGGAGAACTGATACTTAGAAACCTCACCTCAGCGGCAGATATCGACTATATAGCTAGAGCACCGCCGGGCCGAGAAGTAGAAGAACTTTCTGGGAAGGAAATAGTGAAGTGTTTAAGGAATAAATTGCCGGTTGAGGAATATTTGGAAAGTTTAACTAAAGAGAAAGTACCTGTCGAAAAGGCTAAAATTAGCGAGAAAATAGAGGAGAAGGCTTTTGAGATCGAGTTGCCCGATAGCGTTGTCGCTAATATAGAGGTCTTAAAGGGTACGTTACTGGCGCAAATATACGATAAAGAATGGAATATGATTAAGGAAGTACCCGTTAGGGACTTGCTTAATACTCTTAAAGAAGAAATAGAATCTGCCTATGCCATAGTCTTTGACGGTATAGTGACGCAGCGGATAGTAGATGCGGCTTACTCTAAAGGGGTAAGGATACTAATAGGCGCGCGGATAGGAGATGCTACTAGAATACCGGAGAAGATGACAATTTTAACATATTCGGATCTGCTAAGTTAACAACAGGATTTCCCCATCTTTCCAAAGATATTCAAAGTATATTCTAGCCAAGCTAACGAAGAAGTCCATATCAGATCTCAAACCTACGTAGAGTCCTTTATTCTCAACTATGAACATTACTTCATCGCAGATTACTCCTCCTCCGAAGAGTTTATCCCTAACCCTGACCTTCATCTTAGAATTTTTAAATTTACTTAGGACGATGTCCTTTAACTCCTTGCTTGTGAGGAATTTTATTTCAAAACTATTGGAGAGCCACTTTATTTTCTCGACCAAACGTCCATCCTCAACTATTTTCTTAAACGGAAGAGCTATCATGACGTATCCTCCACACTTCTTCTCGAGTAGGTCGACAATGCTGTTAACTATGCTTTCAAGCCCGTAAACCATATAGAGAGTGCTTAAAACCACTCCGGCCCCGCCCTTAGTGGCGTTGTAGATGCCCTGTAGTTCCTTCGTGAATAGATCCTCGATCAGCTCGATTTCTGTTAAAAGCTTTTTCTTCGTATGGCTCCAAGCCTCCACGGGAGGAGTTGGATAGAAGATCGTGGGACGCGTATTGCTAGAAGTTACCCAGTGTTTTTCTCTCAGTTTTTTTAAAACTGAGTAGATTTTGGTCATAGGTATGCCTGTCCTCTCGCTAAGCTCGGGAGCGGATAGCCCACCGTAGGCTATCAGCGTTAGATATGCCTTAACCTCACTATCAGTAAAACCTAGGATTCTCATCTTTTCTTTTAATGTTCTTAAAGCATCCGTCTCCATAATCGCGAAGAGGTTTTTTAGATGCGGGGGCCGGGATTCGAACCCGGGCAGGGCTTCCCCAGCGGAGTTCCCATCCTAAGATCCTGAGTCCGCCCCCTTTGACCTAGCTCGGGCACCCCCGCGCCGAGAAATACTCTCAACCACGCTATAAATTCTTTACTTTACCCTTATCCTCGTCCCTATCTTTTCGCCGTTAATTGCTTTAATGATGTTTGTTGGAGGCTTGCCGTTGAGAACTACGGTTGGTATTTTTGATCGTTCTAAAATGCGGATCGTCAGATAATCGATTAGAGGGTACGTACCGGCTTTTATTTCTGTATTCCAGAAAATTTCTTTGAGCTTTTTGATGGTGATCTCATCTATTTTCTTGGCGGCTGGGTCTCTACGTGGGTCGCTTGTATATATCCCGTCGACGTTGGTCGCTATTATCAAGAGGTCTGCGCCTAAAGCCTCGGCTACTACCGCCGCCGTAGTGGTTGTGGATTGACCGGGCTGTAAACCTCCCATTACTACTATTTTTCGTGAAAGATCGGTCTTTAATAACTCTTCTATATTTTCTACCGCTTTAGCTAAGTCCTTCAGCATGAATGACAATAGTAAAGCATTAGTCCTAGAAACTCTAATGCCCATGAGGTCGCAAAGGGCTTCATTTACATTTGTTCTGCGAAGCGCGTCGATATAAGCTCTAGAAACAGCCCCTCCTCCTGTAACCACGATCACTTCGTGTTTCTCTTTTACTTTTCTGAGAACTGACGTCAATTTTTCTATATAGCCCAGATCTATTATAGCGGCATTAGTAGAGATCAGGTGTCCGCCAAGCTTAATAACAATTCTCATTGAACCCTCGGATTAAAATGCCTAGACGTTATATGAACTTTACTCGCGACGAAGTGAATAGGGCTCTAATAAGACCTCTAGAGACGAGAGTATTGCCCCTTTAAAGTTAGACTCGTATACGCCTGTTGCCATTACTATGTAGCTTATTACTCAGAGCATAAACGGAGAACCAAAAAAGTTTAATTAGCAAGAGTCTATTCAAGTAACAGACTTAACAACCTTTAAGTCGTAAATTCAGGAGTAAACGTTAAATCCTGTCAGATTTGGAGCGCGGTGTATATAAAATGGAAAAAAGTAAGCTAGAAAAATACAGGACAGAGAGGCTAATCAAAGAGCTTAAGTCGAAAAGAGGTAGAGGCACCGAGCTTATCTCACTCTATATACCATCTGGCAGGCCTATAGGAGATGTGATGAGCGTCCTCAGGGAGGAGTATTCAACGGCTACTAACATAAAGGACAGAACCACGAGACACCATGTGCTAGAAGCGCTCACATCGATTATGCAAAGGTTAAAATTGTTCAAGAAAACTCCCCCCAATGGCCTAGTAATTTTTGCTGGCTACGTTGCGAGCGATGTCCCGGGCGACGAGAAAATGGAGATTTATGTGCTAGAGCCTCCTCAAAAATTGAAAACTTGGCTCTATAGATGTGACTCTCGTTTTCACACAGAGATACTAGAGGAGATGATCGCTGTAAAAGAAACTTATGGGCTGATAGTCTTAGACAGAGGGGAAGCCGCTTTTGGAATTTTAAAAGGAAAGTTTCTGGAGGTAGTGGAGGAAATAACCTCTGGAATCCCAGGTAAGCATAGAGCGGGAGGTCAATCTGCGAGACGTTTCGAGAGGCTCCACGAGCAGCTAGTTCACGAATTTTATAAAAGGATAGGAGAACACGCCAACAGAATATTTCTGCCTATCAAAGACCTTAAAGGGATAATTATCGGAGGCCCAGGACCCGCAAAGGAAGAGTTTGTAGACGGTGATTATCTCCACTATGAACTTAAGCAGAAAATCCTAGGAGTATTCGATGTTGGATACAGCGGAGAAGCCGGAATCTACGAACTGGCGAACCGGGCGGCAGACCTACTGGAAGATGTCAGTTACATAAGAGAGCGGCAATTAGTAAACAAGTTTCTATATCATTTGGCTAGGGATACAGGGCTAGCCGTCTATGGAGATGAGGAAGTTAGGAGATGCCTTCTCATGGGCGCGGTCGATACCTTACTTATCTCTGAGAAATTAGACGCCGTTAGAGCGGTATTAAGATGTGAGAAGTGTGGCTATAGCGAAGAAAAAACGTTTAGAGGAGATATTAAAGCTCTACGCTGCCCTAAATGCGGCGGCCAGATGATCGTCGAGGATTCACGACCGCTGATTGAGAATTTAATGGAGATAGCAGAGTCGGTAGGTACGAATGTAGAGTTAATCTCCGCGGAAACCAGCGAGGGAAAGGAATTGCTTAAATCCTTCGGCGGTGTAGCCGCTATACTGAGGTTTAAGATTTGAAAGGGATAACAAAGCGGAAATTGGAAATAATATTAAGTAGAATACGGTTGCCCAAGAACCTTAAAAAAGAACTTGAGCAATACCCTATTTCAAGTCCTCTCGCTGCCAGAATTCTATGGATAGCCCATACCACTTATGACGATATTTCAAATAAGGTTGTTCTAGATCTGGGCACAGGTAGCGGTGTACTGGCTATAGGCGCGGCTCTACTAGGAGCTGAATACGTAATAGGCGTAGATATGGATTTCGAGATACTCAAATACGCTAAGGCTTATGCTAGAACTCTGGAATTAAGCAATGTGGATTTTCTATGCATAAATGTAGAACGTTTAAATCTGAGGCGAAAAGCGGATACCGTAGTTCAAAATCCTCCTTTCGGCGTGTATAAACCCGGAAGCGACATGCTTTTTTTAAGAAGTGCCATAAGGTCTGCTAGTGTAGTATATTCTATTCATAAACTCGAGACCATGGAGTATGTAGTGAAACGCTTAAGGGAATTAGAGGTAGACTTTAAGGTTTTATTCTATGACGTTATTCCACTACCGCCGTTATATCCAGAGCATAGGGAAAGATGGCATTTAGTGAAAGTTTTTGTAGTGAGAGCTCAATCGACACGCTCCCTTGCAGAATTGGGCTCTCTCTATCAACGTTAGTCTTCTCTCCATCAAATTCGGCTCCATTTTGGATAGAGGTTTTATCTTACTGCTCTCGTAATTGAAGGATTATGTTTTGTTTATTCCGTGAAACGTAGCTAGGAGAGTGTTAATGAATAGGATTGGCTTTGAGATGGTAAGTGCGATTTGATTATTAAGGTGAGAATAAAGCTAAGTTTAGAGGTCTTCAGATACTTCCACTAACATATTAATAGTTGAGGAGGTATATCAAAAGAGTTGAAATTATGGAGCGCATGAAGAAAAGGCTAGTATTACCGGGCGATGAAATCGCGGTCATAGAGGAATTCATGGGCAAAAGCAATACATATACTGTTGATGGTAGAGTGTTATCGAAGGTTGTAGGCTTAGTTAGGTATGATCTTGAGGAGAGAACGGCAGATATTAGTCCTTTAAAGCCTTTACCGCTACCCAAGAAAGACGATGTGGTCTATGCGATAGTTACTAGGGTAAAGGACATAGCGGCTTCTCTAGACATTTTCTATCTTGAAACTCGTGATAGATACTTCTATCCTCCTCTCAGCGCGACGCTTCATGTTATGAATGTAAGCACGAGCTATGTCAAAGTACTATACGATGTTCTAGGCTACGGTGATATAGTGAGGGCGAGAGTTCTGGTAGGCAAAACACCTCCTTACGTGCTTTCTCTCAAAGGGAGGGAGTTTGGAGTTATATACTCTAACTGTCCTTATTGTATGATGCCGTTAAGAAAGAGAGGTTTTACTCTCTTCTGTCCTCGATGCAAACGGACAACGAAGAGGAAAATTTCGATGACTCACTATCTCTTAAAATAGGGAGACAGATGACGGTAAAATACCTACTCTTTTCTTTCGAAAACTCGAGCGACGCGGTTAACTTTGTAGAGTATATTCAGAGCAGGCTTCACGGCGAAAACGTAGATATAATCGTTAAAGGGAAAAAGGTCAAGATTGTTCTTCATGGAGGAAGACAAGACCTAGCCTCGCTGGTAGCTCTGGTACGGAGAGAGTATAAAAGCTGGCTTTTATCAACAACTAGGAGTATTAACGGCTTTTATAGGCATGCGATAACAAGACTATTATACGAGGCAGAGTTAGAGGCAAGTATTCCAGTAAATTCGATAGCAGACATATTATTGCTTAAAGGCTTTAAAGCCTATATAAAAGGCGAGTATATAGAAACGACCGCCGATATTGCAACAGTCCTTAAGGTAACCGAGGTTTTCTCCCGGAATTATAAAAAGTTACTCAAGTTTACTGGCTACACTCCAATGGCCAGACGAGTAGTAGCTATAGCTTTAACGGTTTGCGAGGAGGAAGAGGTAGAGTTAATGACCGAAAAGTTAATCAAGATGAATGTCTTACTTCTCGACGAAAAATCCGGAAGAAAATCTTTAAAAGTAAATTACAGAGAAGCTATTGATAAAATAGCAGAGTTGTGTGGAAAACATGGAGATAAGGATTGTTAAGGAAGAGGAGAACGTGCTGGAATTCGAATTACCTAGTGAAGATCATACTTTTTGCAATCTGCTAGTAAACATATTGAATAAAAATCCTCATGTAGAATTTGCTGCTTATAAAATAGAACACCCCTTAGTGGGCGTTCCTAGAATATATGTGAGGACTGATGGATCTGTTAAACCACGGGAAGTACTAGTAGAAGCTTCCAAACAGATAGAATCCATCTATACAGTTATAAAAGATAACTTCATAAAATCACTTAATGCCAAAAAGAAGTCAAATCCTCGAAAGTCTTAACAAAGATTTAGCTAAACTCGGGGATGCTATAGTTAACTTTATCGCATCAGCTTCTCTTACTATTTTCTTCAAGAAGCCCATCGGGTTAAAAGTTAAAAATACTATTTTAAAACAAGCATGGCTAGCAGTTTACGGACGAGCCGGCATAAGGAGAGGTTTAATGTCACCCCAAGATTTAGCTGAAGCTTTCATAGCCTATCTCTGGCTAAAAGAGGAGGTAAATATTGAGGACATGCTCAAGATATTTGCTAGAAGACTTTTCGAGCTTACACCAGCGACAAGAGAAGAAGTAGAGGAAGCCCTTAAGTTAAGTATTGAAGATTTGCTAAAGCTCGGCGCTACCTAAACCTTGTTTAGATCCCTACTAGAGTAACCAATATATAGAGGCTAAGAATGGCTTAAATCTCGGCGCAAATTCGTTACCACGGTGAAGTTATGAGCAAAATTAATATACTAATGATCATACTTCTGCTAATTCCCCTTCTTCTCGTGACAGTACCCATACTTTTAGAATCCAAACTTACTCTATACGAATATAGATCAGTCTTCATCTTCGAGAATAAAGGGGATGAAATCGTTAATGTCGGTTTAGGTCGGAATATAAAGGAGTTTGTTGCGCTCAACATAGCTGGGTGGCAGAAGCTAGAAAAAATTGCTATCTATGCCAATGATAAAGATATTACTCATCAATGTAAGATAGTCGAATATAAAGGAAGTTTTATCATAGAGACTCCGCTTTATGAGTTAAAGCCAGGAGAAACTGTAAACATTACAGTTTTACAGTTTATCTCGGCCAACTGGGCAGAAGGCGGACTTACTCTCAATAGAAAGTTCCGTACTCTATCTATGCTAGAAAAAAGAGAGTTGACAAATTCTTTTAATGGGACCCCCTTAACCTACCTTACTGGCTTTTGGGTACGTGAGGGCGAAAATTCGTCGTGGTCGGCTGTTATAGAGTTATCGGAAAGTTTAGGAAGAAATGTTAGCTCTGTACCGGAATATGTGCATGCCGTAGCTAAATGGGTCGACGAACACATAATTTACGATAAAGAAACTTTTCAAATAAAATATCCCTCGAAAACCCTATACGAAAAAAGAGGAGCCTGCGGAGATAGGGCGGCTCTAGTGACGGCTTTGCTGAGGCTAAAGGGGATACCATCTTTCATGTGCCTCTCTATTGTCTACGAGGAAGGAGTTTTAATTAATGAATCTACGGAATCTCTGTCTCTCAGCTATAGGAACGCGGCGCTACACGTTTTTTCAATGGCCTGCGAAGGGGAGACATGCGTGCCTATTGACACGACGGTTAAAATGAATTACGGAGAATCACCGTACGTGGACGGAGCTGGGGTTAACATCTCCGATAGAGTATTGATCTTAGCTAAAATGATAGGCGAGGATCCTAACGATTATCTAACGATAACTTTGCCCTCTAATTCCTTAAGGTTAACCATTTTAAAGACTTTGAAAAGAATTCAGAAAATTGAGGAAAACCTGTTAGTACTTTTAGTTATTTCTGTTCTATTTGGAGTCATAGTAGTTCTTTACATCCGGAATGCTGCTGAGTAGGGAGTTATCTGAGCTTCTTTCCGCAGAAGGGACAGAATACGTGAATATCGCCGAGCGGAAGTTCACGACCGCAATATGGACATATCTTCTTCCCTGTTCTAACCGGCTGTATCGGAGGAGCCCTTGGCTCCTGTATGGCTTGAGCAGTTTCGATGGGTTTTGATGGTGGTCTAACAGGCTTAGGCGCTGGCGGAACGGCTGGCAAAGCTGTAGGTTGGGCTTGAACCGTTGGCACAATCCTGGCTTCTTCAGGTCTAGCAGGTAAGACTTGAGTTGCTGATAGCAAGTCGAAGAGCCTAGCGTACAGATAGAACGAGTATGCTTTAACATAGATGGCTATGGCCATAAAAGTAGCTACTGATATTGCTGTTAACGCTGGCCAAGAGATAGGATCTATTACAGCGGTGAGTCCATCCCCTATTAGGTATTGTATAAAAGCCGAGATTACTAGTCCGCCCACTAGAACGAAGATCGACTGAAGCTGATAGCTTTTCAAGCGTCTTTTGGCTATTTCTTTTTTGCTGAGCGGAGTTCTGGCTCCTGGTTTATTTCTCTTCTGTCTTTTTTTCAAATTCAACACCACACTCCCCGCGCGCCTCAATTTAGTAGTATCGTCATGGTTCCACGCTTGGGCCCGACATCATCGGCCGCGGTTAATATAAGTACTAAATTATGGTATAAAAATGCTATGATTTCCGGCAGAGTCGCTATAATAACCTCGAAGGTGGACCCTGCTAGTTTAAACATCAGAGAGAAATTGCTATCTGAATATCCATTTAGGGAAGCCGCCGAAAAAGTTTATGGAAATAAAATTTTCAGATTCAAGGATATAGTACTTGTAACTATTGAGGAGGAACTTGTAAAGGCGGATTTCTTAGAGGAAAAATTAGATTTTAAAACTTTTATATTCGCGAGTCGTCATGAATCCGCGGCTAAGCTACCCTCCCTACTAACTCATGTACCTGGCAATTTTACAGAGGAAGTAAAGTTGGGTGGACGGCCGAGGAAGCTTACTATAGCGCCTCCCGCAGCTATGTTTTTGGCGTTGAAAAAAATGGTGGAGCAACGGGAAAAAATGAACCTAATTGATTGGGAGGTCAGTTACGAGGCTACGCATCACGGCCCCTATCTAGAGAAAACCGCCGCTCTCTTCGTTGAGATAGGTAGCGGATTAGAGGAGTGGACTAATGAAAAAGCCGGAGTTGCCGTAGCATCTGCAATAATGGAGGCAGCGTTTGCAGAGGAGGAGGGGGATGTTTGCATAGCCTTTGGCGGCCCTCACTATGCACCTAAAATAACGAAAGTATCTCTAGAGAAGGGCATCCTGGTTGGGCATATAGCCCCGAAGTACGTTCTTGATTACGTTGATGAGGACATGGTGGCGCAAATGGTAGAGAGAACGCGAGGGTCTGTGAGATACGCTTTGCTGGATTGGAAGGGCATGAAAAGATTTCACAGAGAGAGCATACTGCCTATTTTAAATGCTTTAAGATTGGAGATCTTAAGAATCTAGCCAATGATGTTTTCTATCTTTGCTATCTTTTTCTCATCTCTCCACTTAATATCAAGTTCGGTATACATACTATCTTTAAGAAACTTCAGAGCATGATTTTCGCTGCCGTTGTTCATGTTCAGCAAAGCCATAGTCTCCTCGAAGATATAGCTCATTTCTCTGATACATCCTCTTAAACAAAGGATTTCGTCGAGAATTTCAGTCAACAATTTTCTCGACGTCAACAAGTTCTTTCTCACGTTCTCGTCTAAGTTCTCATCCGTTATAACCGAATCGAGTATTTTTATGATTTCTTTAATCTTGGAGTACATTGAAACACCAGATATTGAAATTAATAATTCAGTAAATACTCTTTGTAACAACTAATTCCAGTATGAAATAATGTCATACATATATATCATACAGATCATATGATGCTTCTCGCTAGATCGCATATACAGAGTTTTAAGGCGGTTAGCCAACCGTGTTTATTTGCAGGGTAGTTGCGTAGAACGTAAATCCTAAAGCTGAGTGGAGGATGGGAGGTCCAAGAAATCCAATCTTTTAATCTGCGACGTTTTTCTACTTTAGACCTTTTAGGGGCTATTTTTTCTAAGGCGAATGCCAGGCTCGAAGGGTTATTTGTCCAAGCGGCGTCTAAATCTGCTTTAACTTCGATGATTTTGGCTATGAAGAAGAATATCGTTAAGGTAGTGCAGATAATTCCCAATCGTAGTGAGAGAGCTAGAAGAAGCGGTAATGTTATGTATGCGAGGTAGGCTTGGATTAAATACAGCACGCTGCTTAATACATATAGGGTAAACGTATCTCGGTGCTTTATATGGCTTGCTTCATGTGCTAATACCGCTTCGACTTCGTTTTCCTCTAGCTCTATGAGCAATCCTGAGGTTACTATAATGGAGGAAAAGCTAGGATGTATGCCTAGCGCGGCAGCGTTTAAATCCAGAGAATTTACCAAGTAAATCTTAGGAGGGGGTAGTCCTATTTTAGAGAATGCTTTCTTAGCTAATCTAAAGAGGTTGACTTCTTTTATTCTTATATCCTCTTTTCTTAAATTCACATCATAACACTTGAGGATTATATCCTTTACAAAACATTTCTTTCCTTCAAGTATTAGCCTATATATCTCTTCTTTTAACTTATAAACTTCACCTGTTTTTACTATTCTATCTATCAGTTTTTTATAGATCTTAAGTGGCATAGGGAGACCGGTTATAAGCACTCGATTTTTCTCCGAGGAAATCTCCCAATCTCCAATAACGACTGGTATTTTATATGAGAAAAACTGAAAGGGAAGCAAGAGAGCTATAAACGCTAAAGGAGTATAACCCCCGTCAAAAACTAGAGATATTAAAGAGTATAATATCGTGGAGAAGGCAAAAAATAGTGCCATATTATTTAGAAAAACCTCCTCCACGAGTCTGCCAATTAAAGACTTTACTTTTGCGGGTTGGATACTTTTCCCATAGACGTAAACGTAGTAAAGCGTGCTTTTCTTGCGGTACGACGACGCCACTTTGCCTATGAAACTAGCTAAAGCTTCAGCTATCTCGATCCGGCCATTCTCGTCCAGGAAAACTATTTTAACAAGTGGAGTTTTAGACGCGACAACCAGTATTTCTAAATGAGCCTTTCCTCGGAGCTGAAGTACCAAGCCAGGCTCGCTGTTATATTCTATCTTATCAAAAAAGACTACCTCCTCTTTATAGGCAGATTTCAAAAAATCTCCTATATAGTTTATAAAATCCTCTTTTTCCTCATTTTTTAATTGAATCCAATTTATTCTATATTCGTATGACATTTTTTTAAAAAAGAGGATTTTATTCAAATGTTTCGAGCTCTACTATGTCTTCCTCTTTTACCTTTCTTCCTCTGCGAGAAGCTGCGTAGCCTGCGAAGCCAAGCGCGATGGAGCCAATCGCTGCAGTTATAGTCTCTAGCTTACTCACGGGTACTCCTAGGAACGGTATTTCAAACGCTACATCAAGCTTCAACTTTATTTTTTTACTAGAGTCTATAGTTTCGCTAAAATCTGTTCTAACGCGCTTATAGTAAGCCTCTATATTGTATTTACCTCCGGGTACCTGATTTACCTTAAGTATGCCATTTTCATTCGTCTCGCCTGAGAATATGGTTCTTCCTTCTTCAGTCTTCATTACAACTTCAGTGCCGGAAAGCGCTTTGCCCCAAAGGTCTACAGTCTCTATCTCGAGGTTAAACACGCTACATTTCATTTCCATTGTAGTTTCTGTAATCGTATAGAGCTGCGCGTTCCCAACGAGCACTGATTTATACTCGATGCTCAGCTTATACATGCCGGGGCGATAGATTAAAAGTTCTGCTACTCCGTCTTCGCCCGTTTCAGCCTCAACGCTTATAGGTCCTTCGAGTTTGACGATGGCTCCCTCTAGCGGGTTTCCATCAGCGTCAACCGCCCTCACGCGCAATGGCGTCCACTCTATTTCCACGATATAGGTTCCGGTTTCCAGAGTTTCGCCGTTTTTAACTTGTATATATGCCTGGTTGTCCGCGACGCTAATAGCTCTAACTGTTGAAGACCATGGTAGCAAGCTATCTTTATATTCTCCGAGAGCTCCGCCGCTGGGGGTTATTATGTTCTTTACTCTACCATAAGATGGGAGTTGGACTATTAGATACGCGTACATTGAATCTTCGACGTCTTTCTCTGAAACCCTAATTCTTAACCCTTGCTTGGACCATTCTCCAACTTCCTTTATTAATACTGGAGCGTAGAGTATGTTAACTGGTTTTTTAAATCTACTAATTACTTTAAACCAAGATCCATACACTATGTACGCTTTAACCCATAGCTCGAAGTTTAGGGGAGGTATTAAGTAAGACACGCCTTCAATTCTAATTATCTCATCTTCAAAGTACACGTAATCTACCATGCTTGCCTCTACGTAGATATCCGCCTTTCCGCCGCTAACGGGGTAAAGGCTATAGAGTACTACTATATACCCCGCAATCATCCAGTCGCTAGAAGTTGGCGCGGTGAACGTCTTAGTTTCGAAAGCATTCACTGTGCCATTGTAGAATTCTATTTCCTTGGCTAAGAACGCGTTAGGTAGTCTGCACTCGTCGCCGTACTTAAATATTATTTCGTATTCTCCTTCTTCAAGTCCGTATTCGAAGTTGAGCTCTAAGTTTTTCAAGTCTACCCTGACTGCATCTGGATGTAGAGCTTCCTGAAACTCAGGGGTTAAAATACTCTCTCCGCTTGGCGATATAACGTCGCTGATTATATAGGGCGCGTAGTTATCGACTGAAACTTTAACTGTTAAGTTAGCTAGATCGAAGGGTTCGTCGGGAGGAGCAACCTTCACTATCACCTTACCATTTTCAGGTATAATCTTCCATTCAGTCTTCACATAGACACATTTTAGCTCGGCCGGAGTGGTGAAGTTGCCTTTACCGCCATATGCCAGTTTTATAGATCCGCTGAAGGATACTAAAGAAGTTACAACTCCTTCGCTCTCCATTTTCCTATCAAATTTCACAGCTACCAGATCATCTGGGAATCCTTCGCTGACTGTAACCTCCATATAAGCCAGTTTATAGCCTACTGGAGGCGGAGGAGCTGTAACTTCCTTTAAATCGTTTTCTTGGAAGTTTAGGTTTATAGTGAACCTGCTCGAGACTATGTAATCCACTTTGGCGTAATAGCCTTGCTCTCTGGGGAAGGCATAGAATGTGCTAGATGTAAAGGATATTAGTACAAGGAGGAGTGTAATTATGAATAAGCGTTTCATACCGCTAACCACCCTTTTCGTCTATTTTTAACCACAATAAAATGGCCTCCGTGAGAGCTTTTTCTAAAGCTCCTCTGCGCAAGCCGTATTTTGCGGCGGCTTTGGCTCTAAACTTCTGGTCTAGATCAGCTGGTATTCTTATCTGTAGAGCTACCTTCGTTACTTTTGGTAAGCTACCCAAATTCCCACCGAAATCCACCACTCACTACTATTTTAAAGGGGATACCGTCGGCAATTGATAGAAATACGGAGATATTACACCAGTCTTGTCTAGCGCTATAGGATAGTAGCTTTAATTTGCTGAAATCATGACGTCATTTTTTAACTATTTATGACAAATAAATGTAAGACAATCATAGAAGTTTTATGCGATTTTGGGTTATGTGGCTAGCTAGAAATACTTTGAGTGTTTATTGATAGAAAGGTTAAAATACCCCCTAAGTTGTTCTTTATCATCCTTCAGACGGGATGTAGGTAAATGGGATATAGAGGAGAACAATTCATAAAAATAGGGAATTTAACCGCAAATTCTAGAAATGTAAATCTAAGGGTTAAGGTCCTCTCAGTTGGCGAGGAGAGGACAGTAACTTCGAGGCGAGACGATGCTTTGCACAGAGTAGCTGAAGCTCTAGTAGGAGACGAGACGGGCACCGTACTTATGACGCTGTGGGACGATAAGATAGATTTAATCCGGGAAAGGGAGGGTTCGACTGTAGTATTAAAGAATTGCTATGTTGGAGTTTTCCGAAATTCTATGAGGCTTAACATAGGGAGATACGGCTCTGTAGAAGATTCAAGTGAGGAAATAGAAGAGGTAAATGAGGAAAATAATATCTCAGAAAAACGTGTAAGGGAATATAGGCGGCGAAGGGGTTATCCTAGATACGGTAGGAGGAGGGGCTAGGCTACCATAACGACTATAAAGTCGTTTACGTTGGTGCCGGTATAGCCTGTCTCCACAAGCCCCCCTATTTTCTTGAAAAACGTATAGCTGTCATTATTATCGAGGTATTTTAAAGCATTTAGGCCTTGATTCTCGGCTCTGATTACTGTATATCCGTCTACGATCGCGCCAGCGGCATCCGTTGGGCCATCTATGCCATCGCTACCCACGGAGGCTATAGCCACGCCGTCGACGCCTTTAATCTGTATAGCCGCCGAGAGGGCCAGTTCTTGGTTGCGGCCACCTTTGCCAGAGCCCTTAACGGTGACGGTAGTCTCGCCTCCGGCTAGGATAACGGCCGGAGGCTTTACAGGATTCCCTGTCTTTTTTACCTCTAGAGCCAAAGCAGCTATTACCTTGCCGACTTCTCTAGCCTCTCCTTGGATCATCGAGGTGAGAATTAGAGTATTATAGCCCATTTCCTCGGCCTTATCTCTCATCTTCCTGAGCGATGTGATATTGCTAGCTATTATGTAATTGTAGACGTTCTTGAGTACAGGGTCGTCTTCTTTAGGGGTCTCGGGCACGTCACCCTTAATTCCCTTCTCCAAGTAGCTCTTAACGCTCTCAGGCACTTTATCCGTCAAACGATACTTCTCCAGCACATACCAAGCGTCTTGAAACGTGGTCGGATCGGGCGCTGTGGGACCAGAGGCTATCATGTCAACGCGATCCCCTACTACGTCGGATATTATCAATGAAACCGTCTTAGCTGGGAAAATAGCCTTAGCCAACTGCCCCCCCTTGACTCTAGATAGATGTTTACGTACTGTGTTAAGTTCGTAGATATCAGCGCCTGCATTCATCAGCATAGTGGAAGTAGCCGCTATGTCGTCTAAGCTAACTCCTTCAACGGGATATTCCATGAGCGCGGATCCGCCTCCTGATATGAGAACTAAAACTAAATCTCCCTCTTTAGCCTCGTGAGCTAACTCGAGAATCTTTCTCCCAGCTTCTACACTTCCGGAATCCGGCTTAGGATGTCCCGAGAAGATTACCTCTGTTCTCTCCAATTCTTCTTCCACTTTAGAGCCTTTAGGTATTGAGATTACTCCATATTCTACGATTCCTCCAATTTCTTCCAAAGCGGCTTTCGCCATTTTATAGGCAGCTTTTCCGAAGCCAGCTAAGTAAAGTTTGCCTTCCAGCTCGAAAACCTTATCCTTAACTCTCAACACACCATTCTCAAATTTCAATGATTTCTTTACAGCCTCGCGGGGATCAGCGGCTCTTATACCCTCCAGAATTATCTGTAAAGCGTCCACGTGGAGTTTTTGCTCAAAAACCTCCATCCTAACACCGTTTTTACACCATTAACCTTACATTATTTAACCTTGTTGAAGTATATTTCTATTAACTGGGCGGTGATGGAAGTGCTCGTGGGCGTGTTATCGGATACTCATGATAATCTCAATAACGTGGA
Organism: uncultured Thermofilaceae archaeon; assembly: GCA_964501905.1. Taxonomy (GTDB): domain Archaea; phylum Thermoproteota; class Thermoprotei; order Thermofilales; family B69-G16; genus B69-G16. The sequence goes on along the minus strand of CAZCTW010000010.1, from coordinate 40,050 downwards.
AAAAGCCATCGAAATCCTCAAGAGAAAGAAAATAGACGCAATAGTACACGCGGGAGATATAATCGCTCCGTTTACACTAAAGAGATTTTCCAAGCTAAAGGCCAAATTCTATGGAGTTTTCGGCAACAACGACGGCGAAGTATTCCTCCTCCTAAAAACAGCGTCATCACTAGGCTTCAACTTAAAATCTCAACCTCTCGAGCTAGAGTTAGACGGTAAAAAGATAATGGTTTTCCACGGCATGGGAGGAATGGAAGAAACGAAGAGATTTGCCCGCGCTATAGCCAAAGACGGCTACTATGACATAGTAATTTTCGGGCATATACACGAAGTTGTAGTAGAGAAGCTAGGGAAAACCCTACTGCTAAATCCTGGTGAAGTGTTTGGAGGCTTATCTGGAAAAGCCACCCTAGCTATTCTGGACCTAGAGACCCTAGAAGTTGAAGTTATAGAACTTTAGTTAAATCTATCTCATTTTTCCATTTGAGTTGTTCTCTAAAAGTTCGGTGTGGTTTAAAGCTAGTTTTCACATCCTCGGGTTCTGCTCCAACAACTTTTATCGATTTAACGTCTAAGCTATGTCTCGTCATTTTAGACAATACGTAGAGATACCCGACATTTTTAGGGTCGAACCCCATCATCCAAGTTGTTAAGACGTCTACGTAGAAGCCGTTTAAGCCCGCCACGCCAACCCCCCACTTTTTAGGCATACCATAGACCGGACCATCTCCCTCCATGCCAATGTGGCCATCTATTATAGCCAATCTAGGCGGGAAGTCCAAGGCGAGTCGAGCTATCGTAGCGTTTATAGCTCCATAACCCTGATGTATCTTCCATTTATCCTCTCGTTTTATAATCCCTACTGCAATATTTTTCAGAGAAAGAGTTACAACGACAGTATCGTGTGTTTTCGGTCTACAGATAGATACTATCGAATCTTTATATTTCAATACGGTTTTTGCTATTCTGACTTCGACTTCGCGTCTAAGGTATTTATCATATACGCGGTACTCGAAGCAATCATCTTCATTTAAATCTATAAAGTCAACCCCATACTCTTTGAGAATTTTATAGCCGAAATTATCTAGAGCCTCTTCAAGACTACCCCCCGCTGGAGCTTCAGCTACGATGATCTTCCTGGAACCGATATTATCGTAAACAAAATCTATGAACGCTTTAATAGCATCCACGTGAGTAGTCGCGTATCTGTTTCTCACCGATACGAAATTTGGCTTTATAAGGAAGTTTTTAGTCTTTATGACCGCTATCTCATTTATGATCTGTTCCAAGCTTTTGTAGACACAGTCGTAGTGGCTCTTACACCTGACCAAACTTACAATCATCATTTAAAATAGTGCTTAGTGTTAAAAATCTATACTAGTAGAGCGAAAAGAACCGCTAAGACCGCCGCGCCTGGAAACGTTACAATCCAAGTAGCTAATATTTCCTTCAATCCTTTAATGTTTATCCATATCCTCTTGGCTACGCCTATTCCAGCGACGGCCATGACAAGTATATGGGTTCCCGAGAGGGGTAAGCCCATGAGCGTTCCGATAGAGACTGTCAACGCAACCGATATCTGTATCGCCAATCCCATAACCGGAGTTAGCTCAACCAGTTCGACGCCAACGGACTTTACGACTCTCCTTCCTAGCATCACGAGCCCTAGAGCCATGCCGAAGCCGCTTATCAGTCTAACCATTAAAGGGTTCTCGTAGACGGCGCTGAGGAATGCTGTCGCGTTTGCTATATCGTTCGCCCCCCTGAAGAAGGAAGTATAGGATGCCCACGCCAATAGAGTTAGAGAAGCTATCCTGGCGACTCTCAGGCTCTTCCTTAACCCCTTAATGCCTTTAGCTAAGAAGAAGTCAAAGATTTTACATGTTACATAGGCTCCTATGAAGCCCATTATAGGGGATATAACCCAACCTGCTACGACGTTAAGCAGCGACTCCCACCTCACCCCGCTTATACCCCACTTATATATTCCTAACCCTATGGCAGCACCGACCGCAGAGTGGGTAGTTGAGACAGGCCATCCTCTATAAGAGGCAAGCACGAGCCAAGTTGCTACGGCGGCCACTATTATCAGCGTGTCTACCAAATCGATTTTATAGGCTAGTAGTTTTTCTCCCATAGTTTCCTCGACTTTATAACCTAATAACACAGCCCCTAAGAAATCCATGATAGCTCCAATAATACACGCCGCCAATATGCTCGTAAACCCACTACCGGCTAAGACGGCCATAGTCTCGTCGTTCGCTCCCACGGACCAAGCTACGTAAAATGCTAGGACGAAGCTCATTAAGAGCAAGAATTCCATAGGCTCACCTTAGAGCCCTAACGACTATTATCTTTATTAAATCCCCTACTTCTTCACAAGCATCAAGAGTGTTTTCGAAGGATTCTACGAGCTTACTTATTAGCATTCCGGGTACTCCAATACACCCGCTTTCCGCTCTTTCTAACCTGCTAAAGCACTTGATATAGAGATCGTCGCCTTTCTCCTCTATAACCTCTATTTCGTGAACCAGTTGCAGGCTCTTCTGAAAATCAGTCATCATAGCCGAGACAGCATTGTAAAGCTTCTCAGTGCTCTCATACATTAAATCAACTAATTCTAAACACTCGCCGGCAAGCTCCTGACGCAATTTTTCACAGGGAATTACGGAAAGAAGCCTCGCCGCCTCTTTAGCCCAGTCAGCTATCAAATCCATCCTCTCCGCTAACCTGACGAAATCCTCTCTATTCAGGGGAGGTAAAGCTCCCTTTGCCAGCTCTTCTATTATCTTCCGCCTAACACTGTCAGCCTCTTCCTCACATGAGTATACTTCCATCAGATACTTCTCTGCCAGCTTTCTATCTCCATTACAATACTCCTTTACGGCCCTCGTAAAAGCGTCTACCGCTTTAAAACAAAGATTTGCATGATTTATTGCAAGATTCGCTATTTTTTCCTCAGGAGAAGACCATATTTTGGATATTATCTTTCTAAAAAACTCCATAAAGAATATATAGCCAACGCCATATATAAATTTTATATTATCTATAGCCCTACATACTATTATATAATTTTAGGAATTCTCTGTTTAATGGTAAAAGATAACAGATAAATAAGAGATTAGGAGTGAGAATAAAGGATTAGTAGGTATTTTCTCCGTAGGGAGGGCCGTTTGTCGGACTTTAGGATAAAAAACCATCCAATCCTAAGATTTAAACGCGGTAATAAGAGGATCTTCTACTTCGACGGCAAACCAATAGAAGGCTACGAAAACGAAAGCGTGTTGGCCGCTCTTTACGCAACTGGAGTGAGAGTTTTTTCCAGAAGCAAGGTGTTGAAGCGGCCGCGCGGAGCCTTCTGTATGATAGGTAAGTGTTCTTCCTGTTTAATGGAAGTAGACGGAGTACCTAATACAAGAACCTGTATTATACCTGTCAAATATGTGAAGAATGTACGCCGCCAAGAATGCCTAGCCATGCCGCCGGCTATAGCATCCTTTAAAGCGGGGCAGTCTCTTAGTCTAAATACTGATGTGCTAGTTGTAGGAGGGGGACCAGCGGGGCTCTACGCGGCTCTCTACGCCAGCAAGTATGGAGCGAAGGTGACTCTCATAGACGAAAACCCGATGATCGGAGGGCAATTGATAAAACAAACTCATAAATTCTTCGGGTCTAAAGACTTATACTCAGGGGTTAGGGGTTTTGAAATAGCTAAAAAATTAATTAAAATTTTAAGTAATAAGAGAAAATATAGAATTTTTAGCAAATACCACTGTTTTCGGGATATATGAGGATAAGCTAGCAGGCGCCTACGACGCCAAGGAGAAGCGGCTCCTTAAGATAAAGGCAAAACAAATAGTAGTGGCCACGGGAGCTTCTGAAAAATTCTTAATCTTTGAGAACAACGACCTCCCAGGGGTTATGTGCGCCGGAGCCGCTCAAACCCTTATGAACGTCTACGGAGTTAAGCCCAGCGAGAAAGCGTTAATAGTGGGGGCTGGAAACGTCGGTTTAATAGTCTCTTATCAGCTAATCCAAGCCGGCGTAGAAGTAGCGGCTATTGTAGAGGCTATGCCGAGAATAGGCGGATACCTCGTTCACGCCGCTAAGCTCAGAAGGCTTGGAGTCCCTATTTACGTCTCTCATACTATTAAAAGCGCCCATGGAACAGAAAGAGTTGAAGGTGCTACTATAATAGCTCTTGATGAAAACTTCAACGAAATACCGGAAACCGAGAAATATTTTGAGGTAGACCTGATATGCCTAGCCGTGGGCTTAACCCCCTACTCTCAACTATTAGTTCAGGCCGGTTGCGAAATGGCCTACGTGCCGGAGCTTGGAGGACTAGTTCCGAAACGTACAAGATACCAAGAAACTTCTCTTAAGGGCGTTTTTGTGGCGGGCGATGTCTCGGGGATAGAAGAGGCGTCGACTGCAATGCTTGAGGGAGGAATAGCCGGCATTTCGGCTGCCATAAACGTGGTAGGTGAGAATAGTGTAGCGTTAGAGGAAAGAGAGAAATTATTAAGAAACTATGGGAGATAAGAAAGGGGCCGGTTTTTGAAAAGGTTAGGAGAGGATTAGAAAAGGTGTTGATAAATGGATGATATGTTTTCTACGGGAGTGATAAAAGTCGAGGAACTTTACAAATTAAATCTTGCTCCGTCTAGGGAGAGAATGAAGAAAGGACCGGTCGTCGTAGTGGAGTGTGTTCAAGAGATACCGTGTGATGCCTGTGTGGCGGCATGTCCGGTAAACGCTATAACTAAACAAGAAATAAACTTGATACCGATCGTAGATTTTGATAAATGTAAGGGTTGTGGATCCTGCCTGCTAGCCTGTCCCGGATTAGCGATATTTCTAGTTGACTTATCCTCCAGCGATGGTAAAGGCAGAGTTACCGTGCCCTACGAGCTTCTCCCGGTCCCAGATAAAGGTGATGAAGTGGTGTTATTAGATAGGTTAGGCGCGCCGATCGGGAAAGGCAATGTAGTCAAAATCGTTAAGGGTAAGAATTACACCTATGCGGTAACCTTGGAAGTTGACGAGGATAAGGTTATGGATGTGAGAGCTTTTAAGGTGATTTAAATGAAAGTGGTCTGCCGTTGCGAGGATATTACTTATGAAGATGTGATTAAAGCTATTAGAGAAGGGTATACAGACATGGAATCTTTAAAAGAAAGCTTAACTTTGGAATGGGTCCTTGCAGGGGTAGAGTCTGTGTCCCCTTGATTATGAAAATTCTAGCTAAAGAACTTAAAAAGAAAATAGATGAAATAGAATATCCTTCTGAACGTCCCCCCATAACGCCTTTACCGATAGGAGTTTTTGCCGCGGGCGAAGAAGATGAAGAAGAGGGCTAACGTAGTAGTTATAGGTGGAGGAATTAGCGGTTTATCCATAGCCTATAACCTAGCCAAGTTAGGCATGGAAGACGTAGTAGTCGTGGAGAAGAGCTATCTAGGCAGCGGTTCTACCGGCAAGTGCGGGACTGGAATTAGGCAACAATTTACGACCAAGGAACATATAGTACTCATGAAGGAAAGCGTAAAACTTTGGGAGAGGCTCAGCGAAGAACTAGGTTACGATGTAGGATATAGGCAGACGGGCTATCTTTGGCTGATAAGAGATGAAGAGGGGCTCTCCATGTTTAAGGAATGTTAAGATACAAAATAGGTACGGGGTACCGAGTAGGATTATAAGCGTAGAGGAGGCATTGGAGATAGTTCCACAGCTAAACCCAGACGCTTTCATAGCCGCCTTTTGTCATAAAGACGGTAAGGCTTCTCTCTTCAAAACAATTTACGCCTACTATGAAGCCGGGAAGAGGCTCGGCGTCGAATATTACATGTTTACGGAGGTCAAGGACATAGTTGTCGAGAAGGGTAAGATTAGAAAAGTTATCACGCCTAGGGGGGAAATAGAGACGGAAAAAATAGTAGACGCCGCCGGAGCTGGGGCTAGGGATATAGGGAAAATGGTCGGAGTAGATATACCGGTTGAAAACTATAGGCATCACATAATGGTAACTGAATCTTTCCGAGAGTTTATTAAGCCTATGGTCATCAGAGGCAAACTCTATTTTACTCAAACTGATAGAAGGGGGATTATAGGGAGGATCGATATGCCTGAACCACCTAATCAGCCGCTAAAAGCTAGGTTGGATTTTCTCGAAGTATTCGCTAAGAATCTAGTTAAAGTTATGCCTGTACTGAAAAATGTGAATATTTTAAGACAATGGGCGGGATACTACGTCATGACGAAAGACCATCACCCGATTCTAGGAGAGACGGAAAAACTTGAAGGTTTCTACATAGCCGCTGGGTATAGTGGACATGGTTTTATGATGGGTCCTATAGTGGGGAAGCTAATTGCGGAGTTAATAGTTTATGGAAAACCTTCAATATCTATCGACACACTCCGACTAGAGAGATTCGAGAAGGGAGAGCTTATATTTGAGAAGGCGGTCATAGGATAGTTCGGTAAAACTGTTTCGGAAATTTATTTTTGTCCTTTAATTAATGGGGAGATGTTAAAATGTAAATTGCTACTTCATTCTCTGCTTTATGCTCGTAAATTCTATTAAAAGCTTCTTCTTCCACCCTAGCTTCTCCAATCTCTTCGATAAAATTCTAATTATGCCGGGGTATAGGGTAGCGAACATAACGTATACGACTCTGTCGTTCTCTGGGGAGTAGAAAAACCTGCACGCCACGAGCTTAGATTTAACGTAGCAGACGGCGTCTTCGTAAAAGAATTCGGAGAACTCCTCTCCGAGATGGTAGGTCATCTCGTCGAAAGCGTTCCGGTATTCTCTCATGTAATTTCGGGGCTTATATTCGGCGAGCGTAATATTAGCTATCAAAAAGTCTATCTTAACTACTTGGACGTCCTTATTGACGTAAAATACAGCGAATCCCTTTATCCCTCTCGGGTAGCGTCGTTGCATGCAAACACCAAGCGTTATGCTCGAAAATAAGTGTGGTTTAAGATGTATTTAAGGCTATTCCTAGAGAAAGAACACCGACTCAAGACAATCTAACGTATTTCTCTAACTCAGGAATTACGTAATCGAGTTTAAGTTTAGCCAAAGTCTCCTTTCTAGGGATTCCTTTCCCATCCCATCCCCTAGCCTCATAATACCACGATAACATAATGTCATACTTGTCTAAGTTTAGTTTTGCACCCGCTAAAGGCCCCTTAGTAAGAGGTTCTTTAAACCATCTCTTCGGGGGATAATCCATAAGCCTGTTCCAATTTCCGCCTTTTTCTCTAATCCAATAGGCTCTTATTAAATTATAAACTCTATCGGCTACTTCGAAGAAGTGGTCCAAAGTTACATCGAGGCCGGTAACAGCCTTAAACAGTTTAGGATACCAGTCCAACTCGAATCCTACCTCTACCCAAGGCAACCTACACGAGGTTAATACCTCGAACATCCCTCCTCTAATTCTCTGGAACTCGATGAGCTTAGACACTTTCCCTTTAGTATAACCCATCCTTTCAGTTTTTATCTCCCAGGATATAATCCAGGCGTCTTTGTGATGAGCTCCTATAGGCGAAGTTCCATAAGCTAAAGCCATACCCGGCGCTGCATGGCAGTCATATCCCGTAATCTCCAATCCTTTAACGTGCATAGCAAAGTCTTCCCCTTTCAACTTCTGGGAAACCCTTTTCACTCCTTCAGCTAGCAGGTCGCCCAACCCTCTTCTAAAGACTATATCCTCCAGAAGACTCTTAGCCGCTTCGAAATCCCCCCACTCTATCTTCTCCTTAACCAAGCCTTTTTCACTAGCCTCCATGGTGAAAGCTATAACGCTCCCTGCGCTTATAGTGTCCACTCCGTACATATCAGCGAGTCTATTCAACATAGCTACTTTCTTCAAGTCACCTAACCCTATGTTAGACCCTAAAAGAGCTACGTTTTCGTAATCTAATTCAGCGATTTCACCCTCAATGTCGTTGATTAAATTGCCGCAGGTAGCGTTGCACAGAGGACAGCCTCGCTGTCCAACCTTTACCTTCTCCATGGCATACCCGTCTATATTCGAGGCTTTCTCGAATACTCCTTCTCTAAAGTTATAAGTTGGGAGCACGCTGCTCTCCTGAGCCCATTGAAGAGCAGCCATTGTACCTTGTCTCCTCCAGAATCCATACCCAGGCTTATCCTTTATAGCTCGATAAGCTTCAGCGGCTAACCGCCTATACCCAGCCGGATTCGCTAGCGGCACATCCCCGGTCCCCTTAATAACCACTGCTTTGAGTTTTTTAGAGCCCATTACGGCGCCCATGCCCGGCCGCCCCCCGCTCCTACCTTCTTGAGAAATCACCGTTGCATACCTAACTAGGTTTTCTCCGGCAGGTCCTATGCACAGTACGCCTAGGTTTTCTCCGTGAGTTTTTCTCAACTTTCTCTCGACAGTGAAAGTATCTAGCCCCCAGAGATCCTCAGCGCTTAGCACTTCAACTTCCTTATCCTCAATGTATAGATAGATCGGTTTCTTAGAAGCCCCCTCAACCACCAACGCATCATAACCTGCTTTCCTCAAGTGCACCGCAGCTAATGAGCCTAAGTTGCCATCGCCGTAACCACCGGTCAATGGGCTCTTAGCGGCTACCACTAGCTTCCCCGTGCTGGGCCCCGGTATTCCAGTCAAGGGACCAGCTGCAAAAATTAGCTTATTTTGAGGGGATAGAGGGTCCACGCCCGCAGGTACTTCGTCCCATAGAATTTTAGCTGCAAAACCTCTCCCGCCCACGTAGTCTAAAGCGAAGCTTTCTTCGTATTCTTGGATAATTATTTTCCTTTTGGAAAGATTAACTCTAAGTAATCGCCCATTCCATCCAAACAAAATCAACCACCTTTATTTTTATTGTGTAAGAAATATATAAAATGATGGAAGTTTACGTCGGTACTTCGGGTTGGGTATACGACTGGAACCCTGACGGCTTAGAGTGGTACGCTAGAAAGTCGAGGCTGAACGCCGTAGAGCTTAATATGAGCTTCTATAGATTCCCTTACCCTTCCCAAATCTCAAAGTGGAGGAGAGTGGGATCTAGACTCAGGTGGAGTATAAAAGTCCACAGGTCTATAACCCATTACAGAAAACTTTCTCCTCTCTCTCTCGACACATGGAGGAAGTTCTATAGGCTCTTTCAGCCTCTAGTCGATCTAATAGATTTTTTTCTTTTTCAATTCCCGCCTAGCGTAAAGCCCACAGAGAACTTTCTAGAAAAGCTAGAATATTTCCTGAAAAGTCTAAACCTCAGCGATAAAATAGCTCTAGAATTTAGACATCCTTCCTGGTTTAACCAGAACCTAGTAGATTTAATTTCAAGCTGGAGGGCGGTGTTTGTTTCCGTAGACTCTCCTGAGATTCGCGAGGCCATATATTCATCTAACGGCATAATCTATCTCAGACTCCATGGTAGAACCTATTGGTATTTTCATAACTATACATTTGAAGAACTCGAAGATATCGTAAACCACTTGTTAGAGTTAAAACCTAGGAAAATTTATGTATTTTTCAACAACGACCACAATATGCTGCACAATGCGAGAGAGATGAAGGAATTCCTGGAGAAGAGCATAAATTTCTTTATAAAATAAAAGGGGAGTTTCATAAAACTTGCTAGAAAATCGGTAGAACTTATCTAGAAAAACACCAAGACTTAAGGTCCTGAGAGAGTTTGCCCAAGCTAAACATTTATATTCACGAATAATCAATAGAGTGGGGTGGCAAAATGCCGATTAGAGACCCCTTCAAGTTACAACTAGCATTAGACCACAACTTTAAAGTAAAAATATGTAGAAAATGCGGGGCTAGAAACCCCTGGTCAGCTGAGCGCTGTAGAAGATGCAAGAGCCGAAATTTAAGACCTAAACGCTACAAGAAGTAAACCTATTTGATATGCTCTTTTTCATAGAGATAGATTCCATCAAGTATACCGGGGCCTCCTTCTCTTCCGTGAGGGCTTTTCCTAAGCTTGCCGGTCAAGTGTGTAGCTAAGTGTATATTCGCGGCGGTTTGTCCTACGGCATCTATGTCTATTCCCTCGATTATAACGTCGTCTTTCGTAACTTTAACTTTCACTCCTTCCTCTATCCGCGCGTACCTATCGCTCTTCTCTCCTATAAAGTTTCTTATAATAACTAGTTTCTTCTTCTCGTCTACCTTAACCTCCATAGGGTAATGGGCGTAAACTATCTTCATCTTGTATCTATACCCTCGGGTAACGCCGACGATCATATTCTTGATGTGACTCGCTATAGTCTTGATAACGGCCCTTCCTTTCTTGTCCGCAAAGTACATCTCCAAAACTACTTTATTGTTCTCTTTGCTCAACAGTAGTTTATGCACGTGGGAGAAATCCTTTACAAGCTCCCCTAAAGGACCTTTAACTCTAACAGTCTTTCCTTCAATGCTCAATTCCACGCCTTCGGGTATCTCCACTTCTTCCCTCAGGTACGGTATCTTCGCCACTCCAATCACCACCCCACACAAAACAACGCCATTTATTAAACTTTGCTCAAACTCGTACTCTTTACTTCTAGTTAAAATAAGCCGAGTAAAAATCTAAACTATAACTCCAAATGGCCTAACATGATCTTAAGGAATATAAATCATGAAGTAGCATCAATGCGGACCACAAGAAATCTAGTTTTAACGAGTGAGAGAATGAAGTTAGCTTTAATAAGGGATCAATACCATTTAGCTCATAGATGATGAGAGAGGTTTCGGTTGAGCTGTGATGCAGACTCCGTTCTGAACCTAAGGTTTTAAATTCCATAAATTGATTATATCGAGCAGTCCCTCTTCATTTCAGTGTATTTCTCTCTTGTAGCCATTGCGTAGACTATAGCCGTCCTATCTGACTTCTCATCGTAGAAAGCCGCGAAGAAACCCATTAGCTTCACTTCTCCGTAGGGCTCGACGTTGTCTCTAGTAGTTATCTCCACATACATAGTAAAAGCTCTATAGCCTTTGAATTCAGTTTCTGTAACATTATAAACTCGGGTGATATAGATGCGCGGCTCCGAGTAGCCATGGAATCTAAGTCGGAAATTCCAGTCATAAACAAATAATCCAGAAATAAAGCCGACGTCAGCTATATCCCTCTTACCCTGTAACCAGTATATGCCCACGCACATTCAGTGATTCAACTGCTCGAACCCAGTCTCAGGATAATAGTAGCTATTAACCCCCTTTTTCTCTCACCCAAATCCATATCAAATCCATCTTATCGTGACTTTTGTAGTAGCCGGGCATTTCCGGGAAATAAGCCACTACTTCCCGCTCGTTCTTCATGTAATATGCTAGAGAGGCGATTGAGAGCACGGTTAAAAAGACTAGCAACACAGCTCTGGCGCTTCTACCCGTACTCCTCCTCAAACTTCTGGCGACATTACCCAAACACTGCTTTCAAGCTTAAATCTCGTAAAAATAAGAGCGTAAGTTATAAACCAAGAAAGGACGTAGACTAGAGCCGCGAGCAAAACTGAAAGCGATAGAGGTATCCGCCGCCTAGAATACTCGTACACCGCAGCTGTAGCTCCAGGCACCCAAACTCCAATCATAAACCCCATCAAGCTAGTAGCGCTGTACGAATACATTAGGGCATCTAAAGCGGCTATAGTTAAAACTCCTACCAACGCCCCCAAGGCAAGCCAAGATTATAAGCAGCTCCTATAGCGCCCGACGCCTGGTAAAATTAGGAAAGTGCAAAGCATCAGCTACTAAACGCGAGGCAATTCCTAAGGCTAAGAAAATAAACAGTTGAAAAGCATCAAGCCCGTACTTCTTCCTCAAGCTCTCACCTCAACTATTTACAAAAGAACGCTAATTAAACCCTTATATCTACAAAAATAGATGACCCCTCTCAACCTTAACCACTAGAAGAGCAGTAGATGCAGTTTTGCGAGGCCTAAACAGCATACTCTAATCATTTCCTACAACTCCGCTCTAAAGGCGTACTGTTGATAAGTTACACCGAGACTAGTGATACTTCTTAAAGATGCCAATATATATGTGAATAGCTGCTTAAATTCGTAAGCTTTTACAGAAAAAGCAAAGCCGGGGCCGGGACTTGAACCCGGGTAAAACGGGTAGCTACGTTTCCACTGCAGCCCGTCCCCTGGCCACTCGGGCACCCCGGCCCTGCGTGTTTAATTTATTACTTGAGGAATTTAAGTTCTTCGTTCCGGTTTTCTTAGAGCCCTCAGTTTCTGTTGATTTGTCTGTCTAAGTTTTAGAGCATGTTATCTCGTTAATTTATTTAAGGTGCGTGGGAGAATAGGCTTGGGAGTATTAATGATAAGAGAATTGTTTGATGTTGGAAAACCGATTATTGGAGTTGTTCATTTGTTGCCTCTTCCGGGTTCTCCATTGTATAGCGGTAAGATAGACTTTGTCGTCGACCGTGCCTTAAACGATGCACGGCTTTTAGTAGAAAATGGTGTAGATGGTTTGATAGTAGAGAATTTTGGGGATAAACCTTTTACTAAGAGTAGAATCCCCCGCGAGGGTTTTGCTTTGATGACTATTATAGTAAGGAAGATTGTTGAACGTTTTGAAGTTCCCGTTGGAGTTAATGTTCTTAGAAACGATGCATTGAGCGCTATGGCTATAGCCTACGCCACTAGATGCGATTTTATAAGAGTAAACGTCTATACGGATACTATAATCACTGATCAGGGAATCATAGAACCTGTAGCTTGGAAACTTTTGAACTATAGGCGCCGTTTAGGAGCTGATGTCTATATTTTCGCGGATGTCTTAGTCAAACACGGCAAGCCGCTAGCCGATGTAGAAGTCGAGGAATCTGTTAAAAACGCCGTTTACAGGGGGCTAGCCGACGCTATTATCATAACTGGACCTGAGACAGGGAGTCCGGTAGACCTGGAATTCCTACACAAAGCGAAAAAAGCGGCGGGAAAAGTGCCCGTTTTCGCGGGGAGCGGAGTAAATCTAGATAACGTTGAAGAAGTTCTTTCTATAGCTGATGGCGCTATAATCGGCACGTATTTTAAAAAGGGAGGTGTTACTGAAAACCCTGTAGAGGGCGAGAGAGTTAAAAAGCTTATTTCGGTGGTTAAGAAGGTTTTTCGCTAATGCAGTGCTTCCTTATGAAATTGCTTATTTTCTCAAATGCCTTTACAAGCACGTCTTCAGGCGGTAGTATTACCGTCCTAAAGTGGTTAAAGTCCTGAGCGTAGAATCCACTCCCCGGAACTATTAGTACTCCTTCTTCCATTAGCAGTTTGCGAGTGAATTCTCTGTCGTCTTTCCAATCTCCTTTGCAGTTCACTTTAGGGAATATGTAGAAAGCTCCTTGAGGCTTGACGGCCGAAAGGTATTCATTTTCTTCTATAATTTTCATAGCCGCGTCTCTCCGTTTTTTAACTTTATGCGTAAACTCCTCTATGTGTTTTTGAGAACCTTTTAGGGCTTTTGCGGCCGCTACTTGTATGGGCGTAGGGGCGCATAGCCTATTCATGGCTAATTTAAGAACTGCTTTATAGATTTCCTCGCCTACCTCGCCAACCGGGTCATGGATGTACAGATAGCCGAGCCTCCACCCGGTCATTAAATAGGTTTTCGAAAAACCGTTTAAGCCTATTACTACCGTGTCTTTGGAGAGGGATGCCGTGCTATGAAATTCTCCTTCAAAAACTATCCTATCGTATATCTCGTCACTTATTACTATCAGCTCGTGTTGGGCAGCTAAATCTAATAGCTCGATTAGGTTTTTTCTATCGCATACGGCGCCAGTCGGGTTGTTAGGGTTTATGACCACAAGCATTTTTGTTTTTTCATCTATTTTGGATTCAAGATCTCGAAGATCGGGCGCCCATTTACTTTTTTCGTCAAGTTCGTAGAACACGGGAATTCCTCCATAGAATTTGGTGAAATTGGCGTAGAGAGGGTATGTGGGGCTTGGCAACAACACCTTATCACCTTCTTCTACCAGAGCAGCGGTTACAAAGTTTATGGCTTCTGAAACGCCGGTTGTCACTACGACTCTATCGGGAGTTATCGGAACTTTATTTACTCTACGTTCTTTCTCTGCTATCGCCTCCAAAAGTTCATCCACGCCGCGTGCTCCAGAGTAGTAGTTGTGCCCCCCGTCTACAGCCTCTTTTAAGGCCTGCCTTATATGCTCAGGAGTTTGGAAGTCGTATTTAAGGGGGTCGCCGATGTTTAAGTAGAGAATCTTCCTACCTTTGCGCTCTAATTTTTTAGCTAGAGGCACAAATTCTCTAATCATGTACTCGAGTACTCTTATCCTACTTGAAGTTTTCATTTAAACCATCCGGGTTTGATATTCTTTAGCCTAAAATATTTCTATTTCATATGTTACCTTTATCATATCCCTCGTCTAGAACTAAAACGTGATATTGTCGAAACATGAAATACTGGAGAGAATTAAATCAGAGCCTCCACTAGTAAAAGATTTTGTCAATCTAGATCTTCAATTACAACCAGCTGGTATAGACTTGACTCTGAGAAAAGTGTATCGGTTTAAGGGCGCTGGCAGGTTAGGGTTTATTAATGAGGAAAGAGTACTTCCCGAGCGAGCCGAAATAGAGTTTGGTGAAGATAACTGGTTTTTTCTACCTCCGGGTTGTTACGTGGTGCAGTATAATGAGATAGTCCACATGCCGCTGGACTTAATTGCTATTGGAAAACCTCGATCATCGCTTCTGAGAATGGGAGCGACTATCTTCTCAGCGGTCTGGGACCCCGGATACGTGGGCAGGGGCGTCGGCTTACTTGTCGTCTTCAACGAACATGGCGTGTCCTTGAGAAGAAACAGTAGAATTCTACAACTCTGCTTCTTTAAACTTTCCCAGAAGACACCTGAAGGATATAGAGGGGAGTACTACGGAGAGGGAGTTAAATAGGTATGAGAAATGCTTTATCGTCTATTTTTACAATTCCTACAACTTCTCCCTCCCTTACCCAGAGCGGTATCTGGTTGAACCTTTCCTCGTAAACCTCGTAGTTCTTTAAATCCATAAACTGGATGTAGGGCGGAGTTATCGAAACTACGAGGGCTTTTTCGACTTCTTCCTCGCAGACCTCTGTTTTAGTTCTGAAGAAAACTTCTCTTGTTGAGAAGCTAGATTCTCTATAGTTATTAAGTGAGAGTAGCTTCACTTTATCTTTTTCAAAATCTAGAACTTTATATAGTTTGCCTGAGAACCGCACTATATCTCCTTTTTTAAACTCGGGGAGTAACAATCTTATGGTAAGTTTTGTTCGCAAACGCCCCGTGCTGGAAACGCCGATAACCTTGAGTGTATCTTTTCGTCTAAATGGAAAACTTTTTTGAAGTTCTGAAGCTACTCGCTTAGCGGCTTTCTGCGAGGAAAAAGTGATGTCGATATACTTGTCGCCTTTTATCTTGATGGGAAGGGCT
Source organism: uncultured Thermofilaceae archaeon (assembly GCA_964501905.1). Classification (GTDB taxonomy): domain Archaea; phylum Thermoproteota; class Thermoprotei; order Thermofilales; family B69-G16; genus B69-G16. The sequence goes on along the minus strand of CAZCTW010000010.1, from coordinate 24,627 downwards.
TCTCTGCTTTCTTTAGACATTTTCGCTATAGCCTTGTTTATGACGGCTTTGATGGATTTATACTCCTCTGGAGTTAATTGTCTATCTTTTGCCCTAACTTGAACTACTGCTCTCTCAACTTTTCCCTTTAAGTCCATACAGGCGGGGCATAGAGTGTATTTTACTTCGAGCGGTATCCTATACTCCTCGACGTAAGATTTAGGAATTAGCTCATGGCTCTTGCCCTTAATTTCTAGAACTGCCGTATAGCCCTCCCGTTCATTTTCCAAGGACACCTCGACTTCTTCGTATTTTCCCTTTTTAATACCTTGGAGGATTTTTCTCTTAGCCACATAGAGTACTAACTCTTCAATATTTGTCACTTCTGGGGGAGGCACGTGCCATCTTCCACCAAGTTTATAAGAATAGCAATTTTTACACAATGTTACCTTCACCTCGGGGAGGCGTTCAATTATGGGATGGCTTTTCTTATAGCACTCTACGCAAAGCCCCTCTATAGTAAAATCGACCTTCCTTCCACATACTGGGCAGAATCTACCCCTCATCACTCCCACCTCATATCACTAGCTGTACGTGAGGTACTCCGGCTATCTCTACAGCAGCAAGCCTGACGACTTCGTTTCTCTCTGCCAAAGCGCCTACTATGGTCTTGCCAACCAAGTTTACTATAGTACCTGTTTCTATAATTTCGAGCGCTTTTTTGACGTCCATTAACTCTCCCCGATAGAAATCCTCTTTTATCTCGAATCTAACCTCTCCTTCCTCTAAAACTCTACCTAGCAAGTCTTCATCGCAAATAGCCACTACTATATCCTTCCCCACTCTGTGCACTTTTACGTATACCTTTTTCGCGTCCACTTTTTCACCAAGTCTACGTTACCTATGCGTAAGAGACTATAAAACTAATCCATGGCTTCACGTTTAAATATGCCGTCTGCTCTATGTTGAGTAGATGATGAAGGCTGGTATTTCGGACTAGTGAAGAGAGACACCAGAACTGACTAAACTTTAGGGAAGGTATTCCGCTAGCAGAAGCAATAAATATAAATGAGGTGAAGGTTGTTAGGGTAAGTTCGACCCGCGGGAGCGCGAAATGATACTAGTCCCCTACGTCCCAACGCCTCACGAAGTGATAAGAGTTATGCTCGAACTGGCGGAGGTAAAGCCCGGCGAGATAGTCTTCGATTTAGGGTGCGGGGATGGACGAGTCCTCATAATAGCTGCTAAGGAGTTTGGAGCTAAAGCTGTGGGGATAGAGTTACGGAGGGATCTCATAGAAAGATGTGTTAAAAACGTTTTAGCAGAGGGGTTAAAGGATAAAATTCTAGTTATAGAGGGGGATTTCTTCAACGTAAACGTGTCTCCCGCCGATGTAGTCACGCTCTATCTCTTAACGAGCGTAAACGAAAAACTGCGTCCAAAGCTAGAAAAAGAGCTTAAAAAGGGAGCTAGAGTTGTCTCCCACGATTTCGAAGTTGTAGGGTGGAAGCCCATAGCTGTAAAAGCTGTAAACGATGGTTACCGAAGCCATAAAGTCTACCTGTATAGGGTGTGAGCTTTGCGTGAGGATCTATTAGAAAATCCTCTTAAAGATTTGAAACTGGACTCTATTAAAACCGTTAAAGATTTGGTAGAGCAGCTTGGAGCAATAGGAGGGTTTATGGCTCCTAGAATACACCGTTCAGCTAAGATAATCGAGAGGATGCTTAAAGATGAGAAGTGCATGATCTTCGTGAGCTTTACAGCGAACCTCGTGGCTACTGGCTTAAGATCCCTCTTCGCCGACATTATAGAGAGGGGGTTCGTCGATGCTGTGGTGACCACTGGTGGTAGCATAGACCACGATATAGCTAGAAGCTTCGGCGGTACATACTACGCGGGCGATTTTGATTATGACGATGCACGACTTAAGGAGTTAGGCATACACCGGCTAGGGAGCGTTTTAATACCTTTTGAAAATTACGGCGAAATTATAGAAAAAGAGGTCCATAAAATTCTAGACGAGTTAATTGAGGAAAAAATTGAGTGGAGTCCTAGCGAATTACTGAGGGAATTCGGAAAGCGTATTGAAGATGAGAATTCATTTTTAAGAGCGGCCTATAAGGCCGGTGTTCCCGTGTTCTCTCCAGGACTCTTAGACTCGGCTTTCGGAACGGCTATCTACACTTTCAACCAGAAACAGCGACTTAGAAAAGGAGGGAAAAGAATTCATCTAAACTTTCTCAAAGATATGGAGAATATTTCTGAGCTCGTTTTTTCAGGGGAGAAGCTAGGAGCTGTTATCGTCGGTGGAGGCATAAGCAAACATCACGTTATCTGGTGGGCGCAGTTCAAAGGAGGATTAGATTACGCCGTGTATATAACAACGGCCGTAGAATGGGATGGTAGTTTAAGCGGAGCTAGACTTAGAGAAGCTATTAGCTGGGGCAAGGTTAAGCCGAGCGCCATGCGGGAGACGATCTACGGCGATGCTACCATAATTCTTCCCCTAATATACTTATATGTTAGAGACCTGAAGAGGGAAAAATGTGTTTAAACAAGTTCTAGTATTCAGCGCTGGATTTGCGGCAACTTACCTCCTAACCCCCATTGTGGCAAAAATAGCTAATAAAAAGAGAATATTAAGGCCCGACATACACAAACCGGGCGAACCTTTAATCCCCACCTTAGGCGGTTTAGCCATATATGCCGGCTTGCTCTCTTCTTTGACTTTGGCTCTTTTCCTCTGCAGAGAGTATACAATACAAATAATAATCATAATGTTGACGGCAACGATACTGGTTGCTATAGGATTTATTGACGATTTAGTAGTTTTGAAGGGGAAGGTGAAGATGGGTTTAACTGTTCTAGCAATAATACCTACGGTTATAGCCGGTCTTCTCTACCCAGAGGAGACGGGTCTCTGGATCAGGTATAGGCCTCGGGTCCCTCTCATAGGAACTTTAAGGCTTACGATAATATACTGGTTGCTTCTTCCTCTCGCTATAGCGGGACCTGCAAACGCCATAAACATGATCGACATATTAAACGGCTTAATGACTATTACTAGCGCTATAGCAGCTTCTTCTCTTTTTGTTTCAGCTATTCTCATAGGTAATAAACTAGGGTTGATACTGCTAGCCGCGCTTATAGGTTCTATTTTAGGTTTTCTGCCTTACAATAAGTATCCTTCGAGAATATTCGCCGGAGACTGTGGCGGACTGTTAGTCGGAGGGGTTTTAGGCGCTGTAGCGGTACTTTCAAAAATGGAATTCATCGCCTTAGTGGCTTTAATGCCTCAGATTTTAAACGCTTTTTATATAGTATCGTCGATAAAAGGTTTTGTAGAGCACAGGAATATAAAGGATAAACCCACCCTTATGCTGCCAGATTATAGAATGAGGGCATCTAAAAGCCCTAACGCACCGATAACGCTGACAAGGTTAATACTCCTATTCGGAGGAGACGGTTATGAAAAAGAGCTTATAAAGACTTTTACATATATTCAGATGTTCTCAGCTTTCTTAGCCATAATCTCAGCGCTTCTTCTGAAAGTTAAGATTTAGAATGGGGAACCTGTATGAACGTAAAGAAATCAACGTTAGCGGTGTGCGGTCTTATCCTAACTTTTTGGTCTCTCCTGATATTACTACTACTGATTATAGATAAGTTCGTTATGAATTTGAAGAGTAGCTTAGAACGATCTGTTATCGGACTGCTTCTTTTTGCCTTCTGGATTGCCGCTTGGTACTATGTTAGCGCCCTTATCTTCAAGAGGAAGGTTGCCTTTCAGCCAGAGCCGAGTACTTGAGATGGGTAGTTTCTTGTCATCGAGCAAAGCCTCTATTACTATTATAATTAAAGGATTAAGCCCGTGCCTCACTCTATACTCGTTTATCTCGAGAGCTCCTTGTAAAGTCTCGTCTGTAACCACGATGAGGTCTATATCTTCCCGGCTACCGGCCGGACCCATGAAGTCATTTATCTCCACAATCGTGCACCTATCTAAAACTCCTTCATTTTGGAGGAATTTTCTGAGATTCTCTACGCGTGTAGAAAAATTCTCGACGGGGTGTTTTTTATCCATCTTTCTTACGAAAGTATCGGAAGTTACCCCTATAATCAGTTTATCAGTGACTTTTAGAGCTCTTCTAATCAGATATTTATGCCCACTATGTAGTAGAGAAAAAGTACCTCCGATAACTCCGACTTTTACTTTTTTGTCTTTAAAGGAGCCCATTTATCGATTTACAATTCTATGGTTACTTCTCTGCTCACCACGCGTTTTGGTAGGTAGATAGTTAGTACTCCATTGGTTAAACTGGCCCGCGCCTCCTCCGGCTTTATAGCTGAGGGCAGTTCAATCCTCTTCTTTATACTTTCGTAGAAGCGTTGTCTTATTATATACTTCCTGTCCTTAATCTCCTGCTTTTCCTCTTCGCTCTTCTCAGCATAAACCTCAACGTAATTATCTCCTACCGTGATTTTAAGGTCCTCTTTCTTGAACCCAGGCACGTCCAGGTAAACTACGTACTCGTTTTCTCTTTCCTCAATATCTACCAGCGGCTCATAGACGCCGGCGGGGAAGCTTATAGACGGGTACTTAGAGGCTATATCTCTAAAAATCTTGTTTAACTCCATCTCTATCCGCTTTAAAGCTTCAAACGTCTCCCTAAGTATATCTTCCATCTAGACACCGAAGTTAAAAAATGTCAAGCGCGTTAATATTATTTATTGCCGTTTAGAAACATAGACTCGATACCCACCCTTTTTAGCTATTGTTTCAACATTGCAAAAACACTCCTCCATAAGCTTGCATAACCTAGCACCTCCTTTTCTATGCTTAGCAACTAGCTGTAACAGCCCTCCCTTCTCTAAGTGCTCCAGTGATTCCTTTACAATTCTACCTAATACCCTGTAGCCAGCTGCTTGCGGAGGATTTGAAATTATAGTGTTAAATTTCTCGTTTACAAATGGCTCAAATAAATCTCCCCACAAAACCTTTACGTTTCTCACGCCGTTCAGCCTGGCGTTTAACCTGGCAAGCCTCACGGCTTGTTTGTTGATATCCACCATATACACGAAACCATTAGGCGTTAATTTGGCAGCTATTATGCCTAACACGCCGTAACCGCAGCCCAGATCTAGTACTCGCCATCCGTCCTTTACTATCATGGTCTCAGCTAGAAGAGCAGTACCGGGATCTATCCGTCTAGCTGAAAAAACGCCGCTAGAAGTGAATAGGGTTATGTTAAAACCTCTAAGGGTGACCGATATTTTATAGGTTTTTTTGCTGTGCGTAGGCTCTATAGAGTAGTAGTGAGACATGACACCTATTTTAGCATTTACTCTTAGATATTTAAATTGAGTTATAGAATAGAACGCGGGGAAATTGAGACTAACTTAACTTTATATCTAACATTCGGAAATTGCAAGAATGGGGATTATTAAAATCATGTAGTTATGATTTTCTCTAAGGTCGGCAAATCAACTATTTTTATGACCTCCCACCTAGCTAGCCCTTTCTCGCTTCTCTGCTCTACTACTCCTTTCTCCTTTAACATTTTCAAGATCTGGTATAGAGTCGAGTACTCCCTTATTATGCCCTCTTTGAGAACTATATTAAATAGCTTAGGCGTTGGAAGACCGTCTTTTTTTTCTACTAAAATCTGGTATACTCTTTTTGCGCGTTCTATCGTCAATTTGGATTTCCGCCGACCCAAGTTAAACCCCTCCTGCTAGGACGGTAGGACAAGATACATATGTCAAATATATAACGTTTTCCTAGAGGATATGTTCCTCTTAAAAGAAAAAAAAATAAAAAAGGGATCCAAGGGAGAAAACATCTTTTTTACACATTACTAGTATACATTTTCTCAATAATCATTAGGGAAGCTTTTCCCGGCGGTGTTCTAATGTCATATATAACTCTAGCGCTCTATGTCTCCTTATTTTTGGAAAAGGAAACTAGCTATTTAGGTTCTAAACTATCCGGTTTAGATCTAGTATATGCTTCTCTCTTTTCAGGGTTAACGCCTAGATATCTGTCCATTATGGCTCTCGGGATAGCCGGACAATTAGTTCTAGGGCCTCCCCGCTTTTTCTCTCTCCCCCTATTAATCCTAGCCAGCGTAATCGAAGAGCTATATTTCAGAGTTAAATTGTATGATGAATTAAAAATTTCGGGCGGATGGAGAAGAGCTTACATAATAACTCTTCTACTTTATTCCCTGTTTCATATATCTTTTATCTCTCTACTAAAGCTTTTACCCCTATTACCAATTTTCCTGCTCCTGGGAGCCCTTTTCCAAGAGCTACGCTTAAAATGGGGGCTAGCATCATCAATAATAGCTCACATCGCGTATAACATCCTTGGGGCTTTCTACTTGGTAAGCTTTACTTCTCTTTCTATAGCTATAATTTCGCTCTCGTTAGCTGTGACCTTATCCCTAGTAAAGTTTTTAGCTTAAGCTTTTGTATCCAAGTTAGGGGTGGCGGTCATGAATATAGGGCTAGTGCTAATCTTAGCAGGGATAGTACTAGTAGTGATTTCGATAATGATATTAGTGTTAAGCGCCCTTTTTCGCGGAGCAGCTGAAGTAAGAGGAGCGGGAGTTATACTTATAGGGCCTATACCGATAATAATCGGAAGCGATAAAGAAAGCGTAAAGTGGGCCGTAATATTAACCATAGTGGCTCTGGCATTTTTCATGTTTTTTATTTTAATAACGTCCATGGGTGGGTGGTAGGAAAGTGGAGCGTCTAGCCTTTGTACTTTTTATAGCGGGTTTCCTGCTTATCCTAATGGGCTCTATAGCTATGATATTCTGTGCTATTCGTGAACCAGCTACTAGTGGGTCGGTTATAATTGTAATTGGGCCTATACCCATAGTAGGTGCATGGGGTGAGCACGGAATTTTATTGACACTAGTAGCGGTAATTTTGTTTTTCGTACTGCTAGCTGTACACTTGCTCTATCTCAGAAAACTTGTGAAAATATCTTAGAGAATATAATAATCCTCTTCTTCTCTTGAGGAACCAATAGATGATAAAACCTAATATCGTTGCTAACACTATTACGGCTATCACCACCATGATTACTAATAGCTTTATAGTTTCCCATAGCGCTTTTATCAACTGCTTTTCTTTGCTTTCATTATTGCCTAAGTCTTCTCCTCCATTTTCATCCTGAACGGTTACTGGGAACCCCCATTTTCTAAACTGTCTCCTTAAATCCTTGCCAGCCGCTTTGCTCATAGCTTGAATGACTTCCTCGTTACTATCAGCTCCTCCCTGTTTCTCGATCTCTCTCACGAGTTTTTTAACATAAACGAGTCCGCCGTTCTCTTCGGCAGTCTTATTCATTATATAAAATGCCGCTGAATAATAGAGCCGAGCCATAGGAGTACTATACTCCCAGTATATTATAAAGGAGAGATCGCCACCGTACAGCTTTAAAGCCTCCCTAGCGCCTTCCCTATGCATCTTAATGAAATCAGTCACGTTTATCCCGGCTACGCTACAAACCTTTATGGCTACGTACTCCGCCATCCCCTCGTGAAACCATCTTATTTCTCTGTTAGACGATACGCCAATAAGTCCTAGAACTACATGTACACACTCGTGGATCACCGTCTCTTCCAAAAAGCCTTCTTTAAACCTTATAAGGGCTAAGTTTAAGTATATAGGACCTTCGACGCCCATCTCTATAGTTCTCTCCTTTACGTAGCCTAAAGCTGATAAATCATTAAGTTCTGGAAGGTAAAATTCGAATTCAAGCTTATCTGGCAGTTCGCCGAAGACGTACTCTAGCTCCTCGTAGGTTTTTTCCAGTACATAGAATACCTTATCAGCTATGTGCCTATAGTATTTAGCAACTCTCACTACAACTTCCGATTCTCCGATAGCTTTCCTATAGTCGACGTTAGGAACCTTTTCAGACAGCTTATATTCTATTATCACTCTATTGTCTGAAACGGGGTTTAATATCGCGAAGGTAAACTTATTCCCATGCTGCTTTAGGGGCTCGTAAGGCCAAAACCTTACCTTTCTAGAGGGATCTAGGCCATATAGCTCTACCTCCACGAAAACCTCAAAGGATGAGGAAGCAAGAATGTAAGGGCTCATAAACCAAGCTTTATCTTCTGCAATAAGAGTGGCATAAGGGAAATTGTAGGTTATGACCATTCGGATATTTTTACCTCTAAAGCTGAAAGAAGCGTTGGTATAGAAAACGCTCACAGGCTTAAAATCGAGCCACTTTATCTCTCCTTCATGCACGCTAACCTTATACTCTTCGAAGAGGGGGAGCCCTATGAAGCCTACACCAGAGCCCTTAGCTTCGAAAACTATAGTTATGGTAGCATTCGCGTTTTCCTTCACGTTGATGTAGTAAACTAGCTTAGCGCTGGGTAAGCTCTCCACAAGGCATGGAGAAGACGTTATAGGCAATATTAACAGTAGAAATAGCAAAACGACTAAAGGCTTTCTCAACCTAGACCCCCAGAGAGTAACAAACTTAACGGTATAATAAGCTTGCCCATCCAAATCCGTTATGTTTAAATAAACCAGCAATAAGTTATCACCTAGAGCCCGGTGGTGTAGCGGCCAAGCATACGGGGCTCTGGAAGATTCAGGAGGCCTAAACTGGGAGAAACCCCGTGATCCCGGGTTCGAATCCCGGCCGGGCTATCTCCTTCAATTCAGATTTTTAAAAATATTAATAAATAGGAAAATCCTAAACTTTTAAAGCGAGCTTTAAGCGGCTTTTTCATGCACTTTACTCTATCTCCAGTGCCGATAGCCTACTGTGGATTTTAGAGGTTTTCCTCTCAATTTTTTCCTTCAAGTTTTCGATTTCCTCCTTGAAGGCTCTTTTGCTCATTTCCCCTCTCCTATACCTTGTGTTTATGTCTTCAAACTTCCCCATCTCCATCTCAATTTCATGGAATATTTTTTCAACTTCTTCTAGGAGCGGGACTTTCCCTATTTTATTCTTCAACTCTGCGATTCTCCGATCCAAGTTTTTACGTTTACTGCTTATTCTCGCTACTTTTTGTCTATATACCTGTCTGGATATCTTAGCGGTTAACTTACCGACCTTTGCCTCTACTAAAGCTTCATAAAGCCTGGTTTTTTCCACATATAGATCCCTGAGTTCTTTTACTAACTCTTCCGGAGCCTCGATCTTAACCGCTTTTTTAGCCTCGATCTTTACGGCTCTTGCTCTCTGTACAAAAGCTACAGCTATAAGAGCTAATATTAGAGAGAAAGCCCCCAGTATTATATAAGGTCTCATCTTTACGCTTAGATTTAGAGAAACTTTTAATTTCACGTAGGGATTTCCGGAGGGGATATCGTCTAGGAGGACTCCTTTATGCTGGAGACCTATCACCTTATAATCTTCTACAAACTTGACGAACCTAGGCGTTAAATCTACTAGTTCACCATCGCCGGTTATTTTAATCACTATCTCGTAGTTTTCTATAAGCAATCCGGAGGAGTGATAAGCGGGGATTTCCAGAATATTGTCCTCAGTTTTAATCGGCACTGAATAAACGACTTTAAGATACTCTTTCTCTCCTCTCCTCAATAAGGGAGACCTAAGACTAATCGACACCATAGTTTTGTTATCTTCTTTCCAAGTGTGAAATGCGCCATCCCCGCCTCTGCCCGTATAGGGTCCTATAAAGCCCTCTAGTCTTTTTATAGTGGCGTTTAGGGGGAGCTCTAGGTTCACGTATTCTAGTCTACCGCCTACACCATTCGCTATAATATATTCGTCTATGAATGTGGCTTCGTCGGTAGATTCTATAATCACGGTGCGGTTTAGCTTTGGAATCGAGAACCACGCCAAATCTACTTGATAAAAGGTTAAGGATACTATATCGGTCTCACCTGGGGAGGCTAGAGTTAGATTAGCTACTGCTCCTACATCTGTTTTGTTGAGGTATGCTGGCGATTCAATTGCGTAGTCTTTAACGGGGGTTTTTACCCTTATATAAGCGTCTCCTATAGCTTCTCTTGGCGTTATTATTAGCGGAAAGCTTATTTTCACAGTTCTTTCTTCAAATTTCATATCCAATTTGTAAATCTCTATTATCTTGAACTTAGGATAGGGCTTGGAGAACGTTACTATAAAGCTATTCCACGCCACTTTTACGGGAACTATTTCTCCGCCTATAATTGCGGCAACATAGATTAACTTCTCTCTATAGTCTGACGGCAGTTTAAACGACCAAATATCCGAGTCTCCATTTAAAACTTCAACGAGCGTATTCACTACAATGTATCCCTGCCTAAAGGTTACTTCCTTTTCGACCTTTATTTTCGCTAAGACTGCGGCTGAAACGTCGTAGTGGCTTAGCGAAAGAGTTAATAGCGCTATAAAGGCAATTACGATAATCCTCTTCGCCATACACGCCGCCGCTTTTTTCATAGAACAGGTCTATATAAACTATTATGTTTGCCAGAGCTCTTATTTATGTTCATTAAGCGATTTCCAAGACTCTTCCTATAGCTCGCGTTCTCGCTTCTCTAAGCACGAATACATCTCCCACCTTAAGGTACCACGGGTGGTAGTTAAAGACCAGTTCTACTTCCCCGGTGTCGCCTGTTCGCATAGGCTCTTTCTCCATTTTATTAAAAGTTACAGTGCTTCTTATGGACTCTAAATGGAGAACTGCTTGATATCCCTTATGTATAGTTGTGGGATGCTTAAGCACCGTAATCCTGGCTTTAATTCTTCTAATACTTCTAGCTTCTAAACTTCTATCCAGTACAACCATACCTTTCTCAAGTTCATCGTACTTAACGTTAGAAATGGCTAGGGTGGCGTCTTGGCCAGCTATAGCGCGACTGACGTTTACTCTATTAACTTGTATAGAGCGTACTCTGACGAGCCGCCAACTTCCGTCTTTAAACGGGCCCAGTTGGACTATATCGTCCACGGCGACACTGCCCTCCCTAATAATCCCGCCCACCACAGGGCCTACGCCCTTTACATTAAAGATATCCTCGACATACATTAGGAAAGGCTTGCTGGCTTGACTGTGCCAATCCATTCTAGGAGGTAGAAAATTCAGAAAAGTCTTCAAATTCTCTAATCCATCACCGGTAACGTTTGATACTAAGAATATAGGAGCTACGCGGCCGCTTGTCATATGATGAACAGCTACTGCTATGTCGTCTAGATCCCTGACGATCAACGGTAACTTGCTTACTCCAGGCATTTTTAAGACTTGATAGATCTCGTCTATAGTAGCTTCAAGAACCTCCCGAGGTACCATATCTATTTTAGTTACAACTACGAATATAGGAATTCTAAGGACTACACACACGCCTAAGTGCTCCCTCCCCATCTTAGAGAGGCCGGCATTAGCTGCTACGACGAGCATGGCGTAATCGGGTCTTCTGGACATAACGCCCCGTAGAGTGGTCCTTAAATACCTCTCGTGACCTCCCAGGTCTACAAGAGCTATTATTTTCTCGGAGCGTAGGTATATCTCCGCCTCGTCTAAAGGATGCGGCAGGTCATAGTTTACTACTTTGCCATCCTTGCCGAAGCCTAAATACTGAGTAGACACGGACGAAGTCCTACCTGACTCTATCTCGTGTAAAAACCTAGCTACTTTTTTCATCGCTAAGCCGTTTCCATCGTCTAGGCTACCTGTACATAGCACGCCGACTAACGTGCTTTTTCCGGCGTCAACGTTCCCTAATGCCGTAACTACCACGTATACCGGCGGAGAATCTTCACGGTTACGCCTTACTAATACTTCTACTATCTTCCCTCTACGTCCCCGAGTCTCTCTCAAAATTTGGATAGAAGCACCTACTCCAGAAGCTACACGTTTCAAAATACTAAGACTTTTCCTAAGCTCTTCATCACTTAAGCCTATAGGCTCGCCGTTATCTGCGACACCCAGTATATAAAAAGCTTCACCTCCACCTTCCGCCAACCGGTACTTCATCTGCGAAATCAAGCGCTCTATTTTTTGCGACTTCTCAATGGCTAGCTTATACTTATACTCTACTTTACCTTCCTCTCTTTCAGGGGGATAACGCTTCGCCACATTACTCATTGTTCAAGGTAAAGTTTAAGAAAAAATAACTATAAGTATTTTTTACAATTATAGCAGTACCAACGTTTATATTGTTCTATCCAAGTAGCTGGCTGTCCACATGTAGGACATATCTTGGTCTCAACCGCCGGTGCCTCGGCGGGAGCTGTTGGAGGAGTGATTTCTACCTTTTCTGCCAGCAAGACTATATCTCCAACTTCAGCTACACTAGACCATTCAATCTCTATATCTCGCTGGTATTTAGTCGTAACTATCAAAACTATTTTCCCTGTTTCTCCAGGGATGAGACCTACATCTTTTATAGTGCCCACTAGCGTTGCATCGGGGTTATACACCTGCATGCCGATGAGTTTAGACCTAGGAATTACTTTCTTGCTCAATTTTACACCATATCCTCATAAGACTAGGCAATTATTATATTTTGCTATCATTTCCAACTGGATTTAAAGAAGTAAATGCTTAAAAACCGAAAAGAAAGTTGACAGTAAGTTTCTATTCACTGAAGGTGAATTGAAGTCTTGAATGGAGTCTATTAAGAAAGCCGAAACGAAGCCGATGAAAAGCCCCGGGCGGGATTTGAACCCGCGACCTGCGGCTTTCTCGACAAGGTATACGAGGCCGCCGCTCTACCACTAAGCTACCGGGGCTATGGAACATACAACAAAACTCTCTTATATTTTTCACTCAACACATTAGTGGCTTATGTCCACGCTGCCATGTAATAGCACCGTCTCAGATACTGGAACTCATCGCAAATCTGTTAGGCATTACAGCGAAGAATTTAAATTCAACAGGAAATCATTTAAAATAGAGCCGGGGTCGCCTAGCCTGGTAAGGGCGCCGGACTCATAATCCTGAGGCTGAGGGCCCAGATAAGATATCCGGTCATCCCGGGTTCGAATCCCGGCCCCGGCATGAACTTTTCGTTCGGGCCGAGAAGTTGTTTTCGATATATTTGGTATCGTATGGAATTGAGCTTACTTTCTTTTTTCGTTTTCGTAAAAGCAAAGTGTGCAGTTTTTATGGCTGGCTTAGCTCTTTATGTGTTAATACTAGAGGATTTTTGTAAAGTTTAGATTTTTCGAGTATATAGGCGCAAGTGCAGATATTTCTGCCTCTCACTACGGTATCTGACTCTGTTCTTGGATATTTCTTCTATGTTTAGGAGCAGGTTTAGCATTTCCTCGCGTTTTTTAATTTTTAAGAGAGCTAGTTTTAGGCTTTATTCGGCTTCTGCAATTTTAACTTCCGGTTTCGGTGCTCTGTTGATTTGCATAGATGATTACGTCCACTAAACCACCGGGGCCTAATATGATAACTCTAATAGAATGCTCTCGCCAGCGATCGGTATGGAGCAAAGCAACATTTAAAAACTATAGAATAAATAAATAACCTGGCGCCGGTAGTCTAGCCTGGTAGGATGGCGGCCTAACCTTGCCGAATCCACGCCGCTGAACGAGCCACAAAATGGCTCGGGCGAATCCCGGGTTCGAATCCCGGCCGGCGCATTCTTCTTTTGTCCTCTACGCCCACCAATGTAACCCTTTAGTTTAAGTATGCATCCTCTTCGATCAGAAAAAGCTTATATTCTCTTAGAGGTATAATCAAACTGAGCGGGGGTGCCCGAGCTAGGTCAAAGGGGGCGGACTGAGAGCTTAAGGCCAGTAAGCTCCGCTGGGGAAGCCCTGCCCGGGTTCGAATCCCGGCCCCCGCACCACTCGCTTCTATATATCAACTTCTAAGATTTTAACAATTAAACTATGAATTTTGACAATGTATAAAATTATTTATAATGCCATGTAATTTTCATGACCTAGGTGCATGAAATTTGGCGACATTAGATGCTACTGATCTTAAGATAATTGATATACTTAAGAAGAATGCCCGTATCCCCATATTAAAAATGTCAAACATACTAGGCATAAGCGATGTTGCTATCAAAAAACGGATAAAGAAAATGGAGGATACGGGCGTTATACGCGGCTATACTATTAAAGTTGATTATTCCAAACTGGGGTATAGGGGGTTGGCTATAGTCGGTTTAGATGTAGAATCTAGTGTGTTGCTCGAAGTCGCTAAGAAGTTGGCCGAAAGGGAAAACGTGAAGTACGTAGCTCTCTCTACAGGAGACCATATGGTAATGGCAACGATTATTGCTAGGGACAACGAGGAATTAGCTACGTTTATAGACGAGATAGGCAAAATGAAAGGGGTCACTAAAATCTGCCCGGCTATAGTCCTTGAAGTTATTAAAGATGAAGTTTAACGGTTTTAAACCTTAGAGATAATATATTAAAGACGGTTGATCAAATTGAACAAAAGCTTATCTCGAACAGCGCGGAAAATGGTTTTAGCTCCTCGAAACTATGAAGAGATATTTGAAGCCGCTGTTAAGAGAGCTAAGAAAGCGGGGAGCGGAGTTGTACTTAGGAGGAAACTCTTTTATATTAAAAAAGTGGAAATTAGGAAAATTAAAGTAGCCAACAACTACGTAATATCTCGGTTAAAAAAGATAGTTCTCACGACTCCTTTCGTGAAAGAATTACACCCCTTCTATCGAGAATTATTCCAAGTAATCATGGACCTAGATTCTCTAAAAAAGAGCCTAAGTAAGATATACGGGGCAACCTTTATAATCAATAGGATAGCTAGGGAAAGCATATCGGCTATAAGGAAGGCTGGAGACAAAGCTAGCATAGTCAAGTACAGGAAGACTTACTTTGGGAGGCTCAACTCGATACTCAAAGACTTAGACCGAGACTTTAAGATCGTTAGGGCCGCTCAGATAAAAATCCTTAAACTGCCAGAGGTAGACCCGAATATATACTCGGTAGTCGTGGCGGGACCTCCGAACGTGGGCAAGTCTTCGCTAGTCAAGGCTATAACTAGGGCTAAGCCTGAGATTAGGGAGTACCCCTTCACTACTAAATCCATCACTGTCGGTCATATGACCATAGACTCTACGGTTGTTCAGGTTTTAGATACTCCAGGCTTGCTGGACCGCCCCCTCTCAGAGAGGAATAAAATAGAGCTTCAAGCCATATTAGCTCTTCAATACGTAGCGGATTTGATAATATTCATATTCGATCCTACAGAAACTTGCGGCTTTACACTAGACTATCAAATCAGGGTTCTACGCGAAATTCTAGAAAGTTTCAAGGGTATTCCCTTTGTATATGTTGCGAATAAAGCCGATATAGCTTCTAGCGAACACGTAGAGAGAATGAATAAGGTCGCGCGAAAACTGTTAAAGGGGAAGGAAGTATTGTTTATCTCAGCTAAGGAAGGGTTAAATCTAGATAGCGTTATAAAAGTTATAGAGTATCATGTTAAAACGAGAAAAGAAAGACGCTGAGCGCGTTTTAAGAGACAACGTCTTCTCGGCATACGAAGAGATAGCTAAAACCTATAGGCGGGGACTAGCCTGGACAGAGCTTCTCTCAGGCATAGTTATGGAGAGAGACGGGCTTGTTCTAGATGCTGGTTGCGGAAGCGGATTACATTCCCTATTCTTAGCTAGGCAGGGTTTCAGAGTAGTAGCTCTAGATATATCTTCAGGTATGGTTAAGCGTTTGCTTAAGACCGTCCGCAGGAAAAAATTAGACATTCAAATCGACTGCGTAGCAGGAGATATGAGATTTCTTCCTTTCAGAAGCTATTTATTCGACTATGCGGTAGCTATCGCGTCTATACACCACATACCCCTGCATACTGAGAGATCAAAAGCTATTGAGGAAATCTGCAGGGTCTTAAAGGAGGGAGGGTTATTGATCGCCAGTGTTTGGAATCTATTACAGCCTAGTCTCCTGCTTCGCGCGTTCAAGGCCTGGATTACAGGGCGGAGTTTTGAATTCGGCGATATCTTCGCTTCTTGGAGAACTAAAAATCGAAAAGTAGAGCGTTTTTACCATTTGTTCACGAAGAAGGAACTTAGGGATTTAATAAAAGCCTGTGGAAAGCTTAAGGTGAGGAAGTTGTATGGTTGGAGTCCGAAGAAGAGTTTAATAGCTAGGAACTTCGTAGTCGAGGCTATTAAAAATGACGTTGGCTAGAAGAATGAAAAAGCCGGTTAGGATGATATCAGGAGTTACAGTCGTGGCTATAATGAGCGAGCCATATCCCTGCCCGCACGGACGTTGTATATATTGTCCAGGTGGAGTGGAAATCGGTACTCCTCAAAGCTACCTCGAAGACTCCCCCGCTGTTATGAGAGCTTTACAATACAACTTCGACCCCTACGAGCAGGTCAGAGGGCGGCTTTTACAGTATAAAGCCATGGGCCACGAGCCCTCCAAGATCGAGTTAATAGTGATGGGCGGAACTTTCCCAGCCACGCCTAAAAGCTACCAAGAATGGTTTATAGCAAATGCCCTAGAGGCTATGAATAGATTTCCGAGGGAGAAATCGGGAGAACCATCTCTGAAGAGAGCCCAATTGAAAAACGAGAAAGCGAAGATAAGGTGTGTAGGCTTGACTTTAGAAACTAGACCAGATTGGGCTAAAGAGGAACATGTAGACTGGTTTCTCCACCTCGGAGCGACTAGGGTGGAATTAGGGGTACAGGTTATCTATGATGATATTTTAGAGCGCGTAGAGCGAGGGCATTCAGTAAAAGACACGGTAGAGGCTACTCGAATACTGAAGGATGCGGGCTATAAAGTGGTCTACCATATAATGCCCGGATTGCCTGGCTCAGATCCTGATAGAGACTTGGAGATGTTTAAGGAAATATTCGAAAACCCTGACTACAGACCGGATATGTTAAAGATATACCCGACTTTAGTTATTCCGGGAACTCGACTCTATGAAATGTGGAAAAAGGGATTTTACAAATCCTACGATAGGGATACTTGGATTGAGTTAATAGCTAAAATGAAAGCGTTGGTGCCTAGATATGTTAGGATAATGAGGGTTCAGAGAGACCTCCCCCTACACCACATAGTTGACGGCCCTAAAATCGGCAATTTAAGGCAAGTAGTACAGGAGTACATGAAGAAAAGAGGAATGAAGTGTAGCTGTATAAGATGCCGTGAAGTAGGGCATTACCTATTGAAAACTGGCGTAAAGCCTTCAGGAGCTCTTAAAATGGAGAAGATAATTTACGAAGCCAGCATGGGTATCGAAATATTCCTCTCATTCGTCGATGATGTAGATTTGATATATGGTTTTCTAAGACTACGTATACCGTCAGAGCACGCTCACCGCTGGGAAGTCGACGAGAAGACAGCGATAGTTAGAGAGCTACACGTTTACGGCCCCCAAGTCCCCGTGGGAAAACACTATCCGCTGGATTCTTGGCAACATAAGGGATTAGGGAGGAAGTTGATGATGGAGGCTGAGAGAGTAGCACTAGAGGATTTTGATAGGAAGAAAATCCTAGTTATATCCGGAGTTGGCGCTAGGGAATATTACAGGCGCTTAGGTTATAGGAGACATAGAAATTCCTTCTATATGGTGAAATGGTTGAATTAGAAAGGCCTCACCGGGCTTTTAGCTCCGCATGCTCCGCATATTAGGAACATGAACTTTTTCTCTTTTACCAGCTTAGTATCAGGGCTTTTACAAGCCGGACAGATGACGTAGAATCGAAAGAAGCGGTCTAAGATAGCGTCTATAGCTTTCCTGGAAAATTCTCCCTGAATAACTGCCATGTTCTCATGAAGCACTCCAGGAGCTCCCAGCTCTTTAAGTATATACCTTAAGACTATTTGAGGTTCTCTGTTCAGTATATCGCATATCTGATTAAAATTAGTTATAAAAGTTCTTTTTCCGGAAATTACAACTTCAGGCTTAGGCAATGTTAATCTTTGTCTCACTACAACAGGTTTCTTAGGCAGGGTCCTATAGGCTCTTTCTAACAGCGCGTCGTAATCCATATAGAGCTTAACCTCGGGCAACTCATGCACCCTGAAAACTCATAAGGGTTCTCGCTTTTATGTTTTTTGAACATCTGAGAACGTATAGGAACAGCTCTTTACTAATGAGGTAGGATTACGCTACCACTTGCTTTTGATGGCTATCTGACTGTCGCCGATGCTGAAAAAGCACATTTTAAGACTGTTATATGTAACGAGTTATGACATATTGCTTAAATTCTTTAAAATATGCAGCATTATAGTTATCATTTCGTCATTAGTAAATTTTTACTTCGATCAAGCTAAGAACTTTTATACATTAGCTATTTCTTCTTTGATAAATGATAAAGTAAAACTTATATTTTAGCAGTAGACTACACTTTAAACGGGTGGCTACCGTGGATCTTTTAGAGCTCATCGCTTCTCCAGCGTTCGCCTTTTTAATTTCTATCTTGACTGCACTTTCCATATACCTCTTTGGAAAAATGATAGCCCCCCCATTTAGGCCCAACAAAGATAAAGTAGCTCCATATGCTTGTGGAGAATATTTCCCACCAAGAATAATACCCATGAGGATTTTATTCTTCCAATATGCGGTGCTGTTTTTAATTTTTGATATAACTTCAATGATAATAATCTTCTCTATGGGTGTACCCCCTCTAGATCCCTTCAGATTAAACATAATTTATCTAGTCTCGCTATACGTTCTGGTAGCTCTCTTAGCATTATATGTCTCCGTAAGGAGGCTTAAACATGGGATTTACTGAAAGACTAGTTAGATGGGCTAGAGGCAGAAGTCCTTGGATACTCTTCTTTAACACCGGAGCCTGCAATGCATGCGATATAGAAGTTGTCGCTGCGTTAACTCCTAGATATGACCTTGAAAGGTTCGGTTTACTCTTAAAGGGCAGCCCAAGACATGCGGATATACTAGTGGTCACCGGGCCAGTTACTAGACAAGTTAGGGATAGGCTTATAAGGATATATAACCAAATGCCGGAACCGAAGTTTGTCGTGGCTGCCGGAACGTGTGCAACTAGTGGCGGAGTTTTCTGGAAATGCTACAACGTTTATGAGAGCTTAGACAGCGTAATACCCGTCGACGCGTATATCTCAGGTTGTCCTGTAAAACCCGAAGCGGTTGTTCAAGCAGTAAATCTGCTAGCTCAGAAGATCATGAAAGGATGAAACTATGAATGAGGAAGAGATAATTAACGCGTTGAAGGAGAGATTCGGCGATAAGATAATCGATTGCAAAACGCCCATGAGGAGGAGAGTGTTCGTCGAGGTTAGTAAAGAGTGTTATAAGGACGTTGTAAAATTCCTTTTACAAGACCTCGATATGAAATTCGTCGAGGCTATAACTGGCACTGATGTCAATGATCATTTAGAAGTTATCGCCCATATAGGATATGGAATCTCAGTTTCGGTAAAAACCAAAGTTCCTAAAGATGATCCCGTTATAGATAGCATATGTGATATAGCTAGGGGGGCCGAGTTATACGAGAGAGAAGCTCATGACCTGCTTGGGATAGTCTTTAAGGGCAATCCCAATCTTAAACGCTTTATACTCCCCGAGGATTGGCCTGAGGGAGTATACCCGCTCAGAAAAGATTACGAAGCTAAACATCCTAAGCCTCTGAGGTGAATTTATGAGCTTCTATATTCCTATAGGACCTCAACATCCTGTCCATCCAGAACCTCTCCTCATGAAATTCAAAGTAGAAGGAGAGCAAGTCATTGACGTCGAAATAAATGTCAGCTATACTCATAGAGGTATTGAAAAAGGCCTCGAATACAGAGATTACATGAAAGGAATATTTCTAGCTGAGAGAATATGCGGCATATGTAACGCGGCTCACACGCTGTGCTACGTCCAAAATATTGAACAACTACTCAATAAGGAAGTACCACCCAGAGCTAAATACCTCAGACTCATAGTCGAAGAGTTAAGCAGGATACATAGCCACCTTCTATGGCTTGGACTCGCAGCACACCAAATAGGATTTGAAACTCTATTTATGTACGTATGGAGAGATAGGGAGAGAGTCCTAGATTTACTCGAAATGATAACCGGAAATCGCGTAGTTACATCGTATAATACCATAGGAGGAGTTAGGAGAAATATTACACCTGAAATGGAGCAGAAAATTAGAAAA
Source organism: uncultured Thermofilaceae archaeon (assembly GCA_964501905.1). Lineage (GTDB taxonomy): Archaea > Thermoproteota > Thermoprotei > Thermofilales > B69-G16 > B69-G16. The sequence continues at coordinate 4,551 of CAZCTW010000010.1, read as the reverse complement.
GGATTAGATTATCTCGAAAAAAGAACCAAATACTTTAAAAAAGTTGTCATGGAAGAACCCACTGTACTAGTAAGGACTCAGAACGTCGGCATTCTTAAGCCTAGAGAAGCTATAGAGCTTTTCGCAGTAGGTCCGGTGCTTAGAGCTTCCAGCATAAAGCATGACGTGAGAGCCGACGATCCATACGCCGCTCATGACGAAGTCCCATTCAATGTAATTACATATGATACTTGCGATGTATACGCCAGAATACTCGTAAGAATTGATGAGGTCCTAGAATGTATTAACATGATTAGGTATAGTTTAGACCACCTCCCCTCCGGCAAATATAGAATCAGATTGCCAGTAGTAATAAAACCGCCACCCGGCGAGTCTGTTAGCAGAGTAGAAGCGCCGAGAGGCGACCTCCTACACTACGTTAAATCCGATGGAAGCGATAAACCGTATAGATATAAGGTCAGGACGCCCACCCTAGCAAATATACCATCTACCGCTAGAATGCTTACTTCCAGAGGCGACTACATCGTGTACATAGCCGATATTCCAATTATATTTGGGTCAGTCGATCCATGCCTTTGTTGTACAGGCAGGGTGATGTTTGTGGATGTTGAAAAAGGTAAAAGTTGGGTTTGGACTTATAATGAGCTTGTGAAATATTCTAGGGAGAGGTTTGAGAGACATGATTGAAGTTCTGTATAAGATAATTCAGATGATATTGTTCCCCGGCTTCGCGTTCATAGGAGTTCTATCCCTGCTATACGAATGGATAGATAGAAAGTTCTACGCTAAGCTTCAGAACAGAGTCGGCCCGTTATACGCCGGTCCTCACGGAATACTTCAACCACTAGCCGACTTCATAAAGCTGCTATCTAAAGAGGATATAATCCCGGAGGGGGCTGATAAATTCTTATTCACCTTAACGCCAATATTCTTCTTCGCGGTAAACCTTTTGCTCACCCTACTCCTGCCAATATGCGGAACATCCGGAGTTATATCATTTACCGGGGATCTAATATTCTTCGTAGCTTTGCTAACTATAACCTCTATACTAGTATATACAGCTGGAGTAGCGTCTGTAAATAGATTTGCGACTATAGGAGCTGAAAGAGCAGTTTTACAATTTATAGGATACGAGATCCCATTTATGCTTTCAATCGTAAGCGTTGTTATTTCTTCTGGCTCGCTAACCATTAAAAATATAGTTGAAAGCCAAAGTAACATGTGGTATATTCTAGGACCAAATCTCCTGGCGTTTGCAGTATATGTCATAGCGGTTCAAGCAGAACTTGAAAGAATACCATTCGACATACCTGAAGCTGAACAAGAAATAGTCGCGGGGTGGCTCGTAGAATACTCCGGGAAGAAACTAGCATTGTTCAGGCTTGGTAGAGATATAGAAACCTTACTTTTGTGCGGACTGGGCGCAACGCTGTTCCTAGGCGGCCCCCTCGGCCCAGTTATTCCAGGGCTAGAAATCATCTTACACACCTTATACTTTACCATTAAATCCATAATCATACTTCTGATATTGACGACTCTAAAAGCTATATTCGCGAGGATAAGAGTGGACCAAATGTTAGTCTTCTCCTGGAAATATCTCATACCATTATCCCTAATATCAGTTCTAATCGTGAGGGTGGTGTTTTAGATGCCTAAACCAGGCCTTATGATAGGAGAAGTCTACAAAAACCTATTAAGTAAACGCGCGACGATACTCTATCCGTTTAAAGAGAGGGAACTGGTTCACCTACCGGAAGGGTTTAGGGGCAGAATAGTCTTTAACAGAGATAAATGCATTGGATGCCAAATGTGTTTCAGAGTATGTCCCGCTAGAGCTATTGAAATAATTGAAGATGAAAAAGGGAAACGCCCAATATTCTTCATGTACCGATGTATTTACTGTGCAACCTGCGCTGAGTATTGCCCAGTCAAAGCAATTGAACTATCTACTAACTTCGAGAATATAGCATTTGATAAAAAAACTCTATTAGTTAAGTAGGTGGTAATGATGTGGCTTCATTACCTGTTTTCAATTTTAACGATAGCGTTCGCACTTATAGCGGTCGAAGTCAAAGACCTCTTTAAATCAATTCTAGCCTTCACGGTAATGAACATATTCCTATCGGTAGTTTACTATTTGATAGGCGCGCCTTACGTTGCTGTTTTTCAGTTATCAGTTTACGCTGGTGGAGTTACCGTGTTATTACTAGCTTTCATGCATGTAAGAGGTGGTGAAGAAAGTGAGAGTTGAGGAGGTAATTCCGGCATTACTGGTCGTATTATTGCTAGTGTACATCATTTTGATAAACCCAGACGTCTTCCAGATAACGTTAGTGGGATACAGTTTAGATTTTAAACTTGAGCAAAAACCCTATTTTGTCTGGAGCAATAGATGGCTTGATGTAGCAGTTCAAGCGTTTTTGCTTTTTGCCACGGCTATAGCTATTTCCGCTCTTTTCAGAAAAGAAAAAGCAGAAGTTGAAGAGGAAGAAGTCGTTGTGGAGGAGGGAGAGGGGTAATGTTTCTCCAAATATTTTACGCTAACATAGCCTTAATCTTAATCCTAATAGGTCTATACTGCATAGCTTCAAAAAGAAACCTGTTGAAAATCATTATAGGTATTGAAATAATTACTGTTGGCGTTAACCTAAACATACTAGCCATGGGGGTGCGTGAAGCCGAATACGTCGACCCTCTAGCTCAGGAAATGACTATAATATCTATAGCCGTCGGAGCTGCCGTTGCGGCCGTTTCCCTGTGTATATTGATCAACGTTTACAGACATTATAAAACTCTGGATACTAGAAAGCTTAGGAGGTTGAGGTGGTAGGAATGTACGCCCTATTCCCCTTGATCGTATTACTGGGAAGCGGCTTGATGATGCCCCTAATAGGCATGCTGTCTAGAAAAATAGGCAAGGAGAAGATACGAGATATATGGACTGTGCTCGCTTTCGCGGCGTCTACAACTTACTTCCTCTATATCATATTTTACGGCAAGCTACCTATCTCATATAAAATAGATCTCGAGCCCGGTTGGGCTTCGATAGGAATAAGAATCGACGCTTTTAGCGCATACATGTCTCTTATATTTAGTTTCCTCGGCTTAATGGTTTCAATATACTCTATAGGCTACATGGAAAATGAAACCGGGCTAGACGAGTACTACACGCTTCTCTTAACCCTAGTAGCTGGAATGATCGGCGTAACAATAGTCAACGACTTATTCACGCTCTATGTATTATGGGAGCTAATGTGCATATCATCATATACCCTAGTCTCTTTCAGAAAGCATAGGTGGGAAGCTGTCGAAGCCGGGTTTAAATATTTAATAATGAGCACTATAGGATCCCTAATAGCCTTATACAGCATATCGCTACTCTACGGCATAACCGGTACTCTCGAATTTTCTAAACTCGGCGAGATAATCCTGTCAAATACAGCCTCGATACCAAAAGACACGCTATACTTCATAATAGCAATGGTTATAGCGGGTTTCGGAGTTACAGCCGCAATAGTTCCATTCCACACGTGGCTTCCCGACGCCCACCCAGCGGCTCCAAGCTCGATTAGTGCTATGCTTTCCGGAGTAGTAATTAAAACGGGTGCATTTGCAATATTCAAAATACTTTTCACCGTTTTCTATCCTACTCAATTCAATTATGGAAGCATATTGATACTATTTGGATTATTAACAATGACTGTTGCAAATATAATGGTTATATCCCAGCGCGACATAAAAAGATTCTTAGCGTATTCTAGCATAGCAAACATGGGATATATAATACTCGGTCTTGGAGTAGCTACATATATCGCGTATAATTACCCAACAGGGCTGGATGCAGTATCTCTAGCGCTTCTAGGAGGTTTATTCCATATATTAAATCACGCTATCGGAAAGGGCCTGCTCTTCTTAGGCGCGGGATGCTTCATCCACGAAGCCAAGACAAGGGATTTAGCAAAGTTGGAAGGGATAGGTGCTAAAATGCCTTTCTCGGCGTTATCTTTCTCGATAGGATTATTAAACTTAGCAGGCATACCGCCGTTAAGCGGATTCTGGAGCAAATTCTTCATAGTAATGGCTATGTTGGCTTTTCTAGAAGATCCATTTCTCTACGTCTCAACAATAATATTCGTGTTAAACATGTTCGTGGCAGCAGGCTATTATATCTGGCTGCTCCAGAGAATAAGTCTGAAAAAACCGTCAGAGATCCTATCTAAGATAACCGAGGCTAAGCTTTCAATGCTAGTTCCAGTACTTGTCCTCGCTTCGTTATGCGTATTGATAACCATATTTTTAGACCCCGTATTGAAAGTCATAGCCGAACCCGTAAACGTGCTTATAGGCAGTACTATTTCTAACATAAAAAATAGTCTAGTCTTAGGTGGTGTATAATGGAGTATTGGGAAATTTTCGCCTGGTCAAGTTGGATATTCCCAATTACGGGAGCTTTGCTCACGCCAGTAATGAGCAAGATAAATCACAAGCTACGAGATTACACAGCAGTTTTCTTCTCAATGCTAGCAGCCGTTTCAACGATAATGCTAATAC
>CAZCTW010000009.1:0-85593 GCA_964501905.1 uncultured Thermofilaceae archaeon | reverse complement strand
CCAGCTTCCCTAGAGGGTTCTTTTTTGGCGTTGCCGAATCCTCTAGGGGGCTGGGGTTTATCTAAGGCTTTCAGCGTCTTCCAGTGCTTCACGCTCCCCCGACATCCTTTGGGGATGAGCCGAGGGAGTACAGCGAAGGAGGTGATTTAATGGAGGTGCTGGTATGGTAAAGGCCTGGAAGCTAACAAGGTCTGTTTTACAGAACGTGCATCTTAATTATAGATTTTCTAGAAAAACCCTCTCCGGTGTTTTGTCTAAAACTGCTCCAGGGATTTGAGAGTGAAAGACTTTGAGAAAAGACTAAGGTTTGAAGGATATTCTAGGATAAAAGAAAATGTAATACCAGTCTACAAGATTGAAATAAAAGAAGATGAGATAGAAGATTTTACTATGTGGCTTTTTGAGAGAGCTTTAAAAAGCTATAATATTACCGCAAACCTTCTAAGAATACGTTTAGAAGAATTGGCTATAAGTGAAGAAGATAAGAAAACAAATGCTCTAAAAAGGAGAGCTTACAGAATTTACAGAAGACTCTTTGGAAGGATTATCGTACAATGTACAGGATCTCCACCAGCTAGCATATCTTATCTCTACGGACTGGAGATAACGGACGGACATAGAACACGTAATAGTGTACTCTATAGCTCTACAACTTCACAACTTATAAAAATAGTTTTGAAGGCTTACCGGCAAGGCTCGGTAACCATTCACTACCCCTGGATGACGAAAAAGAGAAAGATAAAGCCAAGAATCTTTATTTACGTTCCAAGCAAAGCAATTTTTAAAAAAGAAAAATTAAGCGTTCCCGCGGTTATTGCGGGAATGCTCGATGGTGACGGAACGGTAATTGTAGGAAAAAGAAGGGGAAAAGAGGTCCATATTTGTTATGGGAAAAAGAAAAGACAAATTATTTTAAATATCATAAAAAAATTGAAAGTAAAAGGAAAAGAAAGAAAGGATAGCAAATCATATAGGTTTGTAATAAAGGATTATAAACTTCTTTCAAAGACTATCTCGTTTATGCTTCATGAAGAGAGAAAAAAGAGATTAAATATACTACTGAAATACAAGAACAAAAATAAGAAGAAAGGGAATACGAAGAAAAAAATAAAAGAAGAAAAACTAAAGACGTATCTTAAAAAATCAAAAAATACAAAAAAGGAATAAAGAAAAACAGAAATAAAAAAGTGCAGAAGAATAATTCAGTCTTCAATCCAATAATAAGAATTAGAAAGAAAAGCTAGTCATAACGTTCTATGGAAAAAAAGGAAAAGCTGAACAAATTATTGCATATTTTAGGTAAAAATAAGAAAATTTGGAAAGCGAAAAGGACGTGGAGATTAGAGTTCTATTGCAACGAGGCAAAAATATATGCCGCAAACTATTAGAACTCCACAATAAGAAATGCATAGAAATTCCACAAAATAAACTAGAGATTCTGAAGTGCTGGGCAAGTCCAACCCCGCAAAATATAAATGCATGCTAACATCCGAAAACATTAGGGCCCGTTGCCTAGCTTGGACAGGGTGCCGACCAAAAAGAGGCATAGGCCTCCGGTCGCTGGGGGAAAGCCGGTGGTCCCGGGTTCGAATCCCGGCGGGCCCGTCGCCGACGCGTTGAACATATCAAGTTAACGAGGCAAAATATATATCCTGCCAATATTATAGAATATCTGCAACCTAAAAAAGAATATGGGAGAGGATGAGCAGCAATCTGCTAGACGAGATCTTTAGGGACGTATTTAGAGAGCAACAACTGATAAAGATAAGATTAGAGCGCAGAAAGAGGAGAAAAGACGTCACCATACTGGAAGGTTTCGACGATAAAAGCGTAGATTTATATGACCTCGCGGCGAAGCTTAAAAGCAAACTTGCATGCGGCGGAACAGCTAAAAACGGTCGCATCGAGCTTCAGGGAGATCATAGATACAAGGCTAAAGAGCTTCTAATAGAGTTAGGTTTTAACCCGGAAAATATACTCGTCGAATAGTTAGACCTGACCATAGAGCTTCCTCAAACGTTCATCGCCCCTTATATTTTTTATTATCTCAGCCACCGGTTCTGGAACTAAATCCTCCCATTTCTCACCGCTGACTATAAGCTTTCGGACATTTGTAGCACTGTATTTTTCCCTCTCGAAAAATGGTATTGAAAAAACTCTGTATCCGGCTTCTTCGAAGAGGAGCCTTGTTAAAGGATCGTTACTGTAAACGTTATCAAATGGCGGTGCGTAAGTTTCTACTAACCTTACCCAAAGGCTATGCTGTCCATCGGTGTCGGGAACGCCCACAATAATTACCCTATCTAGAAATCCTTCCTTTTTCAATACACTCCATATCATTTCTATACGCTCGCCTAAGGTAAATGGATTTTTTATTGCGTGAGAATATTGCGCGCTACCTATTACAAGAACTACTTCCCTCTCTCTTTTCAATATCCACTTTAATGCAGCTAAATGTCCATAATGGAAAGGTTGAAATCTTCCTATATACGCCCCCCGCACGTCAATCACCTATAGCTGACCTTCATCAACCATGCGTATTTCCTCGTAGAACTCAAGTAAGGCTTTCTGGTAGTTAATTTTTCCATCGGCTATTTCATCCATTATCCTTTCCACAATCCTCGTTCTCTCTTCAGAGATAAAATCTCTGTAGTTTTCCTTAAGGAACTCGTAGACCGAAATCCCCAGTTTTGTAGGTATAAGTTTTCCGCGTTTAGAAGAAAGCACATAATGTCTCTCGAAAAGAGTTCGTATAATTTTAGCATATGTAGATGGCCGGCCTATTTCTTTCTCTTTCATTAGCTGCACTATATCGGCTTGCGAGTATAGTGGTATTGATACTATCCTCTTATACTCTACATCGACAACATCATATTCCCCGACTTTTAATTTTTTCATTAACGTAAACGGCCTATAGACTAGGGTAAATCCGGGATCTAGAATATCAACATAGCCGCTGTACTCCTTCTTAGCATCAAGCACAGTTACCTCCAGTATCTGCTTTAATGCTTTAGCCTTCACCATCTGACTGGCTATAAATCTCCTAAATATTAAGTCATAGAGCACAAAATGATAGCGAGTTAAAGGCTTAGTGACAACTAGAAGCCCCTGGCTAAGCAGGTTCCTCAACTTCTCGCCGTCAATAGGTCTTGTAGGTCGTATACACTCGTGCGCTCCTTCACTACTCCACTCTCTAGAAACTATGAACTCCTTCCCAAACACTTCTCCGATGTAATTCGCGGCTATTCTTTGGCCAGTAGCAGATACCCTTATACTGTCTGTTCTGTGATAAGTTATTAAACCAATTTCGAAGAGATCCTGAGCTAAACGCATAATCTCGTCAACTCCTATTTTTAAAAATCTAGCGGCTTCCCTCAGCATGGTATCGGTGGAAAATGGAGGCGGCGGAGCGATCTCCTCCTCCTCGTATCTGACATTGGTGATTTTGAGTTTTGAATTCTTTATTTTTTCTACAATTTCTCGTGGTTTACGACCGTTTAAAGAGATATTGTCGAAGACAAAGATCATTGAATCTGGAATTCTAACGATGAACACCGTCTTCTTACTGTTCTTGGATTCTTCGTAGCGATTTATAATCCACCCTAAAACGGGCGTTTGAACCCTGCCCGCGGATAACCACTTTTTACCGAAATGATCCCATAATTTACGGCTTAACGCGAAACCTATCCACCTATCCTCTATCCTTCTAACTAATTGAGCGTCTACGTAGTTCATGCTTATAGTTTTAGGCTTGGCTAATGCGTTTAGGAAAGCTTTTCTAGTGACCTCGTGGAATTCTATTCTAAGGATTTTACGCGTGTATGGCGATAGAGCCATGGAGAGATCCCAGGCTATTTTCTCGCCTTCGGTGTCGGGGTCTGTCGCTAGGAAAACGTAGTCGGATTCATTAGCTAATCCTATCAAGCTAGCTAGTACGTCGAATTGGTCTGTGTATAACGTAGATTTACATGCTGGACATTTATCCTGGTCTGTAAACTGGGTTCCGCATTTTTTACATCTTTTTATTGTCGTATATAAAGGCACAAAGTTTCCATCATACACCATAACTCCGTAGTAGCCCTCTTTTGTTACCAGATCGAAAACATGCCCTTTACTTGCAGTAATATCAAGTATATAATCGCCACAACTAACCTCGTAAACAACCTGTCTTCCTACCTTCCTCCTTGAAGGTTTCCCGAAAAAGCTAGCAATAGTTTTCGCCTTGCTTGGGCTCTCGACTATCACTAATGCTGTCTTCACCAGATCTCTTACTTTTAATTGCAGCTTTCCTTCCATCAGTAACCTGATCTGCTCTCTATCTCTGTCAACTTCCTTTAATAACGCATCTAAATCGACTTCACTTAATTTATGCCATTCAACTTCATCGCTGTACCATCTGGTCTGCCTAGTTAATCCATTAAACAATTTTTCATCATCTACCAGTACTATAGAAACGCCTTTAGAAAGGCCTCCGGCAAAGAGTCTGGAAGTCCTTCCCGAAGCTTGGAGATATGTCATAGCGTCTGGGATGTAAATATATAATTTACCCTCCACTTCTTTCAAAGATATTAATGGCATGGAGGCGAGGCGCTGTCTCACACTTTCTCTGCTTAATAAATCCTTTAACATATCGCGTAGCTGAAGCACTAAGCTTAGAGCGTACTTTAACTTGCCGCTGACAGCCTTTCCGGTTCTTATAGCTTCATTTAATAGGATAACTTCACCATAGCTAAGATCGTTAAAAATAGTTCGTAACTTGCTGGTTATTCTATCGAGTTTTTCTCTTTCCCTCTGCTCTACGCAATCTCTGATATTAAGTGATACCTGTAGCAACCTGCTAGGCAACGCTTCTTCTACGTCTAGCGAAAATCTAAAATGGGGCACTCCGGCAAATATCGCATACCTTACCACGTGGGGTAGATCTAATCCCCTAACGAGTAGACCATAGTAAATCGCTACGCCAACTAGGACATCGAGCTTTCCCTCTGTGAACTCATCTATGGCTTTCTTCTCCTTAGCGTGAACCACGGCTGCTTTTACGCCGTTATCATTAAGTATTTTCGCGATGAGATTAGCGTATTCTATTCCCCTGCTCACAGGAACAAAAATCAAGCCTCCACTACCAAGTTTACGGGTTAATTCGAGAATGTGATCTAACATATCTCTTTCAACTGGTACATAAAGATCAGATATATTCCTGAGGAATTCTGATCTAGAACCTATTTCGAATCCTAGAAGTTCGCGGAATAACTTCACTCTCAATCCTCTAGGACGCCCTGTAGCCGTGGAAACTATCAGACACCCCAACTTATCCCTGTTTTTGTCTAAGTAACTGCTTATTTTCTCGTTTAATTCTTTAAATTCTCTTTCCAAGTCTTCCGGCACTTCTTTTTTAGATCTTAAGGCCATTGCTATTTTCCGTTTTAATAATACTAGCCTCGATGCATCGTTGATGATTTCTTGGTCAAATCCTAATAGTATTAAGACTTTATCCACAGACTTGGAGGACTTTAGAATGGCATCAACGTCATCCACTACTACTAAATCGAATTTTATACCTGAAAAATATTCAAATCTTCTTAGTAGAAACTGAGAGGTTGTTATTAAGACGTCGAAATTTCCACTTTTAATATTTTCTAGTACGCTCTTCTTCTCTGAAGGTTTAAGGCCAGTGTAATACGCAATTATGGAAATATCTTTCATCCCAACTTTTTCGGCAAAGTTCACTGCTTTCTCGTACACCTGTTTTACTAAAAGCGTTGTTGGAAGAACTAGGTAAGTCTTCTTCTTTTTCGTAGCCATGTACAAGGACATTATAATTGCAAAAACTGTTTTCCCAACTCCTGTAGGTGCTAATATTGAAAAACTTTTATTCTGGAAAATACGTCTAGCCCAAGTTCTCTGAGCGCTCCACATGTCGTTTCCAAGAATCTTTTTAAACAGTTTGTTTAGCTCTGCGACCTGCTTCTCTAACTCGACCAGATCCTTGTATTTTTGAAGTTTACCTATTTTCTCAAGCTCTTCCGCTATTTTTTCTAGGAATTCTAGTTCATTTGTTTCATTTTTCAATCTTTCAAGTCTCTCGAGTGGAAGAGGAAGGCACGATTTGCATGGAAGCTTTAATTCTAAGCGTGTATCGTCGATTTCGCCTCCACAGTTGGGACACAGGTTTTTAAAGATCGCTCTCAAGCATCTCACACTCGAGACTCTATCTTACAACCTATTAATAACCTTTAAGGTTATTCGGGTGCGCTAAAGCAGGGATTTCCAAATTACCGGAGGTGAACGTTAAAGTTATAAGTTAGAGCCTCGGAAGGGTAAGAGTATGGAGAGCGAAAGAAGAAGCAACGATGCAATATACATCTGTGCTAAGTGTGGAAAGGAATTTTACAGAGAAGAAATGAGACTTCTTCCCGACCTCGAATATCAACGTACACAATGCCCATATTGTGGATACAAAATAGTTTATAAGAAGAGATCCGCCGTATACAAGAAAATCAAAGCCATTTAACCCTCTCTCTTCTTGCTAAGCTCTACATAGCACAGCGTGTTTTTAATTATTCTAGACGCTATAAACGATGTAGTGTCACTAATGTCGTAAGGCGGCGAAACCTCTACCACATCAATTCCTAAGATATTAGCTGGGAAGTTAACAGCCTCGCGTAAGACCTCCATCACTGTATGGGGAGATAAACCTAAAGGTTCAGGATTAGAAACTCCCGGAGCGAAAGCTGGATCTAAAACATCTATATCTATTGAGATCAATATATTATCTCCAGGTTTTAGAAAAGAAGCTAGCGACTCCCTCAGGATGCCGGGATTTGAAATTATAGTCTCCGCCGTAAGGTATTTTTTAAAGTCTATGCTTTCGCAAAATCGCACTTCCTCTTTGCTAGCAGCTCTTACTCCCAGTAAGAGCATATTTTCAAATCCTATTTTCTCGCCGATTCTTCTCGTTACAGTTGCATGGGAGATTTTTAGTCCGAGAGGATATTCATCTCTTAAATCCATATGAGCATCTAGAATTAGAATTTTTACTTTTTTATCGAATACATTCATTAATGCTGAAATTTCTCCTAACGTTATAGTATGTTCTCCCCCTATAACAACGAAAAACTTGTTATTTTTAACAATTTCCAGAATCACACTAGATAGTTTTCTAAGTGTGGTGTTAACATCGGGTCCCGCTATCAAATCTCCTAGATCACATACTTTTAATGAATCAAAATCTATATGTGCTTCAAAACAGTAGGATTCAAGTTCGCCGGATACTTTCCTTATCCTATAAGGGGCAAAACGGGACCCTGGACGAAAGGACGAGGTTAAATCCATGGGCACGCCGAGTACTACAAAGTCCGAATTCTCAAATGGTACTGATTGCTCGTTAAAGAATACGTATGGAGGGTTGATATGGAAATCTAGGATTCCGCTCATAGGGCTTTCTGCTCAGATTTTTTCATAACAGTTACTGCATCGATACTTCTCACAACCGTGCTATATTTTCCTATCTCCTCTATTACTTCATCTATTTCTAATCCTTCTCCCTTAACTGTTATCTTTATAGTCTCGGTTTTAGCATCAACCTCAGTCACAATTATATCGACAGTTCCGACATGACTTAAAGAGCACAAAGCTAAAGCTAATTCTATTAAGTCAACTTCCCTGGGCTTTAAAGCATCAAGCATTAACTTCGTAACCATAATATTTGCCGTAGACCCACTAGCCACTCAATCACCTCATTAAGCCTATGCTATTAGAGATCAGAGATAAGAGAAAACCCGCGGCTAACATGTAGAGTCCATACTTCCATGGTTGACCACCAGATACTTTCCCTAGATAAAAACCTAGCATGAATATAAAACCTAAAGTTAGCAATATTGACGACGTCACAGCTAAATCGAAACTCACTAACCCATAAAGGGCGAAGACTAAAGGCAATGCTGAAATAAGAGCTGCAATAGCCGGCGCTAATGCATCAACTATAGCAGCCGAAATCACAGTGACTTTAGCTGCCTTATCAATATATGAACCCTTTAAGTTTGCAAATAGTACCCTTTCTAACTCTTTCATCTTTTTTTCCCTTTCAGCTTTCTCTGTAATTAAGGCGCCTATAAAACCTGACAAACCCATAGCTAAGCTAGCGCTTATTCCCGCACTAAGTATTATACGAGGATCCCTACCCCCCGCTGCATAGGAACCTGTTATAAAGCCCAGCATAGTTAAAGCCCCATCAAAAGAATTCATTACCATGTAACGTCTCAATATTCCCATAGCTTCAGTAGCAGAAAGGTAATCTTGCAAGGTTTCAACTTTTTCATAAATTGTCTTCACTAGATTCGTTACTTTCTTGCTAAGCGACGAGGTGTTTCCCAACTCATTTTTCACCTAACTAAAAAACGGTTTTGCATCGACACTAATATCTCCTCTATCGGATATTTAAATTTTAATGCTAACTCCTCTCCAATTAATATCTCTTCATATCGCATAGTATTACTATATTAGGATGTTATCGATTTGAGAATAAAAATTTATCTTCTCAATAGTAGCTGAAACACGAAATGACTTAGATAGGAATTGATATGAACTAATACCTGCGCAAGTTTTATATAACAGAAGTGAGGGGAGAGCAAGAGGTGCAAAAATGAGAATAAAGAAAATCATCGTGGTTACTGCTAAATGGGCACCGTTAAGTACTAGAATTCTAAAAATAGTTCATAAGATTTCCGAGAAACATAATATAGAAGTTGAAGAAAGAGAAGAAGATTGGATGTTTCTTAAGAAATATGGAGAAAAGGATGAACTGGGAGGAACCGATATACCACAAGTATTCTTAGAGCTGGAAAACGGAGATATAGTCCACGTCTTAACGAAACTCCCTCTCAACGAGATGGGAAAAGTTGATGAGGAAAAAGCCGAGGAAATTATCGAAGAAAAAATCTCATCTCTCTTATGAAAATATTTTCATTTGAACATAACCCATTATTTCATCAAAGGGTATTCCTAGGGCTTCTAATATTTGCTCCGCGGTAGTCCTTATATATTCCAAGTATTTTTCCTCGTCTATCTCATCTATTCGAGCTAGTTGGATCGCCTTTACTCCTTCGGAATCTCTTGTCTTCACGAAGCTTATAACATCGCCTACCTCAATTTGCTTGCCAAACTTCGCGAGTTGCCGCGCGGCTTTAACATGCTGAGGCGTAGTTTTTACGTAAGAGTCTAGGGGCTTAGTCAGCGTGACTCTAAAGGCTAATTCATCCAGCATAAACAATCTATTCTTGAGTTTCAGGTAGCTGTCATGTGTTATTTTCCGTATGTCGTCCCTCGCCTGATCTAATTGTTCTACTCTATCCACTCTAGAAAGTATCGAGATCATCTCAGTGAACAATTTTTTAACAAATTCTGGAGTGTTACGTTTCTTACCCACAAGCCCTTTGATGTCTACTCTGCCATCAGGGTAGACTCCTAAGTAGTTTTTCTTCCTTCCGCTAAAGGCCACCCATTTGTATTGTTTATCGACGTCGAGATCTATGCCAAGCGTTTTTTCCGACCATTTAATTAATTCGCTTACTTGTTCGGGAGACGGGTTCCAAAGGAATAAGCTATCAGTATCTCCGTATAAAATTACGAGATTTAACTCAGTAGCTTTTTTCAAAGAGGAAATAATAGCGTGCCTGCCTAGAGCTGTCGTGCTCTCAGCTACAGGCGGACAGTATAGCGGAAAAGTGTCGGCGCCAAATACTCCGTAAGAGGCATTAATGAAAACTTTTAGTGCTCGTTGTACAACATCATACTGGCGCCTTAGCTGCGGATTTGGCTCCTTTTTCGCTAGAACCTTGTATACATGTACTCTAAAATCTCTTAACAAGCCAACCACGAAGGAGGAAAGTCCTACTTTCTTTTTACATACCCAGTGAGGTGTTCCAGGTATTAGATTACTGCGGCACTCCGGGTGAGGGCATCGTACAGTTTCATAGGAAAGATTCCATTGTTTAATGACGGAAGGATATAGTGAAGCGAAATCTAGAACTACTACATTAAAAAATACTCCAGGTACAGGGTCGATAACTATCGCTCCTAGATACTTTTTACCCTTAATTATAGCCTTAGTGGCTGTACTTCCTTTATATTTCGTTAATTCTTCGGGGCGGGGAATTAGATACTGCTTTTTTCTATGCTCATAATAGAGCATGTTTTTTATCCATGCAGAAATTCCGGTGCGCGTTATGTCGTCAATCGTAGTCTTAGATACTCTCATTAACAGGATTATAAGCTTCATGACAAGGCTATCATTGAAAGTCGTAAGTTTTAAGGTAAGCTCAGCGTCTTTAAATGAGTATTCTGCTAGCTCTTTATATGACATCTCGGATATGGATTTAATGTGTTCTACCTTTCCCTCGCCCAATAGAGCTTTAGATATGGTATCTAGTGTCCGCGCTTCCCTATACCTATTATCGAATGCGTATACTTGCATCGCCTTATTGTTAAAGAACCTATATAAGTCTAAGTGTACTCTATCTATCACATAGGCTTCATCTCTACCTAGAACTATGGGTACTTCATCTTCTTTAATACCAAGCTTTAGTGCGCGATGTTTTAAATAGGGGAGATCGAAGTTATCTCCATTAAAAGTCAGTATAATCGGGTATTTCTTCAGGTAGTAGAAAGTTCTCTTTATGAGTTCACGCTCATTTTTAAAGTATTCTATCTCTATGCCTCCATTTAGCTTATGTATTTTCTCGTCCTTTATGCTCTCTCGCTCAAGTAGAAGAACTTTCTTTAATCCATCACTAGAAGCAAGTGAGACAGCTATCACCTCATATTTGGCCTCGGAGGGACTCGGTATCCTATCGGGCATTGGAGAAAAAACCTCTATATCCAATGCGAGACGTTTGAAGCTCGGTATAGGTGCTTGTAGGAGTTGCAGCCATTTTCTTATTTCGTCAGTAAATGCTTCACGCCGCGGTCCTGCAAGCACAATCTTATTAACGAGTTCTTCGGGAACTTCTACTTCTTTTAAGCATATCTGCCCATTCTCCACTGTGTATGGCATGCCCGGTATTAAACCTATATCGTATATGTAGCAATTGTGATATTTGATACGTGCTTCCCATGCGTGTTCGCGTAGTATATCGCGCATGGATTTTCTAGATCCTCCCACAGAGAGAGGGTCACGTGCTACAATCTTAGTCATGGAGATTTTTTTATCTAGTAAAGCATGATATTTTTCAACGACTTCTAGATGATCAAAACCTTTATGCGTTATAATGTCTGGGTACTTCTCCACGATTTCTTCAGGAGATAAATCCGTCAGAAAATAGGGTTTATGGTTGTATGGATCATAGATCTTCTTTATTTCACCCGTAGCTGGATTGTAGAATATTAATGCCGCTTTGTGGCGATTTCCACAGTATCTAACCGTTAATAAAATGTAAGTTTTTCCATCAAAAAAATTACCTCTGCTTATCTCTGCCATATCCTCCACTTCTCATATATTCGTTGTTTTTTAGAATTCTTTTTGAAAATTTTATAATGTTTTTTACATAAATAAATTCTCCTACTTTTCTCTTTTAAAGGAAGAGAAGTATTAGCTGAAGAGAACGCATCATATGAAACTGCTTTTACAGCTTTTTTATCACAACCCTTGACACTACACAATACTCCTTTTTTAATTCTGCCCATACATACCCCTACGAAGGAAACGGCGATATGCCCAATAAAGCTTTTGCTAAAGAAAGTAAAGCTAAGTTTAAATAGCCTCTATTGTTTAAAGTAGTAGCTGGTGGTCATATGAGACATTCAAGAGGGTATAGAAGCAGAGGACGGAAACTCTTAAGGAAACATCCCAGAGAAAGAGGAAAGCAAGGATTAAGCAGACTCCTATACAAGTACAAGATAGGCGATAAAGTGAATATTGACATTTCACCTAGTAATATAGAGACCGCCCCCCATAGGAGGTTTCAGGGGAAGACTGGCGTAATCATCGGTACGAGAGGAAGAGCTTATTTAATCAAAGTGAAGATCGGTAAAAAGGAAAAAATCGTAATCACGACACCTGAACACATTAAACCTCAGATAAGCTCTTAAAGTCCCCCGAGTCCTCCACTCCAACTACGTCTAAGATAATGGATTTTGCCTTTAGACCGAGAAATTCAGAAAAGTTAGGCTCAGTTCTTCCATCATCGCCTGTTATCAACTCTTTTACATAGAGCCCTCCCTGGCACTTTACTAGAAACTCCACTGTTCTATCACTTAACTTTTTAGCCTTTACATCAAAAACCGTCTTCCTTCTGATTTTATCAGGACGTCTATGAAGAACTCTCCTCGGCGTGCGTTGGCTAATTACTCTATTTCTAAAGAAAATCTCCAGCTCTTTCAGCTTTTCCGAATTTACCTCCTCGTTAAACGTGACTACAGCCCTATATGTTTTTGCCGAAATTTCAGCAAGTCTCTTGATACGTCTAACAGTTCTCTTATCAGAAAATTTTAGAAACAAGACCTCAACTTTTCCCTGGGCCTCTTTATTTATCTGTTTTAAAACTTCGTCTAAGTCTATTTTTCTCTTACGCGGATTTTTTACTTCTACAACAAAAGGTCTTCCGCTGCCCAAAGTCCGTACATCGACATCTTCTCTTCCAGCTCCATGAAATTTATATCCATCTCCTTCGGCAGCCTTCACTATAGGTATAGATATGTACTCCTCTATAGATTCCGGATATAGCCTGCCCGTCCCCTTGCACTCTTCGCAACCTCTTCCGCGGCAACGAGGACATAGCCAGATGTTTTGAGGAATCCCTCTTACAAGCTTTCTATACCTGCCGTATACATAGAGAGGCTTTACTTCGAGAGTTACATCATTCGCTATTAAATCTACTATTATTAGAAGGTCTGGAGATTTAGCGCTATACTGCTTACCAGTTCTCCCTTGGATTTTTTTACCTAATTCTCTGTTTATTTCCGTTTTCAAAGATTCTCCGTACCTCAACTTAAAACGCGTGCGTAGATCTTCTTCACGCACAAGTAAAGCCGGATCTAAACGACATCCTATTTGAAAAGTTTCAAACTCTATATTTTCTACTTTTTCTAGAATTTTTCTAATCCATTTTTCTAAAATCTCATTTTCTAAAAATCCTTCACATAAGAAACACGGTTTAATTTTGCAATCTGTTAGGATTTTATATGAAGAAAGGAGTTTTAAGGCCGGCTTAAAATTACTCTCACACAAAATCCTCAATAACTCCTCATCCCTTGGACCACTTGGAGAAAAAGCCTTCATTAGTATTATCGTTTTTATCGCTCTGCCCCGCTCTCGATTAGTTAAACCACTTCCTAAGAGAGCAAATTGTCTTCCCAGACATGAGTCACAAAGACTGTATTTCTTTAAGATATCTATGGCCTTGTTTATTATATCTTCCTCGAGCATAGCCTTATAGCCCCCTCCTGTCCATTTCGTTGTTAAAGAGCACTATCCTAGCGTCAACACATATCTGTGAACGCGAGACGGTAATGGGTATAAAGTCGTGTGATTTAAAGTATTCTATTTCATTTTCCGTGTAAACTATTTTTTCACTAATTACGTACATTACATGTTGAACTTTTAAAAAATCCATTCGTCTTAAATCCTTCCCGCCTATACTTTCATATAACGCTAAGGTACCAGGCATCCTTTTAAACACCTCAGATAGAGTCTTCTTCGACAAAACTACCCCGGAATGAACTCGCTTTAGGCTCTTACCCCATGAAAGCTTTTTATAAACTTTCTCTAGTATGCCTCCCACTGACTGCTCGTCCGACCTTATATTCCGGAGTCTCGCAGTTTTAAAAGATACAAGAAAACTTCCTTTCCTTATGTAAATCCTAAACACGACATCTTTCCTAATATCATGAGATAGAAGAATAGCGGCCGCTATACATCGAGCAACAAAACCCTTTCTCTGCACAAGCGTTTCCGCGTCGTCAAGTATTAACGTTATATATCTCATATCTTATCGCGTTACATGCCGTAGTACGGTATTTTTTTAAAGCGTTGCTTAGAAAGCTTCTTAATATAGCTCTTCGCCATCCTATAGGATTTAAGTAGTGCTTTAACATCTCGAATACTCGTCCCCGAGCCCTTAGCTATTCTTAACATTCTCTCCCTATCAATAATCTCGGGGTGGAGAAGTTCCCTTCTAGTCATGGATTGCATTATAGCTATCCACTTTCTAATATTTTCTTCACCCATTTCCTCAAAATTCGCCGGTAAAGAATAACCTCCCGGCAACAATTCTACTATCTTTCTCAAAGGACCCATTCTCCTCAATGTCATTAATTGATCCAAAAGATCTAAGAGCGTGAAGTCTCCTTTCGCTACAGCACGTAGCCTCTTCTTATCTAACTCTTCATATGCTTTAAACCTCTCTACGATAGCCTTTATATCTCCAAAACCTAGCAATCTATTAACGAAACTTGGAGGATCGAAAACTTCTAGCTCGTCAATCTTTTCTCCAACGCCTATAAAAGATATCCTAGCACCAGTCTTCACGACGGCTGCTAGGGCGCCTCCTCCTCTGGCAGCGCCATCGAGTTTAGTGACTATTATAGACCCTACTTTCGCGGCTTTGTTAAAAGCCTCAGCTTGTTTCTCCGCTTGCCGTCCTATTGTAGCATCGAGCACTAGGATGATTTCGTCCGGTTGAATAGCTGAGGCCAATTCGGTCATTTCATTCATTAGGTTCTTTTCGTCTTTGTGTCTGCCCGCTGTATCTACAATTATTAAGTCATAATTTTGTTTCTTGAAGAAGTTAACTCCATGAAGAGCTATGTCTAAGCTATTACCGTCTTCCTCGCCATAGACCTCAACGCCCGCTTGCGCGCCTAACTGCTTTAACTGATGTAGAGCCCCCGGTCTATAGTTGTCTGCGCATACTAGACCCACCTTAAACCCCCGTTTTTTGTAGAAGTATGCAAGCTTTGCAGCAGTCGTGGTTTTCCCTGAGCCTTCTATCCCCACAAGCAAAATCGTATATGGTCGCCCTCTCTTAGTTAAGGGCTTATACTTCGTTTCTCCGCCTAGCATTTTGATTAATTCTTCGTAAACTATTTTTAATAATAATTCCCTTTTAGAGAAACCTGGAGGCAGCTTCTCTTTCTTAATTCTTTCTTTTATATTTTCAGTGATTTGGAGAACGATGTCGACGCTGACGTCAGCATATAGTAACGCTCTCTGAATATCTCTGAGAATTTCGTTGAGAGTTTTCTCGTCTATCAGCGGCGCGCGCCTTATCTTGCTAACTACTAGTCGTAGTCTTTCCTTAAGGCTTTCCATAATTCACTTAATAATTATCTAGCTTTTAAACTTCTCCAATGGACCCTTAATAACAATACCCGTGCCGGGGATTATATCAAAAATAAACTTACCAGGTCTTACGGGGGACCACCTAGCTTTCCTAATGTACATAACTCGTTCAATTCTCCCCCCTATTTCTTCTAAGCCTAGAACAATTATTCCCGAAGCTAGAAACTCCTCCACACCAAAGCGACTTAGCTGTTTACTCCCTGTGGGGATCTCACTCGTCATCACTGTAGTCAGTTTCCCCGTTTTTTCGATAGCAAAAACCATCTCTCTTAGAAACTCCCTCGCATACAACACGTCATCCTTAGTTCCGCCATATATTAGCGGCGCTATAGGGTCTATGACTAGCCTTCTAGCTCTCACTTCTTTAGCGTTTTTTATTATAGATTCAATGATGTATTTGGGCTCTATTTTCTTCCTTTCATCTCTCAAGTATATCTTGCTGAAGTGAGTCCTCATGTCAAGGAAGAGGAGCTTTCTCGCTTTTATAAGCGGTGTTACATCCCAACCAAACTGCTTAATACCCTTTATAAGTTGATCAGTAGGCTCGTCTATAGCTATGTAAACTCCAGGTTCTCCATGTAATGCTCCATAAATTAGAAATTGCAATGAAAAAATTGTCTTTCCGCAACCAGTTTCGCCAGCTACTAGATATGTTTTCCCTCTTAGAAAACCCCCACCCAGGATTTCATCTAGGTATGGTATCCCGGTAGAGGTATAGTAATCTCTAAACTCAGACGGCAACTTATAAGACACAAGTGTAGAGAAAGAGCTTAGAACTTTCTCATTTAATTGATATTGTTGAGGCGGATATGAGATCACTGTCTGAGATCTAGCTGTTTCCTCAAGAGTCGGATTATATGCTAGTGCTTCCATTTGAGTATCTTCATCTCTGAAACTATTATTGTTCAACCTTTTCTCTTCTTCAATTTGAATCTTCTCGCTCTTTGGTAAAACCGGCTTTGCTACTATAGATCCCTTACGGCTCTGATTCTGGGGTGAACTT
This sequence comes from uncultured Thermofilaceae archaeon, assembly GCA_964501905.1. Classification (GTDB taxonomy): domain Archaea; phylum Thermoproteota; class Thermoprotei; order Thermofilales; family B69-G16; genus B69-G16. Next base: position 69,256 of record CAZCTW010000009.1, on the reverse strand, counting down.
ATCTGCATGCATGGAGGCTCGTCGGGATTTTCGATTTTTTTCATCAGCTTTAGACAGTAACTCCTGCTCGGTGTATAGTAGATGCATCTTCTACAGGATCTGATCGCCATGTTTAGACCTCGATTCTATTTATTAGAAGTGGAGTTCTCATAATTAAACTCATCTTTAGATTATCTCTTTGCTCTATTGTTATGCTAACTACTTATCTGAACTTAGGTTTAAACGTTATGCTCACTCCAAGTTTTTTACCGATTCTTTCTATTTTTCTGCGTACTTTACTAGTTAACAACACGTTGTAGTACTCGGGATCTACGTGTATCGTCACGTTACCATTTTGGGAAATTTCTATCTCGATGTCTTCATCAGGTATGTATTTCCTGAGTGCAGCGTATATCGCTGTCTCTACTCTCCTCTCCCTAGCCGTTTTAGTCCGCTTCACGGGGACGACGAAAGTCCTTTCTCCGAAGACGTAAAGTTCATACTCAGGCTCGCCTGTGAGGAAGTTTTTGACAACCACTACGGGTCTAGCTAAGTCAGCCTCCCTTAAACCATGCGGTATTTTCACTACAGTCTCTAGCTCGTATACCTTCCTTACCTCTCCGTTCTCTATGAAGATGACAGTATCTATTATGGAAGGTATCATACCTAACTCTACCCTGCCTACAAACCGTTGAATAGCATCTATCGGGCTCGTAGCATGCACCACTCCCACCATACCCACGCCAGCTAATCTGAGGTCGGCGTAGAGCTCAAAGTCTTTAGTATCCCTCATTTCATCAAAGAATGTGTAATCAGGCCTAGACAGTAAGAGCACATCATGAACTTCTTCTGACGTACCGTGACTCTTGGAGTACTGAGTAATCTCGTCCGGCAACTGCATATCTCTGGGGGACTCTATTGTTTTTATTATTCTCCCCTTCCTGTGGTAATATTCGGCTAAGGCTTGGGCAAACGTGGTCTTACCCATTCCGGGAGCACCTGCTATCAATATCCCCTCGGCCTGCTTCTCAAGTCTACGAATAAGCTTAGCCGGTAGGTTGTAATCTTCCAGAGATAACTTAGCAATAGGTCTCACAGCCGTGACCTCGATGCCGTCGGAAAACGGTGGCCTAGTAATGACTATCCTATAGTTCTCTAACTGAATAATCGTCGATCCTGATCTCTCAACTTCTATAAAAGCTCTTTGTGATGTTTTGGCAGCCTCTATTATCTCTCTAACTATCTCCTCTATTTCAACTCGAGTCATTGGAGTATCGCGAAGCGGTACGAAACGCCACTTACCAGGCGTGCCTTTTTTAGCGTATGGGCAGACGTTTTCCTTGAGGTGAACAGACATAGTGTTATTATCGAAGAATTCATCTAAAATTAACCGCTTCGAATCTTTTCCACCAACAAATATAACTTGAATACCTAGGGCCTTAGCGCTCTGAGCTCTTAACGGACTTGAAGTTATTAAAACCGCGTTTAACTCCAGAGCTAAGTCTCTTATTATATCATTAATGTCCAGATCCCCTCTGAATTTATGACCTTCAGGCAGTTCCCGGGTATATTCTATGTCAACTTTAGGGTTTGCATTAACGGCTTCCCTCAACATCGTTAGCTCCTGCAGACCCACTAACCCCTGGCTACCGCCCTCCCTAGCCATTTTCTCGAAGAAATCGACTGCTAGCATGTGGACCAGTATCTTTCCCCTTATCTCGTTTCTTTCGATTAATCTCCTAACTACCCCTCTCAATATTGCATCTGTGTCCGGTATGTATATCTCTTCCAGCATGTCCATAACCTTTTTAAACCTAATCTCGACAGCAAGTAACACTATTTAAGTGTTGCGTCTGGTTACTATAATGCTATCAGGGGGGATTCATGAAAATAAAACAGGGAGACTACGTGCTACTATACCTTGATAAGAGAAGAAGATACTTGGTAAAAGTAGATTCCAAAAAGGAGTTTCACACCCACAAGGGGATAATCCGACTAGGCGATTTAGAAGGCAAAAACTACGGAGATTCCATTAAGACCCATCTAGGAATCAACTTCAGAATTTTAAAACCTTTGCCGCTAGATTTTGTAAGAAACTTTAGGAGAGGCACCCAAGTAATATACCCTAAAGATGCAGCTATAATGATAATTATCTCGGGGATAGGGCCTGGTTCTCGAGTAGTTGAAGCTGGTACGGGGACTGGGGCTTTAACCGCTTTACTCGCTCATTTTGTCAAACCAACCGGGGTAGTTTTTAGCTACGATGTATCTAGAAAGAACTTGGAAAACGCAAAAAAGAATTTAAAGATGTCTGGTCTGGATAAATGGGTCGTGCTGAAGTTAGGTGATGTGACCCAAGAGATAGAAGAGAAAGAAATCGATGCCGTATTTCTGGATATCCCGGACCCTTGGCTAGCCGTAGAGAATTCATATAACGCATTGCGCCATGGTGGAGTTTTCGTAAGTTTCTCCCCTACTATAAATCAAGTTGAAAAAACAGTTGAAACACTCGAAACAAGAGGTTTCATCGACTGCAGCACATTCGAAGTAATGCTAAGAACTTATAAAGTTAGACCGGGGAAAACCAGACCTGAAACCTTCATGGTAGGTCATACAGGGTATATAACTTTCGCCAGAAAACCATAGAATCAGTGGAGGTACACATCATCACGCGTCAGTGCAGGTCAGTTTCCTCATCGTATATTTAATTTTGAGAGAAGCTTATATACCTATTCTACTAAGGTAATAGTGCTTTACTACTCGACTATGGCTTTCTGCTCTTGTCTTCGCTTTTCAATTTTGACTAGTCGTGTAATATAGCCTGCTACGCGATTCCTTAAAGTCTTAGATTTTATATCCGTCAACTCTGTAACCATTCGCTTGTTATGCTCAAAATCGTCTGTGAACTTATCTCGATAGCTTTCGAGCAACTTCCTTGCAGCCCTCTTTATGTACAAAGGTCTTACTTTCCCCAAGATACCACCGAGACAACCTTCCACAACACTCTTTAATATTTTTCCCTTAGTTCTAGGGGTTTCCTCGACTTAGTCGGATAGTTATCGAGCAGAACGCCGTTAGTTCCCACCACTACATTTCTGCAACCTGACCTTTACTTCTCTGCCTTTACAGAAGTAGAGTAGGGTCTCGGCAAATTAACATGTCAAGTTTAGCTGCCACGCTTAAACACTCCCTATATAAACCGCAAAACCTTTAGCAAGTCAAGCGATTTATTACGCATTAACCAGTTTGCGGCAAAGTACAAGCAAGTCTGTAAAGTAAAATTTCAGCAGCGGATTCTACAAGACGTTGACGATACTAACAAATTTTTAACGATAGTTTTAATATTTTTGACACGTTGATATTCTTGGCAGGAATTCCCGCGGCGGCATTATGTTGTGGGTGTCAAGCTCCATAGCTATCATTCTCTATCACTAAAACAACCTAAAGTATTCACTTTCATAATGCAGACCTCTTGCATATGATAATATCTATATATATTTGTCGCGGAAAAAGCCGCTAATATTTTAAAATAATGATTGAGAATAGCTTCATGACGGCTAGATTCAAGAGAGCCGACATACTCTATAGGAGCTATGAAGAAGTTAAAGCTCTTGTGGTCCTAACCATAATCTCCTTTATACGCAAAACCAAAGGTAGCGCGATAACGTTTACCGCCAAGAAAATAGCTGTATCAGCCGGACTCCCAGCACAGCCAGTTATACTGACTTTAGTTAAGGATATTCTAGAAAATTTACACAGGGAAGGATTAATTGACGTGTATAGCCGGACTAGCCATGGCGTAAAGTATATGATAACGAAAACTAGTGCTCTATGGCTAATAGCTAAAGGAAAGAGGAAAAAACCCTTAAAAAGCTCTTACTTAAAAGCGATAATTCCCATAATAACCAAGCACAAAAACCTGTGAGGATAACAAATAAAATATGGTTAGCCTATAAGAATAACGATAAAATTGTTCGAAATATGCGGACTTGAAAAGACATCTTTAACACTGAAAGAGGCAGAACAAGTTATTACTATTGCGAGAGCCGTCGCGGAAGAAAACGGCTATCAAGTACCCGAATACATATTAGTCCTTTTTGTAGAAGACAAGGAATACAATAAAATGTTAAAAAATAGCAAACACATGGTAGAAATAGATGATGGAGTACTTGTAGATGATGGGCACCGTGTCGTCATAAAGGGTTCCTTTCTTCCAATAAAACTACTAGAAAAGATATTCCTAGGTCTTATGACCGCTTTCCACTACAACACATTCCTCGCTTACGACACGAGCTTTGCACGAAACTTCCTAAGGGAAAAATTTTTGTATTTCCTTTCGTTGATATACGGAAGAAAATAATGCTGGTTCTATTAACTACCATACCCGGCTTAGAGGAAATTGTCGAAGATGAACTAATGAGGAAAATAAGATCGATTAAGGACGTCTATTATAGAAGGCTCAGCGGTAGAGTTTATGTGTTTCTTGAAGATGACTACTCTATTCTTCAAGAAATGCACGAGCTTAGATGCATTGAACGTGTAATACTTCTGTTTCAAAAGGGCAAAACGACGAAGGATAAAATCGCTATCAGGGTAGACGGTAAAACACTCTACGATTTCCTTGGTCCGCGAATGACCTTTATGGTTAGAAGTTTACGTATTGGAGAGCACTGCTTCTCCTCTGTCGATTTAGCGGCTTTCTTAGGCGAAAATATCCAACGAACAATGTCAGAATTAGTCGGAGCAACACCTGAGGTATCTCTCAGCGACCCTGACATAATCTTTTACCTTGAAGTAATAGAAGATAAGTATCGTCTAGGAATTGATTTAACAGGTCTAAATGCCCTCCACAAGAGGAGATATAAAGTATATGTACATCCGTCCTCACTTAATCCTCTAATAGCATATTGTATGTGCAAGGTTGCCGATGTGGAAAAAGCGCAGAGAATCCTAGACCCCATGTGTGGAAGCGGCACAATCCTAATTGAATGTAAATACCTTAATCCAGATGTGGAAGCATGGGGCTCGGATATAAACCCACAACATATAGCCGGCGCGACTATAAACGCTGACCATGCAGGAGTAAAGGTTAACTTTGAAATTTTAGATATAGCAGAGGCGGATAGCCATTTCCCCTCCTCATTTTTCGACGTGATAATTACGAATCCTCCCTTCGGTATACGTGAGAAATCTATATACGATATATCGCTTCTTTACCATCTTTTAACCAAAAAATCACATAAACTCTTAAGAAAAAATGGAGTTCTATGTGTCTTAACTCCTCGTAAAAAACTCTTAACAAGTATCTTGAATAAACATGGTTTTGCTTTAAGGAAAACGTATACCGTAAAACACGGTGGGATAACGTCCTTCATTATAGTAGCGGTAAAGTCTTAGCCGAGCAATAACCTAAGTTCAAACGGTTACTTAACTCAGAACACTATAGGCGACGCCGACTAGACAGGTTCTATTAAAACACTAAGGTTTTTGCAAGCGGGGTTATATTTGGGGATCTAGACCTTCCTTTAGCAGGCCTAACCACTTATTGCTCTTTTATTTTTAGGTTTCCCTAATATCGGCGTAATCTCTATGCCAACCACTTTACCTAGTATTTTACCTATTATTAGGTAAAATCTTATATCAAAATCTTTATAAATAGTTTTACCTATAATTATGATGGGTTATTAACAATGGGAGAGATCACCGTGCTTACTAAGGCTACATCAAAAAGCAAGTCTTTAAGAACAACTATTCCTATGGGAATCGTTAAACAGTTTAACCTTTCAAAGGGAGACAAACTTAGCTGGGAAATCAGAGCCGAAGGCGGAGAGCTTATAATTGTTGTAAAACCGTTGAAGAAAGGTGAAAAGAAAGATGAGAGCTAATAAAATACTAGAAAAGTTAGGAATAGAGCCTGTTAGCAAAGAAAGTTTCAGAATTTTTATCACTGCCCTAGCTACTATATTAAAATACAGTGATGAAGATGACATAGAGTCATTAGCATCATGGAATGCTCCAATATTACCAAATTTAAGAAAATTAGACTCTACTGAAATTAGATTTATCAAATCGGAAATACAGAAAATAAATCTTTCAATTGAGGAATGTCAAGTAAGAGTCCAAAAGTTAATCCCCCAAGAAAAGAGGAAGAAATTTGCAGCATATTATACTATACAACAGGGAACGAATCTTATGGCACTAGTTGTTGAAGAATTTCTAAAACGCTCAAGAAACGAAAAAGTCGTTCTTGCGGATCCATTTCTTGGTTCTGGCTCCACATTAACAACTGCCATTAAAAAAATAGGAGTAGAAAAAGTACAGAAAGCATGGGGTATAGAACCATTACCCTTACCAGCTCTAGTTGCTTATGCATCGCTATTACATGTAACGAAGGGGAAAAAGGATATTGTTACTGTAATAGTTGGAGATGCATTCAAAGAAATATCCAAGGTTTCTTCACCATTTGTTATACAATGCGAATTGCCAAAGGCAGATGTTATCCTAACGAACCCTCCCTTTACTCGATGGAAATATTTAGAAAAGAAGTATCGAAACTATCTTCTTACAATTATAGAAAAATTAGGATATGAAAAGTACATAACTCGAAGGGAAGTGAGTCTTCAAACTTTGTCTATGTTTCTTTGTGATTATATTTTAAATAGTGGTGGTTTGCTCATATCGGTACTTCCAGCTTCTACATTTTATACTATATATGGAAGAGGATACAAATCCTTGCTAAGAAAGAAATATGGAATATATGCCATGGTAGAGTGCAAATCAAGAGCATCATTCTCAGAGGATAGTGGATTTAAAGAAGTGATCATAGTAGCTGTTAAAGGCGATAATAAAGACAGATCAACAGTATTTATTGAGTTGAATAATAACATCGAAGAAGTAGCTAAGATTATTATGAATAAAAGAGATGTTAGAAAACCATATGCGAATACGATAAATCTTCATAATTTGCCACGATTCTTAGACATTAATTGGCTAGCCTTATTCGGAGAGGGTAAGCTCAGGAATATTATTGTTAATATATTTAAACAAGGATTGAAAAAGAGAACATTAGGGTATTGGAACGATATACTTGGCAAGAGTAGCATCATAAGAGGAGTTGAGATGTACGGACCTGAATTCTTTTTCATCCCAAACAAATACTGGAAAATCACAAAAGAAGAAAGTGATTTTGTGAAAATCCAATACTTAGAAACTAAAACTGAATTATCCTTAAATAAAAAATTTTTAGTAAAAACTCTTCGTAAGCCAAGCCTTTATAGCCATAAAATTGAAGCCGAAGTTAATACGTTCATGCTTTCAATTCCTCCAGTTGAAATTAATAAGCTGCCAAGTGATCTTCGTGAATATATTAGGTGGGGTTTTAGTTCGGGTACAGCAAAACCAGCTATAAATGCCTACGGCAAATACTGGTATAGTCATGTTCATAAACAAATAACAATTAAGAAACCATTTGGACAAGTTTTTGTTCCTGATAAAGTAGATTTGCTATTCAAAAATAGAAGTGTATTTGCGAATTACACAAAAGAAAAGGTAGCTGCTTCTAAGAATTTTTACATTGTTAGAAACAATGATGAAACTCTTTCAAAGCTTCTCATTGGTTGGTTTAATAGCACAATTTTTATTTCAGTTCTAATGTTACTGGGTAGAAGAATTTCAGAAACATGGACTAGATTTCTAGAAAATGACTATGTTGAATTGCCTATAGTCAATATAAATGCGATAAATAAAGAAGCAATGGTAGAAGTTATTGAAAACGTTAACAAAGTGTTAAATAAACCTCTTCCACCTTTATGGGAACAATTAAACAAAGAATATAGATACAAACTTGATCTCTCCATAGCCAAACTTATCGGTATTGAAAACCCAGAAAAAATCATTAGTGACTTATATCAAGCATTATTCAGTAATCTATAGTACAGAATTTAATTGCCTTTGTTAATTCAATGTATTCTGCAAATTTTAATGGAGAAAACTTAAATTGCAGCTGATTGCCAGGATGTCTCCAATCGGTTTTGGGAATAGTGATGTGTTTTCCATCACCACCTTTTCTTTGAATCGTCATAAAGTTACCAAGTCTTATAATTCCTTTTTCTGTAAAAGATATGTTATTATTTGCATTTTTAAACAGAAAGTTAAGAACATCATCCATATGAAAGATATATATTCTTCTTTTCCTTTTATCATTTATCATGAATAATTTCAATTTTTGCTCTCCTTTTCTAAATATTTCATTTATTATTTCACGAAGATGTTTAGCAAGGAAATTTCTTATTTTATCTTGATTTTTTTCTAATATGAATTTATTTCTAGAATTTCTAGCAATTCGCAATATTGCTTCCTTTATTATTTCAAAAATTTCATCCGGCATGTTCAGAAACGTTTTCCACTCTTCAAGACGTCTTCTATCTAGTTGATGAAAACTAGTTTTTGTACTTGACTTTATACTTACACCGATTTCTTCTTGTTCATTGATTCGTATGAGAATATCTGTTTTCACGCCATCCTTTCGTGCTATTATCCTTTCTTTGGGATTAAAACCGAGTGTTATAAGACACTCCTTTAATAAATTACGGAATTTTTCATTGAAATTTATCATACGAATAATATCTTCTTCGCTGTCTAAACCTATTCTAGCCTCTTTTTGTCCTTTTACCATATACTCATATCCTTCTGCCATTCTAAAACACCAAATTAAAAAATAGCTTTTATTCTTTTTGAAACTTTCCATACCATATTTTGCAATATCACAAATGCCAACCTTATGTTTCAGCAGAACCGATTAAACGAAAGTCTTAAAAACTATATAGAGGAAGTAGACATGGGCCCGTAGCTCAGCTGGATAGAGTGCCGGCCTGCGGTAATTACCAAATTGTAGACAGCCGGTGGTCCCGGGTTCGAATCCCGGCGGGCCCGCTGGTCATATTTAATCCGAAATAACCTTTTTCTAGCTGTTAACACGCAAGATTTAAATAATGCTGAGAATATCTCATACCAGACTCGCGTAGGGGATAGGTATGTCTCAGAAGAAAAAACCGCACCTTAACCTGGTGGTAATAGGGCACGTAGATCACGGAAAGTCGACATTAATGGGCCATGTGCTTTACCTTACTGGCTTCGTAGACGAAAGAACTATAAAGGAGTACGAAGAGCAAGCTAAACGTCTAGGCCGAGAAACGTGGAAGTTCGCTTGGATCCTAGACAAATATAAGGAAGAGAGAGAAAGAGGACTAACTATAGATCTAGGATTCTACAAATTCGAGACGAATAAATACGAATTCACAATCATAGACGCTCCTGGTCACAGAGACTTCGTTAAGAACATGGTTACGGGTGCTAGCCAAGCGGATGCCGCGTTACTGGTAGTCTCAGCTAAAGAGGGTGAATACGAAGCGGGTATAAGCCCAGCCGGACAAACTAGAGAGCACGTATTCTTAGCCAAAACGATGGGAATCAACCAGATAGTAGTCGCTATCAACAAAATGGATACGGTCAATTATAGCGAGGAACGCTACAAAGAAGTAAAAGAGGGCATCGCCAGACTGTTGAAGATGGTAGGATATAAAGTCGAGAAGATACCCTTCGTGCCTGTTTCAGGCCTCTACGGCGATAATATCATCAAGAGAAGCGAGAAGATGCCTTGGTATAAAGGCCCCACTCTAATTGAAGCCCTAGACATATTCGAGGAACCTGTTAGACCGATAGACAAACCACTGAGAATTCCCATTCAAGACGTCTACAGCATAAAGGGTGTGGGCACAGTTCCCGTGGGAAGAGTTGAAACTGGCGTATTAAAAGTGGGAGATAGAGTAATCTTCATGCCTCCAAAGATAGTCGGCGAGGTTAAGTCGATAGAAACCCACCACGTTAGAATAGAGCAAGCCATACCCGGCGACAATATAGGATTTAACGTAAAGGGTGTATCCAGAGATCAAATCCGGAGAGGCGATGTGGCAGGACACCCCGATAAACCGCCAACTGTAGCTGATGAATTCGTAGGGCGAATCTTCGTCCTCTACCACCCGACAGCAATAGCAGCGGGTTATACCCCGGTTCTACACGTCCACACGGCGACTGTCCCCGTTAGGTTCTTAGCTCTCGAGAAGAAGATAGATCCAAGAACCGGCGCCACTATAGAAGACAATCCAGCATTTATAAAGCAAGGAGACGCCGCCTTAGTCAGGTTTAAGCCGCTGAAGCCGGTAGTAATTGAAAAGTATTCAGAGATACCCCAACTAGGTAGATTCGCCATAAGAGACTCGGGAAGAACGATAGCCGCAGGAACAGTAGTAGACATTAAAAAAATCGAATAAAACTAATTTTTGATTAAACCTAATTTTACAGAGGTATTCTTATGCCGAGGATAGTCAGGATAAAGCTAGTCAGCACTTCGGTAAAAGACCTTAATGAAGTATGTGAAGAGATAAGAAGAATAGCGAGGAAAACAGGAGTAAAAATGAGGGGGCCAATACCGCTGCCTACTAAAAGGCTAGTAGTCACTGTTAGGAGGGCTCCTTCAGGCCAAGGAACTCACACCTTCGATCACTGGGAGATGAGAATACATAAGAGAATAATCGATATGGACGCGGACGAACGTGCGATGAGGCAGTTGATGAGAGTTAGAGTACCTCCAAATGTAAGAATAGAAATAGAGCTAAAGTAGAGAAACGTTAATTACCCAGGGCTGCGAGTAAAATACTGCGCCGGGGTGGCCGAGTGGACTAAGGCGCGGGCCTAGCTTAACGGCGCCCAGTGAGAGTCCGTGTCCCATTAGGGACGCCCGGGTTCGAATCCCGGCCCCGGCGTCAAATCGAGGGGTGTGGTTATGAAAAAATACAAATTTCTGCCTCATACTGCCGACGCCTATTTCGCGGCTTATGGAAAAACGCTAGAGGAAGCTTTTGAAAACGCCGCGCTGGCGATGTACGAAGTTATGACAGATACTAGCAAAATAACGCCTAGTGTAGAAATACGCGTAGAAGTTAAAGGCTTTGACGTATACTCCCTACTGTATAACTGGCTGGAAGAGCTTCTCTTCTACACCGACAGCGAACAATTGGTATTTTCAAAGTTTCACGTCGAAAAAATTGAAAAAATCAACGAAGAATACGTATTAAGAGCTATTGTTAAAGGAGAAAAGTTTGATTCTTCCAAACATGAGTCTAGAAGTCAAGTAAAAGCAGTTACCTACTCTCTGATGGAGATAAATAAGGTGAATTCCAACTACGAGGTAAAGGTGGTTTTAGACCTCTAATCTAATTTTTGAGTGCTTAAGGAAAATTTAATTAGGGAAACCTTTATTAGTGATAGAGAACTCGGTGAGTGATATGCCCAGAAGACCTTGGCGTTGCTACAGGCGGTTCGATACACCACCGTACACCAGGAAGGAGTACATAAAGAGCATACCCCATATTCAGATACCCAAGTTTACTCTAGGCAATATTCACGGAAAATACAATACCACCTACCGACTAGTCGTTATGGAGGCCGGACAAATAAGCCAGAATGCCCTTGAAGCCGCGAGATTAGGAGCATATAAGTATCTAACGCGAAAACTAGGTGAACAGAACTTCCTCATGAAGATAGTAGTTTACCCTCATCATATAATCAGAGAGAACAAGATGATGGCGATGGCCGGCGCAGATAGGCTACAGGATGGAATGCGGCTATCCTTCGGCACTCCTATAGGAAGAGCTGCTAGGGTAAGGAAAGGACAGACAGTGATTATAGTCAAAGCTGATAAAAGCCAAGTAGACGTGGTGAAAGAAGCTTTAAGGAGAGCTTCTTCTAAACTCCCGTTAAAGTGTAAGATATTTGTGGAGGAAAGCGCTAGCTAAAAATTGCTGGGTAGACTGCTATGTGCAGTGTTCATAAGCGCCGCATAGAGGCATGTACATATATTTGGAGTGCCCTGCTTAAAAAACATTTTAGAAAAAGAAAAGACGTGGTGGCGTTTCTCGAGAAAGTGTACAAGCAATATGACGTAGAGCCTATTAGGGGCAGAACAAAGATAGAGATCTTCGATAAGGAGATGGCTACTCTTTATCTAGTGGGAAAATACGGATTAGGGCTAGATCCCCAAGATTACAGCGATATCTTCAACAATATATTTACCGTGGAGCTTAAGTGTGAAGACGCTGCCGATCGAATACTAAACGGCGCCGACCCAGAGCAGGTAATCAAGGATAATATGGGGCGAGTGGACGAGAACATGATCTTCAGAGTTATAAGGCTAGTTTTTACAGCCTCTTTACTAGGTTTCAGAAACGAGAAGGATTTAGTCAAGCTATTAGAAAGATTAGAGGAGAAATTCCCCCAGTATGGAAAGAGATTCTTAAGGTTTAAGAAGTTCTATATAGCGTTTAGAATAGCGGAGGGCGTTGCTGTCGGAAAAATAAGAAATAGATTAGAAAAAGAGGCTCTGAAGCACGCTCTCTGTATAAAACTTAACGCAACACGTGCCGCCCCCTCGGATAACTTAGTTAGAGAAATAGCCGTTAACGTGTTAAAAGCCGACGAAGTAGAAGTTAACGACGTCTTGAAAATCGATAAAATAGAGCTAAGCCTGTAGGCTTTTTTCAATAAAAGAGGACACGCGTCTAAATACTGTAATTAAGGAGTATACTTCCTCTTTCGATACTTTGGCTCTGCTCAACATCCTCCGGAGTATAAGCTCGGCTTTCTTCACTTTATGAGATGGTACTTGAGATTTTTCGAAAACTAGAAGGATATAACTTAGCAGAAGTTCTCTCTCTTTTTTAGAAGCTATAGCCGCTGGTTTCTTTTTATATTTGAGCTTTCTAAATATAATATAAGTGATTATGGCTACTGCATGTGAAAGATTTAAAGTAGAGTATTCTATGTTAGCCGGTATATAGATGAGAAAATCAGATTTTTTTATAATTTCATTAGTTAAGCCTATGTCTTCTCTACCAAAAAGAATAGCCACTTTCCCCCTTATGCCAGAGATTAAATCTGTAAAATCCTCGGGAGCTAGCGATCTTCTATGATATCCACTACCTAAAGGGCTCTTACCAGAAGTTGCAGCAACGAAGTCGAAATTATCAAATACTTCCTCTAGGGATTCTATGGTCTCAGCATTTCTCAAGACGTCTCTTCCATGCATAGCATACCTATAAGCGGTATCCCCTATTATACAGCGAGGATTAACGAGTATTAGCTTCTCAAGGCAAAAATTCTTCATAACTCTCGCTACGTAGCCCACATTTATCTCATAAAGAGGCTCAACCAGCACAATGGCTATATCTTCCAACCTCAACCCTATCCCCTGCACGACATTGAGCTATAATGAACATGTAAGCTGAAGGTTTAAAAACTATTTCTTCAGGTTCCTATTTCTCCATAGGTGATTAATGCCAACTTTATTAACCATATCAACTATAACGAATTATAATGAAAAAGACTAAAATAGATACCCTAGCTAAAGCCCTATCCTCTAAGAAGAGGATAAAAATACTTTTCGCTATAGACGCGCATGGCCCCCTTAGGTATACTGACTTAATGGAGAAACTTAATATAGAAAGCTCAGGTGAGCTAAACTATCATCTATCTTTCTTAAAAAACGCTAATATGATCGATTTAGATTACAGCTATGGACAACGCCGTTATACATTAACAGCTTTAGGCAAAAAAACCGTCGAACTTCTCAAGCAACTCGAAGGAGAACTCTTAAAGCAGGAGTTGGGACTTCACATAATTGACGAGTTAGGATTAGCCTTTAAATATGATACATATGCCCTCACCAACATTTTAAAAAAGGAGTATGATATGCATTCTAGACATATAAGGGCGGTATATAGTGATATAGAGAAATTCCTTATCGAGTCAAACCGTGTATCTTATGAAAAACATGAATTAGATAATATAATTCTCTCAGTTCTCTTAAAGAACAACTTGACTGAATACTTCTCTAAAAATGCTTTAATAGGATTTAAGAAAAATCAATTGAAGAAAATTTTGGAACAATGCGAGAATTTTTCTGAAGTTGAAGAAAATATTTACCACAGAATCTTAACCTCCTACAACCTATTATGCGAAATACCAAGTAACACAAAAGCCCTAATTCAAGCAGGCGTTTTCTATATCTCCGACTTATATAGTTGGATGTTTAAAACCGAAACAATTATCCTGGATACCTCTTGTATAACCAAAGGAGCATGCCTCTTGGACTTCTACAATGCCCTTCTACATGTGAAAAGTTTTACACATTCGCTATTTCTGAGACGTTATAATCAAACGTTATATAACATCTACCTCCAACAGAGGAATTTAAAGTTAGAAGATTTTATAGCTAAAAACATTAAAACCTTAGCTTTAATATGGGACAATTTAAAATACGAAAAATTGGCCGTCGAAATTTGTCTCGGGGAAGAAAGCGAGCTTGATGATTTTACAAAAATTATACTCAGACAAATAAGCCTAAACGAGAAATATCACGGCCCTCCTTTAATTCTCAATGTTAAAAACAGACACGTCTTGATGGATTTATACGGGCTACTTTATAGCCTAATACTGAGGCATATTCCGATAATACTAGTGAATAATGCTGAAAAACATAGTTTTGTGCTCGCATTAGCCCATGTTTTGAAGGAAAGCGAGTGTGGAGAGATAACTGTGATAGAGAACTCATTTAACCTGCTACTGCCAGTGTTAGCGATATACTCCAAGAAGGACAGAGTGATAGCCGAGGATTTTCTAAAGAGCCTAATACCGAATTTAAACGAATTAATTGAGAGAAAGAGAGAGTATCTCCAGAAGAAAAAATTCCTCCAGAAGATACAGAGTCTAACGAGGCATGTAAATGCTGCCTCAGTGAAGCTGATAAATATCCTTTCCATTTTAGGAGGAGAAACAGCGACTAGCATACTGTTGGAGAAATTAGACTTGAAAACAAAATACGTTTATGAATCTGTAGTTAGAGTGCTTAAAAACCTTAAAGCCGAACTTGAAGAATCTTTGGAAAAGAAAATAGCTGTATGTTATTCATCCTCTGACATAAATTTATATGAAGTTAACCATAGAGCCCTAGAATATAAAACTAGAGAACTAAACCTCTCTCCCCCCACGATTGAAAGCTTTAATCTACTAAGCCCATTTTCTAAGGCGTCTCGTTCAATAAAGCCCAGAATTTTAGGAGAAAAACTCCTTTTCGAAGAAACTGGAATACCGAGTATCTTCAGTTTAGAATTTGGCAACCCATTTCCTACCCCTGGAAGCTTTAAAACGCTTTTGGAAAAACTCCTAAACTCAAACTTAAAAATCATAAGCCTATCCTACGACTACACGGAGTGTGGATATTGCGGATATAGAACTTCCTATTACGCCGATATGTGCCCGAACTGCCTTTCAATTAAACCCTACATAGTGCATTATGGCAAGATAATAATCGACTACCGCCCTTTAGAGCGTGCTCCAAGGCCGGCGAGAGACGAGTACTTGAGGCGTGTAAAAATAAACGACGTAAATCTAAGAAAGGAACTCCCGTCTATCTAACTCCTCATTTACCATCGTTATACAATGACTAGTAAAGTAAACCTTTGGACCTAGACTAATAACTCGCACTCCTAGTTTTCTTAAAAAAAGCTCGCTATCTCTATCCAAACCTATATGATCCCCCAAGATGAAAACTAGGTCTTTATCCTTTGGGAAAATAACCTCTCTAATATCCACACCATCCCTCTCCAAGTAGTAAACAACAGTGCATGGGCTCTGAACAAATTCTAAGACAACATCTCTAAAACCCTTATTCTCCAAGTAGAAACCTTCCACATTCTCGCCCTTAAATAATCTCAAAAAAATTCTAGCGATTTCTACTTCGCTCTCCGGAAGCTTTCTAAGCTCCTTTCCAATAACCTTAAGCAACTTAGGAGGATTTGGAGGGCCTTCAAGAACTCCGAGAAAGATAACATTCCTCCTAACCCCCCTCGCTAACCTTAGGGCGGCGAGGATAGACCTAGCCACTACGTCAAGCCTACCACTAGATCCGGCGAAAGATTTTATGTTGAAATTCGAAGAAGTGCAAGCTTTGGAAGCTTTGACGAGAAAAACCCTCATCCTATCCTATTGGTCCGCGTCGTTTTCTCTCCGCTTCAGGCCTAATCTTTATAATACCCCTGAAGATCGCGCACCTAATACATAGATACTTGGTCACTCTATAGGTTGGTATTATAGCCCCCTTAGCCCTAAGCTCTCTAGCAAGTTGAGGATCTACAGGGCTCATAATCTTAGTATATCTAACCGCCTTGGACCTTGGAATAAGAGCGCCGCACTCATCGCATTGAATTAGATCCTCTCTCCCCTTACCGCCTTTACGCCTACCCCTGCTCTTCCTCTTCTTCGGCATATCAACCCCACCAAAAGAAAAGTAAACCCACTAATATACTTTCTCAAGGCAAACTCGATAAACTTCGTGCTTGTAGAAGGAGACATGAGCAAGGACAACTCTAAAATTAACAGCGACTTGCCTCGTTCTCTACATCCTTCACGATCTAAATAGCCGTCCTCCTAAAGATCAGTTCCGCCGGTTCTCATAAAGTATCATTCCACAAGATTCTGAAATAATTATTTTAAAGTTTTTAAAATTCGATTTTATATTGCGAAAATTTAAAACTTTAGCCTGTGAAATAACACTTATGAACTATGACCTTGCAATTGTCGGAGCTGGACCTCCTAGGCCCGTGACGTCGATTTCAAACCGAAACCGAGATCATTAAAGTAAGAAGAGACAGGGATGGAGTAGTACTTAGAGATAGACGGGGATTTGAATATAGAGCTAGGTACGCAGTGCTAGCCACAGGCATGTACGAAAAGCTCGTAGTTGATGTCGGATTTCCACCTCTTCCACGGGGTACTCTAGGGCAATGCTGGGAGACGGAGGCTCCCTATGACGGGGATTCTCAGATGGCGAAGTGGAGGCGCGAATACGGCATCACCCCATATTCATATTCATCGGCGTGACGGGGATAAAGTACGGCTACCTCTGGATATTCCCCAAAAAGGCTACATGAACGTTGGTATGGGGGCTATATTATCCGAGGCCAAGAAGTACGGAAACTGCGCTTAGAAGGCTATAGGAAGGGGCTACGAGTAGCTAAAAAGCTCGGAATCCTTGACGATATCTCACCTTTTAAAATTGACAGAGGATGGCTCATACCTTCAAAACCCAGAGAAAAGACCTACTCGGTCGAAAAGAGAATTTTGCTGGTAGGAGACGTAGCCGGCTTTCTACACCCCGTCCTCGGAGAGGGAATCTCGCCGGCAATGCGAAGCGGCATATTCGCAGCGGAGACGGTTAAAGAGGCGTTAGACAAGGATGACCCGAGCCTACTAAATAAGATACAAGGAGAAATGGTGGGAGAACTTTGGGAGAGATTACTTCGTCTACGGCGCCAAGCTAGCTAGACTACTATACACTTCGCCGAAGATACAGGAGCTAAGGTTTAGAGGCTTAATGGCGGATGAAAAAGCGGTAAAGCTTATGTCGGCTATGACATACCGTTACGACCGCCGAGCCACCGAGAAAATGTACAAGTATGTTGTTAAGCACTTGCCGGTTTCACTATTAAAGGCTTTAAGAGCCAAGAAGATAAGAAACTACACCGAGCTTTAAAATCCAAACTATCTATTTCTTCTCTTGCTATTTGCGTTAATACCAGCCACTCTCTACCAGTTTGTCAGCTACTTCTCGACATCGCTTTTCCGTTACAGGTAACCCGCTATATGTAAAAGTAAGACATATGCGGATATTGGCGAAACCAGTAAACTTTATATTTATGGAAAACAGCCTTAATCTGGGGCCCGTAGCTCAGCTAGGTAGAGCACCCGGCTCATTTCGGCTCGTAGCCGAGGGCACAACCGGGGGGTCGCGGGTTCGAATCCCGCCGGGCCCATAATCTACCACTGTTCTCGATACATTAACTGTCACTCGAGCAAATCATTAGCGATAAATTTCTATAATTCCAATGAAAATTCCGTCTTTGATGAAGCGTATAGAGAAAATCGGTAAATTTCACCTAGTACTGCTAGCTATTCTAATGCTCGGTTGGGCTTTGGATTCTATGAATTCCGGACTTATCTCAGGCACTTTAACACTAATAATAAAGGATTTGGAGTTGACGCCCGAAGAAGCTGGCAGAGTTCTCAGCAGCTGGCTCCTCGGAATGTTAATAGGAGCTTTTACAATCGGCTTAATCGGCGACAAAATAGGCAGGAAAAAAGCGTTAATCCTAGCTTTAGCACTAATGGGCTTATTCTCCTGGGCTTCATCTACAACTACGGGATGGCTCGACCTTTCCATCTGTAGATTGCTAGCCGGTATGGGAGCAGCGGGGTACATGGTAGTAGCCAGCACACTCCTAGCCGAATATTCCCCTGCCAAAGTAAGAGGAGCCCTGATAACCTTTCTCGAAAGCTCGTGGGCGTTCGGCTGGCTCATAGCGCTCCTACTAGCTAGAGCTATAGCGCCACCACTAGGGTGGCGATTCGTGTTCAACGCTAGTCTTGCAACCTTAGTTTTACTCCCGCTCATTTTGATTTTAGTACCTGAATCAATCCGCTTCCTTATGCTAAAAGGCAGAACAAGGGAAGTTGAGAAAATACTTAAGAAGACGGGAATATCGTTCAATACTTCAAAGGTTGCGAGAGAGGAAAAAGTTTCATTATTAGAGTTGTTCAAAGGAATTTACCTTAAACGAACCATAATGCTATGGATTCACTGGTTCTGCATAGTGCTCGCATACTGGGGCATATTCCTCTGGCTACCCCACATTCTCTACTCCAGGGGAATAAGCTACACCAAATCTCTCCAATACGCCCTCCTAATAACGCTGGCCCAAATCCCCGGCTACTGGAGCGCCGCCATACTTGTCGAAAAACTCGGAAGAAAACTTACACTAGCCTCCTACATGACATTAGCAGGATTAGGAAGCATCCTATTCTGGAATGCAACCAGCGACTTCGAAGCACTACTATGGGCATCCATGATATCGTTCTTTAACCTTGGAGCGTGGGGTGTAACGTACGCCTACACCCCCGAGCTATACCCGACCAGGCTGAGAGCAACTGCAAGCGGGTGGGCCAACAGCATAGGCAGAATAGGCGGAATCCTGGGCCCCTATATAGCCGGTCTACTGATACAGACTACGGGCGATCCCCTGTATCCGTTCATACTATTCGCGTCGGTACACTTTATCTCGGCGACCGCCGTAACAATTCTAGGAGAAGAAACTAAAAAGAGAGAGCTAGAGGAGATCTCAAAATAGCGCTTCTAATTAAAGATTCAACAACTGGCGTATATTCTTCCAGAGTATTTTCTCTTTATCCTCCTCGCTTGCAGGCAAGTTTTTAATTATCTCAATCTGCCTCCTTCCTCGTTCTCAATCACGAAGAATTACGCCTTCCAAATCAGCATACAAAACCCTTTTAGTCCCTCTACGATCTTCCCCAAATCCCACTATGTTCAAAATATTAAGGTATTTTTCAAAAATCTTATAGTTGCCATAGCCGTATACCCTATCGGCAACCTCGAATAACTCCCTATATCAAGATTTAAAACATAAAACACTGTAAATCCTATACTTTAAACTCTTCAAACACCTAGCCAAAAGTTCCTTACAAATCCTCGACCGCTCATCAGAAGACAAGAAGTGATAATCCACAAAAAGCCCAAACCATCAATTTTATGGCGGGGAAGTAGAAAGCCGAACTGATAAGCGCCCGCATACACCTCTCTAAAAGTAACAACAGCAGACATCCCTCAAAGACTTAACCACCACCCCCACGCCCTAACCCCCAACCTACCCTATCTCCACCAACCTCCGTAAACAATCCCCTCTATCTTGGAGGCAAGATTATCTTTAAAACAGGTGATCAGTTATCTAATTCCTATAACGCCTATTAAAAGCTATCATCCCTCCTTTTAGAGGTTTATTTGGGATAAAAGTAGTAGATTTCCAATGTTACGTTAGACAACCAATTACTAGGTATGGTATGAACCCGTTCATTAACGTCCAAGCAATCATCGGCCCTATCGAGTTTCCCGTGTACTTATATATCAATCCTAGAATAAAGAAGGTTATCGTTACACTGATAGCGTTTACCAGTCCGCCTCCTGGTGAGAATACTACATGAGACAATCCGAAGACCAGCACTGTTATTATCAGGCCCGGCGAGACCATCCTCTCTAAACTTCCAAATATACGATCTGTATTGACGATAAGCCATACGACGAAAAACACTTCTAAAGGTCCATAAGCGAAAACTCCGAAAAAGGCATACCATAGATTAAGTGGAAATGGTAGGTTAAAACTAACAAACCTAAATCCCCCACTCAGAAGTCTAAGTGTAATCTTGAACACAGCAAGTATCGACGATAATAGCAGGCTCTTCACCAAACCCTCCCTCCTTAAACCATAAATTACGAAATCCTCCCTACATAGCAGAGTTACGGCTAATGGCAACCCACCACAACAAGCGAACTCAATATACGAAGCTAGATAGGGCTCCCTACTCAGCATACCCATAATCCCGTTGACAGTAGGCGCCACTCCCTCAATACAAGCGATAAACAAAGCCACTACAGGAACCCCCAGAAAAGACCAAAACCAAACCGCAACGACCAGAAGACCTCTCCTACGACAAATCATAACTCACACCCCCACGCGCGCTCGAAAGTAGTAACACGTTTGTTCCATCCTACACGTACCAGAACCCCATAGGCATCTATACCACCATCTCAGTGTAATCAACAAAGTTACTAATTATAAAGTTCCACATAGACCACAGCACCTTTTAAACCTCTACGGGTAGAGCCATCTATCAACATTATGCCATCGGGTTTTACATAGCCGTTGTTTATAAGCCATATCTTCAACTCGTTTATAGAGTCTTTAGCAACCTCCTCTAAATCTCCACCTACGAACTACACTTACAAATACTAGATACCTCTCACTCTCACCTTTCAAACTTATTTTCCAAACCTATATTTGAGTCAAAGAAGCTTTGGGAGACAGGTAAATATTTAGTAGTAGTTGGTGATACTTTGCCCGTTAGAAGGCGCATCCACACAGGACAGGTTTACCTGGGGAAAGAACTATTACAGACTTTGGGGGTTAGAGATGAAGACGAAGTAGAGCTGAAGATTAGAGGAAGAGAACTAGTAATTAGACCGGTTAGAGAACTTGGTGAAAACACGCTAGGTTTGTTAAGGATTCTTAGAGAGTTAAGGCTAGCGGCGGCCAGGAAGACTACTTCGAAGAGTACGATTACGATGATATAGGTGAATAAGATGAACGTTTTCATTGATACACAGATATGGGTTTACTCATTTAAAAACCTCTACGCGTGAAATTCGAGAATGAAAAAGCATATGAAGAAACCGTCTTAATGTACAACACGGCTAGAAAACTCGCTTATCAATCACACTATATATCTGACTACGCATCAGCTAGCCGAACTCCTCCACGTTCTATATTCAGAGGCATAAAAATGGACAAAAATGCATTGGAAATCCTCGAGAAAATATCCGGCAATTCGAAAACCGTGATAATAAATGTTAAAAAAATACTACAAAAAAGCTTTAAAGCTCAGTAGCCTATCCGGAATCCACATCTGGGACTACCTATGCATCCTACCATTAAAAAATCTAATCGACATAGCCTACACCAACGACAAAAACTTCCTCCACCCAACCCTTAAAAACCAAGCACCCAAACTAGAAAACCCTCTAGGCAAGTGGAGAGAATTATAAACATAAAATCCAGAAAATCGACTTCACAACCCCATCCCCAGAAACTACACGACACACCCCTTCTTAAAACCCTACTTTATCTCCGCTAATCCTACGTGGATTGTTCCCTGTGGAGTAGGCTTATCGGCGCCTAATACAGCATTTGGGTTTATATGTTCTCTAACATATCTAATATACCGGTTTAAAAAATCGACAACCCAATCCTCATCCAAAAGATAGCAGGTAAATGGACCGCGCACAGGGCCGGGCTCTCTCTTCTCAGACTCGACAAACTCCGCAACCTCCTCCTCGTGCTTTTTCATGGATTTCTTCCCCCCTTCACCTTCAATAACAAACAGTATAGTTTGAAAAATCGTCGAATAAAACCCTAACAACACCCCTATACTCCCCAAAACCAACATAAACACCGGGATCCCTAGAGAAAGTCCTAGGGTTGCCGAAGACGTATATCCTACTTGCGAGACTAGACAACTCCCTCAAATAAGACTTACATCTTACAAACATAGTATAATAACCTCTAAAAGCTCCACTCTCCTCGCACATGGCACCAAATTCTTCGTAGAATTTGAATTTTCCTGGATGCATTTTATCAAAGTTGAAGACTAGGTTTATGTGGAGGAGTTGTCGTTTGCCGAGTGAGATTATGTAGAATACGCCGTTAAAAGTTTTTACTTTATCTTCCTCTACAAAAGCCGTATTTCTCAATTTTCTCCACTTACCCTCCATACCACAGGCTCCTCCCACAAAGACTCATAAAATATTTCATTACCTAGGACCTTAAGTTTAACAGAATCATAACAAATTCTACACAAGATTAATGCCCAGACTACATTTCAAGAAATAACCGGTATCCTAGAGCCAAATATTGGTCTATTTTGGCTGTCAAGCCTTTATCGACTTACTCGACATCCCTCAATCCATGCTTTGTGATTCTGAACCTCGCCGCTTTTCCTCTTGGAATCGTAGGACTATCTAAACACTCCATAACCCACTCGGAGCCAGTCTTTTTCAAGAGAAAACGGTGGGTAGCGGCGTGCGCTATAATATTCCCTCCGGCTGGCACTTTATAGGCAAAACCCCAAGGCACGGGCTGGCTTAACACTTGGTTAGTGTACACGACGGCCAACTGGTACCTATAGCTATACCTCTTCAACCAATCTATGAGATAGTTAATCCTCTGCTGGCGATAAGCCAGCATTTCCAAACCCTTAAACTCCGCCCTGTATAGAGCTATAATGCTGTCGATAACTATGAGTCTAACCCCTCTGCGTATGAGAGAAGGCAGATCCTCTATAACCACGTCTTCGAGCTCGAGCACGTTGACGGGACGCGCAACGAAAACGTTGTCTAAAGCATCGCTTAACCCGAGCCCCTCGGCTATATCATATATCCTCTCCGGGCTGAAGGTCCCCTCGGTATCGATATAGACCGTCTTACCCCCAAGACCTCCCCTGCTCGGCGGCAGTTGAACGGTAACGCTCAACTGGTGGGCCAGCTGGGTTTTACCCGTTCCGAACTCTCCGGCGAACTCGTAGACGTCAATAACTCTAATGCCTCCGCCTAAAAGCCCGTCTATAGCCTTTACGAGCGTCGTGAAGAACTCCCTGGACTCCATCAACCTAAGGTATTCCCTAGCGGTTAAGCTCCTCCTCTTCCTCCCTAAAATCTTCCTAGCCGATTTTATCAAGAACTCGGCTTTACGGAGATCCGCTATTTCAGCCCTTTCAACCAGCTCCTCGGGATTGAACAAGACGAGGTCCTCTAGGTATTCCAGCCCAATACTCTTCAACTTCCCCACTAAAACCCTGCTAATCCCAGGCACTTTAAGGAGCTCGTCGATAGGAGTATCCAAGCCTTCCACCTCACGCGATCTTACGGACTATGTTTTCGGGCTTTACTAGAACGTATATCCCCCCGCCTCTCCTGTAAACCGTGAAGACGTTAGTCCAACCTTCAAAAACCTCTTCGAGCACGGACGAGCCGGACGCCACCACTTGAACGTTATAGGCGGCGGAAATCCTCTTTAAAAGATCGGTGATATATAGCAACCCCTGCCTTACGCTCCTAGTGAAGCGGTCGTCCAAATCCTCTATAAACACGCAGCGCCTCTCTCGCTCTAGGAGCTTCGGCAACTCGAAAAACACGTACTTCACGAACTCCCCGTCCAGATAATCGGGCACTATAAGGGGGGCTGGGCTGATAGACTCCTTTAATAAACCATACCTGTCGACTATCAAGTGGACCCCCGGGGGCAGATAATAATCGATTAAGCCTATCTTGACGGGGAGGGGTTCCGGCATCCAACCAGCGAGGCTCTTCCTAGCGTCTTCGATAATCCCCAAAGCCTCGTCTTTCCCAACACCGAAAACCCGAGCCGCCTCGCTCGGGTACATTAACGATAAGTGGACGTTGCTGAACTCGTATCTGCCTATTTTAACGTACTTCAACCTCAACCTAACCCTCCCCCAGAGCTTTAAGCCACGGGTTACTCCTTATAAAAACGGGTTCCTCCCCTCTAGGCGGCCCCTCCCCCCGTACAATCCCGCGTATCTCCCTAATCAAACCGTAAACCCTCAACCCCTTCTCGGTCAACTCGTAAACCCTCCTTTTCCCCACCCTAACCCTCCTCACCAGCCCCAGCTCCTCCAACTTCGCGATCTTCTCCATAGCATACTTGGTATTCGTTGATATACTGGAGGGAAACACCCTACCCCCCAAATCCCCTATCTTCTCCACTACGTCAACTATATCCGAAGTCTTCACAATAACAGACACGCCGAAAACAGTAATAAATTTTATGTTTAAATCTAAAAAATTTAGATCACATAGCGTTAATATTAAATATTAAAATTCTAATATTTTAGATAAAATCTAACATGGCTGAGGATATGCCCCTCGAGGCTTTGAAGGAGATAACAACGCAAATACTCAACGGCTTAAAAACCAGGATGCCGCCCTGGATAATCTACATAGGCTCGATAATAGCCCTGCCGTGGATAAGATTTAGCTTCCTGCCAGTCATCATCTCCATACTCTCGTCAATCCTAGTCCCCAAGATCCTCAAACTCTTATACCTGAGCTACAGGTGGAACGGGGAGTATTTTAGAGGAGCACACGGACTGTGGGGATGCCGGCTGGAAATCTACGCCGTAACGGGGGTTCCCGGGGATTTCGAGTTAAAGCTTAACGTGCCCGAGAAGTGTAGGCTATACTTCGTAAGGACCCTGGATAACAGGTGTCTAATAGCCTTCGAGAAACATTACCTCATCCTAGATGACGGCTACAGCCCTCGCTGGGCGCTAGAGCAGATGGGCTTTAAGCTCAAGCCTCTAGCCGAGCTGCCTAAACTGAAGGTGGGCTCTAGGATTAAAACCTATGGAAACCCGGGAGCCGCCGTGCTCGTAATAGAGGGGATGAAGACGGGGAAGAAGGTTTTGTTAAAGACCGGGCTCTACCCCCTAGGGGGCAGGCGGGCGAAAGAGTTGACGAAGCTAAAGGCCTGCGAGTACGTGTGGGAGACGGCCAGCGCTATGGTCAGAGGCTCCACCTACCACGAGGATAAAGGAGTTGAAATAGGCTGCACCAGGAATGGGATCACCGGTATAGAAGTGGAGACCCACGTGTTAGTGATTGGCGCGAGCGGCTCGGGCAAGAGCACGTTTATAGCCAGGCTGGTGGAGGGGCTGGGCAGAGAGAAGAGAGTGCTGATCTTGGACTGATACGGGGAATACGCGGGTCTAGGCTATAGGCTAATCCCCGGCGTAGACGTTTACGTAAACCCCTTCTGGCTAGGCTTCGACCACGGATGGGATAGCATAGAGGAGATACTCTTCTACACCACCCAGAGGAGCGAGTTCAGCCCAATCCAGTATGAAGTAGCTAGAAAAGCCGCCCTCCAAGTGGAAAAGCTAGGACTGCCCGTAACCCCCCTAACCCTGTACGAAGCGCTGTCCTCGATGGATATTAGGAGGGAAGACGAGAGAAACGCCGCCGCAGCCGTCAAGAGGAGGCTCTCCAGGCTTACGGGTAGGTGCTTCAACAGAAACCTACCCCCGCCCGAGGACAAGGGAATATATGCAATCGACCTATCCAGCCTAAAAACCGACTACGAGAAAACAGTCTTCACCTGGTTCCTCCTCCAAAACCTGTACTACGATCCTCCAAGCATGGAAACCGTGCTGGTCCTAGACGAGGCGCAGAGGCTGGCTCCCAGATTCCTCAAAACGAAAACCTTCCTAGAGCGTTTAATGGACGAGGGGAGGAAGCACGGAGTAAAGATAATAGCCGCAACCCAAACCCCCAGCACCCTCCACAGCTCAATCATAAACAACGCCGAGACAATAGCGGTCTTCCACTGCACCGGAGTAGACGCGGAAATAGCCGCCAAAGCCCTATCCCCCAGCAGACATAGAGAACTAACAGCGAAAATCGAAAAACTCGAAACAGGAGAATGCATAACATCCCAGAGAGGGAGAATAGCCCACATAAAGGTAAAACCCAGATACACCCCGACGCCGCCCCAGAGAAAACACAGACGCGTAGACAAGTGGGAGAAAATAGCACACCTAATCAGAAAATACCAGAAAGGACAAACAACCCTCCAAGAGAGAAAAACCCTCAGAAAACACGGATACATAAACGAAAAAGGAAAACTCACAGAAAAAGCGCACATACTCCTCCAAATATACCAATGAATGCCCAAACCTTGGGGTTTGGGCAGGATCCCCGAGCCAATGAGGGGGTCACCGCATCACAGAGGGGAAAGCCGGGCTCTTTTTTACCCCCAACCCTCCACGATGTTGAGGGAGAAGGGTTGGGGGTTCAGGTCCGCGTAGGCTATGCCTTGCGGACGCCCGCTTGTAGGCCATGCCTTAAGCGGGCAAAAAGCCCGGCCCCTACCTCTCCTCCGCGAAGGGCTCCGGAGGGGAGGCCGGCATACCAGCGGGCGCGGAGCCCTGCCACAGCGAGCCTCTGATGACACGAGGAGGCTGAAAATCGTCAGAGATTAGCAGCGACTCTCCATACGACCCCGCTACTCTGTTAGACGGAGAGCGAGGGGGGATGAGTATGGAGAGTAGGAAAATTCCTATTGAAATCTTCGACGCGGTACTCCTCCTCAAAACCGCAGGCTACAAAATAGAAGACGCGGTGAAAATAATTCAAAAAATCTACCGCTCTAAAATCCCCAAAGACCAAATCGAGAAAATCTATCATAACGAACTAATACCATACAAACCCACACCACTACAAAAAGCCCTACTATACAACAAAGCCTACAAACTAGCCCTAACCATGAAAAAACTAGGACGCAGAAAAATAGCCAAAAAACTCCAAGAAAAACTAGGCATCAAAATACCACCAATGACCATATACTGGTGGATCACCGGCAAAACAAAACCAGGAACAACACCACTAAAAACAGCCCCAGAACTAGGCTACATAATAGGAACAGCACTCACAGACGCCTGCCGAAGCACCACAGCAAAACTAAGAGTAAAAGACCGAGACTACGCAGAAAAATACGCACAAAAACTATCAAAAATAACAGGCAAAAAATACCAAATATCCAAAACAAAAGACGGAAGATACGTAGTCTACCACAACGGAACAACAATACGCTACATCTGCAAAATAAACCTCTGGAAAATCATAGCATACATATACCCCAACGAATTCCTAAAAGGAGCATTCGACGGAGACGGAGGGCCGTGCGTTTCTCCGAGCAAAGGCAAACTTTACATTGCAATAACTATAGGCAATTCCTCCATAGAATTCCTAAAATTCGTAGAATACTTATTGAAACTAAAAAACATACACTGCCACTGGAGAAAAGTACGAAAAGAAAACGAAGAAATCATAATAAAAAACATGAAAGTAAAAGTCAAAGAAACATACCAACTAGTAATCTACCGAAAAAACGACATCAAAAAATACACCCAACAAATAGGATTCGAAATAAAACGCAAACAACAAAAACTCCAAGACGCACTAACCCTACTACAAAAATACGACACAAAAACAGCAGCAGAAAAATGGAAAAAACTATACAAAAAAATAAACGGACGATGGACCAAACAATAAACAAACCACCCCCACCTACCTAAAATCCCGCGGTGACTCCCGATAAACTTTTGAAAAACTCTTAGAGTCCCATTACCGATAATTAAAGAAAAATTTCGTTTCCTTTTCGAAAGAAAAGAAAAAAAATAGTGGCTATAGCGGGGCCCGGATTTGAACCGGGGACCTCGGGGTCTCTCAATTCTCTGTCGGGGCTCTTTTTTCGTTTTTGTCCGACAGAGGTTTATGAGCCCCGCGGGATTACCTGGCTTCCCCACCCCGCTTTGGGGCTTGGACCCCGGGCCGTAACCCTGGGTCTGCATCTGTGTTATATTATATGGTTATGTTTTTAAGTTTTCCGTTTGGTTTTTTTGTAAGTGTTTGTTGTTGGGGGTGTTATGTGGTTTTTTGTCTTGTTAGGTGTTTGTCGTAGTGTGTTTTAGGGTTTGTTGTTGGATATTCGTTTCTTTGGTATTTTGGTTCATGGGTTTTGTTTGGTTGAGGTTGTGGAGGTGTGTTGGCGTTTGTGTATGTACGTGGGTTTTTTGATTGTAATAGTTTGGTGATATGGGATGGGGGGTGTGTTTGTTTTATATGGTGTGGTTGTGGGGTATGGCTGGTATGGTGTCGGGTTGGGTTGGGAGAGTTCAGGGTAGTGTTTTGGGTTGTGTGTTGAGGGTGGCGGAGTGTATTGTTGCTGGTGCTAGGTCTCGTAGGGTGTCGGTTAAGGTTAGGAGTTTGGTGAAGTATGGTTATGCTGCTTATGTTTTTGGTACGTTGGATTTTAGGAGAGTTAGAGGGCTTGTTTCGAGGGTGGAGCCTCCCTCTTATATAGCTAATCGGTATTTTTATAGGAGAGTGAAGGAGGAGTTGGTGAGGTATTTTGACGTTAGGTTTGAGAATAAGAGGGGATTTAGGTATGTTGTTTTTAGTAGGGAGGACCGCGCTCCTTTTGCTCGGCGTTGATTTTGACGTTGTGGACTCGTAGGTTGTGAACAGTGCTTATGGTTGGTGGCTAGAAATAAGTCAATAGGCTAGTAAGTGTTTGTTGCTAGTTATACGGGTTTAATAAAAATGGTTAATAGGTTATTTGAATTGGTTTTTGTTCTTTGTAGGATTTCCAGGCTGCTTCTGCGATTTGTACTGCTTTTTTGCCGTCTTCTCCAGTTATCAACGGTGTTTTCTCTTCTAGTAGGCATTGTATGAAGTGTTTATCTTCTTCTACGTAGGCGTCGTAGAATCTTTTGAAGAACCATTTTATGCCCCAGTATACTAGTCCTTGTTTGGTTCCTATGGCGAACATTGGGTCCTGTCTGTAGCCTACGTATACTGTTCCTTCGGTACCTAACACTTCGGTCCTTAGGTCGTATCCGAAGGCGGATTTTCTGCTTCCGTGTATGTGGCCTATTGCGCCGTTGGTGAATTTTATGTTTATTGTTACTACATCTAGATCTCCTTTTTCCTTTATTTCTTCGTATATCATTGCCCCTCCTTCTACGTGTACTCTTTCTACTTCGGCTTCTAGTAGCCATCTGGCCATGTCGAAGTCGTGGCTGAGCATGTCCAAGAATATTCCTCCGCTGAGCTTAGGATCTGCGGCCCATCCGGGTGGGGGTGCGGGGTCTCTGGCTATGGCTATGTAGGTTATGGGTTTTCCTATTTCTCCTTTTTTGATTTTTTCTTTGGCTTGTTGGTATGCGTAGTCGAATCTTCTCATGTATCCTATTTGTAGGGTTACTCCGCTCTTGGCTACTTTAGATAATGCTTCTTCGGCTTCTTTCACCGTTACGGTTATGGGTTTTTCGCAGAGTATGTGTTTGCCGTGTTCGGCGGCTAGTATTATCATTTCTTTGTGGAGGAATGTGGGAGTGCATATTACTACGGCGTCTATTTCTGGATCTTTGAGCATTTGTTGGTAATCGGTATAGTATTTTACTCCTAGCTGTGCACCGATGCTTTTTGCTAGGTTTTCCACTACGTCAGAGACGGCTACTAGTTTTGCATTTGGTATTCTAGAGTGGAAGATTTCAGCGTGTAGTTGTCCTATTCTGCCTAAACCAACTACGCCTATTCCTATTTTGGACAAGAATACCACCAATTAGTAAAACGTGTATGAATATTTTATAAGTATTGTCTATGCCTGAGCGGGGTTAGGCATTACAATTGTCCCGTCTATTCCCGATAGTTCTATGGTCTTCCCTCTTAGGTGGAGGAGGGCCACATAAGCGGCGGTTACGGCGTCTAGTTCGTCTGCGGTCGCGTTCTCCTCAATTCCTTTAATCCCTAGTTTTACCAAGCCATCTCTCAAGGCTTTTACTCCTTTAGATTTCCTAGGAATGCCTAGGAGATCTTGTGCTCCGCCTGGATATACTTCTATCACTTTATAGCCCATGTTTTCTATTTTCTTTTTTAATTTTATTCCTCTTTCTGTTAATTTTCGCATGGGTCCTAAGGTGATTGGAAAGAATTTTATGCCCATTTCTAGCAGTTTTCTATCACACTCTCTTAGATGGATGCTTTCTCTTCGGTTTAGGCTTTTCCTGCCGTGGGGCAAGGTAAGGGGGGCGTCTATTGCTACAATTCGAGGCTTTACTCTTTTGATTACTTCTAATATCTCCTCATCGGTGTGTACTATGAACGTTAAAACGTTCAGCTTTTCATCCATTATGCATATTCCAGTGTTTCTTTTCTCGCTCCCTGCGAGGTCAACGCCTAGTACTAGCATGATTTCATCACATTCGTTCTGGCTCAGGTATTAGGAGGAGATAAAGGGTTTGCTTCATAGTATTGTAGAATGCTTTTACCAGGGAGAGTCTCAGCCCCAGCTTTTCAGGAGGACTTCTGAGTACGGGGCACTTTTCATAGAATTTGTTGAAGGCGTCGGCGAGCGAAAAAGCGTATTTAGCTACTAGGTGGGGGCGCATTTTCTCCGCAGCTTGTAACGTTATGCGGGGGAATCTGGCGATAGCTTTCACTAACTCCCATTCATAACTGTCGACGGTGAAGTTTTCAGGAAGCTTAGAAGACTCTACGCCAGCTTTCTCCAGTATCTTCTTAGCCCTCGTTAGAGAATACTGTAGGTAGGGGCCCGTCTCCCCCTCGAAGGACAGTATTTTCTCCCATTTAAATATGATATCCTTCTCAGGCTCGCTCTTCAGTATGGCGTAAGCTACGGCGGCTACGCCTATTTTTAGAGCATCTTCAGGCCTGTCTTCATTCCAGCGTTTCTTTATCTCTTCTCTAGCAAGACTTATTGCCCGCTCTAAAACTTCCTCGGCGAAAACTACTCTTCCCTTTCTCGTCGACATTTTGCCTTCGGGTAGTCTGAGATGCCCGAAGGATAGATGGTGCAGGTTTTTACAGGGAAGTTCCATGAGTTCTGCTATTTTAAACAATTGCTTGAAGTGGAGTATTTGCTCTCTGCCGACGACGTATATCGCTGCATGGAAACTGTATTTTCGACATCTATCTACGAGCGCCGCTAAGTCTCGTGAAAGATATAAAGTCGTCCCGTCGCTCTTAAGGAGTACGGGGTGATTTAAGCCCCACTTCTCCAAGTCTGCTACTACGGCGTTTTTCTTCTCGCCCTTTTCCCCGATTTTTGCTATACCCCTCTCAAGCAATTCTTTAGTTAGCTTTTTAGCCTCTTCTATGTAGAAGCTTTCTCCTGAAATTTCATCGAATTCTATCCCGAACAAATTGTAGACTTTTTTGAAGCTTTTGATGCTTAAAGCTCTGAACTTCCTCCAGAGCTCTACGTGTTCCGCCTCGCCTTCTTCCAATTTTCTATATTCTGCCTTGGCTACTTCTTCCAACTCAGGGGATTTCTCCGCTTCGCTGTGAAATTTCACGTATAGCCTAAACAGCTCTCTTACGGGGTTTTCTTCAAGGGCTTTGGGGTTTGCCCATTTTTTATAAGCGTAGATGAGCTTGCCGAACTGGGTTCCGACATCTCCCAGGTAGTTTATTCCCACTACTTTATACCCCAGCAATGAATATATTCTATAGAGCGAGCCTCCTATGACCGTGCTCCTTAGGTGGCCTACATGCATTGGCCTGGCGACGTTAGGTGACGAGTAATCTATAACAATGGTCTTCCCCTTCCCTACATCTCTGGCTCCATAATTTTCATGCATAGCTTCGTCTAGCACCATTCTCGTAAAAAGTCCTCTGTCGAGAAATACGTTAACGTATCCTCTAATGATCTGAACTGAGGCTACCCAGGAAGATTTTTCAATACGCGCTTTGATACGCTCCGCTACGGCTTCGGGTTTTAGATTTTCTTTCTTCGCTATTTTAAAAGCCGCGTTAGTAGTTAAATCGCCTAGTTCGCTTCTCGGGGATTCGTAGAATACTACCTCATCATAGGATAGGTCGTTGATCACTTTCTCCAACGTGTACATGAACTGCGCCCGTCTATATTTAGAAATGGTTTTTAAAATAGTTACGTCAGGCCGGAAACCTTTTCTTCATAAGTCCGAGCTGCAATGGGTCATCATCCGAATTTTTCCGATATTTATATATTGTATCGGAATTTCTTGAAAATTTACGGAACATCTATCTTTTTAATTGTTGTAGGATTATATATGTTTTGCTACTTGTGAAGGGGTGTTGTCAAGTTAGGATTTTATGGAGGATCTATGGCATAGAATTATGCTTAGCTTGACGGCGCAGAAAGTATTAAATAAAAATTTTTATCATTTATTTTTAATGATTTGCCATGCAAATAAGAACAGTAATATTACTATTAGAAATTCTTTATTATATTAATTGCTTCATTATCACATATTACTACTTCAAAACCTCAGACTTCACCGGATTGGGATAAATACATAGTTATCGGCGATGCATTTCAAATGGAGTTTTCTCAATTTCTTGGATATTTAAAGTCTGAATATTCTTTAGAGGCGTTACATAATACGGTTCCAGCTTGGATAGATTATAGGAGCTGGATGCGTTATCCCTCAGAGTGGAGATACATACAATATTTAGCGACCCTTATACAGTAGGAGTTTCCAGAAGCTTTACTGGAGCTCTCGTTATCAGTGTTCTAAGCGAAGAACAACTAGGACGCCGCGATTTCTACGCAATTATGCAACCTCAAAACCCATATTGGGAAGACTTCCTAATAAAATGGGGGAGAAAGGCTGTTGATACCGGTGCTGATTTTATATTCATCGATAGCCCTGATGCTATATTCGTGTTTTTTGGGGGAGGAGGCTGGGGATGCAGCGATACATGGGAAGGTCGTGGGTTAATACAGTACTTAAATAAGACTTTCAGCAAGGAGGATCTTAAGCAACTGGGGGTAGACGATCTTAAAAACTTTTGTCTTAGAGAGTATCTAGCTAAAAAATATAGGATTAAAGAGATTCATGGTAGCTATATTAATCTACGAGGCAAGTTTAAAGCAAGCTGGCCGACTGAGAACGTTGAATTTGAGAACGTTGAAGAGGTTTTAAATGATCCAATATTTAAAGCTGCTGTCATTTATTGGTATAAATCCGCTTTGAGTTTTGTTAAAAATGTTTCTGAAAATATTCGAGCCTATGCGTCTAGCAAAGGCCGGAAAGTTGCCATTACGAGTAACGAGTATTTTGCTTGGATCCCGCATATAACTTTGACACCCTATATGGACGTTATTTACGTGGAAGTTAACCAATTTAAACCTCCTCCATATCAAACAAACTATGTTGTAAGCAAAATGGCTCAAGCCTCAGGCAATTATTCTAAAAAGTATGGATAGGAGAATGGATTTTATGCAATTCAAACCCGTTTGAACCAGATCAACCACCAAATAATTCCTCAACTTTAATTAGAACTTTAGTTGCAGAAGTCTACAGTTCAGGCGCTATAATGCTCGTACCATTCGGCACGGGAACATGTTTAGGAGGAGGGTCTCCGAAGAGATTAGTATTCGGAAAAGAGAGGGAAAGTGTAGCTAAGTATTATAAGTTCATAAGCAAACACCGAATATTCTTTGAAAACACCAGTAGCTTCGCAGATGTTGCATTACTCATCTCTCTGCCTACTGCTGTTTGGAACTTCTATCCATCATTTGCCTATTATAAAAGCGATGACTATCAAAAAGAGGTTTATGGCTGGGCTAGAGCTCTAGAGAGAATGCACATCGACTACGACGTCCTCTTACTGGGGATGAGAGAAATATTAGCTACAAACGCCTCAGACATGCTTGCCAAATACAACCTCATCATCGCTCCCGAAGTTACACATATATCTGACAGAGATTTCACCGCTCTGCTAAACTATGTTGAAAGCGGTGGCAGGCTTATAGTTACCAAGAAATTCGGGCTTTACGATGATTTAGGTAACAAAAGAGACGAAGATGTTAGACAAAAACTACTATCTAGCGCTGGTGTCACAGTAATAGATAACTGGATTGGTTTACGCTTTGAGAATGCCTTAGAGAACAAGGTTATAAATAACGCTGCTTTGAGTAAAATGCGTAGAATTGTAAAAAAACTTATACGATAGAAGAATTTTAACCAATGCTTCAGATAATGTTGTCATTACAACCAGGATTATGAAAAGCTCGGGAGACATATTGATATATCTGGTAAATCTCGACTATCACTACAATGCTGATACAGATTGGGTTGAGCCTAAAAATTCTATTTTTATAAGAGTCAAGCTTCCAGAAGAGTATAGCGTTAAACAGGTAGAGGTTTACTCTCCCGACTTTAACATAGAAAAAGTATTAGTTAACTATACGGTCAAAGATGGCTACTTGGAGTTTATAGTTCCTAGTCTCAACCTCTGGGACATAGTTAGAATAGTGTATAAAAATCCCGAAGTTACAGAGATATATCCCGCTAATCATACTTGTACTTCAAGATCAAAGGTTGAATTCAAAGCTTTGATAGAGGATGCTGCGGAAGAAGTTACTCTAATAGTCGATAACAAAGCCTATGCCATGAAAAGAAACTATACTTCGGGATTCTACGTTGAAACCGTTAAGCTTTCTGAGGGAGTTCATAAATGGAATATATTAATAAAAAATAAATTTGGGGAATGGAGAACACCTATATCGACTATTATAATAGATATGAGACCGCCTAGACTTGAAATAATTTATCCGGCAAATAACAGCGAAGTAGGGAGAACATTTAATGTAAAAATTAAAGCAGTCGACGAGTTATCAGGACTAAAACTTGTGACACTATACTTAGACGAGAAATTGGCTTATAATGAATCATTACCAGGAGAATTTGTATTTCAAAATATATCCATTGGGCATCACGTTATTAAGGCGATAGCAATGGATAAAGCCGGAAATTCTGCAATTGCATCTATAATAATAGAAGTTAAACATCCAGAGACTAACAAAAATGTTACAGGACTAACTATATTTATACTAGCAACAATAATCTTAGTAACAACTTTAATTGTGATTTATAAAATTATTTTAAGAGCTTTAAGTTTGGAAACTCGCAATCACCCAAGCCTCAAACGTGAAGACTAAACTTGACAGCACCAAATATATCTTAAAGTTCTATTTTACAACTGGACTTATTATAGTGAGTTTTAACTTTGCATCTGTTTAAAAGCTTTGTTTCCTTATTCTCATGAAGACTCAATCTAAGATCCTTATAGCAACTGGAACAGTGGTTATGATTGGTATTTTGATTATTGCTCTTAACCCTTTCCAGGCTATTTTTAGCTATAAGCTCCTGTATCTTCGGAGAGCAGCTTTAGAGATTTCGGAAGCTATTGAGAGGAATAGTCCTATTAGAGTTAGAGAGCAGTTTTACACAAATAGCACTATTTTAAGGTTGGCTATAGATAAGCCTAGAGAACAAAGTCTCGAAATTTTATTAAATTACACGGTTTTAATAGTGCCTTATAGCTCTCTAGATCTTTACATAAAAAGAAAACGCGCGCATATATAAGATGGCATGGGAGAGGGAAAAGAACTTGGTATGACTACAAGTATACTATTGACCAGTTGAAAAATGGGTTCCTAAGGTTAGGGAGGCTGAAGCCTCGGCTAAAGCCGTATATGGTTATTTAACAATCACTTTCATGGTAATGCCATATTAGGATTAAGAAAAACTGAGGAAGGAATTAGAGACTTTTTATTCATGGAAAGATGAGCGTGAAGAGGATATTTGTTGGTGCTTGTGGCTGGGATTATTTCCCGGTTAAGTATCATAAGCTTAGAGAATACTCGAAACTCTTCGACGCCGTAGAGGTAAACTCAACATTCTACAGGATACCAAGTTTAAGAATAGTTGAAAATTGGAGGAGAATAGTCAAGAAGGATTTTATTTTACAGTAAAAGCACACAGAGATATATCTCATACCTATAGATTTGAACTAAAGAGAGAAGTTATCGAAAAATTTGAAAAAATAGTTGATATATGCAGAATACTGAAAGCTGAAACTATTATACTACAGGTTTCCTTATAGACAGAGACCATCGTCAAGGTTTCTTAAAAATCTGGTAAAATTCCTAGATTATGCTCAAAGTTACGAGGCGAATATAGGTGTTGAAGCTAGAGGACCCGATTGGAGAAATAGGAGACCAAGATTAGTTTTGAAAAATATTTTATCAAAATTCAATGCTACACACGTTTTCGACGCCAGCTAGAAGAGCCAGTCTTCTACACAGATATTGTTTATAGCCGGATATACGGGAAGGATATCATACACTCTGGGTTTTAGACGATGAAGAAATTAAACATATTGCAGACTCAGCTAGAAGATACGCTGAAGAAAACAAAGTATTTTTGATGGGACACGGCTGCAGGATGTATGACGATGTTATGAGGATAAAGACTTACATAGAGGATAATTACTTCCTGCCAAACTACTCCACCAGAGGTATAAATGCGGTGAGAATGGCTATTTTGGAAAATCCGAAATTCCCCGTCAACAAAGAAGAATTAATTAAGCTTCACGGATGGAAAGTAATCGATATCTCTGAAAATAAAAGAATAAGAATGTCAAAAATTCTTAAAAAGCTAGAAAATAGAATATATTATTCTATTGAAGAAATACTGAAGAATTTAAAAAAGCAATAGAATTTATAATGTTTTCTAATAAATATGACCTTGATCTCAAAAGACAAGCTGATTATTTAAGAATAAGAATAGATAAACTTAAATTTAAGATAAGAGATTGATTATTTTTAAACTTTAGTAAAATTTTTGATGGTTTAAGATCACTTTTATATAGTAATACTAGAAAAATATTTTAATTTCTTGCAATATTATTAAAATGAAAGGTGTATAGAAATATGCTTGGAGGTTTAGTGTTTCGTTATAAAGCACTTGCTAGATGTCCTAAATGTGGAGAAATTGTAAAAGTGGAAAGAAGTAAGGGCGATTATTCTTATATCAGTTATAGCACTAGTTGGAGCCTACGTACTGGAGTTCAATGGATCGACCAAGTGAAAACAAAAAAATTTGATACTGGATGGATAGGAAAGTGTCCTAAATGCGGTACTGTTTTTGAAACAACAAACGTATGGGATATTAAATTAGTAAAGTGGGGATATGAACATTAAATTATAAAGCTTTAAACAAAACTTTTCATAAAAGTATAGAAGTCAGGAATTTTTTGGTCATAATAGGCAATATTAATTAAATGTTTTAGAAAAACAAAAATAGCATTGTAGTATACGCAACTTTATCAAAACTTCTTGTAAGTTTTAAATTTAAGTTCAGCAACGTAGTATTCTTCTCTAAACTCAACCTGCCACCAGCATAAACTTACCTTCATGTTTTACTACTTTCACATATCGGCCTTCCATGGGGTCTGATTCTTCAAGAACTATTTCATATACTTTATACTCTCTAAGCTTTTTCCAATTCACTTGGATCTATTTCAGCAATCTGTTACTCAACTTTTCTTTTAACATCTTCACTCAAAGGTATATACATCAATCCTTCTTCATCCCATATAACCTTCATAGATATCATTCTCTAAGATACTGAATGGGACCCTTAAAGAGTTGATCGGGGAAATAGCTTCTGATATTGAAAAATGGGAGGAAGTTCTAGGATATAAAGGAGTTAGAGATTTCTTCGTCACATGGAGTATTCCCGAACTCCATTTTAAGACTTTAGGGTATTAATGTCCTTAATAAAACCTCGTTTCTTATTTAGGAAATTCGTTTAGGCCCTATGTTCCTATCTTCCACGATTGAAGGTACTCTCTTTGCTCCCTAGTGAGTTTTTCTATTTTTACTCCCAAAGTTTTCAACTTCATCTCTGCAATCTTTCTATCCAATGCTAAAGGTAGCCTGTAAACCCGTCTTTTCAATTTTTTCCTATTTTTAAGAAGGTACCGTAGCGCCATTGCTTGATTTGTAAAGCTCATATCCATGACTTCGGAGGAATGTCCTTCGGCGGCAGCTAGGTTTACTAAGCGTCCTTCACATAAAAGGTAAAGTTTTTTGCCGCTTTTTAGGATGTACTCCGTAATATTCTCCCTTACCTCTCTTTTACCTACAGAAACTTTCTCTAAGTCTTCTAAATTTATCTCAACATTGAAGTGTCCCGCATTTGCCAGAATTGCGCCATCTTTCATTAAGAGAAAATGTTCTTCACGTATTACCGACTTGTTGCCGGTGGCCGTGATGAATATGTCGCCGATCTTAGCGGCTCCACGCATGTCCGTTACATAGAAGCCGTCATAGAAGGCTTCAAGGGCCTTTATAGGATCCACCTCCACCACTACGACTTTAGCACCCATTCCTCTAGCCCTGAGAGCTATACCCCTCCCGACCCAACCATATCCGGCAACAACTACCGTTTTTCCAGCGAATAAGACATTTGTAGCTCTCATAATGCCGTCTAACGCGCTTTGCCCAGTCCCATACCTATTATCAAACAAGAATTTAGTATAGCTATCGTTTACGGCGATTATGGGGTAGAGGAGGATTTTCTGTTCTTCTAAAGCTTTTAGCCTGATTACTCCTGTCGTCGTTTCCTCAGTTCCTCCTATGACGTTTTCAGCAATTTCCTTCCTCCGCCCACTTATCGACGAAACTATGTCCATCTCCTCGCTCTTCTCTCCGTAATAAAGTCCATGGATACATGCGGTTAAGTCGGCGCCGTCGTCCATGGTTAGCTGGGGTTCGGCCTTGATAACGTTCGCGATAGCCTCATAGTAATCCTTTTTAGACATCCCCCTCCAAGCGAAAACATGTACTCCTCTCTCAACCAGAGCTGCCGCTACGTCATCTTGAGTTGATAAGGGGTTTGAAGCAGCTAAATAGACCTCAGCCCCGGCTCTCCTCAATATCGATACTAAAACGGCTGTTTCCTTGGTTACATGTAGACAAGCGCCTATTACGATATCTTTAAAGATTTCTTTCTTCTGAAGTTTTTCGCCTAACAATGAAAGCACGGGCATGTGTCTTTCTGCCCAGTATATTTTAAGTTCTCCTTCCTCAGCAAGTGATAGATCTTTAACTTTAAACTCGACCATGGCTTTTCATTTAATTCGACAAGATCTTATAAATGTACCTTGTATAAAAAAGAGGTTGTTAGAGAATAGCTTCGTCCATATACTTGTGGCAATTACAGCTCCTGGTTTCAGGTATTTTGGGTATTAGCTCGTAGAGAAGTTTTTTGGCTTTTTCTACATTTTCAGCCATGACTTTAGCTACTTCGTGGGCTGTTACGGGCTTTTCGGCCCACACATCATAATCAGTAACCATGGCAATAGTTAAATAGCACATTCTAGCTTCTCGCGCCAAGTTAACTTCCGGCACTAACGTCATTCCTATTATGTCTGCACCCCACATTCTCCACAGTTTAGACTCAGCTCTTGTAGAGAAACGGGGTCCCTCTATACAGATATAGGTTCCCTTCTCGTGTATGGAAATACCTAGTTCTTTCGCCGTCGATATACATATGCTCCTAAGTTCAGGGCAGAAAGGATCTGCCATTGAAACGTGAGCTACTTGTCCCCCTTGGTAAAAAGTATATTCTCGCTTTTTAGTCATATCTATGAACTGATCAGGACATACAAAATCCCCGGGCTTATAATCCTCTCTTAAACTACCTATTGCAGATACAGCTACTATCCTCTTTACTCCTAACTCTTTAAAAGCCCAAATGTTCGCCCTATAATTTATCTTGTGGGGAGGGATGCTGTGTTTAGGGCCATGCCTGGCTAGAAAAGCAACTTTCCTTCCTCGTAAAACGCCGACCGTTATAAAATCGGAGGGCGAGCCATAAGGAGTATATATCTTTATTTTTTCGGCTTTTTCTATAAAAGCGACATCGTATAGTCCGGATCCGCCTATAATGCCTATCTCCGCTTCGGGCATTTTCCCACCAATTTAGAATAGAAACCAAAGACTTTTAGGTTTTGTTATTGAATACTTTCGGCATCTATGCCATACTCGTGTTTAAGAAAATTGGCTAAAAAATCCGAAAAACCATATACGGTGTATATTTTCTCTGCTGAACTTTCTATAATATATTGAATTATCTGTTCGAAATCAGCGTGACTCGATAAAGGTACGTAATTTCTTTTGCCTATTCCGGCCGCCCAACCTGTACACACTACGCTTTGAGAATTAGGTTCTCTTCTCATTATTTTACCAGTTAACGGCATGATTACCGGTCCATTATTTGAAGATTTCTCGTATTGATATACCCTATAGGTTCCTAGATTTTCGCCGTACATTTCGTAAATTTTATTTACCTTTGCTATATATGGGTGAACTATAGGCAAGACCCCTATCTTAGAGAAAGCTAGAAGCGCCGTTAATTCTTGCGCTGTCCCTAAATGTCGCCCAAAAATCGTTGCTTCTTCTAAATTATTTTTAATTAACTCTAGAATTTGCCTATACACCGACACTCTACTTGGAAACTTATAACGCGGATGTCCATAGGTCGCCTCTATTATCAAAATATCGGACTTTATTATCTCCGCCGGTCTGAGAATTATCCTTGCCTGTAAGTTAAAATCCCCGGTGAAAACTACTCTCTTGTTTCCTATGACCAACTCAACTTGCAGACTTCCAAGTACGTGTCCGGCATTGTAAACTTTGGTGCTAAAATTGTGAAAATCAACTTGGTCGCCTGGAGATACCTCGATTACATTCTTTAGGATTTTCCTTTTATCTATAAGGTGACGCGTGGCGTGGCTCATAATTTTAGGTACTTCGGGAAAACTCCTAAGTACTTTAAGATTGTAATGGTCTCTATGGGCGTGCGAGATCACTACTACATCCGGTTTGAAAGAAGGA
Organism: uncultured Thermofilaceae archaeon; assembly: GCA_964501905.1. Classification (GTDB taxonomy): domain Archaea; phylum Thermoproteota; class Thermoprotei; order Thermofilales; family B69-G16; genus B69-G16. Next base: position 28,208 of record CAZCTW010000009.1, on the reverse strand, counting down.
ATCCTCCTAGGATCTAATAAAATTTTAAAAGACTCCTGTTGAACTACTACGCCGCCATCATAGTACACTTCCATCTATTTTCCCTGTTAGCTTGAGTTTCAATCACTACGGATTCTAACGGTTTCGTATATAAATTTCGCCTCACCGTATTAATAACCTTAAAATGACCATACAAAAATGAAATTTAAGAAGAAGATTACACACTTGATAATTTTAATAGAAATATGGGCCCGCCGGGAATCGAACCCGGACCTCCACCTCGTGAGGGTGGCGTCTTAGCCAGAGACCCTAGCCACTAGACGACGGGCCCTCTTTATTCTTACTATAGTTTGAGGATAAAAATATTCCCCTCCCCCCGGGGCGCTTGCGGGCTTCATAATTTAAAAGCAAAAGTTGGAGAGTCGCTTACGGACTATGTATTGCATGGAATGTGGAGGAAAACTGGTCTTAAACGAAAATGGTGAGCTCGTGTGCAGCGTGTGCGGTTTAGTTCACGTAGAGAATAGAATTAGAGAAGAATCCTACATTCTAGCCAATAGAATTACTGCCCAAGGTTATACTCCAGCTCCGCTAGAGCTGGGCACATTTCTATCTCCAGCTTGTGCGAAAAAACTCGATTTTAAAATTAACTTCCACTTTTACAGTAAATTAAAGAGAATGAGCAGGCTAAACCTTTTTTCTAAGGTTGCAGGAGACAAGTCAATGCATTACAGAGTACACAAGACGTTATACATCGCAGCTCAAAAAGTGGGATTGCCGAAATACGTTGTAGAGTACGCATACGCACTATACCTGAAATTCTTAAGGAATATTGACGAAAACCTAAATGGTAAACTTAACCATTACAGAATTTCAGCCGCTTGTTTAATAGCGTCCTCCAGAAAGCATGGGTTTAGCATACGAGTTAGTGATATCCTTAAAGTCTATCAGGACCTGGGTCATCGTGTTACTAAGTCTAACTTAATGGAGGCAATTTTTCTTCTTCAATCCTTTAAAATGTATGAAAAGCCGAGTGTGGCTGATAGAATAAGAAGAATTATACCAGTTATTACAAAGAGAATTCTTTCCGATGAAAGAGTAAAACGTAAAGTTGGGGCTAAAAATGTGTACCTACTTGAAAGAGAAATCTGTCAAAAAGCTATGTTTCTACTACATAAGGTCGATCCAAGAAAACTACAGGGCAAAAATCCTCATATCTTAGCACTTGCCCTTTTTTACGTAGTTTTCATAGCGATATATGGCAAAAGAGTGATTAGTCAAGGATATATATCTAAGAAATTCGGATGCTCTTTAAGCGCTTTCAGAAACAACGTAAAATACATATATTCTATCATAGGCGCCCTTTAGCTAACCATGAGAATAGAAATCTACGCAAGACAGAGCTCTAAAGTTAAAAAAATCGGCTTTACAAATAATGGAAGACTAGGCGAGGAGATTCTAGATGAATTAGTTAGGGTATTCTCTCTTCGAGCGCGTTTGCTGAAATCATTTAGCAGTTTAATACTTTATGATGGCAAAGAATGTGCTATTCTAGATAAGAAAACTATCTTCAGCATCCTCGCGCCTCTCGCAGACGCTGTTAACAAAGTTAGAGTATCGGCGGTTTTCAATAATAAAGCCTATGATGCCCTTGAGAATCTATTGAATGGAAATTTAGACTTTATTAAAAAGATGCGTTTACTTCCTAAAAATTTCTCTTTTGATCAAAATAGAGAATTGCTACGGTATATTAATCTTGAGAAAATTCCTGGAAAAAGAAAAAGGAAAAACTCCATCAGAGATTCATACGAAGTTTACTGTTATAATGTCGATATATTAGATACAAAAACATTAGAAAGTTTTTATCGAGTGAGAATTTTCTCAGAGTGCGTAGATGTTAAGCTTTCATATATGTCCTTAGGGAGTTTGTTAGTGGAATACGACCGAAGATATTTCTTTAAGAAAATTGCAATAGCTCACTTTGATGATATTCTCGATCACAGACTTAGCCTATTCCATGGCATAGCGCAAAGTTTCTGTCCGGATGTTCTCTCAAGAATCACAAAGAGGGAATTGAAAAAATTGGCTTACCTATCATTTTTTAGTTCAATTAAGGTAACCCGTGTAATGCCATTTCTCTTAGACGACTATGTGCAGGAATTTTTCCAAGATGCCCCCTCTACGAAAATCTACTTGGACCATGAAAAATACGGAAGATGCCTATCTAACATAGCGCTATCCCCGAGGGAGTTAGAAGCCTTTCTAACCCATATAAAAATTGATACAGGAAGTTTCATCTCATTTTCGTCACCCTCACTAAAAACAGACTACATAACTTGCTTATTCAGAGTTAGAGTTGCTGTAGACGTACCTCCACTTGCAGTAGACGGCGTAGCTTTAGACGTCAGGAAATACCGAAATAAACCTATGACCTTGGTGGACATAGTAAATAGCGGCACTCTTACAGCAGATGCCGCGGCTTTCTTGCTAATAGCGGCTATTTTCCGGTCTAATATACTTATATGCGGCGAACCCGGAAGTGGTAAGACCACGCTACTTAACGCTCTGGATATGCTACTTCCTAGAACTTTCAGAAAGGTATACATCGAAGATGTGGTTGAATCTGTTAACCAATTAAAAGAGGGTAAGCATCAATTAAGGCTTAAAGTTGGTGCTTTTGAAGAATCGGAGTGGGGGCCTTCGAGTAAAGCTATTGAAATTGTGAAAATGTTACATCGGAAACCTGATTATTTAATTCTGGGAGAGTTGCAGAGCAGGGAACATGTAGTGGCGGCTTTTCACGCTATGAATGCTGGCTTAAGGTGTATGCAGACTACGCACGCCCTTAGTTTAGAACAATTAATATACAGGTATACCGAAGTTTTCTCTATTTCGCCTAGTCTTCTAAAAAGCCTCGATCTAATAGTCTTCATGAGAAGAGACCTTTATCGGAGAGATAAAAAGGAAGTATCGCTGATTCTCGAGAGAGCTGCAAGCATTGAAGAAAAGTATCCTCTTCGCTGGTTTCATCCTCTCTTTATTAGACAAAGCGATAACGTACTTAAAAGAACCCTTGCATATGAAAATTCTAGGTTAATTGAAAAAATATCCATTGAAAATAGATTCTCAAAGACGCAGGTAATACTCCTCATAAAGCGAATTAGAGAACTACTAAACAGTAAAAACCTAAAGGGTATACGGTTATGCCTTAATGAATTCCTGGCCAGGTGTAAAAGTGAAATTTGAAGATTTCATATCCACTGTACAAGATACAATAATTTTTGTAGTTCTTTATCTCTCTAGAAGAGGCAATACTTATCAAGCAGTAAGGGATTTAGCTAAAATCTCTTCGTCAGATTTATTTAAGAAGATCAGTTTCAACTTACGCAATTTCATAAAAGAAGATAACGGAAATTTCAAAGATGAACACCTGCCATACTTAATTAAATTGCTTTTCTTCTCACCCCCACCTCAAAGAGAAATAAAAGAGTATCCCCTCAGAATATTTGATGAAGAACAGTTACTCTTTAAGAGCTACATTAAGAAATTAGAGGATAAAATAATGCTTTTTGTAGCTTTAACAGCTTTTATCCCGATATTCCTTTCTCTCTCTATTTTTTTCGGAATACTGGATTTCTATAGAGCATTTCTCTTCTTAACATTCTCTACTATTATCCTGCACTTCTTCCTAGCCAGTAAAATAAGTGATTACCGGTTAAATTTCAATGTTGCAATATTGGCCGCTTTTACTTCCACGCTAGGTGGAATTGAATTCTTATTCTATTGTAAATACTCAAACCCTGCTTACATAGTTCTATTCTTTCTCATACTCTTAACCCTTTATCTTTATCTAAAAAAATCTGAACGAGATGATAGATGTAAAGAATTATTAAAAGAAAATCTAAATTTCGAACTATTGCTCTCGTGGACATTAGAACGCCTGAAAAAGAGTGTGAATTTTGAAAATGCTCTGAAGGAGTTCCTCAAAAATAACAAAAAGGAGTTAATCGAGGATAGATTTGCTGAATGGCTTTTCTCCCGAAGACATCTCCTAAATAGCTCAGATCATTTCCTCAATGGTATTAGCACTATACTGGAAAATAGCAGCCTTGAGACAGGAATTAGACAGATTGAAAATCTTATTATAGTTTTAAGAAAAGGCAGAATAACGTTAAAAGATTTATGCGATAAAATGCATATTTTAAAATATAAATCCGACATCGTATACTATATTTCCTCCGCAACAATAGCTTTAGTTTTCGCTTTAATTTTTATATTTAAAAAAGCCAATAACAATTTAACTCTTTTCCTAGCGGGGTATATATTCTCGCTCTTTATCTCCTCTCTAAGTCTAGACTTAACCCGGCATAGGAGTTATGAAGCTCTCAAGAAAGTGATTGCCTTTATTGTTTTGTTCTTTTTAATAAATTTCTGTTTAGAAAATTTCGCCTGGGCATTCGAATAGCTTGTTTTTCGCTTCCTTATATCCTTTTTTTCACAAATCTGGAGGATATGAAGAGGATTATAGAGGAAAGCCTAATAGAAGCCATTTCACTCATCCTAGCGACTATCGCCTTGCCATTTTTCATTCTCCTACTTCGAAAATTTCTACAAGACATTATCAAAATCTTGAATATTAGGGTGAGTATATGAGCAAAGTTGTCGAGGAGCTTCTCGCAGTATTCGTATGGTTCATCCTATTTACGCTAGTGCTAGGGCTCCTAGTCAAATGTCAAAACGAAGTAACATCTGTATCGTTTGACTGTCCTCTAATCCTACTGCAGAGAATATTACAGGGAGTATTTTTAAAAATTCCCGAAGGTGGTTATTTGGTTTTTACAGTTCCTGAGCTTGGTCAAAACTATACCTTAACTATGAATCTTACGGAGTTTGGAAGCTTAATATCGATACATGGAGGCGAGACCTACATAGTTGAAAAAATCGATGGACGAATAGAGGTCTATCCTTATGGCGGGTAAGGGGTCTATTTTATTGATATCGGTAACTGTAGCCATATTTATATGTTTGATTTTCCTAGTTTTACTAGCATGGATAGTCAATTTCTCACTTATAGAACAAATCACAGAACATATACTGGAAGGGGGATTATGAGAGGATATTTGATTGATATTCTATGCACAGCCATTGTAGTCATTCTCCTTTTTTCAGTCATTCTATACTCTAAAAATAGATTTGCTCAATTGGTAAGTTTTCAAAGTAAGCAAAAATGTAGATATCTGAGTGAAGAAATAGCCTTGGAATTAATGGATAAAATCTTGGAAAAGAATGAAACACTAGTGACTGAGAGCGGATATGTCTGCCATTGGGAAAATGCTAGAAGAATTTTATGCAAATATCCTGAAAAAGCTTACTCAAACATTACGGCGCACTCTGCCTTGTTAGCATATGACAATGGTAAAATGAAAATGATTCATATTTACGTGGTGTGTAAGCTTGAAGAATAGAAGGGGAATTTTAATAGCAATAGCAGTTTTGCTCATAAGTATTACAGCGGTTTCTACGTTGCACGTCTACTTAGAAATTTACGCGTTTTACATAACTATCAAAGAGAAAGTACTCGCTTTAAAACAGGTGGAAAGAATATGTAGAAACGTCAATTACGTCCAGCTAGATATCTTAAGCGAGATCTTCGTTAAACAAATGGAATTAGCTTCGAAAAAATGCTTTTCTAGAAGAGAAGTAGAGAAGAGAATAAATGTTGCCTATAATGCCTTGCTAAGGGACGCATGGAGCAGTTCAGAGTTAAAAAGCTACTTTACAGTTAAGAATAAGACTGTAACATTTTTTACTTCTAATATAACCATTTGCGAGTATAGAGATTTAAAACAAAAGGTAAACTTTAGGCTTTTGGACGGTAAAAAAATTAACTCAAGATCTGTATGTGGCATTACTAACATGAATTACTTCTACGAAAACCAAAGTTACGGAATATTTTATGGAAAAAATGAGACGCTGGTCGTATGCATATCTCTGCGTTATTTCAAACTACATGAGATCGGCTTTGCGATTATAAAGAAACTAAGAGAAAGAACTATTGTAAGTTCTCTCACGCCAGAGAAGTACATGGAAAGGAAAGTGTTCATCGGAATTGCAAAATATGGAATAAAAGCCGAGCATAACCTTGCATGCACGCCAATTCGGAAAGATGAAAATTCTACCTTTTACAAGTGCACGCTTAAATTCTCCCTAGTAGACCTCTACGCGAGGAATTCAGGAGCTAGTATAGACCGCATACGTTTCCCCAAGGTAAAGTTCTACTATAAAAGAATAGACGAAGAATAAGGAGTTAGCCAGCTTATATAGGTTAGTGCACATCTTCGTAGGGGAGTGTGATAGTCCATATAGTACAGGAGATGATAACTAAGCTAATGCTGAACAAGGAAAAAAGAAACGGGAAAAAGGGAAGTCAAATGATAGAAGAAGGCTTGCTCTTGGGATTAAGCCTGATAGCTATGGTAATCCTGCTCACGTTGCTATCCGACCTTATAGCTACGTTAAAGTTAGCTTACCAAGGCTCAGAAGGGGCATTAGATAAGTTCATAGTGGAAGTATTAGGTGAGGATTTAGACGCTATTTATAACGCAACAATTGGACAAATAACGGGGGGGTAGTTTAGTCAAATTCGCTTTCTTTTTCTCCCTTCTCTTCTTTTTCTTTACCTTCTTTAGTCTCCAACTTGGACGCAGCAATTATATCATCAATTCTTAGTATCAGCGTAGCGGCTTCAGTAGCTGCCTTAAACGCTTGCTCCTTCACTATCAACGGTTCTACGACACCTAGCTTAAGCATGTCCGATACTTTACCTTCAAATACGTCGATCCCGTACTTCCACCCGTCCTCCTTCTCGTGAGCTGCACGTAGTTCAGCTAGTATATCTATGGGATCTAGACCAGCGTTCTCGGCCAAGGTTCTCGGTATAACCTCCACAGCGTTCGCGAAAGCTTCGACGGCTAGTTGAATTCTACCTCCTAATTGAGCCGCGTAGTTTTTAAGCTCTTTAGCTACCTCTGCTTCAGGCGCGCCTCCACCTGGCAGTATGTAGGGCTCTTCAATTACGTCCGCTACTACGCTGAGAGCGTCTATGAGAGAACGTTCTGCCTCGTCTACAACTTTTTCTAGTCCTCCTCTTATCAGTATGCTAACTGCTTTGGGGTTTTTACACTGCTCTACGAACACCATTTTGTCTCCAGCAACTTCACGCTCTTCAACAAGACCCGCCTCGCCTAGGACTTCAGGAGTTAAATCCTCGATTTTAGTTACTATCCTGGCTCCGGTTGCTCTGGCTAGTTTTTCCATGTCTGATTTCTTTACTCTTCTAACAGCTAGTATGCCTTCCTTAGCTAAGAAATGCTGGGCTACATCATCAATTCCCTTCTGAACGAAAACTACGTTAGCTCCCACTTCCTTAATCTTCTTAACCTTCTCCTGCAACAGGCGCTCTTCTTCTTTCAAGAACGCCTGCATCTGCTCTGGGTCGTGAATTCTTATCTCGGCATCAATCTCCGTTTTTTCAATTTCTAGAGGAGCGTCTAAGAGCGCTATTTTGGCATTTTCGATGCGCTTAGGCATTCCTGGGTGCACAACTTCCTTATCTATAATCACTCCATAAACTAGTTTAGTATCTAAAATGGCGCCTCCCTTTTTCTTAATTAACTGTATATTGTCCAGATCTACCACGAACTCTCCATCTCTCTCCTCAGCGACCTGTTTTACAGCTTTTACAGATAGTTCAGCAAGGTACTCCCTGACAGCGGCCACAGATTTTCCTCTCATCGCGGTCATGGCGACCTTCTTAAGCGTCTCTTCGTCGTCAAGAGAAACCTTGATCGCCATCTTCCTTATGATCTCCTTAGCCTTCTCTAAGCCTTTCTTATAGCCGGATACAATGACCGTTGGATGAATATTCTTTAGTAGAAGTTTTTCTGCCTCTTTAAGCAGTTCACCAGCGATAACTACAGTAGACGTTGTTCCATCTCCTACTTCATCGTCTTGCGCTTTAGAGATCTCAACCATTAACTTGGCAATAGGATGCTGTACATCTATTTCGTCGAGGATTGTAGCACCGTCATTAGTGACCGTAATATCCCCAAGACTATCTATTAACATTTTATCCATGCCTTTAGGTCCGAGAGTAGTTTTCACAGCTTCAGCTATAGCTTTAGCAACCATAATGTTATTACGGAGAGCTTCCTTACCTGTCGTCCTGCTGGTTCCTTCTTTTAATATTAGAACAGGTACTCCTCCCAGTTGAGCCACAGCCATACTATCACCTCAACTTCAGACATTACACTTTTCGCTTCTATTTAAAATTTTCTCTAAAGGAGAACACCGCAAAGCTAGCTAACTCCTTTAAATCTACATGAAGATCATGAAATTCAAGATATTAAATAGAGTAAAAAATATATAGAAGCGAAAAATATTTGATGATAGCCGAGGAGGTGTAGGCATTATGCAGGCTCAACAGGCAATACCTGTTCTAATATTAAAAGAAGGAACCAGCAGAACCGTGGGTAGAGAAGCCAGACGATCGAACATCTACGCCGCTCGAGTAATCTCAGAAGCCTTGGCTTCATCTCTAGGTCCTAGAGGCATGGATAAGCTTCTAGTAGACTCCTTCGGTAACGCGACGATAACGGGCGACGGCGCTACTATACTTAAGGAAATGGACGTGCAACATCCAGCAGCTAAAATGCTGGTAGAGGTGGCAAAAGCGCAAGACGATGAAGTAGGAGATGGAACAACTACAGTCGTCGTCTTAGCCGGACAATTACTAGCTAATGCTAACGAGCTATTAGATGAAGAAATTCACCCGACTATGGTAACGGAAGGTTTTGAAAAGGCTCTCGAGCAAGCCTTAAAGATTGTAGATGAAATAGCCGAGCCCGTAGATCCCCTTGATAAAGAAGTTTTAAAGAAGGTAGCAATTACTTCCCTCAGCAGTAAAGCTGTAGCCGAATATAAAGAATTTCTGGCAGACCTAGTGGTAAACGCTGCCCTCCAAGTAGTCGAAAAGAAAGATGGCAAGTACGAGTTTAAACTGGATAATGTCAAGATCGAGAAAAAGAAAGGCGAATCCCTAGAGGAAACCGAGCTCGTAAAGGGTATAGTGCTAGATAAAGAAGTTGTACACCCGAGCATGCCCCGCAAAGTAGTGGATGCCAAAATAGCACTACTCAACGCGCCCCTCGAAGTAGAGAAGCCGGAGTGGTCAGCTAAGATAAACATAACGAGTCCAGAACAGCTAAAGATGTTCCTAGAACAAGAAGCCCTTATGCTTAAGAAAATGGTGGATAAAATAGCCGCGACCGGCGCCAACGTAGTTATCACGCAGAAAGGCATTGATGACATGGCTCAACACTTCTTAGCTAAGAAAGGCATACTAGCTGTTAGAAGAGTAAAGAAATCAGACATGGAAAAACTAGCCAGAGCAACCGGAGCCAGGATAGTAACAAGCATCGACGATTTAACAGAAAAAGACTTGGGCTATGCCAAGATAGTAGAAGAGAGAAAAGTAGCTGAAGACAAGATGGTCTTCATCGAAGGATGCCCCAACCCCAAAGCGGTAACCATACTAATTAGGGGCGGCGCCGAGCACGTGGTAGACGAAGCTGAACGCGCAATACATGACGCATTATCGGTTGTACGCAATATAATTAGAGAGCCTAAGATCGTCGCTGGCGGCGGAGCTATAGAAATGGAAATAGCTAAAAGGTTAAGGGAATACGCTAAGACCCTACCTAGCAAAGAACAACTAGCAGTAATGAAATATGCTGACGCCCTAGAGTTCCTACCAGCTGTACTAGCTCGAAACGCCGGGTTAGAACCCGTAGATATAATAGCAGAGCTAAGGAAGAAACATGCAGCTGGAGAGAAGTGGGCTGGCGTAAATGTATTCACGGGCAAAATAGAGAATATGTTAGACACGGGAGTTATCGAGCCGGCTGTGGTTAAAAAGCAGGTGTTAAAATCGGCTACCGAAGCAGCAGCCATGATCTTAAGAATAGATGATATTATAGCGGCATCGCCGCCCAAAGAGAAGGAAAAGGGCAAGGAAGAAAAACCTGCATTCGGAGAATACTAGCTTTTTTACACACTTTGCAATCTAAAGGAAAACATTATAAACGACCCGAATTTTTACATGCCTATGCCTACAAAAACTGGGTTTAAAATAAAGATAGGACCTCCTAGACTTACTAAATATGAGCGCGCGCGAATCATAGGTGCGCGCGCTCTTCAAGTAGCGCTAGGCGCTCCAGTTTTAATAAAGTTGGAAAACATCCCTCCTGACCCTCTCGTAATAGCCGAGAAAGAACTCGAATTAGGAGTTTTACCCATAATTATAAGGAGAAAAACTCCCGGAGGAAAATACCAGGACATCCCCTTAAAATACCTGTTAAATTAACCCTTATTTACTAATGGAGATGGTTTTACCCTTAATTTCGATAACTACTTCTTCCCCAATTTCGGGTTTCTCTACCAGTCTATCCCACTCCTCTTCGGTCAAGTAAAGCGTCAATCGAGGCACGCTAGCTCTACCCTGGCTCAACATAGGCATAGACTTCATAATCTGAGTAATTATTGGCATAATCTCCTTCGCTAGTTCTCCTTCGGAAGACTGAATTATAACAGGGCTGGGCAGCTCCCTCTCCTCTACAAATTCGAGCTTTATAACCCTTTCTCCCCACGGGTTCTTAATGAGATTCTTCCCTACTAGTATCGCTCTAATCTTTACAGAGCCCATAGCCGTATAGTATAACACAAAGAACTATTTATGCATACGCATGGGCTCCACGGTAAGTATAGGGTTTCAAAACCTTGGATAAGGTAGGCAACCCCGCTTAATGGGCACGAAAGTTTTATAAGAATCGGATAGATTCCTCTACCCCTAGGGGCTATTAAATGAGTGACGAATTTAAGCAGATAGTGAGGCTCGCAGGCGTAGACCTACCAGGAGATAAAGCCGTAGCCTACTCCCTCAGACTGATAAAAGGTATAGGCATAAACATAGCATACGCAATATGCAGGAAAATGGGAATAGACCCGCACGCAAAACTAGGCTCCCTAAGCGAAGCACAACTAAAGGAGCTCGATGCTATACTCAGAGAACCCCATAAATTAGGCTTCCCTCCATGGTTCTTAAACAGACCTAAAGATCCTAGAACCGGACAAAACTTACACCTTATAGCCTCTGACTTAGTATTCACCGTAAAAAGCGATATAGAGTTCCTCAAAAATATAAGGTGTTGGCGCGGTATAAGGCACATGTTTGGCTTAAAAGTGAGAGGACAGAGAACTAGAACCACGGGAAGAACCGGAGTGACTGTTGGAGTAAAAAGGAGAAAGAGGTAGGGGTGATAGAATGGGCGATCCTAAAAGAAGTAGGCGGAAATACGATACACCGGGTCACCCCTGGATAAAGGAGCGTCTCCTTCAAGAGATTGAACTCGTTGGAAAATACGGACTTAGAAATAAAAGAGAATTATGGATAGCGAGAACATACCTAAGACGAATAAGAGCCAGAGCAAGAACTCTACTCGCACTACCTCCTAAGAAGCGCGCTAAACTAGAGAGAGAGCTTATAAACCGCTTAGTAAAACAGGGTATACTCCCCAGTGAGGATTGCACTTTAGATGATGTGCTTAACTTGACGATAGAAGATATCCTGCAAAGAAGACTCCAGTACATAGTGTATAAGAAAGGCTTAGCATCTTCAATATACCATGCCCGACAACTAATAGTACACGGGCATATAGCGATAGGAGATAGAAGAGTTACAAGCCCGGGACACTTAGTCGCGCGGGAGGAAGAGGAACAGGTAAGGTTTTATCCTCTCTCGTCTTATGCTACTAGATCAACAGAGGGGGGTAGTAAATGAGCCAACAAAAAAAGAAGCGGGGGGGAGTAGGAATAGCCCACATATATGCAAGCTACAACAACACGATAATACACATAACAGACCTATCAGGCGCCGAAACCATTGCACGAGTAAGCGGAGGGATGGTAGTAAAAGCCGATAGAGACAAACCTAGCCCATGGGCGGCAATGCAGGCGGCAATGATAGCCGCTAGAATAGCACTGGAAAAAGGGATAAAGGTAGTTCATGTAAAAGTTAGAGCTCCGGGAGGCTATGGACCTAAAACACCCGGGCCGGGAGCAGGACCAGCTATAAGAGCTTTGGTAAGAGCTGGACTGATGGTGGATAGAATCGAGGATGTAACTCCGTTGCCTACGGACACTATCCGTAAACCAGGAGGACGGAGAGGTAGAAGAGTATAACTCTCCATGCTATTTTATTGCTATAGAATAATGGTAACTTTGATAATTCGTCGTTAAAACTTTCGATCTAGCGCTAAATAGGAATTTTAAGTTTTCTCTGTTTCGCCCATTCGATTATTCTTAGAGAGAGCACTATAGGTTTTTTCCGCAGTTCTGTTATGTTTTTCGCTCCTACGAGGAAGAGCGTAATCCTCAATTCCTTAATCAATCTCTCTAAGTACCTTTTTACTCCTAGACTCCCCTCTTTATACGCTGCCTGAATAACTGGTCTTCCAACTGCAACTAAATCCGCGCCTAGCCTTAACGCTTTCGCAATATCTATCCCTGACCGTATTCCTCCCGTAGCTATCAAGGGTATATTAGTTACAGTTCTTACTTCCAGTATACTAAGAACTGTCGGTATACCCCAATTGCCGAAAGTTTTGCTTATAGCCGCTAACTCTTTTTCCTTATTGTTTACTGCTCTATAGTATTCTATTTTTGAGAAAGAAGTACCTCCTAAACCTCCCACATCTATAGCGGAAAAGCCGGTTTTTACTATCTTCTCCGCTGCTTCTTTAGAGATGCCCGCCCCAGTTTCCTTAGCAATAACTGGAACTTCACAGGATTCTATTACTTCCCGTGCCTTATTTAAAAAACCTCTATAGAACGGTTCACCTTCCAATTGGACTGCTTCTTGAAGAGGATTTAAATGAATCGCTAAAGCGTCAGCCCGTACCATGTCTATAAGCCTCTCCACTTCCTTCTCCGATAACCCCATAGCTACCTGGCTAGCTCCTATATTACCGATAATAAACGCGGTAGGCGCCTTCTCCCTAACAACGGAAAATGTCCCATCGAGACTCGGATTTAGAAGAGCTGCTCTCTGGCTGCCAACCCCCATACCTAACTTAAGTTCTTCTACGGCTTCGGCTATGACCGCATTTATTTTTTTAGCTAAGGGATGCCCACCTGTCATTCCGGCTACTATCACAGGTGCGGATAACTCGTGCCCGAGGAACTCAGTCTTCAATTCTACGTCCTCTAAATTTATCTCGGGCACTGCATCGTGCACAAAATATACGTCCTGAAACATCGCCGGTATATCGCTTTCTACGTCCTCATCTATAGATATTAACACGTGATCTTTTTTCCTATCTTCGATCGACATATTATTCACTTAAAAACTACAAAACTGGCATAGGCTACTACGCTACTGTAATCGCCTGTGACGTCCCCGGATGTAGCATACTTTAATAGCTCTATCTTACGATATCCTAGTTTTTTAGCGGCTTCAAGTAGCACCATTACAGGACCATACCCGCACATAGTAATTTCATTTTCTATGACTACGTCATAAAGTCCCCGTGAGTCAAACTCGAGTATACGCTGTATCGCCAATTCATCCTTTTTACGCGCAATAGTGTCTGGCTCATAATGAGTGAAATCAGTGCTAGCTATAACTGCAACGTCTTTGTACTCTTTGACACATTCCGCTACGGCCTCACCGACTTTTTTAGCGGCTTCATAGTTTTGTAATAGCATAGCTATAGGGACTATTTCGAATTCATCTCCATACAAGTACTGTAAAAATGGTATTTGAACTTCTATCGAATGCTCGCGGGCGTGCGCGAATGAATCTATAGATACTATACCCGAGCGGGTAATTATACAACGAACACAATCGAAGCTAACTTTTACTTCCCCGAGCGGGGTTTCCCACACCTCCTCGCCAGTCGTGGCTATAGGCGACCCTAAACCGCTATGATTAGGACCTAAGATAATAAAGATAGACGGTTTCTTAGCTTGACCAAGCACATAATATCCATGCGCCGCTACAGGACCTGAGTACATATAGCCGGCGTGCGGGGCTATCAACCCGAAAACTTCCCGCTCTTCTCTCCTCTCTGGAAGCCTACCCGGTCCTAGCTCGTGTAGAAAACATAACTCTATCTGCTTCTTCAATAGTCTGGGATCTGCCTCATAAAACATTCCGGCGACGTAGGGTTTACGCACTCGCATAACCATCAAGGTTACATAACGCAGAAGAGAGATATAATTTTACACTACTTTACTCTCGAATTCCTCAGGAGGAATTGGCAGGTCTTTGTCAGGTGATAATTCGCCACGTTCTCTCAGTACCTGCCGGGCTAGAAGCCAGTATATGAGCGCTAACGCCTTCCTACCCTTATTATTAGTCGGTATGACTAAATCTATAAAACTACATATGCTATCAGTGTTGCATAGACCTATTATAGGAATACCGACGCTTACCGCCTCCATTACAGCCTGGTGATCAGCCTTAGGATCAGAAACTATTAGAAGATCCGGCTCTATATGATTCTCAAACGAGGGATTGGTAAACGTGCCGGGGAGGAATCTACCCACGATTGGTATACATCCGGTCAGAGCGCAGAACTTCAAAACAGGTTGTTGTCCATACTGCCTAGCCGATACTGCAACAACTTTCCGCGGTTCAAATTGGGCGATAAACTTAGCAGCTATGCGTATTCGCTCGTCAGTTTTCCTCACATCTATTAGGTAAAGCCCATCGGGTCTCACGCTGTAGATAAAGCGTTCCATGAAACGGTTTTTCATATTAGTTCCTATACGTATACCTGCTGCCAAATAGGCTTCAAGCGGCACTAAGAGCTCTGGTTCTTTCTCTTCAACTACCTCGCCCAAGCTTTCACCTCATTTAGATTCAGCGAATAGCTAATACAATTCTCTACTTAAGCTTTTCTGCCAAATTGTGTGAGTACGATTTTTATACAAGCCCGCTATATTTTGGATACTATCGTAGCCGCATAGCCAGGTGTGCATACATGACCATGGCCGCTCGAAAGCTAGCAGAGAAATACAAGCTACTAGTATGGTTCCCGTCGATGGGATGGGTCACGGTGCTCTATCTAACGACGATGATTCTCGTCGTTCTAACTTTCTTATTTGGATACTTTTCATCTCGCGGCGACCTCTTCGCGTTTTTATATGTAAACTTCCTACTCCCCATTTCACTATTTGCGACAAGTCCACTGGTGGACGTGCGAAGAAGCCTAGGTCCTATTCCGCTGTTCAACATACTTCTGCTATTGAGCGCTCTCTTCTCCTTAACTTTATTCTCTCATCCCACTTTTCTATTATTCCTACCTCTAATTACTGGCTTAAGTTACATAGCGTGCCGAATTTTTGACAAAAACGGACTAGGAACCACATTACTGGTTTCTTCTATTTTAGTCCCGGGATTTATGAGCGAGGAGTTACGCTTAATTACGTTATGTAATCTGTTAACGATGTCTACCTTCGAAATTATGTTAAGATATACTTCTATATTAGAATCTAAAATTCTAGGTAAGAAATATCAAATTTTCAGAGCTTTTTTAGATTATATATTGGCCAATAGTTCAGAAAGACTCGAAAAAATACTTGAGGAGGTATCCGGTGGAAAAGAAAAACTACGAGTATACTCGATAATGTTTACCAGTACAAAGGGTGAGCTTAAAGGCGTGCTCATAATTCCGTATATACATCCAGGTCCTTTCCGAGACTTCGGCAGTAGCGCGTTACCTTCAAGAATTATGGAAGCTTTTAGAGAAAGAGGTATACCGGCACTGGTTTTCCATGGGCCTTCAAGTCATGAAAGAGATCTCATATACAAGTCCCACGTGGAAACGATAACTAATCATCTACTTTCTAGATCCTTTGACGAAATAAAACACGTTAGAGTTTCGTGCTTTTATAGAAAAAACTCCAAAAACTTCACTCTCTTCTTCACTAGGATGGATTCTTATTTTCTCGCATTCGCCTCAAGTATTAAAAACGGCATCGAAGACCTCCCCTATGAAATAGTAGTTAGTCTATCACACGAAATTCCAGACAGAATAATGCTGGTGGACGCTCATAACAGACTAGACTTAAAAGGCGGAAATCCGAGGCCGCTACCAGGAACCTCCCTCTACAGCGAACTTATCGATCTGATAAAAACATCTTATACCACGGCAGACTTGCCTATATACGACGAGATTAAGGCGGGTTTTTACTCCACACGGATAAATAACATCGCTCCTGATAGCGGGATCGGTGCCGGAGGAGTTGCCGCCGCGGCTATGGATATCGACGGGAAACGCTATTTCCTCATAACATTTGACGGAAACAACATGATAAACCCGTTAAGAGATCATCTTATACAGAAAATAAAGGAGGAATTAGGCTTTCATGACGGAGAAATAGCCACAACAGATACGCATACCGTAGCTGGAATAGCCCCCAATAAAAGCTATAGTCCGCTGGGGGAGAAAATCCCTTTAAGAGACCTTGAGGAAATCACCATATCGTCTCTACAGAAAGCTTTGGACAAAATGTCCGATTGTCGCATAACGATTGGCGTAAAGGACTTTCACCTACCGGTATTGGGGGATAAAACCATAGAAAAACTCTTTGATTTAACCTCTAAATCGCTAAAAGCTCTGGCGGCGGCAATATGTTTTAGTCTTCTACTAGGTTTTCCCCTGTGTTTCTCCCTCTACTAGGTTTTTAATGCGATTCCATTCTTCATCGATCAAACGCTGTATTTCCTCAACTTGCTCTCGCGTTAAATGTTTAAACCTACCTTGAAGCCTTAAATACTCCTCAACAGGCTTCCTGTACTTCTTCTCCAAAAGCTTCCTACTAGGACCTGTCAGCCTGAACTTACCATTTTCTATCTCATATAAAATCCAAGCCCCAGTAAGTACCGCTAGCCTTGCCACTTCCACTGTTTTAGCAGAGTTAAAACGCCAACCAGGAGGGCAGGGGGCATGTAAGTGTATGTACTTAAACCCTTTTATCCTCTTGGCTTTCTTAAGCTTAGCAATTAGGTCATGGGGGTAGGCAGGACTTCCGGTAGCAATGTACGGAATCCTATGAACGTACATGATAAATGGTAAATCTTTCTTAGGTCTAGGATTTCCACTTGGCGTCGTAGTGGTCCAAGCCCAAAGCGGAGTAGAGCCTGATCTCTGAATGCCGGTGTTCATATAAGCTTCGTTATCGTAACATATGTAGATCATGTTATGCCCACGTTCAGCTGCACCCGATAAAGCCTGCAACCCTATATCCACGGTTCCTCCATCACCTGCCCATACAACAACATTTACATTCTCTTTACCCTGAAGCTCTAACACCTCCGACATACCGGAAGCGGCCGCCGCGCTAGCGGCAAAAGCTATATGCATAACGGGGACTTTAAACGAAGTCCTAGGATGAGGACCGGCTATAACAGAAGTACAGCAAGCAGGTATAATTAGGATCGAGTCCGGTCCTAAAGCTTTAAGCACGTGCCTCAAGAGTAGCGCCGCTCCACAACCCGGACAAGAAGCATTTCCCTTAAGGATATATTCCTCTTTCGGAAACATCTCCGTTAACCTACTCATAATATAACACCTCCGGTTTAACGCCAACCCATTCTACTTCCTCCATCTCCGCCCTACCTTCCAGTACGTCGCAAACTTTTAGAATTAATTTCTCCACAAGTTCCGCATCTATATCTCTACCTCCCAATCCTGCAATAATGTTGAAAATCGAAGGCTTCTTAAAGTCGTAAAGAGCAGCTTTAACTTCGCTAGCCAGAATACCTCCTAAACCAAAAGATATGTCTCTATCTATGACTAGGACCGCATCGACGTTCCGGCAGAGCTCTCTAATCTCATCCACCGGGAAAGGCCTCACAGCCCTTATACGGCATAAACCGACCCTATATCCCTTCTCGCGCAACGCGTCGACAGCGTCCATTCCATCCCCGCTAGCTGCGCCCATCATAACTACTACTATATTTGCATCTTCACACCTGTATTTTTCAAGCAAACCCCCATAGCTTCTGCCGAAAAATCGATCATATTCCCTATCAACTTCCATTATAACTTTACGAGCAGAAGCCATTGCAGCATCTATCAGCCAGCGGTACTCCATATAATTGTCGGGAAACGCCAAATTACCTAAGGAAAACGGATTCTCCACATCGAGCATATGAGAAAACGAACGTTTCTCCGGCAGATACGCATCGACAACCTCTTGATCTGGAACGTCTACCGGCTCAGCTGTATGAGAAGCTATAAAAGCGTCCCAACCAACTGCAACTGGAAGCATCACATCTTCATTTTCGGCGATTTTATAAGCTTGAATTATCGTATCTAAGATCTCTTGAGCATTTTTGGCGAACAACAATATCCATCCACTATCCCTAAGCGCTAAGAAATCCGCGTGATCTGTCCATATACTCCAAGGCGGCGCTAATGCCCTCGTAACTATCCCCATTACTATCGGCAACCGTGCGCCTGCTGCCCACCAGATCATCTCATACATATAAAATAGTCCTTGTGCCGATGTGGCGGTAAAAGCTCTAGCGCCAACTGCCGCCGCTCCTATCACAGCTGCCATGGCGCTATGCTCAGATTCTACTCTAACAAGTTTAGCCTTCAACTCACCCTTATCCACAAAATCTGCTAATTTCTCTATTATAGGCGTTTGAGGAGTTATCGGATAGGCTGAGATGAAGTTTACTCTCGCTAACTTAGCTCCATAAGCCGCCGCCCAGTTCCCCGTAAGGACCTTAATTCCCATAACTACGCCTCCCTCACCATTTCTATAGCTTTAGCGGGACACTCCTCCGCGCATATTCCACAACCTTTACAGTAGTCATAATCTATAACTGGGCAACCTTCCTCCTCGCTTATAGAGCCCTCGGGACAATAAAGCCAACAAAACATACACTTTATACATTTATCATAGTTTATAACCGGCTTCATTACCCTCCATGCCCCTGTTTTACCAAGAGACCCTGTCGTCGGCAACGCTACAGGAGCTATATATCTTAACTCCTTCATATCATTCACCACCGACAACTGCTGTCTTATTATAAGCTTCAAGTACCGCGGCGGCATTTCTCTCACCTATCTCCCCAGGCCATTTCTCCCTAACTGCGCTTACAACAGATTCTATGGAGAGAATACCTGTAGCTTTGGTAAAAGCACCGAGCATAGGCATGTTAACAAGGGCTATGCCAGCGAGTATAAGGTTATGCTTTAATGCTATATCAGTCGCGTCTACATAAGCCAGTTTGTATCCCTTTCCTAGAAAATCCTTAGGCGGCTCATGATCGTTAAACACGATCATACCCCCGGCCTTCAACCCCCGAGCTATATCTATAATTTTTACTAAAGAAGGATCTAATACTACAACAATATCGGGGTTTTTGATAGCTGCTCTGGTCCTTATGGGCTTAAGCGAAATCCTGTTATAAGCGACCACTGGGGCACCTCTACGCTCCGCACCGAAAAAGGGTATCGCAACGGCATATTTACCATCTTTAACCGCCGCCGTTACCACTAATTCCGCGGACGTAACCGCGCCTTGACCACCTCGACCATGCCACCTCACTTCAAGAAAATCTAACATAAAAACCCCATGAAAACAGAATACCTTATCAGGTAAATTATAATTTCGCTAAACTCTATGTAAATATTCGATAAAACTCTTCACAAAAACAACAAGTACCTCTATAAATACCTAAAATAAAATTCACATTACAGAATAAAAAATCTTCACATAAATATAGCACGAAATCACATAGTATATATTTCCGTCTAACCTAAATATACTGAACATGTCTTCTCTCCCAACTCCAGAGGAGATAAGAAAGCTTAGAAAACGAGCGGGACTGACCCAGAAAGAACTAGCCAGGAGAGCGGGAGTAAGCCAGTCTCTCATAGCTAGAATAGAGTCAGGTAGCGTAGATCCTAGACTTTCTACACTGAAACGCATTCTCCAAGCGTTAGAAGAGTACGTAAGCGAACAACTAACTGCAAAAGACGTAATGGCGTCGCCAGTAATATCCGTTAAAACCGATACTCCTATTGAGAAAGTGATAGAAATAATGTGGGAACACGGAATCTCTCAAGTTCCCGTAGTAAATAAGGAGGGTATGGTAGTGGGCACAGTATTCGAGCGAGTCTTGGTCGATACACTCTTCAAATACAAAGAAAAGGCTTTAAACAAATTAGCAGGCGACGTCATGTCCTCCCCCCTGCCTATGGTATCTCCTGATGAAAACTTACATACCGTCGCACGTATTTTAAGAGCAGGATCTCCTGCTGTACTAGTCACTTCCGGGAAGGAATTAATAGGCATAATAACGAATAGCGATTTAATGAAATGTTACCTCATACTATTTAAAAAACGCGAATATAAGCCCTCTTAATCCTGTACCGCGTCCGCGGCTTACGCCCGGCCTTCTCAAGCCTCCCTTCCTTCAAGAACCTGCTTATATAACTCGACACCGCTGTCACACTAACATCTCTTAAAGCTTGCCTTACTGCCGCATAAGCCTCATTAATAGTAAACCACTCCCCCCCTCCAAAATTATCGAGCAGAATCTCCCATATGCTTTCCTTAAGAGTTTTCGGTTCCTTCATGACCTCTGTTTTCGACAACAAATTGAATAGATCTAAAACTTGAAGAATACGCTCACGCCGAATTTCACTACCCTCTATAACTATGGAAATCTTCTCACCCGACGGCAGAATATCCTCAATCTTTACCTTCGGCAAGTTTCACCACTTGACTAATACTTATCTAACATCATATTTATCAGAATCACTTAATATAACCTCTGCCTGAAATTGTTATAACTTAAGAAAAATATCTTTTTACATAACAGATAAAAATCTCCATAAAAAACCCACAAATGAAAAATATAAATCTGAATATCACAATGTACTCAATTATAATTTCTCTTTTTCAAGTTCCAGTGGAAGCAAAGGGGTCCTACAAAAAAATCGTATTAGAGACAAATAGCTACGTTATACGCGTATAACGTATAACCCCTCTATTTCCACTGGAGCACTGGACGACCCCCTTACTTCCACTGGAACTTAATTAAATATTTGAAAATAGAAAGCATAGAAAAATGATAAAATTATGTATTCTATTGTTTTACCTCTAACAACTTCCACTAGAACTATAGGGGTTACACGGTAAAATCAGAAACAATAAGAATAATTAGATATTGGGCGTCCCCAGCACCGCGGTTTCCCGAGGCCGCAGACCTCAGTACTCCCGACGGCGGTGGCAGCTTAGCTTCCGGGTTCTGACGAGACCGGGCGTTGCCTGCCACCTATGACCGGGGACGCCGATACTCTAAATCTACTGCGAGTTTTTATACTTTTCTCTAGACTTCAACGGATTTACAGTTCCAGGAGTTGTTTCCTCTAGCTAAAAAGTCATGAGGTAAACTTTATATTTAGGATATTTTTTAAGCCTTGAAGAGCATTTACAGGATGATCCTAAATGGTCACGGTGAAGTATATACCACCGCATATGTTCATAGAGGAATTAGCAAAGTACTTGAAGGAAAACTTCGAGGAGATAAAGCCGCCAGAGTGGGCTTTTTATACAAAAACTGGTTCTCATGTGGAGAAAGTGCCGGACGACCCTGACTGGTGGTATAAAAGATGTGCCTCTTTGCTACGTAAATTATACTTATACGGTCCTGTGGGAGTAGAAAGGTTAAGAACAGCCTATGGCGGAAGGAAAGATATGGGTTTAGTTAGAGAGCATTTTAGAAAAGCCGGAGGGTCGGCAATAAGGAAGGCTTTACAACAGCTAGAAGCCGCTGGTCTAGTCAAAACGGTTAGAGGGAGAGGACGTGTATTGACACCTGAGGGGAGATCTCTTCTAGACCGATTAGCTAATAAATTATTTAAGGAGTTAATGAAGGAGAAGCCGGAATTGAAGAAGTACGTGGGCACGTAGATAACAAGATTTATGTCGTTAACGTATACTATCTAGGTGAATAGTGTTGAGTGGCGGCGAAGTATACGATGAGGAGTTAGAAGAGGTTAAGAGGAGGAAGCTCCTCGAATATAGAAGAATGATAGAAGAGGCTAAAGCTAGAGAGGAGGAAAGACGACGAATAGAATTGGAACGCCAAGCTGTTTTGCTCAAAATACTCACTCCTGAAGCTAGGCAGAGATTGGCTAATTTGAGATTGATAAAACCCGAATTAGTTGAGATGGTGGAGATACAATTGATTCAATTGGCTCAGAGCGGTAGGATACCATTGCCTATAACGGATAACATGTTAAAACGCTTTCTCACCGAAATAGATAGACGATCTCGGAAAGAAATAAAAATAAGGTTTTAATTGACTCCTGGGGGTAGTTGGTATGGCGAGAAACAAGCCGCTAGCAAAAAAATTGAGGCTTGCGGCGGCGTTTAAGTCCAACAAGCCGGTGCCGTTGTGGGTAGTCGCTAAGACCTTAGGCAAGGTTAGAAGGAGACCTCGGAGGAATTGGCGTAGAAGTCGAATGCAGCTCTAAGGTGGGAGCGTGTCTGAAGAAGAGGAGAAAATAGTCCTGGAGAGAGAATATACAATACCACTTAGGAAGGTCTATGAAGTTCCTCGTAAAAAGAGAGCTAAAGTAGCGATTCGTCTCTTAAGAGAATTTGTTATGAGACATGTAAAACCCGACGACGTATACATAAGCAATAAGGTTAACGAAGAGATATGGCAGCGGAGTATAGAGAAACCTCCACGGCGTATAAGAGTACTCGTTAGAAAAGTGGAGATAGGCGAGGGAGAAGAGAAAGTTTCTATAGCTAAAGTTTTTCTACCTGAAGAAGTAAAGGAAGAGTAAAGCTGATGTCAGTCCAAAAAACTCTGATTTACGGAAACCCTAATGTTGGAGTTTACGCATTTACGAATGAGAGAATAACGATACTTCCTGTAGACGTTCCGGCTAAAAATATTGAAGAGTTCTCTGAAGTATTGGGCACCGAGGTAATCTTAGCATCTATATGTGAATCGCCTCTGATAGGAGTTTTCATAGCTGGAAATAGTAATGGGCTTCTTTTACCCAGATTTTCCTTAGAGTACGAAGTCAGGAAGATAAAAGAAGATATTGGAGATAGAATGAACGTGAAAGTCTTACCATCTCTCAGAAATGCCCTAGGGAACCTTATGCTAGTTAATGATAAGCTAGCCGTGGTTTCTCCGCTCATTGAGAAAGAATACTTGAAAACCATAGAGGATGTCCTTGACGTCGAGGTGGTAGTAAGGACTATTGGAGGTTCTCCGCTTGTAGGCTCAATAGCTTCTGTGTCTAATCGAGGTCTACTGGTATATCCTTTAGTTACAGACGAAGAACTGGAAGAGCTCCGCGAACTATTTAATACTACGGTAGATGTTGGGACTGTGAATAGAGGTAGTATATTCCTAAGCGCGGGTTTAGTTGTCAACAGTAAAGGAGCTATAGTGGGTTACGAGACTACAGGTCCTGAGCTATTAAGAATACACCAAGTATTCTTCGGTAAAGCTTAAAGAATAAAAATTTTGCATTTTACTCGAAAAGTGTCGGAATCTGCTTGCCAATTCTCCGGGCAGCAAATAAAACATCTTCCTTCATCACAGTTTTCCTATTGGCGTGAGCAGCCAGTTCACAAGCCTCCCTTGCTATAATTCGAGCGATCTTCTCTACTATATCTCTCAATAAGCGGGAAGCATCCTCGCTTACTCGAGCGCATCCCTCCTCGTGAAGGATTCTATCGATAGGCGCTAGAGGTATCTCCTTCTCCCTCTTCATAAATAATCCCCTTCCCCGACGCAAACATATATATCTAGGTCACAGATATATTTTCTCGTCCTGTAGAACTAATTTTTTATAGCAGGTATATGTTGTATGATGGGGTGATAACAGTGTATGAATTTGATGAATGGTGGAAACGAACACGTAAACTTTTCGAGGAGATAGATAGGCTATTCGACGAAATGATGCGTGAAGCGTTAAGCGAGGAAAGAGGAGAGTATCGCGAAAAACGGCGAATTATAGGACCGTATTACTACGGTTTTTCGGTTACTATAGGACCAGACGGCATTCCTCGCATAAGGGAATGGGGTAACATAAAACCTGGCATTTCTCGACCAATGATTACAGAGACAATAGAACCCTTTGTTGATGTGATAGAGGAAGAAGATAAAGTGAAAATAATTGCTGATATGCCAGGTGTTGAAAAAGACGACATAAAGGTATACGCGACTGAGGACATTGTCAGAATCTCGGCTGAAAGAGGGGACCGTAAATACTTTAAAGAGATAAAGTTGCCGGCGAAAGTTAAGCCTCAATCATCGAAGGCTCAGTATAAAAACGGCGTGCTAACAGTGGAACTTGAGAAGAAGGAGAAGAGCTTGAGAAGAGGCGGCGTAGAAATTAAAGTAGAGTAAAGCTATGCAATAATATCGACTATGTCGTTCTTACTTAACTCTACGGCGTTTTTCCTCGGTAGATAGGCGATATCCCCGGTATGAAAGGGACCCATAACGCTACCATTTTCCAAGATGAGGCGCGAATAGGGTTTTTTAAAGCGAACTAGCAACCCCATAAGTTTACCAGGGGGTTTGACCGTTTTACTTGACTCTACTGTTCTGAGTCTTTCTAAAAAGTTTGACAGATACTTCATAAACTCTACTTCTTCCTTTGCCAAGTTTTTCTCGGCTTTTTCTACTTCCCCTCTAAAGAGCATATCTAGCATTTTGCTCATTCTTAGCAGGAAGATTTTCTCGAGTAATGTCGAAACCAGCTTAGCCTCCTTTAAATAAAGCGATTTTTCGACATCTGAGGAAGCTTCACTAGCTTTTTTCAGTAGCTTGCTGAGATATTCCCTAGATTTAGTATAAAATGTAAAATCTATAACTTGTAATTTACCTGATTCAAGCTCGGCTTCGAATACCTTTAAAATTTCGCTATAAGACATTGCCCTCACACAGGCTAAATAATGTAATACAGAGTTTGCACTTAAGTCTTTATTCTTTTTACTTCAGCACCATTGGCCAAGAAGTAGACGAATACATAAAATGGCACTTCTAGGGCTTCTCTCTTTGTTGATAAATCTATGTTTAACACTTTTTTGGGAGGTTTTTTTATTGTGATTTTTACGTTATCCGAGGGGAACACGACAGCATGCTTCTCTATATCGAATTCTTCTAATTTGTGGTAGTTTAAAAGAGCGACTTTCATACCTGTTTTCCCATGAAGGGTTTCTGGCAGCCTTATCAACCTCTTCACGTCTATAGTTACTCTCTCGTCTATTTTAACTCCCTCTTCCTCCGTTAAGAGATGAAAAATTCTTTCCCAAGTATTCGGATCTATTAGCTTGCTAATGTAACTCCAATTAGGCGGATTTTCCTCCAACTTTTTTATTATCTCTTCACGCATCGCTGTTATTTTCTCGATTTTCCTAGCTGAAACGCCCGCTTTTTTTAGTTTTTCCTCTAGCTGGTTAGAGGCGATAAGACTGTACAGGCTTCTCGCGATTCTTCCAAGCCAAGCCGGGTCTCTGAAGTCTAGAGCATAGGGAGTGTATAGCGCCGGTTTAGTTGGTATAAAAAACCTATAGTCTACGCCGATCCCCCTTATATAATCCGAGATTTCTCTTCTAGAATCTTGGTCGAGCGTTAGGATTTCACTATCTTTGACATGTACGTGAAATCCTCTATGGCCAGAAAAAACTATCATCATATCGTTCTTCGAGAAGCCGAAATCGTTAATCAAAAAGTCTATCAATTTTAAAGCTTCATCTTTAGCCACGGATAAGCAGACTTCACACACCCAAGTTTCTCTTCTAATCTTCTCGCTCCCACAATTATAACAAAGTTGAGGCGGTATGCCCCAACCCGACGCGCCACAGTTTAGGCAAGTCCACTTATCATGAAATTCTTTACAGGGAGTTTCTATATGATCAACATCTATGTCAAAGATTAACTCAGCTCCCAACCACCCTTTTTCATTCATATTGCTAGCTGCAGGATACTCGTAGTACGCAGAGGAGTAAAACACGTGCCGCGGCACGTGTAGCTTAAAGTGTGATATCAGTTCATCCTCGTTGTTAAAGGCTATATGCCTGTGCATATATCCCTCTTTTCCAAAGTATACAAAAGCGAATTCACGCTGAGGGAGGGAGTCAGGTATGTAAATTCGAGCTCTTTTATAGTATTTAGAGAATATCCTTTTAAGAAACTCGCTTTTGTTTGACATTTTTCCTCTTTCTAGCCATGCCTCTCTTGTAGTAATATTGGAGGGGGTGTTTTATACCTCTACATGTACTTCCATTGTCTCTACACAAACCGTAGCTTTTCATGTTCTCGCATTTAAAGGGAGAGTACTTGATTCTGGATCCTCTTAAACCGGCGATGTGTTCTATCTGGTAACGAGCTATGTTCTCGTTGAAATCAGGTGAGTTTTTAAATATCTCGAGTACTTCCTCTACGCTTTTTCCGATATTGAGTAGAAAAGCTGCCAGCGCGAAGCGGCCAACGTGGGGGATGTTTCTTCCGGCTTTTACATCGTTTATCAGGCTTATTATACACGGCGGATATGCTTCTTCACCATAGTCGACCATCTTTCGGCTCTCTATTCTAGCTTTATACCTGCCCCAAATCTCTCTAATCTTTTCTATCCATGGCGAGATGATGCCGTATGGATCCTCTATCTCTCTTTTTTTGGCTAAATGTTCTAACACGTATATCTTTACAGCCTCCTCCAGCAACCTCACTACATCATGTTTTGTCAGTAATACCTCACCATTTTTCAGTACTCTATTCGACAATTTCCAGGCAGGAGAGTGTTCAGGCACGTGTAAAAGATAGTCTTTAAAATGAAGTTTAAACATGTACCCTTCAAATTTACTATCTACGTTAAGTGATAGTTTCCAATTGAAAGTGCTGGAAGCTAAGTATACTATTTTCTCTAATGTTTCGCTTCTAAGAAATATAGACGCTCTCTTAGACTCGGCTATTGCATAACGTGTTGAAAGCAGAGAATCTCCTATAGTTCCCACTAGAAGTACAGCTGTGGGAAAAGACAGAATCTCTACGTCAAGGTCTTCGTGAAAAGCCGGGGATATCACTCTCTTCTCTATAGCCTCGTTTACTCTAGAGTAGGCCCTTTGAAGAACTCTTTCTCCGTAAGGTCCTTTGAAATCCTTATAGTCGAAATTTAGCTCCTCTATATATTCACGCGAGTCTTTCGAAAACGGGTATTTAGCCAGGTCCTCTATAGTGAAGAGAACATCCATTTTAGTTTTCTACTCCTCCATTCGAGGAGCTAAGTAATATGTTAGCCTGCCGCCTCCGGGCAATTCGAATGTTAGCGAGAGGGGCTTATTAGATGCAAATTGGAGTAGTGCTGCGTCGGATAATGGCGCTGCCTTTTTGACCATATCTGATAGCAAGCTCAAACTGTAGATTGCCGATGAGGGCTCGACGACTTCGTACTCAATCAATGAGCCATTTTCAAGCGAGAACTTAGCTTCAAATTCTCCTCTATCGCTCCTAGCTGATAAGGAGAGGTAATCTTGTTCCCCCCTGAACTTAACGCTATCGCTTATCAGAGCTACGTCGTTTAGAGCATCTTTAAGAGTATCGCTCAACATTTTCGCCTTGACAGTGAAGGTTACCTTAGGCGATGGAAGTTCTTCTCCGAAGATGTCTAAGAGAGGTATGGAAAAGGCTCTTTCCGCCCTGCTCAAAATTACTATCTTTAAGCGTTTTCCGTCAACTTCAAAAATTACCCTCTCGTCGGCTTTCCCCCTCTTGATAATTTTGTTAAGTTCGTCGAAGTTTACTCCTATTCTTACGACATCCTCGTCTATGTGGTATTCTTCGAAGATTTCAGATGGAAGCTCTAAATCGACCATGGCTATCCTAGAGGGATCCAAAGCCCTTAGTTTAAGCCCCTCCTTCGTGGCCACGAAATTAGCTTCATCTATCAAAGTAGCTAAGCTCGCGATCAAGTACTTCCATTCTCTTGCATCTGGGTATACGAATCTTAGCATATAGATCCCTTCTCTTGAAATACTTCCACCGAGGTATTTATCTCTAGCGAGGAATAATTTAAAGTATAATCGCTAGGAAGTTTACTCTGACAAAA
>CAZCTW010000008.1:0-88543 GCA_964501905.1 uncultured Thermofilaceae archaeon | reverse complement strand
CCTCGCCGTCCTCTCTTTTACACACATACTTTACCTTATTCTTTAGCTTCTCCGAGGCATTAGCTACGGCCGCGGAGAAGCCGCAGATCTCTGCTATCTCCACATCGTTCTCGCCATCTCCTATGAACGCCACTTTTGCAGGCTCTACTCCAAGCCTTTCGAGCACTTTGAGCAGGGCTCTGGCCTTGTTAACGTTGCTGGGTATGGCGTTGAAGTAGTCTGGGGTTACCTTTACAATTTTAACTTTTCCCGGGAACTCCTCCGCTACTCGACGTGCTTTCTCCAAATCTTCCTCGCTGATGCCTATCCTAACTTCGCCTATGTTATAGCCTAAACCCTCTTCTACGAATTTCTCGACAACCTTATCCCAGTACTCGGGTTTAAAAACTTCCCGTAAGCCAAGCTTCTCTGAGACTATTACGGCGCCGTTCTCGGCTATAGTAAAATCGAAAAAATCTAGTTTATCGCCTATATTCCCCCTAAGGCTCTCTAAAGACCTCCCCGTGGCTATGCCCAGAATTACCCCTATTTCCTTAATCTCCGCTAGCTTCGAGGATAGCGTCCCGTCCTCGTGGAGAGCCGGCGTTAACGTACCATCATAGTCGAACACTACGACTTTCACGCGCATAGCTGAGATATAGATTTTTTACTACAAAAATCTACCCTCTGTTAAGGCCAACCTAGAGCCGCAAGTATTCTATCCCCGTACTTGCTCCTGAAATTCTCGATTAAACTCTTATACTCGCTACGCTTCAGTAAGGGACAGTCGCTGAGCCTCCTATCCCCAGCCAATACCTTCGCGGCTAGAGCTATGCAAGTGGCTTCTCCACACTTTCCGCAGTTGGTTTTAGGGAGGAAGCTGTACAGTTTGAGCGTGGATATCCTAGTCCACTTCTCGGCTTCACTCCAGCTAACTGGTTTTTCTCTACGAGCCTCCTCTATTACTGCCTTGAGCTTCTCTAGGATTTTCCGCGCCTCCTCTAAATTCTCGGCGCAGAAGGCGATAACCCCGGACTCATACACTCCTATGAGCCTATCAAATATCCTTAAGGTAACCGAGCGCGACTCCCTAGAATAGGTTACTTTTGAAGGGGGATACCTTAAAGCTAGAACTTCTATAACCCCTTTAAAGTCATACGGCGCGCGAGCCTCCACGGATATCGAGAAGCGGGGAGAAGGACACTTGCTCGGGGTAATCTCTACTTCAAACTCGCCTATCTTCACAAACCCACCCAATTTAAACTTAGTATGTAGAGCTTTAAAAAAATTGTTGGTAATTTAACCGCCATACTCTATTCATCCAAAACTATCGCTCAAATCTTCGCTACCATAAGCTTATGCGCGCTAGGTTCGTCTAAAATTAAGGAACGCTCTTGTAGCTGATATGCATGGTCATTAAGCCATTTCATTGGCTCATTGATTAATAGAAGGCAGTTTGTAGTATATGACTAGTTTAGGGCGGTAGTTCGAGTTAGCATTTTCTCTACTGCCAAAACGTACGTAGCCTACTTGGCTATCTCCTATAATTATAAGACCGTAATTCGGCCTTTCTTCGCTCACTCACTTTTTGACCGCGAATTTAACGTTTATATTGGCAGCGGCGAGAGAAGGCGAATTTATAAAAGAGCCTGGATTCGAATCGTTTACTCCAATCCTCGTGTTTAACGAAGGCTACGTGGTCGCAAAGCCTGAAAACGTCGAGCTTGAACTAGAGATGCTCGTACCTCACCACCACTTCATAGCGCCTAAGCCCTCTATAGAATGGGAAAAGTAGAGAGATTCAAAAAACTCTACAAAATTGAAGCACCGGGAGTATACAGGGTTAAAACTGCGTCTAAGTGCCGCATTGAAGTTTATGCGATCTGCAAACCATAAGTGAACGATAGCCGCTAGGCATAACCGCTTAGGTTTTCCTATTATAATCTATTGCCCAAAATAAGCATAATCACCTAGAATTTAAAGCTTATTCTAGGCTATTATTTTCCAAATAGAGCATTTTTGTGCATTAGCCAATAAAAAAATTTAAATATTAGGCTAACCTAATATTTTTAGGTTGACCTAAAATGATAAAGAAGCTGAGCGAACTAGCTCCAGGCGAGAAGGGAATCGTGGTAAACATAGTCGGCAAAGGCCCTCTGATTAGGAGGCTATTGGACATGGGAATTACCAGAGACACCGAGATTAAAGCTGTTAGAAAAGCCCCCATGGGAGATCCCATAGAGTTTGAGGTTAAGGGGTATTATCTGTCTCTGAGAAAAAGCGAGGCGGACCACGTTTTCGTTGAGGTGGTTAAGTAATGCTGATACCGCTGGCTATGCTACCTCCCTGCCGGAGAGCGGTCGTAAAGAACATACTGGGGGGGAGAGGCTTAATCAGAAGGCTTACCGAGCTTGGATTTACGCCGGATGCCGAGGTACACGTTTTTAAATCTTCTCCTGGTCCTGTCTTGGTCTCCGTTAGAGGTTCTAGGGTGGCTATCGGTTGGGGCGTAGCTATGAAAATTCTGGTAGAGGTGGTCGAGTGAAAAAGCGGAAGATCAAGAGAGTGGTTAGAGTAGCTCTCGCCGGAAATCCAAATGTAGGTAAATCTGTTATCTTCAACAATTTAACGAGGGGGCGCCAGCACATAGGAAATTGGCCCGGGAAAACCATTGAGAAGAAAGAGGGCGTGTGCAGGTATGGGGGCTACGAGATCCACATAGTGGATCTGCCTGGGACCTACAGCCTAACCGCTTACTCTCCCGAGGAACTAATAGCGAGGAACTATATTGTGGAGGAAAAGCCGGACGTCGTGGTAGATATAGTCGACGCCTCGAATCTGGAAAGGAATCTCTACCTAACGCTGCAGCTAATAGAGCTGGGAGTCCCGCTCGTTATAGCCTTGAACAAGATGGACTTGTCCGAAAGTAAAGGCTACGAGGTGGACCCGAGTAAACTCGAGAAGCTTCTGGGAGTGCCCGTAGTCCCCACAGTTGCTCCCAAAAAGATAGGTATGGAGGAGTTATGCGAGAAGATCGTCGAAACTGCTAACGTTGGCGAGGTAAAACCTATATCCTACGGCTCGGAAATAGAAAGTGCCATAAAGAGAATAGAAAGTGTTCTAAAAGAAGACCCCGAGATCAGCTCGGCTTACAATACCCGCTGGCTTGCCGTAAAATTGCTCGAAGAAGACGAGGAGGTAATCGAAAAAATCAGAAGTTCCCCTGTTTTTGAGGATGTAAAGAGGATTATTGATGAGGAAAAAGTTAAGCTCTCACGGAAGTATGGAGGCGTGGATGTGGAGGTTCTTCTTGCCGACAAGAGGTATGAGATAATAGGGAGTATCATCGAGAAAGCTGTTAGGAAGGGCAAGTTGGAGTATACTTTCAGCGATTTAATTGATAAAGCCGTATTGGATAAGGTGTTGGGCATACCCATATTTCTGGCGATACTCTGGATTATGTTCCAGTTTACGATGCTCGTCTCTACGCCTTTCTGTGATTTTTTAGGGGATTTCTTCGCGTGGCTCGCCTCGCTAGAATATCTATACACCGGGAACCCGGTTATAGACGGAATAGTCTTCGGGGATTTCGGCTTATTAAACGGCGTGGGCACGGTGCTCAGCTTTACTCCGCTGATCTTCTTCCTCTACTTCGCCCTCTCGATACTGGAAGATTGCGGCTACATGGCTAGAGCCGCGTTTGTCATGGATAGGATAATGCGCAAACTTGGGATGACAGGGAGAGCTCTGATCTCCATGATATTGGGCTTTGGGTGTAACGTTCCCGCCGTCTACTCGACGAGAGCTATCCCATATGAGGAGGATAGGATGGTGGCTATCCTCACTAACCCGCTCATGCTCTGCAGCGCCAGGTTAACCGCGTTCGCCTTGTTAGCGGCGGCCTTTTTCGGAAAGCTTGCAGGTGACGTCATCTTCTCTCTATACC
Organism: uncultured Thermofilaceae archaeon; assembly: GCA_964501905.1. Lineage (GTDB taxonomy): Archaea > Thermoproteota > Thermoprotei > Thermofilales > B69-G16 > B69-G16. Next base: position 84,618 of record CAZCTW010000008.1, on the reverse strand, counting down.
TGGTGGGAATAACACTAGCGATAGTGCTGGCGTTAATATTCAGAAGAATATTCTTTAAAGGTAGGATTTCACCGTTTATAATGGAGTTACCCGACTACCAGATGCCCACTCTAAGATCTGTAATTATACACATGTGGTGGCGTGGATCTCTCTTCTTTAAGAAAGTTTTCGCCGTGATAGTTCTCGGGCTATTGGTGATTCAGATTCTCGGCAGCATTGAGTGGGGAACATTCCAGTGGATTGGGGTCGAGAAGATAGAATCTAGCGTCTTGGCAGCTATAGGCGGGTTTTTAAGGCCTTTATTTACTCCCTTGGGCTGGGATTGGAGGCTCATAGTGGCGGCCATTTTCGGGTTTGTAGCAAAGGAGATAGTGATAGGTGCTACGGCGATGCTCTATGGTGCTGGCGAGGAAGAACTGCCTGTAATTCTGCGGTCTCTCTACACGCCGCTGGAGATCTACGCGTATATGATCTTCATACTCGTGTATGTGCCGTGTATAGCAACTGTAGCCGCTATAAGACAGGAGACAGGGTCTTGGAAGTGGACGCTTTTCGCAGTACTCTATGAAGTTGTGCTAGCTTACCTGCTTGCTGGAGCTGTTATGCTCATAGGTTATAGTCTCGGTTTGAGGTGAGAACTTGGAATTCGGGAAATTCTGTAGGGTAGCCGCGGCGTACTCGGCGGCGGTGGCGGTACTATACCTCGTCTATGGATTGTACGAATTTATCGTCGGCGCTGTGTCTTGGTGGATGCCCTGGATTCGATTGCCGGAGCTGCAGTTAGGCTTCCCCTTCTACGCTAATGTCGGCGGAGAGATAGTCGCCGTGTACGTTCCTAAGATTATTGTAGACCCGTTTGCGGGGCTGGTTTTGCTAGTTGTCTCACTTGTCTTCGCTAAGGCATCCGTCAGCCTGTTTGAAAAAAGAGTGGAGGGTTGGTCGTTTACAACTATTGGATTATTGCTTGCCGGAGCCCTTTTCGTGTTGAACGTGCTCATAGTTTTGGCTGACTGGATGGACGCATACTACCCACTGCTGTGGGGTGGCGAGCCTAATAGCACGTGGAGTATACTCACTGATGATTGGATGTTCAATCCTATGATGATATTATTTATACTGGCACTCCCGCTAACCGTAGTTTACCTAAAAAAAGATGAGTTTATACGCGAGGCTGGATAATTGACATACTCAAATAAATATATTATTTTTGTAGACCTATTTATTATCTTACTTAAATTTTCTGAACAGTACTGGTAGCTAAACCCACTTTGCGGTTAAAGCCTTGACTATGGAGCTTCTAGCGGCTCTAAGAGCAGGCCTAACCCTAGACCGGTCACTAACGTAAACCTCCACCCTGACGTGGCCAAACCTTCTTGTGGGCACTCTGATCTACACCGAAAGGGCGATTTCGTTCGAAGAAGTCTCTGATTATCTGTTTAATCGCGGCTACGAGGTTTCTCCTCAATAATTTAAAGCATCCTGGCTGTTTGTGATATTCGTGGACTATCCCAGAGACTGCTACGAAAACTGGAGGGCCTTCATAGACCGGGTGTTATCGAGGTTAAACGTTGAAGTCGATGAGGAAACTTTCAGAGAGCTTGTGGAAATGTTTGAAAAACACGAGTATGCACTATACCTCGACGCCGTTAGAGCGGTTTCACAAGTTAAAAACCTCGGATTGAAAACAGCTATCATGACTACGACTCCACGATTTATGTTCTATAAGAGCATAGAGCCGATTAGGAGCTACATAGGCTACGTGTTCACGGGGTGCGAAACTGGCTGTGATAAGTCGAATCCGAAGATATACCTAAAGGCTCTGGAATTTGTCGGAGTAAAGCCTGAGGAATGCGTAGTCGTGGGGACGACGCTCTACTCGACATGTACATCCCTAAGAAGCTGGGCATACATACAATACTGCTGGATCGACAACGCCGCTGTAGCGGCGAAGTAGCCGATGTCGTGGTAGGAGATTTGGAGGAAGCGGTTAGAGTTATAGCTAAATTATCCTCTTAGCCTGTTTGATCTGAGAACCTATATATAGCCTTTTTCTATTTAGCAGTGATAATGCCGGGGTGTTATCATGAGTTTAAGCATAGAAAAAGAACTCTACGAGAAAGCTAGACACTTTCTCGCAGAACGCGCCCAGCTGAGAAAACCGGAGGTTACGGATATTTTCGAGAGAAAGCTCTACATCTCGCCTAGGGACATAATAACGGATTTTTCGAAGAAAACGCCGCTAGCTTCTTTTAATCCGGGAGCTGTCATTGTTGGAGACGAGCTCTGGGTGTTTCCCAGGCTAATCTTCGACTACTACAACTACACGTCGAGCATAGGGTTTTTTAAAATACCTTTAGCTTCGATGCTGGAGGGCAGCGTGGCCAGACCGCTTAAAGCTAAGGTTGTTCTATGGCCTAAATACCTGTGGGAGTTTCGTGGATGCGAAGATCCTAGAATTCACAGATACTCTGATAGACTTCTCGTTTTATACACGGGGTATGGATACCATTTAAAAGGAGACAGTTACGAGAGAGGATCTGTCCAGGGGTTGACTAGCCTAGATGATAAACTAGAACCTGGAGAGAGGAAGTATTTCGTCATAAAAGAAGGCGATGAAGTATTCCTGCCGGAGTGGATGAAGGATTGCGCTTTCATAGAGATAAGCGGAAATAAAGCATTTATGCTCGCCAGACCGACTGTAAAAAGAGTTGTAAAGGAGATCGATGTATGCTGGAGGGGTTTAGCTGAACTCGATACTCCCTCGCTGCTAGCTGAAACTATGGAACCTGTACTGACGTACGAGGATTGGGAGTTTAAAGTCGGATGGTCGACAAATACCGTTAAGCTATCGGAGAACGAGTACCTAGTCGGTTGGCACGGTGTATTAAAGGAGGATTATTCCTATAGGAACGGCCTGGCTATAGTGGATAGAGAAGGCGACCTTTTGGCTATATCAAACTACCTACTGGCCCCTAAGGGTTTAAACGAGGAGTACGGTGATAGACCCTTAGTTGTGTTTGGGGACGGATTGGCGCTGTACAAGGAGTATTTGATATGGGTCGGCGGGTTGAGCGACTACGCTATAGGAATATTCACTGTGGAATTGGAGAAAGCCCTAGAAAGGCTTAAATGGATTAAGGGCTAGCCGCTTAAATACTCTAAAGAATCGTATATTTTTTGTTTCTCAACTTCATAGATGACAGTTATTTCATCGTCTACCCCCGCAGATATGATCACAGAGTCGCCATAGACGGCCGCTCCGCAGACGAATACAGTCGAGGGGCGCCTCCCGCTGTAGACTCCTATCTTAGGAGCGATTATAGGCTCTCTAGTTAAAGCAAGCAGTTCGGCGTTCTCGTCGAAGAGCGCGCCATAGGTGTAGTAGACTCCGTGCTCGTCGACCGCGTGATACAATAGGAGGTACTCGTTCGCCGAGAGTTTAAGTGACGCGTTGCCCCCGACTTTGTCTTCGCCGTTTAACGGCAGGAGCTCGGGCGGAATTTCTATTTCGTCAAAATCCACCTGGGCTCCTTCCCTAGGCCCGATAGCTATTATGCCGAAGCCTTTATCTTTGAAGAACGGCCTCACAGTCATAAAGCCGCGGTTTATAGGAAAAGTGTCCCTGTAGTCTTGGATGAGAAACTCGCCCCACTTCCTAGAGTAGAAGCTAACCGCTTCTATTCCATCTATCTCGCCGCCGACTACTCGCGACTTAAACGTGAAAACTCTCGAAACTCTCGTTCGGTAGAAAGCCCTCACGTGGTAGAGAACCCCAGGCATGTCGGGGTCAATCCTCGGGTCTTCTACGCACTCGTAGGGCATTATCCCGTAGAGCAACGGCTTAGCATCTACCTTAATTCTCCCCTTCAGGTCCTCGACTTTAAGATCCGCAGCTGCGATAAAAGTCCTGGCGAACTCTGAGCCTATCGACGCCAACCTAAGGTAGATGCGCGCCCTATCCCCGCTAATTTCTACGGCGGGGTTAGCGACTATACGCGAGACTATGGGCACGCCGGCCGCCGAGACCGTCGCGACGTCTTCGGGAACTATATACCCTCTTATCTTAGCGAGGCTTTTCCCCGGCCTCCTCCTAGTGAAGTCCGTTTCCCCCCGCGCCTCCATGTATTTTTCGTATAGGATTTCATCGGCCTCCACCCTTACGCTCGAGAATAAGTCATCGAAGAACTCCTCAACCTCGCGAATATCCCTTAGTTCACGTAGGAAAAAGCCCACAGCTAACCACCTAGAGGATAACCTATTAGCCCTTGGATATCGTTAGCTATAGCCACGCAGACGAAGGTGTCTGCGGCGCCGTAGTAGAGAAACCATTTACCGTTGAAATTCACCAAGCCCTCGGCGAAAACGACGTTTCTCACTTGCCCAAACCTCTCCCAGTGAGTTTGAGGCGTTAATATGGGCTTCTCCGCCCTAGCAATTAGCTTCGTCGGGTCTTCGAGCGAGAATATAGCCCACCCGACCGAGTAGACTAGGTTGTCATCCGCCCCGTTGTATATCAATACGATCTTGTCTCCGACAACTATAGGGGGAGGGCCTGGCTCGACGAGCTTGCTGTCGAAATAGCCTTTCCTAGGCTTGAGAACCACCCACTCCCTGCTCGTCTCCCAGTGGATCATATCTTTAGACCTAGCAATCCATATACTGCTGTCTCCGAAGTACATCCAATAATACCCGTTAATCTTCACTGGTATTATAGCCCCGGATTTACTCCAACCCCACTCTGGGAAAACTATGCCCAGTTTCTCCCAGTGAATTAAATCCTTGGATCTAGCCAGAGCTAATCTAGCTACTTTCTTATCATAAGCCGTGTACGTCATATAGTAGGTATCGTTTATCTTCACAATTCTAGGATCCTCGCACCCTCCAAGCAACTCCCACTCATGCTCCGGCACTATGACCGGCTCGTCCATTTTCTCAAAGTGAAAACCGTCCTCGCTCACCGCGAGCCCTATAACGCTAGTACCGAACCATACTTCTTGTGCTCTATAAAAGAGATATACTTTGCCGTCTTTTACTACGGCTGCCGGATTGAAAGTCGCTGAAGCGTCGAAGCCTTCCCCGTCGGGGAAAATGATTGGATTATTTGCATACCTTTTAAGGTTTAGATGCACATAACGTATTTCTCTCTTGTAGAGCGAGCTTAAAGAAACCGTTAAAACGACGGCTGCCAGCACGACGATTAATATTACGGTGTATTTTTGTCGGTTAACGGTTTGCCGCGAACTCGCTTCTAGCTTGTTTGCGGACATCGTATATCACTAAGACTATGAATACGCTACTTATAATTATGGCCAAGAGGTTTGGAGTAAACTCAGGTTTCTCAGGATTTAAAAAGGGGAGAATGCCTAGAGATAAAACGAGGACAAAAAAACCTGATGCCAGCGCGTACCTCGCCAGTGTTGGATTCACGAAGTAGCCACCTGCCATGGAGGAGTCCATTTCGGCAGTTTGTCTACAAAGTGGCAGGCGACTTTGTGACCGTTGTATTCTTTAAACTGGGGCATTTGCTTGAAACATATATCGCCTGAATATGGGCATCTCGGGCTGAAGGGGCAGCCTTTAAGCTGGACTATTTCTCTGGGAACATCTAAGCTCTTCAACTCCATTTTACGCTTATATCTAGCGATTTTAGGATCCGGTATCGGGGAGGCGGAGAGTATAGCCCTGAGGTAGGGATGTAGAGGATTTCCTATAACCTCGTCCATGGGCCCGAGCTCGACTATTCTGCCCAAGTACATCAAGGCTAGTACGGCTTTATCGGCGAAATACCTGGCAGTAGCTATATCATGAGATATATAAATAAAAGCTATGCCCAGCTCTTCGTTTAACTTCTTCATTAAACCAAGTACAGATAGCCTGAGCGACATATCAATCATGCTCACAGGCTCATCCGCCACTATGAGCTTCGGTTTTGGAATCAACGTTCTAGCGAAAGCCAGTCTCTGCTTCATCCCACCGGATAGGTGGTGTGGATACTTATTTAAGAAGTACTCGGGGGGAGTTAAGCCGACATAACTCAATACATCTTTAACCTCCTCTACCAATTCTTTCTTACTGCTAGGCTTATAGTATTTCTTAACGATGGGCGCCAGTATCTGGTAGACCGTCCTAGTGGGGTTGAGAGAGGCGTAAGGATCTTGATGTACGACTTGAATTAGCGGTCTATACTTCTTAAATTCCCTTTTACCCATTTTCCATACATCTTTCCCAAACCAGAGGACAGTCCCGTTCGACGGTTTGATCAATCCGGCAACTATACGCCCTAGCGTCGTCTTACCGCATCCGCTTTCTCCTATAAGCGTGATTATATCTCCCTCTCTGATTTCGAGAGAAACGTCGATAACGGCGTAGTTTCTAGTCTTTCTTATGAATCCTTTCTCAAAGTATTTGGTTACGTTTTTTAACTCAACTATAACTTCTCCACCCATCACTCTTCACCATACAGCCAACAGGCAGTGATACTGTTCTCGACGCGGAAAAACGGGGGTTCTTTTTTATCACAAATAGGCTTTCTATAAGGGCACCTCGGATGGAATACGCAGCCAGAAGGCGGGTTTAATAAACTCGGCGGATTCCCGGGTATGGGCTTCCTATCCGAGAGGTCTCCGACTAGCGAGGGTATAGCCTTTATCAACAACTGAGTATACGGGTGTTTGGCATTGTAGAATATCGTCTCTACGTCCGCAACTTCCATAATCTTACCAGCATACATCACGGCTATATAATCTGCTATTTCAGCTACAACGGGCAAGTCGTGCGTCACCAAGAACATTGTAAGCCCACTTTCTCTATGTATCCTCTTTAACACGTCGATTATAGTCGACTGAGTGTAAGTGTCTAACGCCGACGTCGGCTCGTCCAATATCAACAGCTCGGGGTCCAAGATTAAGCTAAGGGCTATTATAACTCTCTGCTTCATCCCGCCGCTCAACTCGTGGGGGTAAGCGCCCAATACCTGAGCCGGATCTAGGCGCACCATCTCCAATAGTTTGCCCGCCTTCTCGAGGATCTCCTCTTTAGATAAATCGCTCCTATGGGCTTGATAAGTTTCAACTATGTGATCCTCGACTTTCAAAACAGGGTTTAATGCGTTCTGAGCCGCTTGAAAGACTATGGCTATCTTCTCCCACCTGATTTTCCTTAACTCCTCTTTGCTTAATTTCAATAGGTTGATATCTCGGAAGAGCACTTCGCCGCTCCTAATATATCCGTTTGGCGGTAATGTTCTCAAAATAGCGTCGAGTAAGCTTGATTTACCGCAGCCCGATTCGCCAACGAGAGCCGTTATCTTTCCCTCGGGAACGTCCAGCGAGACATTGTTAACGACGCGTAGCATGCCCTCTCTAACGGCATACTCGACCACGAGGTCTTTAACCCGGAGGATATAGTCCACTTTGACCACCTACTCATAGGTTTTCAGCCTAGGATTAAATATTTCCTCAAGCCCGTGGGAGAGGCTTACAGCTCCGTACTCTAGGAGGACTATGCATAGGAGGGGGGCTAGCGCGTAGTGTACTCCCTCAGGCACGTATACGGCGCCGTACTGGAACATAGCTAGATTGAGCATGACGCCCCAATGAGTTATCTTGAAGGGTACTATGCCTAGGAACATTATTCCCACGCTCGCCGTTATGGCGGCTCTCATCATGGTGATGAAATTTATCGCTATGTATGGCATAATATTCGGCATTATCTCTCTAAAAACTATGTGGAAGGTTCCTAAGCCTAAGATTTTCGCCGCTTCTATGAACTCTTTCTGCTTGAGGGACAGGACCTCCGCTCTAATTGAGCGAGCTAAGCCAGCCCACATCCACATAGATATTACAGCTGCGAAGGAGAAGGGATCTCTAACTTTAAGTACGGCCGCTATGGCCATCATCACAGGAAAGCTCGGAATAGTCAAGAATATATCCGTTATACCCATTAAGACCACGTCCACCGCGCCGCCGAGAAAACCGCTGGTTATGCCTATAGTCACGGCTAAGAGTATGGCGAATAGCGCCGATAAAGCCGCTATAAGCAACACGTCTCTAGAGCCGTGAACTATTTGCTGGAAAATATCCCTGCCTCCGTAATCAGTGCCGAGCAGATGTTCGAGGGAGGGAGGCTTAAATCTCTCTTTCCAGTTCGTTTTGAGGTTTAACGGCACAACTAGCGGGCCTATGATGGCCATGACCACGAAGCCCATAAGTATTGTAAAGCCTACGAGTGCTCTCCTGTTCTTGAAAATCGGCCTGAGGATGTTGTAATATAAGTTAACCAGATATTCTCTCATCCAGGTCACCTCGCGGCTTCTCTCCTAGCTCTAGGATCTATGAACGGATATATTATATCCACTACTAGATTTGCTATAATTATACCAGCGATTATTATAAAGAATAATCCCTGCATAAGCCCATAATCCAAGTTGGTTGTGGCGACCGTGAAGAAGTAGCCTATTCCTGGATAGCTGAACACGGTCTCTATGATAGTCGATCCTCCTAGCATTACTCCTAACTGTATGGCGAGCATAACTACGACTGGGATTATGGCGACTCTCCCGACGTATGTTATCAATATTCTCCTCTCGGGTAGTCCTCTAGCCTCGGCCGCCTTAACGAAATCCTCCTCCAACACACTAGCGGCACTCCCCTTTACGAGTAGAGCCCAGAAGCCTATATGCTCTACAACATAAGATAATATGGGGAGGGTTGCGTGGTAGAGCACGCTGAGAATAAACGCCGGGTAGAGCCCCGGGATAAGTTTTTCATCGTACGCTCCCTTCATGGGGAACCATCCCATTCTAACAGCTAGGAACATGTAGAGAAGCATGGCTGTAACGAAATCTGGCATAGCATCGGTAAACGAGGCATAAGCTGTAACGATAGGTTCGAGGATTGTTCTCCTCCTCCAAGCTATGATTAAGCCTAGCACTGTGCCTATGGCGAAGCTGACGAGTAGCGAAATAGAGAGCACGAATAAGGTCCATGGAAGGGCCTGCACTATTATCTCGTTTACAGAGACTCTGAACATTAGCGAGTAGCCCAAGTTGCCGCTGAACAGATTCATAAGATACTCGATGTACCTCTCTAGTAGCGGCTTATTCGGGTCATAGCCTATATAATAAGTATAGGCTATTTTCTTGGCTTCCTCGAAAGGAATACCCATATTCTCAGAAAGTTGAGCAGCCATTATGTCGAGAACATCGCCAGGAATATTATGAACCATATAAAAAGTTATAGAAGCTGAAGCTAAGAGAGTAAAAAAAGAATAGATTATTCTTTTAGGTATACGCCATGATACCATTATCCATCCCTGTTTTAACCACCGGTAATAACGGGTTCAAGTATTCCGCGGCTAATAAGCACATAGGCTACTCTCTCGCCGCCACCTGGATACAGCGTCCACACCGGGTCGTCGGGCAGCGGCCATCCAGTAGCTCTAACGCCGTCTACATAGTATATCTGTAGTCTCTTCTCAGCCCATGGTATCTCCCATAAGTTCTCATTAACAATGTACGCCAGTTTCCAGACAATTTCCTTCCTCTTCTCCGGGTCGGTTTCGACTAGTAGCTGCTCTACGAGCTGGCCCGGAACAGCCTTGCCCCACGGAGTATCAAACTCCTGGTTAACTAAGCCGAGACCATCCGCGCCAGTGCCAACACCCGTGTCTAGCGATCTATCGCCGAAGAATAAGTCGTAATAGCCAGTGTACGGGTCTCCAGTACCCCACCAGCAGCAGAACCAGTTCAAGTGTAGGCCTAGCTTACCAGAGTGAGCAGTGGGCCAGAACGTCGGATTCGGTATAGGTCTAGCTTCAGCCTTTATACCGAACTCGTTCAACTGCCTGACGAGCTCGTCCAGCGCCAGTACCCAGTCGGAATATCCAGCCGGGCAGGTGACCTCTAGCTCTATCAACTTGCCGTCGGGAGTTCTCCAGTAGCCATCGTCACCCTTGTAGTAACCAGCCGCTTTAAGTATCTCCTCAGCCTTAGCTGGGTCGTACTCGTACTTCGTGAATTTGGCTAAAACATCCTCGGGTAGCCACTGATCCTGGAAGGATGGAAGTATTCCATGCGCGTATGGGGTATCGGTAGCCCAGTAGTATCCAATTTCTCGCATCTTAGTTCTGTCTATAGCGTAGGCTAGGGCTTTTCTGAAGTTTATATCGTTGAATGGAGCTTCTCTAAGGTTGAAGGCTATCGCGAAGTGGCCAAGGTCGGAGATTAACATGTGGTGGGTTCTCGGCTCAGTTGCGAGTATTTGTTCAACTACATCCGGCGGAGTAGCCGGATGTGAGATGTCTATCTTCCCAGCCATCAGGTAGCTCCATACGATCTCGTTAGAAGTCCATCTCAGCACTTTTACAGTTCCGAACTTTATCTTATCGGCGTTGTAATGCTTGGTGAAGAGCTCCATCGTAATCTCGCTAGTCGTAACTTTCACTACTTTAAAGGCTCCCTGACCGACAGGTAATCCAGGCTTGAAGTCCTGAACCTCTTTTATCAAAGCTTCTTTCTTACTCTTATACTCCTCCTGTAGAGATTCTGGCACTTCTTTACCCTCTGCCTGTAAAGTCCATATTTGCTTAGCCAAATTTACTACTTCCATGGCTTTGTCCGTCCATTTTCCGAAGAGGTGGTCAGGAGCTAGAATGGGCTGTGAGAGGATCTGTACTTTAATGACGTGAGAGGGCGCGATGTTCAGATGGAATTCAACAGTATAGTCGTCCGGAGTTTCTATCTTTTCGATGAATCTCCACATTCTATTGCTCCATATGGCGCCTATAAGGGCCCAGGTGGTCTTAACGTCTTTGCTCGTGAAGGGCTTATCGTCGTGCCAAACCACGCCTCTTCTAAGGTGTACGACGAGTACGTTACCCTTTACTTCGACAGATTCGGCTAGAGCCGGTATGAAGCTGTAGTTGCCGGGTAGATGGTACATTAATGGCTCGTAAACGAACCAGTATACTCCTCCGACTCCTCCAGGCCCGAATGGGTTGCCGTGATAACCTGGAGGTAAGGGCCAGCCCGCCGCGTAGTAGAATACTCCAAGCTTTTCTGGCGGTGTTGGCGGTGTTGGTGGTGTTGGCGGGGTTATACCCTTAATTATGTCGGGTAGTTTTCTGACTTCAGACGTTAAGGTATCTACTTTTCCCGATAGTTCCTCAGTTTTGCTAGCTAGTTCGGAGATAGAAGCGTTAAGGTTGTTAATGCTGGATTGAAGCGTTAGGAATATTCCGCCGAAGGCAACAATTAAAATTATTATTACAGCGACCAATAAGGTTTCTGTCTTAGTCATAAGGACACCTCTTTTACGATAATTGTTGTATAATATCTTGAATATATATTTTATGCCTAAATACTTAAAGATAATATCCGATAGAATATGTTGGTTAAAGAAATCTTTATTGCATAAAATTAATTTTATTTAAGAGTATAGGAAGATTGAAAAGAGAACCAGCATAGGGAGGCTGTGCAATGAAAAATCTAAGAAAAATGCTCATAGATAGATTAATAAATTTAGGGTTAAGCCTCAACGAAGCCAAAGCATATGAAACGCTGATAGAGCTCGGAGTAGCAGCTCCACTCGAGATAGCTTCAGCGTCAGGCGTCCCGGTCTCTAAGATTTACCTGATATTGTCCGAGCTTGAGCGAAAGGGACTGATAGAAGTTCAGCATGGAAGGCCCAAACTATACCGTCCAGTCGAGCCTAAAAGGGCCCTCCGCCTACTAACCGAGGAATATCTAAAAGTCGAGAGGGAAGCTCTAGAGCTCATAGATAGAATCTCTGGTATTGGCAGGAATTTAAATACAGGGACTTTCTGGGTTGTTAGGGGAAGGAGGAATATCGTAGATAAGATAAGATATCTACTAGACAACGCTCAATATTCTTTAGCTATAGCAGCGCCCGATAAGCTCATAGTCCAAGTAAGTAACAACCTGCAAAATGCTATAGAAAATAACGTCAATGTCTCGCTAGTAATATATAAAACAAATACTAAAACAACGAAGTACCTAGTGGATGATTTCAGAAGAGACGCTATGGTTAAAGTCAGAGAGATATTAGCGCCCTCCATGTTCATAATCGATGACCATAAAGCTCTAACATATATCACTGAGACTTTATACCGCGGAATTAAGAGAAGAGAAGAAATAGCGTTGCTCGTGGAGGATAAGGATTTCCTACCGGTATTTGGTGCTTATTTCAAATATACTGCCTGGTATTCCAGTAAGCTTGTGAGCGATATAGACGAATTTCTGTCAAAGCCTAGGACATATTGTATCTACTTCCGCGCTGTTGAAGACGCAGCGTATTTGCTCTCAAGGGGAATAAAGCCTTTCGCGCGTGTACAGGGCTGGCATATAACCAATACGAGAGAAAAAGTAATTTTGGAGGGCAGGATAGTCAAGGCATATCAGTCTCCGGATAAGACCGTGTATAATTTAACGCTAGTATCCGACGGCGGGAAGATGTATATACTGGGGGGGAAGCGATGCGTTATCGAAGACGTGGAAACAGAGATTATAACAATATATCCAAATCGGTAGTTCGTTAATTATGGTGCACGAAATTGATAAAAGCCGTCTTCCTCGACCTTACAGGTACTATAATCTACGCTAAGAAGGCATTTTCATTTGAAGAAGTTTCAAATTACTTGTTTAGCCGCGGTTATGAAATCTCTCCTCAACAATTTAAAGCATCTTGGCTATTTATAACATTTGTGGATTATCCTAGATTTTGTTACAAGAACTGGGAAGAATTTCTAAATCGAGTACTACAGAGATTGAATATAGAAATCGATAAAACAACTTTTAAAAATTTAATTAAAATATTTGAAAAATGTGAATATGCGTTATATCCGGACGTCGAAAATGCCTTTTCGCGAATTAGAAATCTCGGGTTAAAAATCGCTGTTATAACTACGACTCCGCTGTTATGTTCTATGAGAGTATAAAACCCATAAGGAGGCACTTAGACTGCATAAATACTGGATGTATTTAGGATAGACCAAAATATCCATAAATACTGCATGTATACGATACTGCTAGACCGCCAACTTAGCCGCAAAGATTCAGTAGCCGATGCTATCGCCGAAAACCTGGATAAAGTCGCCGAGATAATTGAGAGAAAGATAGCGGAGAATTAAGGTATCGGCCTAGCTATCGAATCTTCGACTTAATTTCAATAATGTTATTACCCCATTATATCTTAACTTGTATGAGGCTTTAGCTTTTATGAGAGCTTCTAGTATGTATCCTTTCTCGCATTCTCTACGAGGCAGACCGTGCATCGCCGCCGCCAGCTTGATAAAAATCCGGGGTCTGCCCAGCTTTTTCGAAGATTCTTTGAGTTCTCTTATGCTTATATCGTGTGAAAATTCGTATATCCAGGCTTCTCCTCGATTACCTAACACTATTGTGATTTCCTTGAATAGGGTTTCCGGATCTCTTATGTGATGTAGAGTTCCAGTGCTTACGATTAAATCTACGCTCCTGGGCCGTAGTGGTATTTTATGGGCATCGGCGAGTAAGAGATCTATCTTCGAGTATTTATCATTTTTTACGAGGTTTTTCTTTGAAATTTTAATCATGGCAGGGGAAATATCTAATCCGAGCAATACTATGGGATTTGTGCTCTCCGCTATTTCTGAGAGGAGAACTCCCGTTCCACAACCTATCTCTAGTATAACTCTTTTATCCGCGTTTTCTTCAAGGATGTCCTGAATAATGTAATTGTATGAGGGCTCTAAGTATTTAATTGCTAAACTATCGTAGAGATGCGCGGCTCCCCGCGGGATACCCTGCACTTTTCTCTGAATTTTAACGAATATACGATTAACTAAGCCCAGCATTACTATTTCTTTATCTCGCAATCCTCCTATTATATGTGTCACAATATATGAGGATTTCTCTGAGAGGATAACCTATCTAGATATCGGCTATGAAGACATTAAGAATTCGTTCAAAGTTAGGAGATCATGAGTGAGTATATCAATCTTATACAGGCGTTTAGCTGAAATTCCCCAATAATTAAATTAACCAGTAGAAAAGGAGAGCTTGAAGATTTATCAATGTATGGGCTATAATCAGAGATAACAAGTTTCTCCACTTGAGCATGTAGTATGATAGTAGAAATCCATCTAGAAATATTACAAACAATAGAGGGATGGGGATAGAAGTATAGTGTAGTACGGCGAAAAATAGTGAAGAAGCTACAGCGGCTATTAGGTCTCCTGTGTATTCTTTTAAGCCATGAAGTATTAAACCTCTGAAAATAAGCTCCTCCACTACGGGAGCTACTACCAGCAATATTAGAGCAGAATATAGGAGGCTTACTTTTTCAAAAATAGGCTCGTATTTAACTTCAAAAAACATAGAGATTAGAAGCCCCCCCAGCTATCATAACAAAACTACATAACAGGTATAAAGCCACTCCCCGCCTCAGGGCTTTCTCAGCTTTAAATAGTCTTTTCAAAGGAGAACTGTAGACTGCTGGTAAGACCAGGAATAGGGTAACGGCTTCTCCCAGCCCGTTCGCTATCATGACGCTATCCTCTTCTTCAAATCCCCGTTCAAGAGCAAGCGAGTAAGCTATAGACGATGTTAAAACCATTACAACGACCGCTATTACTCCAGTCACTAGCAGGAGGTAGCTTCGCACGGGAATATAGTGGCGAATATAGGTATAAATTTATCGAAGAATAGAACTATTGTACCCGTGGAAAAAGCTAATTAAAAAACTCTTTGTCCGCTACTATTCTAAATCGACTTTAACCAAGTGGCGAAAGCCATTAGTAGCTTTCGCAGATGCAGACGATTTCCTATTCCTAAAGTTAAAAAGGACGGTAGGGCCTAATCATGTATTGCCACAGGAGTTGCTGGAGGACGTAAAACAGTAATAGTCTATTTCATACCTTGAGATAGCCTATAGCAATTCCGATGGAGAATATGCCTCTAGGGAATCGGCGCTCGCCTACATAGAGACTAATAAGCTGATAGTAAGATTAAACAAGGTCTTAGCCAGGAAGCTCAAAAAATTAGGCTGCAAATCTAAAACTCTTCCACCAACTCACAATTTTAATGAAGAAACCCTGGTTAGCGACTGGTCTCATAAACACGTAGCTTATATAACTAGACTCGGAAAATTCGGACTTCATAAAATGATAATTACAGAGAAAGGATGCTGTGGCAGACTTGGAAGCCTTGTAACAAACGCCGAGATAAAGCCTACCCCACGCCCGAACATGGAATACTGCCTCTACTTCTACGATAAAAGCTGTAAAGCGTGCATAGATAAATGCAAGTTTGGAGCACTCACATTAAATTTCTTTGACAGATTTAAGTGCTACGAAAAATGCCTGCGTAATTTAGACGATCCGCAGAGTAGGGCTGGCTGGCGTATGTGGTAAATGTGTCTGCGTGGTCCCGTATTCTTATAAAAACCAGGTTAAACAACTGAAGGACGGCCAAACTTGAGGAATAGAAAGACGGCCACTACGATTATTAGTATTGCGATCAACGATCCCAGAACTATCAGTGGGAGTAATCGAAGCCTTCTCTTCCACACCGCTTCAATTTTAAGCGGTCTATTTACGGTAATCTCAAATCTAGGCGTTTTATAAGTAGTCTCAGTCGTTTTATCAATCCATCCAGCAAATTTAACAGTCGTGAAGGATGTGTCATCTACTTTCTCCTCTCTTATTTCAACTACAAGTCTTGTTCCTTCATCATACCAACCATCCGGCGAGTAGGGGTTTAGCCGGACTTCCGAGTACTTTGTGGAAACCTCTACCCTGTATTGGTGTCTCCACCTAGCGGTGACCGTCAGCGGAGAGCTAACTTGAACCTCTATAACTGGCTTTTTAGACGATATATCTCCGCTCCAAGAGTCGAAAACAAAACGCTCCCCCTCGCCTATCTTCACGACGGTTTCTTTTACTCCTATTTTAGCTGTAGAGCCCTCGTCATACCACCCTCCTCCATAGGCTACTCCTTGGGGGTCTCTAACATCTACATAGAACTGCCGCTTATACTCTAGGCTGAGGCTAGTGGATTCTAAAACTCTAATCTTCCTGTTGAGTTCTTTAGAACCATCGCTCCATTTCGCGAAAACCAGTCTCTCGCCTACTCCAATTTCATAAACTTCAGGGGCGGAGATCGTAACTTCCGTCCCAGGTTTAACCCAGTACTCGAGGGGCGTCGCTGCTTCAGAGCCATCGATTTTAACAGCTACAACGTAGTTAGACGTTATACTCAATTTAACCATTTCAGAGTACTTAAATACCAGGCTACTCTCCTTCTCGACGCTTGCGAAAAGCGCGTCTTCGACGCGGAATACCTTACCCCCATGCGAGATCTCTTCTAGAACAGTTATTTCCCCCTTCTCGCCGCCTTTGATTTTGACAATTAAGCACTCGCCGCTGCCCACTTCTCCGTAAGGCTTTCCGTTTAGGAAGACGGTGGTTTTAACTCCGACGGGCAAGCCTTCAGCTGTCACGTTAACGTAATAGTAAGTTACTACCTCGTATATGCCTGTTCCGGGCTTCGTCGGGTTAATCCACTTAGCTGAAGTCTTTGTTATGCTATAGGGGGCGGGGGAGACTGAGGTTACACCCCGCTCGCAGTAGACTAACATCTCGTCTAGCCAACCCTCGCCTTTCTCGAAGAGAGGATCTTTAAGTTTTATAATTCCCTTTTCAACCTCTGATAAAGCAGAGTATTTTAAATCTCCTCTACACTTAACGTAAACCACGCCTTCAACTCCTGAATATCCCTTGCTAACTTCCGAGATAGTGACGAGCCCTAGAAGGTCGGCGGCGTAGTTTTTCAGCGTTAAGTAGTACTTTGAAGGATTGCGGGAGAAGCATAAAGAGTAGAATTGGCTCCACGAGGTGTGCTCAGGCTTATACTTGAGAACTACGTCGACGGTATAGTTCTCGAATATGTAGACTTCGGCTAGAACCCTGAGAGTTAACTGGACCTCATAGCTCGTAGTTCCCTCGAAGTACTGTCCGCCGATCCAGGCTTTAACGAAAACCGTGCGTACGCCTGTTGGACACCCGGCGGTTCCGGTTAAGAAGTATATCTCTCCACCCTTTACATTCCCCTTATACAGTAATCTAAGCGTCCCATCTGGATACTTCAACCAGATTTCTATGTAGGCGTCTGCGCTTATTCTAAAGTATATGCGGACTGACTCGCCCACATAGTAGCTCGGCTTATCCGTCCAAACCTCTACGAGCGTTTGCCCACTGACCGCCGGAATAACTAGCGTCAGGGCTAGGATTACGAAAACTGCGACTATATATTCTTTCTTCAGCGCCTTCACCAACATCGTTAAACAATAATTAAAAAGCATATAAATTTGAAACGCCTAGGTTAGCCCATAAACAGTCCTCATAGCCTCTACATATGAAGCTATCTTCCTGCCTTTCTCGGTTAGAAGATAGTAGCTTTCAACTGGTACCTTCTCCACGTTGACCTGCCTAACTACTAGCCCGTCTGAAAGAAGAGAGTTTAGACAATTTGATAGAGAACCCCTGCTCTCCACTATACTACCCAAATCTCTGTATCTGACCTTTTTATTTTTATAAATAAAAACTAGTATTTTGACCGTAGGACTTTTCAGGAATTTACTTATTCTCAAATCTTTTACAGCCCTCCAGATACATATATATAAAGGTTTCCTCATATAAAAGTATATATCTCGGATAGATGAGGTGTACTCAAGATTAAGAATCCCGATCGGGTATTTAAAGTCAGGTCTTCTGAGAAATTTCCATTCTTCACTATCCCCCTCGTAGTAACATATGATTTCAAAAAGAGTAGGCTATATGGCTTGGTTGCCGAAGTAGAGAACATTTCCGCTTCTCTTCCGCGTATAGTCGAAGCTTTTTCGCGCCATGGAGTAGAGATAGAGTATATAGCTGGCTACGGCAGAAACTCAAAAATCGTCTTAGTTATAGCCGATTTCTCAAAAGCTTCTGGCAATGCTAAATCTCTAGCTGAGAAATTAGAGGGGGCTCCGCAAGTCAGGAGGGTTAAAGTTATATCTCCGCGAACTAGGGGTTTGCTCATACTAGAGGACGTAATGCCCATATCCTACTCTGGGAAACGAGCAATAATTCAGAGCACAAGCCATTTCTACTCGATAATAGAAGGATTAGGCGAGGCTTCGGGCGGGGCTATACTCTGGCACCTCTGGTATAGAGGAGGCAGGCACTCCTATAAGACTCACGAAAGAATAAGAGGGGAGAATAGCGTTGAGACCTTAGAGGACGTAATGTTATCCTGTCAGGTTTCGGGTTGGTGGAAGAGGACTAAGATAGCTTACGACGGCTTTAGGAAAGCGGCTAGGGTGCGTATATGGGATAATTGGGAGTGTTCCGAGATAAAGAAAAACCTAGGGATAACTTCTAAACCTCAATCACAGCTCGTTAGAGGCTTCCTATCTGGCGTGTTCTCCGAGCACTTTGGCGTCGAGATGATGGCTGAAGAGACTAAGTGTATAGCCGCAGGCGACCCCTACTGCGAGTTCGAAATAAAGCCTAACACCCTTAAGTAAATAAACACAAGTTTTAAATTCGAGGCGCGCCTATACCCTCTAATGAAATCCCTAGACTACTTGTTATTAGCCTCCGAGAAGCTAAACGAAGCCGAAGAGTCCGAGGGTATACGGGTAAAAGAGCTTTCGGCCTATACCGTCTTCTACTCTCTAGAAGCCGTGGCCGCGGAGCTTGGGGTAGATCCTGGAGATATACTGGAGGGCGCCCGCGTGCTCCCGCATAGGATGTGGGGCGAGATTTTGAGAATTCTAGAAATTAAGAGATATATCAGGGATTTAGAGCCGGAGGATGCCCTGGACGCCGCCAGGGAATCTCTCGAGATAGCAACGGCAATTATCTTATTTATAAAATCCCTTAATACTCCATAGTGGGCTATGAGTAGGACTTCCCTGCTATTGGCGTTAATAATAGCCCTTTCTAGCTTTAATATCCGCTTCCTAGCGGCGGAAACAGAGACCCCCCTAGCCGAGCATAAACTCATTTTAAAGAACAACGGTAGTCTAGACATCGTAAAGGGAAGCGAGAAAATCCTGCCCGCGTTAGGCTTCGCCTTGTGGAGGAAGGGGTGGACGGATTTCACTCACCAATCGTGGTGGCGAGGTGGGGAGATATGCAAGCTGCCCGGAGTTTTGCGAGTTGAAGGGGTCGAGGACTACGCGGGAGCTTCTTTAAACTATAGAGTGGAGGTCTTAATTGGCTCATCAGGAAGGGCAGCTCTCGTAAAGGCGTTTCTGGATGCAAACCTGGATTTGGAGGCTTTAGCTTGGGGTTCTTGGAGCCTAAGCGTGGAGGAGATGTGGGAGAAGACCTGGATTTTCTACACGCTGGTAGAGGAGAATGAGGTACACTTCCCAAAGAAAATCAGCAAAACGCCCATATGTTCAAAGAGCTATGCCGTCGCGGTGGTTCTACCGGAGGAGAAACTAGCTTTAATTCCCCTACACCCGGTGAGAGTAGGTGTTGAAGATGAGAGGAACTGGGGGAATCCCTCTTTCTCTCTTAGATTCTGGCTGGAAGATTCCTACATAGAGTTGCTCATTGTAGAATATGATAGTTTGGAAACTTTAATCTCGGCAGCTCGAGGAGTTTTGTTCTCGAAAAATAAAGAACTTACAGAGGAGTTCGCCCGGAAAATTCTTAGAGGTGAAGTAGACGAATCCTATGCGTTAAGGAAGCCGCCTCTAGGAGAACTACCTAATCCTTCCTGGCTCAGAGCGGTAAATTCCTCCATAGTAGATGATAGGGGAAACTACGTCTTGCTACAAGGAGTCAACTATATGGGACTTGAGTTCGGTTGGTTCGGGCAGAGCGAGGAAGATTTCGCTCGGATAACTTCGTGGGGTTTCAACGTGGTTAGGTTGCCTATAGGTTGGGCTTATATAGAGCCTAGGCCGGGCGTGATAAACGAGGAGTACCTCAAGGTAGTGGATTGGGTTATCTACTGGGCTAAAAAACACGGGCTCTACGTAATATTGGACATGCATCAGTGGAGGTGGAGCAGGAGGTATAAGGGCTGCGGCTTCCCCGACTGGCTAATCCCCGATGCCGAGGATCACTTGGAGGCCTCGGTGAAGTTCTTCAAAGATAGAGAATTGTGGAGGAGATTCGCCGATATATGGAGGGTAGTTGCCGAAAGGTATAGGGATGAACCCGCCATAGCGGCTTACGATATTTTCAACGAGCCTATGCCCCGCTACGACCTCGTCCCCCGAGAAGAGTTCGTGAAGTTGGTAGAGGAGTTCTACAAGTACGTGTTTGACGAGATAAGGAAAGTAGACGATAAGCACATCCTCATGTATATGCCCGTGTGGGGCGGCGATTTAAACGCCGTACCCTGGATAAGCGGCGAGAATATAGTCTTGACAATACACTTTTACGTCGGCGGCACCTGGGATGGGAAGACTGGCTACGAGAAGACAAGTTTTAAAGAGTTGAAACGGGCCGTCGAGAAGTGCGTCGAACTCGGCTTAGAGAGAGGAATCCCGGTGTGGATTGGAGAGTTCGGTGTGGGATCCTCCGCCTATAGGGCGTCTGACTGGGCCGGGGACGTATTAAGCCTTTTTGAAGAACACGCTTTAGGCTATGCGTGGTGGACATACTGGAGGGATGAGGATAGCTTCGGCTTGTTATATCCTAATGGAAAAGAGAAGAAGCACATACTAGATGTGCTGGATAGGCCCCGACTCTTATCTAGCAGTTGTAAACCCCTGAAGGCTGTCTTCAAGGTAGAGGATAGAGAATATACAGTTTACCTGAGAACCGGAGAAGGGGGTTGTCGGGCGCTTATATACCTGCCTTGGCGCTACTATAAGCTAGGTTTTAGAGTAACGGCACTTTCCAATTCCTCATACACGTTCGACTACAAATTTAGAATTCTAAATATAAGCACCAGTACCGCTAAATCCACGGTCGAAGTCAAGATAGAGCACGACTGTGGGGAGGAGCAAAATCCATTTACTCCTGTGGCTTTAATCCTCTCCGCTATATTTATCTTGGGAATAACTTTCCGTATACTGGGCAAGAGTAGAGCGAGGAGAACGGTGATGAAATGCGCTCGAAGAGGCACAAGTACGTCGGTTGGAAAGATGTCAGAGGATGGACTTGCGTCAGGTGCGGCGAGTGCTGTAGGCGTTACATAATCCAACTCTCTAGCGGGGAAGTCTTATACTATAGCGTTAAATATGGTCCAGTAGTCGTCGGCTACAATGGGAAGTACTACTTGTTGAAAAAAGGCGATGGATCCTGTATATTCCTCAGCTATAAAGGCGGAGTAGCTTACTGCTTAATATACCACGATAGGCCGAGAGTCTGCCGCATGTATCCCTTTCTAGTAACTAGGAAACCCTTGTCTGGAGACGGAGAAGACGCCGAAATCCTCTATGGCGGCGATAAACTCTACCTCTACGTAGACTCTGTCTGCCCAGGAGTCGACACGGCCAACAACATGTACTACTTAATCGACAAAGTATTAGAGAAATGGCTCCGCTATTTCGGCTAAAAAAACCCGAGACAGTGCAGACAGTACGGTTTAATGGCTTTAAACGCTTCGGCGTATTTAACCCCTATCTTCGAACCCTGCTCCTCAGCAATCCTCCTCAAAATCCCCTCGATATTCTTGCCGAAATGCGATCTGTGCCCCTTTACCGCCTCGATTTTATATTCTAAGACCTCGGCCACGTCTATGTACACGTTAGGCTCAGCAGTAAAGTAGAACACTACGTAAGTAGGACTAAAAGGCGTTAACCCCTCACTTAGGCTTTCCCTGTTTACGTTAGGAAGCGGAGTGAAGAAAGAAGCCTCCGCCGCTAAAAACCCCGCGTGCCTATGGTCCGGGTGGACTTCATAGAGTAGCAAGGGATCCGGGGCTAAAACTACCTCCGGCCTATACTTCCTCAATATGTAGATGAGCCTATCTCTAACCTCTGGCGAGTAGGGCAGGTAGGCGTCCCTATAGCCCAACCAGATCAACTCTTTAACTCCTAAAATCCGCGCCTCCTCCTGCTCCCTCCTCCTAATCTCCGCTAGCCTAGACAGCGTCAACTCTAAATCCCGAGTGCCGGCGGAGCCGTCCGTCAGCGTTACGTAGACGACTTCTGCTCCTCTAGCCGTCAAGATTTTAACTAAGCCCCCGCCGCTAGGTCGCCGTCGTCGGGGTGGGGTTGGAACGCTACCACCTTCTTCGCCCCTAGGATCTCCTCGGCTAAGCCCATGGCATCACCTGCAGTTTTGGATCCGCTAAACAGCATATAATAACATTTGGCATCTTTACCCGGAATACTCTCTAAGCTTTAGGAGAATATCAGGTCTATCGGTGGCTAACCCATTTACTCCATAGGATTTCAATTTCAGGCCAGTCTCTAGGTCGTTTACAACCCAAGGTACGACCATGAGCTTAAGCCTCTTAGCGAAAGCCACGGCTTTCTCCGTGGCGAGCCTGTACTGGGGGAGAACAGCTACGGCTCCGATTTTCTTGGCTAGAACTATCCCGTCGGAGGGCTGCGAGTATATCAGTCCGATATAGGCGTCCCTCCTGTACTCCTTTACCTTTAGGAGATGGTCTGGGTGGAAGGATATGAAGAGTATGGATTTCCAGGCTTTCATCTCCTCTACCTTCTCCAGGACGGGGGTTACGGCCTCTAATACTTTAAACTCGACGAAGAGAACAGCTTTCCCATGGACTTCCCTAAGCACCTCCTCGAATAGGGGGATTTTCTCTCCCCCTCCGGCGTCTAGGCGCCTCAGCTCCTCCAAGCTCATCTCAGCCACGAGCCCCGAGCCGTCCGTAGTCCGGTCGACTGTTTCATCGTGTATAACTACGGGGTAGCCGTCTCCGGAAACTCTGACATCAACCTCTACGGCGTCTACGCCGAGCTCGAGAGCCCGCCTAACGGATTTTAAGGTATTCTCCGGCTCTAACCCCTTAGCCCCGCGGTGGCCTACGATAAAAAACCTTTCCTTAAGCTCCTCCAGAATAGGCAAACCGCGCCACCGCGTAAATAAAGCTAGCGGGGTATTTAAGCTCACCTAGTAAGCTTAATCTCCATCATCTCCTCCAAGTACTTCCTCCCCGCCCCCTCTAAGAAGTACTTCCTCGCGGGCTCTAGTATCCTAGCCAACTCCTCCGCAACTGAGATTTTCAAGTCTAGGGGGTGTACCCTCTTCTCCGCATAGGCTTCCTCAAGCTCCTCGTACTTCTCGAAGATCAACCTCTCTCCCGTCTTTTTATTTACGATTTCAAACGGCTCCCTCCTATCTCTGAAGACTATATACTTGGCTATCTCGAGGACCGGGTTTAGCTCTATCTCTCCCATGGGGCAGAGAGCTTTCCTAATTTTACTCTTAATCTCCTCTACGGAGTCGTGTATGAAGATAGCGCCCAGGGGCTTAGACTTAGACATTTTAACGTCTATCACCCCCTCCTCGAAGAGCTCCCTGTTCCCCGTCTTTTTAGCTTCTAGCATTTTCCTCCGCGCCTCCTCGGTCATCTGCATCCCCACCAGCAAGTGGTGGTGCACGGCTACGGGCTTGTAGCCGAACTCCTTCTCCCCAACCTCCAAGGCTATCACGTGGGCTTTCCTCTGGTCGGTCCCTCCCTGCGCGAGGTTTACGCCGAGCGTGAAGATATCGGCTACTTGCATGGGTATGTATAGGAGCTGGGCGAAGGTTAAAGCCTCCTCCATCTTCCTCCCCATTATAGTCACCGACCTCCTAACCCTCGAGAGGGTAGTCCTCATAGAGACTTTGATTACGTTGCTCCAGTAGTCCAACCCTGCTTTCTCGTAGAGCTCCGAGCCCATAATGAACTTTACTTTCTCGGGGTCTCCCCCGGCGATTTTCAGCGAGTATTTCAAGGCTTCCTTAAAATAGCCGCCCGCGACCCTCCTTATAGTGCTCAAATCCCCTCCAAGCTTACGGTTTATCCAAGAGTGGTAGTCCGCTAGGAAAATAGTAGTCTCCACGCCCGCCTTCTGGAAATCAGCTACCTTCTGCATGCATATAAGCCCGGTCCCCAAGTGCACTAAGCCGGAAATCTCAAACCCTATATAATGCCTAAGCCTTACCCCCTCATCCAAGTACTTTCTAAGCCTCTCCTCGGTCAAAACCTCCTCCACGGGCTCCCTAGCTATAAGATGGAAGCGATCCATAAGAGAGAATAGCAAAATAGCAACTTTAAATTTTTATGCTTATTATCGGATAGCCCTACCACTCACAAAGAATACGGCTATAACGCCGACCATAACATATCTTAAATTCGGCGAATCCAAAACCCTATAAACCCCAACGAGCTCATCTAGCTTAAGCATAAAAATAAACTATCCAGCTCATCCCTAATCCTCAACCTGCAAACATTCCAAAACTCAGCGAGCACAACTTCATCTTCTCATACGTTCTCCCCTACTACGCCGGGCTATACATGCCGAGAAGACTATTAGGCAGAATCATATAAAAACAAAAATATTAAAATTTTAAATCTAGTCGCCGATGGTTACGCCTATCCAGCAGTAGAACGAGTAGGGCATATCGCCTAGCTGTACCTCGACGTCCGCCCAGTAAGTACCTGGCAGAGTATCGTCGGGCACTTCTATTTCTATCGGGACAGTGACTTTTCCATCCACGGTAAACGTCATCGGCAAGTTAGCTGGCGGTAAATCATCATACGAAGCCGGGTTTAGCGTCACTTCTATGGGCTCGCTAGACTCGAAGGTCAACTCTATGATAACTACTTGCCCGGGATCCGCGTAAACTTCGACGAACCTCGGAGCGTATATCTCGTCGTAGCCTCCGCTAAAGTAGGTCTTGTAGAAGTCGAGCCTCACCGTGTATGGCTCGAGTATGCCATAGTGCGAATCTGGGCTCGGCATATTAGCGCCTAACAGCACGTTGTGTAATAGTATGGCGCGCTTCCTAGCCGTAACAGTCCAGTAGTAGTACGACCAATCCCATAACCATAGCTCGTAGCCGCCTCCATCCCATATCCAGACATACTCCGAGCTGGTTCCGGTCCTAGTTTCCCAATTATATATTCCATATCCTGCATAGCCTAGGCCTCCCATATCCCATATAATTCCGTGGCCGCCCAAGGCGTAGAGGTTTATGTCAGTCTTTTTGGATACCCAGTCGATCGTGGCCTTTATAGCTACTATATGGTCGTCAGGGTCTTCAACCGAGAAGCTTAACAAGCGCCAATCTCCGGTCTCGTAGCGCCATCCCCAGTCGTATAAGCCCCTAACCCTGAACACGTCGTACGGCATCATCCTCGAGTAAGCGCTCGCGTGGATAATGTAGGGGAGCTTCGTCCTCTCATACCTCACGTGCGGCACGACGACGAAAGACGCGGGCATCAGCGTCCTAAAGCCAGTATCCACATCCACTACCTCGATAAACGCTTCATACGGCCCAACCATACCAGGCAACGCGATAGCCGTGATTTCAACCTCTTCTGCGTCATCAGGGCCTATAGTCAGAGCATTCGAGGATATTCTAAGCCACGGCGGAGTATACTCCTCCCACTCTTCAACCCTTATACCAACCCTTATAACGTCCGAGCCCATATAGTTGTATCTCCTGAATACGAGCAATGGCTTACCCTTGATTAGCGAGCTGTCTACGGTTACCATGTGGACGTTTCCTTCACACTGGTCGTCTACTATTCTGTGGACTTCGTCGGGGAAGTCTACTTCGCCGTCCCCGTCGTAGTCTATCCAGTCGTATAGGAAGAGGAGGAACCGGTTTCCATCGTAGAAACTGGATATGTCGTGGCTAACTGTGATAACTACCCTCCTATCGGGTATAAACCTGGGCAGGACGAAGAATGTACGCTCTACATCGTCCGTAGACGGCTGTACTTCCGCCCTGAACTCCGCCGCTCTTGAAAGCTTATAGGTGAACACTCTAACCCTGTAAGTTTTAGTCGTCGTAGCTGAGGGATTCTCTACGTATATCAATCCGCTCTTCCTCTCGCCCGCCTTCAGCATGCCTCCATACCAGCTGCCCAAACCACCAGCACTGAAAACATAGTCCGCGCTGGGTATAGAGCCTGACAAACCTAGATTCAAACCAAGTTGGTCTAGGGCTGCCGCCCAAGCTTCCTCTATTGCTTCTAAGGCGTTTTCCCAGCTATACTCACTGACTACGTAGGCTCCCCCCTCTCCTGAAAGTAGCTTCACCGCTTTGTAGACGTTTACCCTACCGGCGCCCTGGCTGAAGGGTTCCTCTTTAAGGTCGTCCGCCGAGTTCATCAACACATTTTTAATAACTAGAGGAACCCAGTCCGGGCCGTAAATGTCCTCAAAGGCTTGTACTACGATAGCCGCGGCTCCAGCCGTCAAGGGGGTAGCCAGGCTGGTGCCAGCGAAGAAATCATAGTCTATTCCTATAGGCGCCGCCGTCATAGCCCACTCTCCTATGTTGACGACGTCGGGTTTGGAGAAGCCTAAAGGCGTCGGCCCCCTAGCCGAGAAGTAGACTATCGCGCCGTCATAGCCCTCGGGATACCCAAACATCCAGAGGTAGTGGAATGAGGTGGAGGCTCCGACGGTTAGCGTCAGTATTGAGTAGCCTGGCTCGGTTACCGTTCCGTATCCCGGCCCTCCGTTCCCGGCGGCGTGGACTATTAGCGTGCCGGGATAACCGTCGTCGAACATGCCCGGCAGCATTAGGGCGTCCTGCAGTACGCTCAACACATCATACCAGTACCACCAGTCCCACCAGCTATAATAGGCCCACGTCGACATTCCCCAGCTATTGCTTATTATATCCGCTTTGTGCTCGCCACTGTAGGTCCATTCCCCGTAGCTAACCCATCCGTACATCGGTATATAGCCATAATATCCTAAGGGCGTGAAGTCAAAGCCGGCGGCCCACAATTCGGCTTCGATTATATCGCCTATATAGAGGGCTTTTATGCCCATTACCTCGGCGCCGGGGGCAATACCTATGAGGCCCGTGTACGTTCCTCTTCCGGCGGCGGCGGAGGCGCACTGGGTTCCATGGCCTACGTAATCGTATTGTATTATTACGTAGCGTCCCTCGTAGTCCCATTCTAGGATTGTCCCGGCTAGGTCTGAATCCCAGTAGCCGGCTACAAACCAGAAGTCTAGCAGGTAGCCTCCTAGAGCTCCGAGGGAAATATCGAGACTCCCATCCTCATCGAAATCAGCCGCTACAGCGTTGTTGTGGCCCCAGTCGAATGGGCCTTCCTTACCCCACTCTATCTTGCTGTCGTTGTTTAAGTCTATGAATACCGCCTCATACCTGCCCGCGGTCCCGTTATCTACGAATACTACAATGTATTGTCCTCCGAAAGTCGAGTAGCCGTAATAGCTGCCATCCCAGAGGAGTATACCTACGTGGTAGTCGCCGCTTTGTGAACTGTAGCCGTTATCAACTATCTCAGATATACTTATTCCCGTTGCGCCGAGCTGATTTAAAAACTCGGTCATGTTTACGTGCAGGATATCGCCGGAGGGATCGTACACGCATACTATCTCCGGTCCTTCATCAGGAGGCTCTAGCAGGTCATCAGCATCCGTGTCGGTGTACGTGTGGGTTGTGTTTATTAATCCTGCGGCGTCCGCGTCGAAGTGTAGCGGGTAGCCGGTTGCGTTTCTAGCTTGTGCCGGGGCTAGGTCGGGGTGTCCGAAGTCTACGCCCGTGTCTATTATGGCTATTCTAACTCCGGAACCGTCGTAGCCGTAGTCGATCCAGACCTGAGAGGCGCCTATTATGTCGACTGCCCACCATAGGGTTGGCTCGGCCTTGCTTTTCGTTACTTCGGGGTCGATAAGGCGTTTTGGGTCTTCGTATGGTATTTTCTGGTCTGCCTTTATCGCTATTACTCCGTCTAGCTCGGCTATTTCGTGGACGTCTTTGGGCTTGATTAGGACTCTAATTAGCTTGAAGCCTGCGATAGAGGGCGTTCCTCTAGCTATTTTCGTGTATGGTAGCAGCCTTGAATAGTCAAAGTCGCTCCTGACCATTAGTATGGCTAGCCGAGGCTGGTCCGGGTCCCCCGATAACAGAGCGGGGTCTATAAAAGCTTTCCTCCTAACCTCGGCCATCGGCCTCCTACGAGATTGCGGGTTAGCTGGGGCTGGAACTGGAGTGTAGGCACATATGGTTAGCGCTATAACAAGAGCTACTAATAATGTTGCTAATTGTTTCGTTTTCATATTTAAATCCCGAGCAAAAAAGTGACATTTATAGATATTATAGTTTTCGAGTTCTAATTTTTAGAACTCAATCTCTTCTCCTTTTTCCCTCTTTAGAAACAAGTACAGCACTATGGCTATAGACGCTAGTGCTAGGACAAAAACAAAAACTTCAATTCCCTGTCTTCTATGCACTTCTATTTTGACGGTGTCGGTGTAGGATTTTAGGTTTGCGGCTTCGGCTGAGATCGAGATTTTATACTCGCCGGGCTTTCCGGCTTTGAAGGTCTCTTCTATGGCTAGCTTATCCCCGGCTTCTATTTTCTCCCCGTAAGTTTTCACGGTTTTCCCGTTTTCCGGGTCTATGAGCATGAGGGTTACTTTGAGGTCTTCTACGCTTATAGGCTGTGGGCATGAGATGTTGGCTTTAACTATTATCTCGCCGTTTTCCTCCCAGACTTTTAGACTTCCCTCGAGAGAGAGGGGGGCTTTTACCGTTAGCAGCTGAGCGTAGTATAGCCTTTCTATGTTCTCCAGCGGGGATGGGTCGCAGCTGACGGTGAGCGTGGGCTTGTAATCTAATACGGCTTTGCCAGTGTTGTCTGTTAGGGCTGTTTTTCCATCGTATATTATTTTTAGGTTTTCTATTTTAGGCTCTGTCTGTACTGTTATCTTTGGGTTTAGGTTTGTACCTGAAAGCTTGTAGGTTAGCTTTATCTCCTCTACACGTGCTATTGTCCCGTTCTCTATCTGTTTTAATCCTAGCGGATCTTCAACCAAGGTTACTTCTAGAGAAGCTATGGGTTGTCGGCTTATAGAGGCTAGGAGCTCTCCCTTAGCGCTCGTCTTTACGGTTTTTCCTCCTATTTCAACTGTGACGTTTGGGGCGGGTACGTGGAGGGGTTCGTAGAGTAGTTGTACTCGGATAGTCCAGTGGGTCGAGTTGCTGTCGTAGAGCTCGGCTCTGCCTATTTCCAACTTTACCGATGCCATCTTCAGGATCGCTATTGGGTATTCAACTCCATCCTTAACGGCGTATACTTTTTCTTCTCTAACCCCGACCTCTTCGCTGAAGGTTATCTTGAACTCGAATACTCCGTTTCTAGATACTGCGGTTTGTCCGTCGAGTTTTAGCTTGTCGGCTTCGCCCTTCAAGTATACTTTAAGGGTTTTCTGGGTTGTTGGAGCTCCCAAAACTAGGAATTCTCCTCCCCTCTGGAGGACTAGGGCGTCGGACGTTATCTTCTCTAAGGCTATCTCCGTTCTGTAGATTTTAACGGTTAAAGGTTTTAGGGTTTTAAGTCTTCCCTTGAAGGCTTCTACGCCGAACGTGTACTCTCCGTACTCGGGGAGTCTAAGAGTTACCTGTGCTACTCCGTCATCTCCCGTGAGCTCCGTTGCGTCTCCTATCTTCACAGTGGCTTCTTTTACTGGTTTTCCGTCGTGCCCATACGTTACTTTCACTTTGATAACGGCTTCTTCCCCCATGGTTACTATGTACGCGTTTTCCGCGGAGAGATTTAGGTAAGTGAAGACCAGCTTTAAAGGCCTAGTTATAGTCGTCTTTTCTTCTCCTAGAACTACCTCAGCTTCTATAACTGCTAGATTCTCCCCTAATTCCCCCTCGTAGACGAGGTTTGCCACCCCATCGCTCCCGGCTATGGTCTCGTAGTCTCCAATGCGAACTACGGCGTTGGGTATGGGCGTTCCATTGTGCATCCAGGCTATTTTGACTTGGAATTCCGCTGTTGTGCCCAGTTGGAAGTAGTAATCGTCTAGAAGCACTTTAATCACAGGGTATATGTAGGTTATATCGTAGCGGGCTATCTCCACTTTATGTTCTCCTATTTTAGCGCTCAAGGCTATGTTTTCCAAGCTTCTAACCGTGAAGGAGAAGGTTCCATCAGTTACGGTGGAGGTTTCCCCGGTTTCCTCCAGGACTACCTCTAGGCCGTTTGGCACTGTTCCGTTGGTTAAAGCTATAGAAAAGGTAAGCTTCGTAACGTAGGAGTTGAATATCGTGATTTTATTCCCTGTCACGGTCCCATTTCCGACGTTTACCAGGTCTACCTTGAAACCTATCCAGTTAACGCTGAAATTTTTAGTATTTGAGAGAGAAGAGTTTACGACATGGGCTTCTATAGTGTAGGTTTTAGAGCCGGGACTCGTGGAGGATAGCTGGAATTCGGCTATGCCGTCCTCAGCTATTACCTCCTCTCCCCCGACTTTGACGAGTACTCCTCTGGCGGGCGAGCCGTTGTGTAGCCATCGGACTTCGACCTGTAGGCGGAGGGGCAGCCCGGTTAAAGGCTGTCCTTCAATTGTATAGTTGATGTCTAAATCCGTTACCGTAAATTTTGCGCTTTGGTATCCGCAGTAGAGGCTACCATTCCACGCGATTATCGCCTCGTACTCTCCCAGCTCTCCTATGAGACTCCAGCTGGTTTTTCCGCTTTCTTCCTCTCTTATTTTTTCTCCATTCTTAAGGAGGATGAATGCGCTGCTTCCGTTTTCCGGGGGAGATATTTCTATTGTAATATTTCTCCCGGGTTTAAACAGTCTATCCTCTACTCCATCCGATGCTATTTTTAAATTGAGGTTATTCTCCGTGTACGCTATTATCGTGTGCGGCGTGGAGGCGTTAAAGTAGACTTTGTTGGTGGAGGATTTCCCGTCTACCGTTACGTTTCTATAGTTTGAGGGCAGCTCTACAAGCCCCTCTCCCTCGAACACGGGCGTTTCTATTATGTGTTTGCAGTAGGGATTGTTGAGCTGACATGTAGCTGTGTGGCTGACGGTGGTTGTTTTATTGAAGAATTCGACGAATATACTGGATATTTTTAAGCTTCCTATGCCGTCCTCTGGGTATATCTTAAAGGTTATGGATAAGCTTCCGGGAGGTATAGCGAATTCTAGCTCGGAAAAACCCCTCCCCCTGCTCAGGGGATGGGTCTGGTTGTAGCCGTTGACTAGTATTTCCAGGTAAGCCTTTCCTCTCTCATATTCTCTATAGAATTTGATCCGTAGGTTTGTCTGGTTTATTTGCCGGGTGTAAGTCGCCTTTACAACTCCCTCCGAAACCTCCAGAACGAAACCTGTACCTACAAAGGAGTAATGCCCAACCCCCTCTACGTTGTAGAAGAAATCGTAGGGCGTTAGGTAGGCGCTTTCCGAGCCGTACTTCACGGTGAGATTTTCCAGCTTAAAAGTTGTCAGCATGCCGCTGTACACGGGGAGCATGAGTAGGAGTAGTAGAAAGGCTCTTGATATGCTGTTCATAGTAAAGGAAGAACACTTTTAGAATTTAAAAATTGTGCTATTCTGTAAAATTCGTTATTACCTAGCTACTGAGAAAGGATGATAAGAGAATTTACGAGAAAGCAAATACATAAGGATAAAAGAAAATAGCTATTTTTCCTAATTTTTTTAAAAGAAATTTTATATTATTGGACGATGTAGTTATCTATTGTATGCAAGGCGAGTATATAATTTGTCAAGAAGGAGACGTCTACGCCTATGAAACCACCTTCTGGCATAAAACATTATCAACTAAATCCTTCGATATTGGAGAATTTATAAAATTTGTAGGAGAACAGACGGCTAGAGGATACCAGATAGGATACCTAGTTTTAACAAATCGCAACCTCTTCTTCGTAACCTCGGGGCTCATAACCGGGTTTATAGCCGAAAAATTAGAGGCTAAAACCCCGTTTGGACTAGGGAGGAAAATTTTCGCCTGGAAAAAACTATCGCTCCCTGAAGTATACAGATACTACGAGAAAAATCCTGGAGGAATAAAAATACCGTTAACCTCTATAGTTAAGATAATGCACAGGAAACCGCTACTGGGAAGACCCTCAGTCATAATAGTATGGAAAGAGGAGGGAGGCTATGGAGGAGTAACCTTCTCCTTCAAAGGAATATTCGGAGGCATAAACTGGCCCAAAGTAATAACAGAATATTGCAAAAAAGCGAGAGCCCAAGCTAGAGCCCCTCCACCACCTCCTCCACAGACACCCCTCTGCCCTAGCTGTGGTAAACCACTAACCTGGATACCCCAATACAAAAGATGGTACTGCTATAACTGCAAAAAGTATGTTTAAACGCAAGATTCCTTCCTTAATATACCTTACGAGTAAACATTAGTGTAGCGGTGGGAAAGCTTCGGAAGCCTAAAAGCAACATT
Source organism: uncultured Thermofilaceae archaeon (assembly GCA_964501905.1). GTDB lineage: Archaea > Thermoproteota > Thermoprotei > Thermofilales > B69-G16 > B69-G16. Next base: position 52,218 of record CAZCTW010000008.1, on the reverse strand, counting down.
CTATGACTCAGTATTCTTAACAATCTTAAACTAGTCACACAGGACAAAAAACTATAGAAATATAGAGAGATATCTATAGAGAGAAATCCTGACTGCTTCTCCACCACTACAATACTTTTCCTAAGTATCTTCCACTAAACCTCGGCTCTAATTCTCTCAAGGGTACTATGTCCACTGGTATCTTTAGTTCTAGCTCTAACTCAGCGCCAAGCTTCGCTAAATAATCTAAACTTTTACCTCTCGAATATACTGCTAAATCAATATCTCTGAAACTTTCTAAATCTACAAAATTGCCGAAAACTATCGCCAATAAAACCTATAATGGTTACGATATTTGGTTATACGGAAAGTTTACGGAATATAAGGTGAGCTTCAAGATAGTCGATTGATTGTAGTTGTTGCACGCGATGGAAGATTTTGCTAGGTTTAGTAGCATTGGCTACGGGATAATTCTGTATACTTTAAATCTCTTCGTCGGGGCATTCGTCTGACAGTTGCGAAATTAGATGTTTAAATCTCTCGGGGTGGAAATGTGAGAGAGCTTGGAGGCTTTTGTAGAGATCTCTATGCTAGTTCAATAGATTAATAGCTATGCTTTAGCCACGTCAGGAAGGCCACCAGTAGCCCGGCTAGGTAGCCGAGTCCGATTACCACCAACCACCAGGAGATATCTCTAGGCCATTCCGGCCATGGAATGTCAATGCCTACTGAACCGAAGATTACGCTGTAAGACGGCAGTGCAAATACCGATAAACAAGCTAACGAATACCCCGATTTGGATGTGGGTTTTCCTATTGTAAGTGGGAAAATTAGCCTACTATAAAAATTTATATTGATGGGAATAAAGTATATCGGTGGGTTTATATGGAGTATGTGGTTACTTTAGATGAGCGGGGTAGAATAGTTCTGCCAGTGGAAGTGAGGCAGAGATTAGGTGTTAAGGGTAAGCGTAAAATCCTACTCAGGGTTAGAGAGGATAACGTGATAGAGCTAACTATCCTAAACAAATTATACGATAGCGTCGTTAAAGCATTCGAGGATAAGTTTAAAGATTGGAAGGAAGAAAACCACGAAGCTTCTAAACTGTTATCGGAGATTGTGAGCCATGGAGATAGTTGACACTGTCTACCTTATAGCTTATTTTAGACCTTCGGATCCTCTACACGAAAACGCCATAACCTACCTCGAAAACCTAGGCAATGATCGAGTCGTTTCTCAAGCCTCGCTAATAGAATTTGATTTGTTGATGAAGACACGTGGGTTGGAGAGCGAGGAGAGGAGGAAAACGTGGCTAATACTGCATAAGCTGATCGACGTTAATACGATAGAGCCTGTAACGCCGTTAGATATGGCAATTGCGACGTACCTTGTCACCACCTATAACTTAGATTATTTCGATTCACTCATCTCGGCACAGTGCATAGTTAGAAAAGCGAAGCCGCTAACCACGGATAAGGAAATAATAGATATAGTGTCGAAAAGAAACCAGGTATTATCAGCATTTAGGAGACAAACATCGTATTTCACAAGCTTAGAATAGACGACCATTGTAAATATCTAGTAAGGGTCAGATAACGATTCCTTAAGGAGGTTAGAGAAGCTCTTGGTTTAAAACCCGGAGATAGAGTTGAAGATGATTTTGCTATATTAGAGCCTCTGAAAAAGCCGTCGGAGAGTATGAAAGGCTTAGGGCGTAGAGTTAAGGAAAGGCTAGGAGTAACTACTGTTGAGCTTGTCCGTGAGCTTAGGAGGGAAGATTTGGGGGAGCTTTAATATTTGCTCTTATTGATACGAATATTTTCTTATGTTTAGCCTTTCAGGATCTGAGATGGGAATACTGTGGAGATTAAATGTGTAATTAGTTTTATTCAATTAGCGGAGCTTTATACTCCATTTATTAGAGCTGGAGACGTATGCTAGGTTTAGACTTGAATCTGTGATTTTGGTTGCGGTATGAGGGGTTTAGGATTCCATTTTGAATCTTTGTTTTTGGCTTTAGCCATTTCAAGCAGGTGGGTTATATAATAGGGGTGTTCAGTATGTACTGGTATTACGACGTCAGGCTTCAACCTCGCCAGGAAATCTATGTGGTCTTCCGGCCTCACGTGCCCCGACGTGTGAACCCTGGCTATCCTAGCTCCTAACGCCAGTAACTGGTTCAATTTTTTCTGGTAGTCTAGTATCAACTCTTCTTTGAACGGCTCGCTCGTAGAGAAGAGCACTAAGGTGCCCGGTTTAAAGAGTTTTTTCAAGTAGAAAGGCTCCAGGTTGAAACTCGATAAGAGTATGAAATACCTCTCTCCGCCTTCCTCTTCAACCTCTCCAGCTAGGTTTTTCAAATCGACTATATAGTCGTCTTTTACCTTAAGCGTGTGGACTAGATAGCCGTGCCAATCCCCCCTCCTAGCCTCCCCCCTCTTAGTATACCTCTTCTCTCCCAGCAATAAAACTCTAAGAGGCTCACTCCTCCCCTTCAAAGCAGATCCGTCGACAGTTTTAGCTTCAACCCTACCTCCTATAGGGGGGAGGGGTTCCAACAACTCGACCTTCTCCAAATTTAACAGGGCTAAGAGTTTCGCCACCCCGTGGTCTACGAGCGGTATTAAATCCCGCCCCTCCTCGGCGGCAGCTAGGCACGCCGCTTTTAAAAGTTCTCTAACTCGATCCGCGTCGTTGGGCGATACAAGCGCCACGGCCACCCTAAAACTCCTATAGTGTCTGCGGAGCAGTTCTCTAACAGAATGTTCTACCTGTTTCTCGTTTAGGAAGGGTTCTTCGCTCCCCCAATTAGTCCCCTCCGTCACCAAGATAAACTTTTCAAAATCCCGCCTTAAATCCTCCAAAACATCAAAGAAGGACCTAGCCCTCTCAGTGAAAACGCCGTGAAGCCTAAAATCCCCGGTATACAGGAGCAGTCTTCCCTCATGTTCTAGGGCGTAAGCATAGGCTCCGGGGACGGAATGGTCTACGGGTCCGTAGTATACCTTGAGTTCTCCCAGCTCTAACCTCCCCATTCCCTTAGACTTTGTGGTTAAGAGGTTTACGTTAGAGAATTCGGGAAGTCCGCTGGGTATGTTCCTGTCGACTACGCTCCTCCCCTGCTTAGGTCTTCCTAAGGCTGCTTTATAAACTAAGTATGCAACCTTGTTCATGTAGACTGAGACGTCTTCTCTGACTAGAGGTAGAAACCAGGAGTGGTCTAGGTGGGCGTGAGAAATGAAAACTGTCTCTATGGGGCTTTCTCCGCTCGGCTCTTGCTCCCTCTTATCCATGAAAAAATTTCCGGCGAGCTCTTGAGGGAGGAGGGAGGAAAGTATCAAATCCTCCATTTCTATGGGATAGTTTCTGTACCCCATCCCGAAGAACCTGTCGTAGGCGTCGTAGCTCTTGCCCAGATCCAACAGGACGCTTACGCCACCTGCGACAACTTGGACCATGTTGCCTCCAATAGTTCCCGCGCCGCCGTAAAACTTCAACTTAAACATCTAATCACTCAAATAGCCCCTTATCTTTTAACTTCATGAGCTTCTTTTATTTCTTCTTGATAAATGCTTTTTGATTTATAGCTGAAAAACCCACCCTTTAAGGATTGGATAGAGTTAGAGAGGGGTAGCTATTTTGACCTTTCCTAGTTCTTTCTTGAGTCTTTCCTCTACTAGTTTTTCGAAGGAGAAAATTTTAGCCGGGACGGCGAAGCGGAGCCCAGAGGGTGGGGAAACTATAAGTGCGTCCCCCCTGTCTAGGGTTTTGATTTCTTGCTCTGCCTCGTCTAGGTAGGGGCTATACTGTATGACTTTGGTGTAGTCGGGGCGCGTGGGGAGGGGTAAGATTATTTTAGTTAAAGCCTGCCTTATGACGGTCTCAGCTATCTCCCCGGGCATCTGGGTTATGTATAGGGCGCCCACCTTGTATTTCCTCCCCCTCTTGCTTATAACGCTGAAGATATTTTCTCTAACCTCGCCCCCCATGAGGGCGTGTTTCGCCAAGTAGCGGTGTGCCTCCTCCACCATTATCAAAACATATGGTAGTCTCTCCCAAGCGCCTGGGTCAAACTTCCTAAGCCCCTCGTATACCTTGAATATCTTACGCGCTATCATTACCGATAACAGCTTCTCCTCTCCCTCAGTCGCGTACGGTACGTCCACTAGCACGACTTTCCCCTGCTTTACCGCTGAGATAACGGCTTTGGAAAGCTCTACGTCTCCGCCCTCTTCGTTTACGAATATATCGCCTGCTCCGAGCATGTGCCTAACCTTTCTCTTCGTCACGTTTATGGTGTTGGTTTTAGCCAGTTTTCCCAGCAGATCGTATATCTCCCTGCTCGATAACTCCAGCAGCTTCTCTAGCCAGCTCTCTTTAAACCTCTTGTAGAGAAGCCATAGAAGCTCCTCTTGGGGAGAGGAAAACTCGCCCGTCACAGCGAAATCTGATGGAGTTAACTCGGAGTAGTAGACTTTTAGAGGATAAGCTAATACTCTTCTCTCAATGAGCTCTCCCCCGAAATTAAACTCGTAGGATATTATAGAAGGTTCGTCTACTCTAGTCGTCACGTAGAAAAGCCTATCCTCGGCCTCGGGTAGGTGGACCAGACCATACTGGTCGTGTGAAGCTCCGCTGAAGTACTCGCTTTCACAGTCGAATATAACTAGGCTGTAGCGGGGCTCCGGAACCGACATAACAGCTGCGGCTAAGATCTTGCCTAAGTTGCTTTTCCCGCTTCCCGTAACTCCGCAGACTAGGATATGATGTGGAATTACTTTGTCGCCTCGTAGCGTAACCTGAATATCGGCGGTTTTATGTCCAACCCTAACCAACCCCACTGGCAGATCCCCCGTGTCTAGATTTAGCTGCTCTAAGTCCATCTTGTCTAGAGTCTCCACGTCTGTGAATAGGCTCGGCACGCTCGTAGGACCGTGCGCTATTCCATCCTCGCCTATCTGGCAGATTATAGTGGCTAAGGCGGTGTCATATAGCCTTAAGCTCTTATCGTATATGGGGGCCGCCTCCCCCTCCTGTTTTTTCTTACTGACTATCGCGACTTCAGCCGGCGTGAGCAAGCTTTCAGGCTTAAAATCGTAGATTCTCAAAATGAACTTCTGGCTTCTATCTACGACTTTGACTAGTTGCCCTCTCTCAACCACCGCCCCCTCTCTTACCCTGAACTTTACCGTAGTCCCCTCAACCCAGACTACTACACCCAACTTCACCGCTACCACCTAGGACCAAAGATGCCTCTCTTTAAAGTCGGCTCCATGAATGTCGGAGATGAACTCCTCGTATAGGCCCTCCTCCCTCAGTATCTCTAGGAAAAGCGCTCTGTCTATCTCAAGCTCTGAATCGGATATCCTAGACTCCAAGTGGACGGCTTTAAGAGGGTAGGGGTAGCCGGGAGTAGCTAAATCCTGAACAAAGGCGAGCTCGCCTAACACTCTATCCATGTTCCTAGACCTTAAAGCTCTACGGGAAACGTCTACCCTAAAGGCGCCTTCGGCCTCATCCCCGAGCTTAGCCACGGCTATGTCGCCTAGAAACCATTTAGGCAGACTTTGCTCCTTGAAAACCGGGTAGTAGTACCACGCTACACCCCTAAGCCTCCGATTCGCCTGTCTTATAAGATAGCCTACTAAACTCTCCCCCGTATTGAGCTTTAACCTACTCGACTTAGTTAAACCTACGAGGATGGCTCCTCTCGCGTATACTACGCGATCCAGCTTGTCTAAGAGCTCACACGTGGATTTTTTCAAGAGAGGGGGTATCGATAAGCTTCTATCGAGGAGGCAGTAGTCTCCGGGTCTGAGCCTGTAGGCTATTTGAAACGCTGCCTCAACTTCAAGCCTCAACAACCACTCTCCTGCCTCCTCTTTGCTCCAGACCAAGCCTATCCTCTTTACCGGGCCATAGGAATAGATCTTCTCGACTCCCCGCCAGATCCCCGCCGTGACTTTACTTACGACTATCCTGCTGCCCCCTAGGTTAAATAGGGTTTTAATGCTAGCGTCTACGGCCAGTATTCTACGCCTGTGGGGCACAGGCTCTAAATACCTTATTCTGTCCTCTTTTATGGGCAATCCTATAATCTTCCTACCACTAAGCCTAAGAAGGGGGTAGGGCTTTAGTATAGGCTCTCCATAGAGAGTATACTGAATTATTTTTAGTTTGTTGACGTACATCTCCCTTAGCTTCTGGACCACTAGTTCAATGTCTGCTCCAAATTTGCTGAAGAGGACTTCATACTTCATTAACGCTACACCATTTTTAAAGTATCAAGGTATACTTCTGCAAAAGCTCCTAAAAAGGTAGCCATAATAACGAAATTCTAATGCTAAAACTGGAGAAGACTACGTTATCTCAAATCTCTCATAGTATCTATTTTATGTTACCGTCATACGCATTATCCAAGTATATAAAGTATCTATTTTCAGTTACCATCACAGGATTTCTCATATTGTAGCATAAAATATATATGGATAAGTCTATATTATTACAGTAGCAGAAGAAGGATACTGCTGATTTAAATGGTCGTAACCGTACATTACGTCGGTTTCCACCCTACGATGATACTGGATGGATTTGAGAAGCTTAGAGTATCGAGGCCTATCGAAAAAGTCTACTTACTCTACGATAAGAAAAATGACAGGTATGGGGCGGTCTCCAGGTATAACGCTAAGAGACTGGCCCAAGTTATCTCCTTCTTCAAGCCTATACTCGTTGGGGTCAACCCGCTAAGCTACGACAGCGTTTTCTCTAGATTATACTCTATACTCGAGCTGGAGGTTAGGGAGAATAGAAGGGATGTTTATGTAGACTGTACGGATATGCCTCAAGAAGCTATGAGCACGGTCATAACGTTATCCCTCATCTTCGGCTCGGCGCCTCCAGACTCGCCCCCCGGCTTAACCCCGAAAGTATACGTTTATACTGTAAGCCCGGAGAGGAGAGGCGAGTTTATACCTCCGCCTGAATCCCCCTCTTTCTACGATTGGGTTGAGAAAAAGGATAATAAGAGAGGGGTGGAGTTTGAGTTTATACCCATGCCCTCATCAAAGCTATCGCTTTTAGAGAACGAGGAGGATCCGGAGAGCAAGGAGAGGAAGATTCTGGAAGTTCTATATTTGAAGAAGGGGCGGGCAGACTCCTTAAAAACTTTGATCGAGTGGTGTGAGGGGGAGGGAGCTTCTAACGAGCCGAGGATTAAAAATGAGTACAGTAGGCTAGTTTCTAGGTTAGCTAGAAAAGGGCTTGTCTATAAGAGCTATGGTGGGAAGGTGCGCAGAATAGGATTAACTGAGTTTGGCAGAATATATATTTCTGCTATACTCAGCGCTGAGTCTTTTAGAGAGAAGATGAAAGAGACGGAGAAGCAGAGGGCGTTGAGGCCCTTAGCCGGGACGTTGCTCGAGCTTTAACGTGAAAGACATTCCCGAAGCCTGCGCGCAACCTCTTCGAGAGCTTTATCGTTTTCGGCTCTCGCCTTTATATAGTTGTCTTCGAACTTTCTTAAAGCTTCGATGAATCTCTCTCTGGCGTCGTTCACCCTCTTCCTCCTTATCTCTATTTCCCCTTTTAAACCCAGGACAGCTATCTCGTACCTGTTCTTAACCTCATCTAAGGTTTTCTTGACCTCCTCTACGTGCTCGTCCCAGAATTTACTTAATTTCTTGACGAAGCTCATCCAGGCAGGCCAATACTCGTATTCTAGTTCGTGAATGTATTCCCAGTTTTCCGGATCTAGGTTTTTTACCGCTATAATGTACATTTCCTTGACATTTGAAACTTCCCCTCTCAGCTTCATTCGTTCCTCCCAGGGCATTTCCCTTATACGTTTACACTCCTCCTCGTATTCCTTCCTAGCCTCTTCGCTCAGCATGTCGTATTTTTTTATGGCTTCGGTGAGTGCTTCTTCGGCTTCTCTTAGGCTAGCCGCTAGCCTGTCGATTAAGCCTAGATAACCTTCGTATTCTTTGATGGTGCTTTCTACACTCTCTCTTTTAAGCTCTCTTGCTTTCTCAACCTCGAGGAAGAGATTTTCGTATTTTTCCTCTTCTTCGTGTATTTTCTCTAAGTATATTCTCCTGCAATCTTCTCTTATAGACTCCACAAGAGAATCATGTTCTAAGGTCAGTTTTTTAAAAAAATCTTCTAAAGCTCTTAAGTTGTCGCCAAGCTTCTCTAAGTACTCTTTTAACGCCGAAACCGTATTGTCTACTTCGCGCCCCGCGAGCTCTAGTATTTTTAAAATCTCTTCTTTATCTCTCGTACGATAGAACCTCCTAGCGATTAAAGCATAAGATCTTTCGATTTGCTCTTCGAGCCTTGCATATTCTCTGCTAATTTTCCTCAAAATAGCCGAATACTTGGCTACTTCCTTCCCCTTAATAACTAAGTTTTTAATTATAGTATCGCCTAAGCCGCGGGTAGCCCTAGCATACTTGTAGACGTCGTCTATTAGCATTAAATAGCTAAACCACGCATCGCCTACAAGCATACACTCCCTTCTTCTTCCAAGTTCTCTAGATATGAAAGCTAATTCTCGCTGTAGATCTGAGAAAACCTCCTGTTTAATCTTAGCCGCTATAAGCAGGTCTCTTACGCAATCTCTTTCTTTTTTAACTTTTAATATCTTCTCTATTATGGATTCTCGCTGGTAAGATGCGAATATGAAACTTAAAACTGATAAGCTTATGCTCATCTCCTTTATTCCAAAGAGAATTTGCTATATAAAGATAGCCTATAAAATAATCTTAGATTAAAGATCTCAAATCCTTTCAGGCATTAAGAAAACGTGGCAAGATTTTAAAGTCTCTGAAGTACTTCACCCCCCGCAATAAACTTACCGCGCCTTTCCAGACATCACAGGTAAGAGTACTACTCCAAATGTGATGAGATGGTTAAGGTAAAATATGTTCTTTACCAAATGTAAACGGGGGATGATACTTTGTATCGTACTCACTTTATGGTTCTCCCTAAGGGCAAGCCCGTAGACGAAAGCATTGAGTTAGCCTCGGTAATAGTCGTGGCGGAGAATCAGAGGTCTAAGGGCGGCTTTTTAAAACCTGTAGAGAGGATAGACTACGTCGCCAAGCTATATTACCCGATTTTTCTGAGCAGGATGAGCGATAACGACTATATAGTGGTTGACGCCGTACCCCTCTTCGCTAGAGAATTAGAGATAAAAAAGATTCCAGAAGTAGATCCGTTCGCTCAGGATTTGGAAAAAGCCGCTACATTGGAAGAATTTCTCGATGCTCTCCAAAGATATGCTAACCACTTCGACGAGTTCGAGAGCGTCGAGAAAGAACGGCTATCAGGCTTGTTCCCTCCTGAATGGATGCAAGGTGTACACGATTTTCTCCAAAACTTGGCGAGAATTGAAGAGGGTATTACTACTTTAGAAGAGAAAATTTTCGAGCCAGATGTTGAAGTAATTAAATCTAAAATTACGGAGTATAAGGTTCAAGTAGAAAACGATATAGCGTTACTTAAAAAAGCTTTAGGAATTCTGGAGGAAAAGAGCCTTTATTGGAACGACCAGATTCTGGAGGAGGAGAAGAGTATAGCCTTTAAGTACATGGATCAGATTAGGGCTGAGCGGGAGGAGTTTGAAAAAGTAAAATCTAAATTAGAGATTGAGGAAAAAGAGAAAAATGAGGAAATAGAACGATCCTACAGGGCTAAATCTGAGGAACTAAAATCTAAACTTAAAGAATTAAAAAACAGGGAGAAGGAAGCTTTAGATTTGCTTAGAGAGGCTAGAGAGGCTCAGGATAGTACTTTAGTTATGATAGCCGAGAACGATTTAAAAAATGTTAGAAAACAAATGGAGATGATTAATAAGAGACTTAGAACTCTTGAGGAAGAGAAGAAATTCGAGATTTTGAGGCTTAAAGAATACTATAGGAACCTCATCGAGACGGAACGTAGGAAAATCATGGTTAATGAAGCTAAAAGAGATGAAGAAGTAAAGAAGAAGGAGAAGGTAAGAATGAGCCTTTTATCGTATTCAGACTACATAAAAGATAGAATTAACAAGCTAATAGAGGATAGAAACAAATTCCTAGAAGAATTAGACAAAACTATAGTAAAGTTTCTGCACGTGCCGGGCGGGGAAGCCATAGTAAAAGTCTACGTGCCGTTCTACGTAATTCAATATTCCTCACAGAAGAAAACTAGAGCATTTACGCTATTCCCCGTTAAAATAGGCAATCCCGGATACTTCGCTAGGCTTTTTGGCAAACAAGTCCCTGTTGGAGAATGGAATCAGCTAGTCTACGGAATACAGAGTCACTTAGATAACCTACTGCGGTCAAACCCCGAAGTCTACAGACAGGTGAGTGAGAAGGCATCTCAAGACAACCTACTGCTGAAGAGCGAGTTCATAGTACGTGTTAAAAAAGGATTAAATGAACTGGTAAAAAGCAGATGGCTTGAAGAAACGGAGGCAAATGCTATATTAAATAGCATTCAATCACAGCTTCAACCTCCTCCGCCGCCATAACCGTCTTCAATTTCATCACAAAGTTTGCAATAATTTATTAAACTTGTTTACATTTCTGATTAATCGAGATGACTATTCACTCAATCCTCTAGATGAGACGTTTGCGGCTTCTTCTTGAATTTATAGGGTTTTTTAATGTTTAACAAGTTAACTCTAGGTAACAGGCAACTCCCAGACTATGACGCCGCTCCTGTCCACTATTAGTATTCTACTCCTACCGCTCTCCGAAATCAAGATTCTCCCGTCAGGGAGCAAGTCCGCATCGTAGGGCAGGCGAAGCCCCGTAAAGCTCCAGACTATACTGCCTTCGGGGCTTACTTCTATAATTCTGCCATTCCTAGAATCTACTATCAAAGTATTCCCGTTCGGGAGCCTATCGGCGTCTCTAGGCCAGTTGAGCCCGTCCTCGTATATCCAAACTACATTGCCTGAAGAATCTACTTCTAGAATTCTATTGTTCTCAGAGTCGCATATTATAGTATTCCCGTTGGGAAGCCGGTCTGCGTTATGGGGGAATTTTAAATGAGATAGATCGCTTCCCGGCACGCCCGTCTCGCCGAACTGCCAGAGAATATTGCCATCAAGGTCTATTTCAATCACTCTATGGTTATCCCTGTCGGTTATCAGTATGCTGTCTTCATCGATAAAATCGGCGTCGTTCGGGTATTTCAGCTTGGATCCGTCGCTCAGCGTCACATCATCCGAGCTCCAAACTATCTGGTTAGTGTTTTTATCGACTATTACAACCCTATCATTTCCGGTATCCGATATTAAAACCAGATTTCCCCGAACCTCCGCTCCGTGAGCGAAATTTAAATCTTCAAAAGACCAAACCACCTCCCCGTTCTCGTCGATTTCAACTACCCTGCTAGGCCCTCCGCCAAGGGTGAAGGTCGTCAACAGCAAATGCCCGTTCTCGAGCATATCTACGTCGTGAACTGACACCGTCTTACCAATCTGCCCGGTTTGAGAAGTTGGCTCGCCGCAGACTTGGCCGCCGAACATCTTCACCATTTCGAGAACTGCTTTAGCCACTACTATATCCCACTTATCCTTGATCCGGCCAGGTATCCAAGTCGGCCACTCCGAGGGATCATCTAGGGGGTATATCTTGTTCACGGGGTTTCCCTGCTCCGCCAATCCTATCCTAACCCACCAAGGCTTCCCCTTAACGGCTTCGTTATTCATTATCAGCGCGTGCTCGTATACTCCTCTAGGCTGTATATGGTCTATCTCCCCCTGAAGCCTCAAATAAGCCCCCGTGAAATTCCCTATATAGCGATAGGCCTCCCTCTCCCTCCACCAAGCCTCGTTTTCGGGAGAGGGGTCTTTAGCCAAGCTCCAATGTCCAAAGGACTTGTAGAAGCTCTCCTGTTGTTCCTCTGTCCCGTAGTCCATCGCCGCTATAACGCTATGCGAAGGCCCCTCGATATCTATTAAATACTTTACGTCTAGCTCTGGGTGCCTCCCCAGGCAACCGGCCGCCGTGGCTATGCCGAAGGAAAAGCTTACCACGCCTATATTATTTGGATCTACGTTCGGCAGGGATTTAACGTATAGAATCACGCTCATTAAATCGTCTTGCTGTCTAAAACCTCCGAAATCCGGCGTGCCCTCGCTCCTATATGGGGGAGGGCCTATGCCTTGAGGGTTAAAATAAACTTCGACTATCCCGTACTCCGCTACTCCGAGAAGTCTCTCCTGGCTCCAAGCATCGGCTACTATTGCGTCTCCCCTGCCTCCCGCAACGAATATAACTGCGGGGAACTTGGCGTCGTAGAGGGAGGTTTTAGGTTGGTATATCCTAACGTAGAGCTTGTTTCCGTTCGGGGCTTCGACGAGACGACCTTCGACGACCTCTATCTCGTACCTGCACGTCGGCGTACTCGCCGCTCCTCCGAGCAGGACTCCGCTTAGGTCATCGCTCCACTCGTTAAACTGGACTCTATCGGCCATCTCTAGGACCGCGGCCTGTATCACAAGTTTAACATCCCTGAAGAGGAGTAGGTGTTGAACTATGTTATCGAAGGTTAACTCTATATTCGCCGGGTTCTCCGCTATTCCGGGCCGCGCCCCGGCTAGCTGTTCTATATAGCTTTTGTCAGGGTTTAATCTGACCCAGTGCCCTCTCTTCTTAAAAGCGTTGTAGTTTATGACTACGTGGGGGTGGTCTCGGGTGGCTTGAACGTGGTCCTCCATAAAGCCTAACTGCATGACCTTGAGCCAGGGCATGTTTTGGGATATTTCGTCGTAGTGGTAGCATATCTCCCGTTCAAGCCAGAAGTTGCGGGCTTCCTCAGGTTTCATAACCTTCTCGGAGACTTTGCCGAATAATCCTTTATCCCAGGCGGCTTTAGTGACGAGGTAGGAGTAAACCGTTTTTTCTCCCTCCTTCGTCTTTACGTGTAAGGACATAAAGATGAAATCCTCGTCCGGCTCTAAGGCCCCGCTCCCGTCTACGTCTGTCCTAACGCGCGGGTAGCGTCCAACGTAGTTGGCCTTGCCGTCTCCGTTGTTATCAAGGTAGAAGCCCACTTGGGGGTCGTAGTCTAGAGTCGAGAAGTCTATGGTACAGCTAGTCTCCGTGCAGGAGCCCTCCACATACTTCAAGTTTCTAGCGTCGTCCCAGGGTATGCCGTCTCCGTCGGCGTCCACCCTAGGGTCTGGGTCGTCTCCCTTCCTGCCTAAATCCCCTACTACGTAGTGATCGCCCGCGGGCGTCTCATAGAAGATAACGTATTTAACTCCTTCCAGCCTGCTCTTATAGCGGGCGAACGTGACGCCGGCTATATTGCCGCCGTTAGAGTTGCCTATAACCCCTACGTTATCCGTTAATATCGGGTAGCTGGCGTAGTCGGTTATTTTCTTCCCAGCGGTATTGGCTATCTTGCCCTGAGCATACTGTAGGACAGAGTAGAGGGCTTCAGTACAAGCCCTACCTCCATGATCGAAGAATCCCCCGCTTTCAAATTCTCCTGATCTACCGCCGGGGAAGAGGAACTCTACCCAAACTACGCCATATGGATCGAAGTCAGGCTCGGGGAGTTTTATAGAGCCGGGGGTATGCCCGCCTTGGGATGTAACTACTACGGGGGCGCCCTCTTTATACCTGGGCTGTTTAGGGTATATGACGAGTGTAGCTATTCCCTTATCCCCGGCGCATTTACAGGGAATCCAGACTACGACGTAGAAGTACTTGTCCCCCTCTACGGGGCCATGCTCTCTTTCAGGAGGTTTAGGACTGGGTTTTTCGCCGTGCTCAGGGGGAGGAGGAGTTGGAGGGGGTGGCTGAGGAGTTTCTTCGGAAGGTTGTATTAGAAGGAAAAAGGCCGCTAAGGAGATTGTAAGGACTGTCGCTATAACTATAATTAATAAAAGAGTTTTACTGGTCAATTCGACCACGTTTATTTCTAGGATTTTCCTGATATTTTAATTTAATTTGCTAAAATGCAAACTATAATGTTGTTTAAATAATGTTAGGTGATTATCCTAGAGTTACGTGGATTTCGCAGTAAGAATCTCCCTTAGCGATGCACTTCTCCTCCACGGATTTAACATCGTCTATTTTAGCGTTCCAAGCCGCTGCGTCCCACCCAGTTATCATACCCCTGATAAAGTGGCTCGCCGGTCTACCCGAGCCTTTAAACAACTCGCATTCAAAACTTTCATATACGCGGCTAACCGCTCTACCATAGCTAAATTTCACAACCTCTAGTACTCCATAGCCTAAACCTTTAAAAAGCTCGCACTTAGCCTTAAACAACATATCTATTTCATCCCCTAACAGTTCCCTATGGTTTTCGTAAGCATAGTATCCGAGCTCAAAGCCAACAAAGTAAAGCATCACCTCAAAACCCATACCGTATTTCTCTCCCATCCTCTTAAGGAGAGTTTCATAAGCGAGCCTCCGCAACACAACGGCTCTCTCACCCATAAATACAAGCGGAAAAACAAGAGGAAGTGAAAAAGGACTCAAGACTCGAAAACCGATTAAATGATGAAAACGATGAAATGATGAACAGCAAAGCCCTAAATCACGGTCTTCCCCCCAGCATATCTGAAAACTCTACAAATTCTACACCCAGGTTAGAAATAGAAGAGGAGAAAAAGGAGAAGGAGTTCGAGCCTATAATAGATGATTTAAAGAAATGGTTAAAGAATGATATATTCTTCCTCGTAAACAGGTAAGCAATCAAATTTACACGTGTATTGAATTCAAGTAGGCGTTATTAAAGACTTTAATAGTGTATTGGTAGGAGCGTGATGACGAATTCTTTAACCGTGTTGAATGAGAACTTTACAGTTAAGGAATCCTCCAACAAATATTCAATAAATATAGGTTTCCTCTACCAGTATTCGTCTACAGATCTCCAGTTTATCCCGATTTCATACAATATGGACTGGATAATTTTGATAAAACTATTCTCCTATATCACTTAAGAATTCTTCAATAGTTACGGCTTTCACGCCTATACTGGAGGCCTTCTCCAGTAGTTCTTCATCCTGTGTAACGAGGTTTAGATTGTTCAATTTAGAAATTGTTAAAAAAGCCGAATCATAGAAAGTAGTTTTCAGAGTTAACGCTGTAAGCATGATTTCTTTATATTCTTCGGACTTGGTTATAGAGTATATCCTCATAGACCGAAGTATCATAAATGCTTCTGCCGCCCTATTTAATGCTTCTTTTAAAGTAATTTTCTTAAACAATGCGTATTCCTTCCATATAATATTCCCGAACTCATAGAGAGCCAAGTCTAAAGTAGCATACCTCTTCAAAATGCTTACTGCCTTTTCTTTGCGCCTAGCCAATAATACGGCTATAGCGCTCGTATCTAACAAGTATTTCATCCACGCCCCCTATCCTCTCTAATACCATTTAAGATCTTTTCCTCGCCTATCTTCTCAAAAAATTCTCCAAGCCCCCTAGCGGCTCTCTTAAGCTCCTTTTCTCTAATTTTCTCAAGCTCCTTTTCCAATGCTTTCCTCACTACCACGCTAATATTCACCCCTCGTTTCTTTAGCTCCTCTTTAAGCTCTCTAGGTATTCTAACGGTAATAACCGCCGACATACACGTATTACCAATATTGTAACACATTAATATGTATTACTTCAATTTCAGAATAGCTTGAACATCAGCACTATCTTAGATAGCAGATAATAAACTCATTCACAAAGTAGGTAAGAGCAAAGAATAAATACAAAATGGTAATCAGTATTGCAACAGTTTCAATTTTAACATTTCTATACTCCCACGTATTCCTTGACTAGTACCATTCCGCCATCGCCATATACTCCACTATCAACCAATCTAAAATCGCGGCTTAAAGTTAGGCCTTTAACAATCTTTTCTCCTCCATCTTCTCCTGAAGCCTTTTCTATGCCATCCGGCGTAGTCGATCACGTAGCCCGGTAGTAGTATTAGGCCTCGGAAAGTCTTGCCTGTGAAGGGTAGTGTGCCTTTGAGGGGGGCTCTTTCTCTAGTGTGTTCGATGCTATCTTGGAAAGGGCTCTGTAGATTATGGGTAGGAGGATGGGGGATAGGATGTAGAAGGCGATGCCGCTAAGCCATGAGAGTTTGTCGATTGGGTAGCCGAGCTTCTTCCAACCTTCCATGTAGCATTTATAGACTATGTAGTCTGAGAGATGCCATAAGAGTGTGAAGAAGGGTATGTTGTAGAGGATGAAGAGAATCCAGTTACATAAATTGGTTGGAAAGCCGTCTGCGAGAATTCCCATCTACAAGTGGATTGTAGTATAGTAGAATGGGAGGTATAAGAACTAGAAAACTCTCCTTAAAGCGTATCCGAACTTTCAGTTTTCCTCGATTTTAGCTTTTTAAACATTTGATATATCTCGTATCGATACCTAATAGTTTTAAGAATAGTGGATCGATTTGACTGGAGAGGTATAGTGAGGAATCTACGAGAGGTAGGAATCTACAAGTATCGCTATCGGCGAAGTATGTGTAGGCGCATAAGCTGGGTATGGTTTCTCTCAACGCCAAGTCTAAGTCTAGTTTCACGCCGACACCGGAATCTGCACGTTATTATTTAGCGATAATAAAATATCAAGATTCCGATTTAGAACCTTGATATTCAATTTCGCGAAGCCTTGATTTCGATCAAACTATAGCGTTATCCGTTAGTTTATTAATGATAGTTGGTACAGTATACTGGTGAAATATGGCTTCCTTAGGTAGGATATCGATTGCTTTACTGACTGTCGTGTTAGCGCTTTTTCTAATTTTTTCATTCATGCAGGAGAAGAGTTCGATTGTCAGTGAAGATCATGCCGATAATGTGAGCCAGGACGGGATACCTCCCTCCGGAGGAGAAAAGGGCACTGTTAATCAATCTCTTCCTCGAAACGAGTCGGGCTTGCCGAGCAGGCGAGGTAAACCTAGTTTTTCCGATAGGACTGTTGAAACGAGTATTCTAGGAGTTTTAGGTAGCGATTATTGTGGTGTTACCGTTTTTATCGAGGAGGGAGTGTATGCTGAAGGGATTATAGTTAATGCTAGTTGTACCTACTGCTCTCTCGCCCATGAATACGAGCGGGAAAGAGTAGATGTCTGTTATAAAGCCGTTTTTAATAGGTTTGATAAGCTCTACTCTCTCGAATATTGAGACGCTCTTAAGCTCATCTAGAATTTCCTCGCTTCACCGGTTCTGCCAGTTAAGTCTAAAAATATGGTTATGCTAGTCTTATCTCCTCCAAAAGGTTTGGATATTTTAACTAGCCTCATCCCGGCTTTACGCCTGGAGATGATTTCCGTTACTTTTTTATGAAGTTCATAATCGCTAAGAAATGAGGAGCCGACAATAATGTTAAAGCCGACGAGGTCGCGCCCGGGCTCGTATAAGACGCTGCTGATTTCATTTGTAAAAAATTATCACGAGCTAACATTTATGATATATATTTCAAAGAAAAGATATAAATGTTGTGGACAAAACACTTACTAAAATTGTTAACATTGAAGTATTTTGATTATTAATTCAAAATATTCTGATTACAGAGAAATAATATTGGAATATATGAGAACTTTGCACTATGACGAAGCGTTAATTTAACTTCATTCCTGAATTCTTAAATGATGGTAGTTATAGGTATTTTCGTGCGAAAGCGTAGATATGTACTAGTTTTGGATTGTAGTAGGCTCCGACCGTGTAGGCGTAGAAGAGGGTTTTAATAGATACGATTAGTAGAGTTACGGCAAGCACCGCTATGATAACCGCGTAGTCTAGTTTCGTGAATTTTAACTCGTACTTTACGCGCCTCTTAGACTGCCCATAGCCCCTGCTCTCTATAGCCACTGATAAGGTCCTAGCCCTCCTCACCAAAGCCGCGTAGAGAGGTGTAAGAAACTTCCTAGCATATCTAAGCATCGAAGCCGGTTTATCCTTGCTAATTCCAGCGCCTCTGAGTTTTAGAACTGCTAGCGTTGATGAGGCGTCTGAAGCGAAGATGGGTATGAAGCGGAAGGATATCATAGTGGAGAGAGCTAAAGATTTCGAAATACCCACGCCGGATAGGTATATCAGGAAGTCTTTAGGATCGGTAGTCCAGGCGACTGCCAGGCCTGCGAGCAGCGACGCGATTAGCCTAATAGACTGTTTTAAGCCGTACTCTACTCCCTCGAGGTAGACGTAGATACCTCCCGTTATCCAACCGATTACCGGAGTTTCCGGAGATACTAACTCGACTATCGGCGTTCTGGGGTAGCCGCTGTAGAACAGGGCTTGACTGAAAACTGTACCCCACACGGTTAGCGCTAAGAGGAACGCGGTTAGTTTTATCCTGGCTAAGCTCGGCTTGGCTAGAGAGTATACTAGGAGAGATGCTAGACACACGAGTTTTAACGTATCCACATTATCTATCGTAATTGCCAAAACCGCTATAGAAACTACTAGCACGAGCTTAGATACGGGGTTAAGGCGGCGGAGAGGAGACTCTTCCAACCGCGTTAACTCTATCAACTCCATATCCCCGCTAACACCTCGTCGGGAACTCTGAGACAGGCTTTTTCGATGATATTCCCATCTCTCAAGATTTTCCGTGGGGGGCCGGAGGCGATTATTTCACCGTCTTTAAGCACGATAACCCTGGAGCAGTTGTGGAGGACGAATTCTACGTCGTGAGTGCTCATCAAAGCGCACGCCTCCCGCTCCGCGAGGTAGCTCTCGAGGATTCGGGCTAACGCATCTATGTTCCTCTCGTCCTGCCCTGTTGTAGGCTCGTCCAGCATGACTAATTTAGGCTTACCTGCGAGCGCCGCGGCGACCGCGACTCTAAACCTTTGACCGCGGCTGAGAGCGTGGGGGTGTTTACCGAGTAGACCTTCTAGCCCCAGCTCGCCGATTAGGAAATTGATGAACTTTTCGTCGAAGCTCCCCCTAGGGTTGAGCCTGAATTCTTCCGCGACGCTGTCAGAGACTAGGTAGAGGTCGGGGTTCTGCGGGACGTAGGCTATGTCGCGCCTAGGGTTTAAGTCGAAGATAACGTTGCCTTTTACCGGCTTAAGTAGGCCGGATAGCACTCTCATTAAAGTGGTTTTCCCCGAAGCGTTCGGGCCCATAAGAGCGACCATTTCTCCTTTCCTAATCTCAAAACTAATTCCCTTGAGCACGAACGCGCCTCTCCTGCCGTACCTAGCCCATAAATCGTCGACCTTTACAAGAACATGGTCTTGAAGGCTCTGCGCGCTGCTACTATAGGGGGATTCCCTGCCTGCGAGAGTTTTAATCAACTCCTCCCTCTTGAATGTAGGCACGCTCCCGTAGAGCTTTCTAGCGACTTTAAAAATACCCGGCTCTCTCACTCCGCAAGTTTCTAAAACGCCTTTGTTCACTGCTTTCCTGAGTTCTCCATCGAACATTATCCTCCCATCGTCGAGAACTACTGTCCTGACGTCTTCCCGGAGAATACCGGCGGCGTAGAGGTCGTGTAGCCGGTGCTCAGCTAAGATAACTCCGCAACCCACCTTCTCCGGCAGTTGCCCTATACAAGCCATCACCGATAAGGAGCCTTGGGGGTCGAGCTGGCTAACCGGCTCGTCGAGGAGCAATAGTCGAGGTTTTAAAGCTAAAACGCTGGCTATGACCGTACGCTGTTTCTGCCCTCCCGATAGGCTAACTGTGTCTTTATGTCTAAAATCCGTCATGCCTACGACGCCTAGAGCCCATTTAACCCGTTTTTCCACCTCGCCTCTAGACAACCCTAAGTTCTCCGGGCCGAAGCCCACCTCCGACTCGACCGTAGCTGAGAAAAGTTGGGCGTCGGGGTTCTGCAATACTATAGCTGCCCCTCTAGAGACCATTCCTGAAAGCCCCTCTCTTCGAGGATCTCCCCCCAATACCTCGACTTCGCCTTTTACCTCGGCTTTTTGGTAACAGGGGATAACGCCGCAGAGTAGTTTCAACAGCGTGCTTTTCCCAGAGCCGGAAGCCCCTAGCAAGAGGACAAATTCTCCATCGTCTATCGTCAACTCGCCTACTTTTAGGCTCGGTTTCCCCTCTCCGGGGTATTTAACCTCGACCTTTCTAAGCACGACCACGCTATTCATGGCTAACACCTCTGAGCTTCTCCGCGAGCTTACAGCCAAGTACGGCGCCGGTAAATGTGTAGATGGAAGCGCCTAAACAGTATAAGTTGATGTACCACTGGGCATAGAACAGTCTATAAAATATCATGTAGAGGTTCATGTCAACGTACGCGTCGACGAAGCGGCCTAGGGCGAAGGCCGACGCTATGCCCAGCGTAGCCCCCTTCCTCGTGCCGCCGAAAACATAGAGTAGGGGCTCCATTATGAAAGCTGTTGTAGCTAGCCATATAAGGCTCATAAATGGGTTTCTAACGCCGAAGACAAAAAGATACAGTAGCCACTTCGTCGTAATTGCTAGAGTGAAAACTCCGGGTCGGGGAGAGGTTTTCACCATGGCTCCGTAGATAGCGTACATTAGGAACGCGTAGAGGACTCCCGTTAAAATCCAGTCGAAGGGGCCTAGGAGAGCCTGGGCTATAGGCCATATAATTGTGCCTGGGATTACGGCTATAGCGAAGACTAGAGACGCTGAGAGAGCCGCGTACGCTACTTCTAGAGTTGAAAGTTTTTTAAAAGCATCGAGGAATATCGCAGCGAGTAGAGCTATCGCCGATGCCGCCCCGACGAGCAGACAGCCTACGTCGCCGCGCCTAATCACAACTACTTTCACGGGAAACTCGGCCTCGCCTAGCTCTATGCTGGAGCCGAGCCTTCTAACGCGTATTTTTAGCCGATAGTCTCCTTCTAACTCGTCGAGGTCTTTTAAGGCTATTAGCGGCACGACGGCGGATACTCGCCCTTTCTCGTCGGCTTTAACGTATATGGATAGGCTGGATTTCGCCTCAGCTCCTTCGCTCTCGAAGCCTGGGTGGACTAGAGTAATCCCCTCGGCGGGCTCTCCGCTTACCGAGCTTAGAGTAACCTCCAGCGTGACTGGCAGTAGGCTAGCGTTGTCTCCGAGGTCTACATCGATCCTAGAAAAACCTATCAACGAGGTATACTTGCGCATTAAACCCAGGAAGTATAGGATTGGGTTTTCCGAAAACTCCTCGACTACGAATACGCCCGTACACATCTTAGCGTCGAAGGAACCGTCGGGGTTGCAGGGGGCTTTTACGCTAATCGAGGCGCTGTACTTCGGCTTTAGCCCGAGAAATAAAATTCTCGAGAAAGTTTCCGAATATACGACTTCGCCTTGATGCTCCAGAGTGACCGTCAAGTTTACCGGGAATACTCCAATCTCGTCGGGGGTTTTGACGATAAAGCTCCACGTTAGCGGAATGGTCTCCTTAACTGTGCGTTTTAGAGAGTAAGTGTAGCCGGTTTTTGTATAGCCGAGCGACGACGAGGCTAGCTCGAAGCCTTCGGGTAGGCGAAGTTCTAGAGTTAACTGTAATTCTTCATATCCGAACTCGGTCAGCGTTAGCCAACCCACTAGGTGGGAGTTTTTCTCAACATGTACCTCCTCGTATCTAACTCCGAGGGGGAATTGGAAGTCGACAACTACATCTACGGGTTTACAATTTAAACCAGGCAGGATAGCTATACAAAAAAATAAAAAGGCGAATATTAGCGGGAGCTTTTCCATTAGTTACCTCCCTAGACGTTTAGCTTGAATAGCAAGAGCCTATACTCTCCAACTATTTTAACGGGCGAACCCGGCGGCGCCACGTCTATAGGCAACTCGATTACGGCGACATAGCGGCCCTTGCTGCTCACTGCGGCGGCTATAGCCGTGCCTTCCGTGTGGTACCTGAAGAGCACTTTATCGTATATCGTTCCTTTCCGCGACAAGTCGAACACGAGGACCCCGCTCGGGTCGTTGCTCATTTTTATCCAGTTCTGCCCTACGGGTATCGCGATAACCCTGCCGTCCGCGCTGTAGCCTATGAAGTTGAAGCCGTAGCCGACTTTTCCACCCATATCGTATACCCACAACAGCTCAAGGGCTGAGTCGAAGACGAAGACTTTAGAGGCGTTCGGGTGGTCTAGCGCTGGTCTGCCGCCTCTTACTCCAAAGGCATAGGTGTTACTTGAAAATACGAAGATCTTGTCCTCTACACACTTCACGTAACCCGTGTAGGCGTAGATATAGCCTTGGGTTAGGTTGCCCTCCTTAGTTATCACGTCTGCGGGCAGCGGCGTGGAAAGTCTTATCACTTTGCTAATGATCGGCTCGCCAGTCTCCACCGACTTCTTGTGGTCGACTACTATGAGGATTCCGCTCCTCGCTACGATCACGAGTTTCTCTCCGTCGCCGGAGAAGTCTGCTCCATGCCAGGCGGTCGGCGGCTTAATTGGGTTATCGGGGAAGGCTTCGCATATGATTTTATTCACGTCGACTACGTAGAGAAGTTCTCCTGAGGCCGAGTCGAGGACCACTACCTTATACGGTCCCCATTCTTCTCCATACCACCAAGTTTGGAACGCGAAGTACTTTCCGTCAGAGCTTAAAGTCGCGTGCGGTATACAGGAGTCGATAAAGCCTTCCTGCGGGTACTTCCACACGATCTCCCCGCTCGCGGCGTCGATACAGTAGGCCCTGGCGATGTTCACCTTAGTCTTTCCCTGTTTCTCCATTTTTCTAGCTACTACGTAGATGTGCTCGCCGTCGGGGCTTACCTGTATCGAGAAAATGGTGGGCCAATAGTAGCTGTAGTACTTGGGATCTCCCGGTCCTAAATCCTCAGAAGCTTTCCACTCCCAGACGACTTCGCCGGACGAGGTTTTGAGACAGGTGAGCTCTCCGCCTAAACTCCTAAAGCCTATGTATACGTACGCGCCGTCCGGGCTCATGCATATGGAGTATCCCATTCTCTCGGGGAATTCCCGCTCCCAAACAACTTTGCCGACGTCACTATCCAAGCATATGACTTTGTTTTTGTAGTCGGCGACGACAAGGTACTTCTCGTCGGGTGTAAACAGGAGAGCTGAATAGGTGCTAAGCTGCCACTTGCTGGCGCTGGCGTACTTCTTATCCTTAACGACTTCATCTTTATTCTTGAGGATTAGGGAAGCGACGAGCTCGTAGGGTGTCTTTAACCTCTGTAGCTCCTCCTGTGTCTGTTTTAGCTGCTCCTGTTGTCTTTGCAACTCCTCCTCTGTTTGCTTGAGCCGTTCTTCTTGCTGCTTTAGCTGTTCCTGCTGCTCGGCTAGCTGCTGCTGGGCTTGAATCAACTGCCACCCGGTAATAAGTGAAACCACTACTAGAATCGCTATTATCGCAATTACTGCCAAAAGTTTAGGCGAGAATTTGCGTTCACCCGCCTTTTTCTCGGCCATTTTTATCCCCAGGTGAAATTCAGTCGGGATATACCTTAGGTTCGCGAATATTTAAGTGTTACCAAAGTGAAATATGGTAATACTAAGGGACTTAAAACCGGCAGAGGATAATCGCCAAAGAAGCATAGAAGATAGCCGGAACGACTATTTTTATGAGGAGGAGCTTAAAAGCCAGCCTCTTCGGGTATACCGAGGTATAGTAGGGTAGGACGTTTTTCAACCCGTCGTGGAAGAGCATGAAAAGCGCTGAGCCGAGGAGTATTGCTGGAAGCGCCTGAACCGGCGTTACTTCGCCAGCAACTAGCATGTTGCTACAGAGTATAAGAGCGGCGGAAGGTTGGAGTAGGTATACGCCTGTTATTACCGCGGCTTTCGGGCTTAGCCCTACTGATACCATGTACGGTTTTAATACTTCGTTTAAGATTTCGAAAAAGCCTAGTACTAAAAGCGCGCCTATAGCGGCCGATAGGAGCACGTATTTAGAAGCGAATTTAGCAAAGTTCTTGATGGCTTTTTCTAATGCCCTTTTAAGAGACGGATTGTTCGCGTCCTCCACGTTTTCGAAGTTTTCACTTATATTTTGGAGTTGGGGTGGCCGTAGCCTAAGCTTGGCGTATAGGAAGCCGGTAGCTAATAGGATAGAATCAATTGTTAAATTGAAAGAGAGTAGAGTGAAAGCGAGTCCTGGTCCGAGGAGGGGTAAAACTACGGGTAAAAACCACCTAATTATAATGTAAACTCTACAGAGGAAACTAGCTATTAGTATTGCCGAGAATACGTCTCCCTCTCTAATTCTCCTCTCGGAGAGCAGCTCGGAGAGAACTCCATGGGCTACTCTAGGTCCCGCGACATATCCTAAAACGGCGGCTAGCGCCGCTGGATGTATGTTTGTGAGCCTCGCTAACTTTATCATTTTACGGGAGAATTTATCGAAAATCCTATACTCGACTACGAGCGACGCAATTAGAAATCCGGTAAACGTGAATAAGAGAACTTGGAGTATTGTCTGGACGAATTTTAGCGCAAATTGGTTCAATTCAACCTGCCTTATAGACCTTAGCGTTACAGGTGAAGGCTATTAAGTCGATATAGCTTTTCGAGAATTCCAAGACTCCACTGGGCCTCGTGTCGTATATCTCCATTTCTAAGCCCAGCTTCTCTAAGGCTTTGGAAAGATTCCCTATTTCCTCTTTCAAGCTATTCGCTAAGCCAAGGGGTACGTTGGCTTTTCCATCGGTTATGAGTATCGCTTTTACCTGCGTCCACGGGTTTTTCATCTTCACGGTTTTAGCCATGGTGAGCAATTTATAGAGCGCGTCGGAGAGAGGAGTTCTGCCGCCGGTCGGCACGGCGTTTAGGGCTTCTATAACGTCTAGATATCTGCGCGTCGGGGGGACTACGATGCTAGCTTCTCTCCCCTTAAATACTATTAACGCCACAGAGTCCCTCTTCACGTACATTCTCTCAGTTAACTCCCATGCTATCTTCTTGGCTAAGCTTATTCTCCTAGCGACTGCCATACTGCCGCTGGAGTCTAGGAGGAGCACGGTCAATCTAGGGACTCTCGTCCTCCTAACTCGGACTCTAATATCCTCCTTTTCCAGTTTGAATACTCTCCCGCTCCGCTGGCTGCGAAGAGCCGCGGCTTTTATAGTTCCGAGCAGGTCGATATCTACAACTTCGTCCAAGCTCTTGGGGACAACGTACGAAATAGCCATTCCGTGAGGGTAGTTTACCACAGTTCTCCACTCGCTCCTACTACCTCTCCAAGATTTCTTAACAGACTCTCCAACTCGTTTCCTCGCCTCGGGGGGCAGGTACACATCCTCTCCGCTAGGCTTAAATGTCCTTTCTAAGCCGCCTACGGCGTCCAGGTTCTGAATTCCAGATGAAGACCCCTGGTTTCGTTCTCTCTCCTTTTCGTGGGCGTGGTGTTCCTCTTTATCCTCTCTCTCCGGCTCGTTCAATGCCTCGCGGAGCTTTTCCAGCGGGGGTTTTTCAAATGGGCGAGCTCTAAGCCTGTGGGGTAGCGATAACTCCATTGCCTTTTTAAGATCTTCCAGGTTGACCCGTATCCTACCGTTAAGCGCGGCTATAGCCTTAGCCGCTCTAACCGTAACGATTTCCGCTCTATTAGTCCTTACGCCAAGTTTGACAATGGTCTCCGCGAGAAGCTTCAATAAGTCCTCGCTGATCTCGACTTTAGGCAGGAGTTCCCTAGCCTTCACTACTCTCTCCCTAAGCTCAATCTGCTTCGCCTCGTATTTGTGGTAGAAAGCGTCTGGGTCAGCGTAGAACTCCTCGACCCTCTTGACTATCTCTATTCGAGTTTCGGGGTCCATTGGAGCCTGCACGTCTACTACAAGGCCGAAACGGTCGAGAATTTGGGGACGGAGCTCTCCTTCTTCAGGGTTCATACTGCCTACGAGGATGAACCTAGCTGGGTGTTTCACCGATACTCCTTCTCTTTCGATAATATTCCATCCCATCGCCGCGGCGTCTAGCAAAACGTCGGCTATATAGTCGTCGAGCAAGTTAACTTCATCTATATACAGTATATTTCTATTAGCCTCAGCCAGCAGGCCCGGCTCTAAAGCCTTTACGCCCTCCTTTATAGCTTTCTCGACGTCGAGCGTGCCTACGAGCCTGTCCACGGTGACGCTTAGGGGCAGATCTACGACTTTCATTTTGACTTTTTTAACGGGTAAGTTCTCGCCGTGGGAGTGTCTATGGTAGCACCAGTCGCACATTTCAAGCGGGTTCCAAGGGTTACAGTTAAAGGGGCAGTCGGCGACGATATCAATTTCGGGCAGGACGTCCGCCAGCGCTCTAACCATCGTCGACTTCCCGGTTCCTTTGTCGCCTCTAAGCAGTACGCCCCCTACTAGGGGGTTTACCGCTGCTACGAGCAGCGCTAGTTTAGCTTTTTCGTGCCCTACTATGGCGGAGAACGGGAATACTACTTTTCTCTCTTGACCGCAGACCATAGCTTCTCCACCTCTCTAATACTTTCGATCCAATGCTCGTCGTCTTCAGCGGTATACACGGCGATTCCGCCTCCTTGATGCTCGCCCTCGACAGTAGTCAACTCCTCCATTAACCCTTCTATCTCGCTATATACTTCCTCGAGTTTTTCCAGCATTTCCTCGGAGGGCTTCCAGAGTCCGCGTTTAGCCGCTTCCAACAATCTCCTCACGATTTCCTCTAAAGCCCACGGATTATGTTCTTCGAACCACTTCCTCATATCCTCGTCCAGCGCGTACTTCTCAGCTATCTGGTCGTAAACCCACTTATCTACGAGCTTCGTCGTAGCGCTCCAACCGTAGAGGTGTAGTATCTTCCTGCTGAACTCGCTGGCGCCTCTATAGCCGTGTTTCTTCATTTCCTCGATCCACGCGGGATTTAGCAATTTAGCTCTAACTATCCTCTCTATCTCCAACTTCATATCGACAACTTTCGGGTCTGAAATATCCCTAGTATCGACCTGTACCGCCTCGACTTCCCTACCAGATACCGCCTTCGCCGCGTTGTAGAAGCCCCCATGATAGGCGAAGTAACAGCAACACCCGAATATGTCGTGTTCATCGCTTATATGATTTCTCGAAACTACTTCAACGGTTCTAAGGGTCTCCAAGAGGACAGCGTGCGCCTTTACACCGTATTTTTTCCTCCCATACGCGTAGCCGCTCCACTGAACCCAGACCTTCGCGAGGTCTTCGTCGCTCTTCCACGCCGACGCTTCAACCGCCAAGTTTACGCCCGCTCCATAGGCGCCCGGCGGAGCACAGAACACCCTGTACATGGCGAGCTCCTCCGCTAAGCTCCGCCCCAAGTTTCTCTGGAGTTTTTCCACGTGCTCTAGGTAATGTTTTTTAACGAAGTTCGCTTCCAATGGCTCGTCTAGCAACGCCACCTTCTCAACAGCCTCGTCGATTAAGTAGATGTAGTTAGGCAACGTATCCCTGACTATACCACTTATCCTAACGAGACAATCCACTCTAGGCCTCCCTAACTCCTCGAGCGGGATAACCTCTAAGCCCGCTATCGTCCCGTCTTCCCTCCACACGGGCTTTACTCCCAGCAGGTACAGTATCTGTGATAGTTCTTCGCCGTCCGCTTTGTACGCGTCGATACTCCACAGGACAAAACCGACTGTTTCGGGGTATTTCCCGTGATGCTCTAAATAGTGTTTGAGAACTTTCTCGGCGGTCTCCACGCCTACCTTCCACGCGGCCGGCGTCGGTATAGCCCTAGGATCTACAGCGTAGAAATTCCTCCCAGTAGGCAAAATCTCAAACTTGCCCCTAGTAATCGCGCCCGAAGCACCCGGCTCGATATAGCCTCCAGAAATTCCGTGACACAGCGCCGGCAGCTCTCGACTACACTCTTCTATCAGTTTAGCTACTTGCAGAGCCTTCCTAAAAGCCTCTACGACCTTCCTCTCCTTCTCTGTAAAAACTTTTAAGTGAGACACCTAGAAACCCCCTCCTCGACAATTTTTAAAACTTCAGCGTCGGGAACATCTCCCAACTCCAGTAGCTTCTCCACGATATACACGGCCGCTTCCTCCAACCTGGTCAGAACATCTTTATTGACCATGCCTAGCTTGGCGTTATACTCGAGCGGGCTACGCCTAAGCTCGTCGTAGTCTAAGCCCAAGTACTCGGCTAAAACCCTCTTTATGCTGGGGCAAAAGTACGAGTCGTAGGCCATGGCGGCTACCACGTACTCCGCTAGCCTCTTACCTTTAGGAGGCGCGCCCAGCACGTGAAGGCCCATGTTAACCTGCGAACCTCGAACTAGGTCTACGTAGCGGTGGATCTCATCCACGACTTGATCCATATCCGCGCCGTCCCCTACAGGTATATTACACTCTTTAGCCTTCTTGACTAACTGTTCGAACACAAACCTCATCCTAGCCTCATCCCCGAGCATTTTCGCCTTCGAGTACTGAGTTAGGAGGACGTCTATTTCGTCGAGCACGCGGGCCATGGACATAGGCGGGTATAAGTGGTCTACGAGCGCCGCATACCCCCTCCTCTTTGCCACGACGCCTTCCATAGGGTTAGATACCACGTAGACGTATAGGTGCGGCACATCGTCTATGCTTATCTCGGGCCAGCAAAGCCAACTTAAACCCACGCCCTTCCCGGGCAGGAACTCCAAGTATCCGTGAGTGCCGAAGTGTATCACGACATCGGCTTTAAACACCCTGGTTATCCACCTGTAAACGGCGAGCCACTGGTGGGGAGGAGGTATCGTCGGGTCGTGCAGGATTCTACAAACCTTACCGTCGCACCTGGCGCCCGCACATCCCCGCTTAGGCTGCGGCGTTATTAGGATGTTTCCGAAGAGGACGCCGGGCACGACAAACTTGCCGTTATAAACCATCCCCGCGAGCTCTTTGGGAGCTCTGCCTTCGAGAACGTCTACGGGGTCTCCCCACTCCTCTACCATACGCCTCCTAGCCTCTTCGGGCAGCTCGTTAAACCACTCAATATACTGCCCCCTATCCACAAAAGACGCTGCGCCACCTTTAGCCACTATCTCCTCCACCGGGGTCCAGCGGAACTCGCTTATAGCCTTCTTCTCCATGATGATCTTGACCAGTTCCTCCCCGCTCTCTGGCAGCCACTCCCCGACGTCGTAGCCCAACTCCTTAAGCCTCCAGAGAAGCCTCACTACGCTCTCGGGGACATCTAAGCCCATGCCCACCGCTATATTCGCCTCCAACCCCTTACACGGAGGGTTTATTAGTACTATCGCTACTCTACGCCTGCTCGGAGGCTTGTCGCGTAGTTTAACCCATTTATCAACTACGTTGGCTAGGTAGTTGACGTGCTCCTCTACGGGCTCGTAGCGTTTTACGCCGTCAACAGACACTCGGCTTCCAGATATGAATATCGGCTGTATAGCCCCGTCAACTTCGGGCATTATAACCCCGTATACCTGGCTCATATAGTCGAGCCCCTGCTCGTCGTTTAGCCACTCTTCCCTGCTTCTATAGTAGGATTTGACCGCTTGAAGTATGGGAATATTAAGCTTTTTTAAAAGCTCTAGGCCGCTAGCTGTTTTAAAGCCGGCGGGTTGCGTTTTCTCCTTCCTATCGAGTAGGAAGAAACTCGTCAAGTTTACTAAAACCTCGATAACGGGTTTCCCATTTTTTAGAAAGAACTTCCGTATACTATCGTCCGCGGAAGGACTGCCCACGCTTACGTCTCTAAAACTATAGGTGAAGACGGGGACAACACCTAGCCCCTTCGCCTCCAGGGCAGAGACTAGCTTATCAATTACTATAGTACTTCCGTAAAGCCAATCGCTCCTGTAGAAAAGTATGCCTACAAGCTTCCTAGAGCCGTACTCGTACACGTTAAAGTAGTCCTCAAGCGAAGTAAAAGTTCCCAGCTTAGGGTGGTAGATGCCGTGCCAAGGTACTTCTCTAGGCTCGGGTACGTGAACTTTTAAGCCGGAAAGCTTGAGCATTAAGAAAACGAGCGATTTGAGATTATCGTAGCCTCCAAGCTTGTAGAGTTTAACGGCTTTCTCTACGGCTTCTGGGGGCGCCTTTGAGAGATACATGAAGTCGGGTTGTATGCTCACGACGACGCCTCTATGCTTTTTCAAAACCTCCTCGACTTCGCGGGGGAGTTTATAGGTGTACAAGAACACAGCGTTAGCCTCAGCTATTTCCCCCGAATGCTCCGCGTATAGATTCTGGTCCGTGAAAACCGAGTACTTAAAACTGTGTGCTGAACTGATCTCCCGTAGGGCTTTTTCGAGCAGAGGAGCGGCGCGGCCGCCGTAGCCGATTATAAAAACGAGTTTCACCGTGTACCCTCCGCTGATAGCCGACTCATCCACTACTTCACTATTTTATGCTGTTTATTTAAGTGTTACTCTTTAAGCAACAGGTAATACTTTTATTATTTTTCTTTAAGATTTTACCATACCTAAACGGCAAACTTTGCATCGTTCTTTTAAAAGAAACCCTGCCCGTGTCCCCCGATTCCTCTAAGAGCTTTTAGTTTCTCTTTTAACGAGTTGAATTTACGGCTTATTTCCCACGAGGCTAGGAGATGGAATATTGCCTAGACGAATATTTAAGAGAAACACAACCATTTTAACTATCAATTTTAATTCAAGTACCTTATATCTAGCCGAACCCAAGGTTACTAATATTGTATCAAAAAGTATTTATTATCGCCTTTCCCTCTTTTCCGCTATAATTTAGACAGAGATTCCTCACCTTAATAACGTATTAAGCAGGTTTTGACTCTCGGAAAGTATAGAACTAAATATAATGTATACTGAAAATATTGTTGAGAGTTGAGTTGATGCATATGACCGAGGAGATTTTGCTAAAAAACTGCAAGTACATAGCGACGATGAACGGGAAAGTACTATGCGGCGAGGACGTCTTAATCTGCGATGGAGAGATAGAGGCTATAGGCGAGCACTTGAGGAAGACGGGGATAGTAGTCGATTGCTCCGATAAGGTAGTGATGCCAGGGCTCGTCAACTGCCACACTCACGCGGCTATGGTACTGTTCCGCGGCTACTACGATGATGCTGAGCTAGACGAGTGGTTGAGGAAAATCTGGATTGCAGAGGCTAGGTTAGAGCCGCGTATCGTCTACCTGGCGTCTAAACTGGCGATATACGAGATGTTATCCTCTGGCATTACAACTTTCATAGACATGTACTTCTACCCCGAAGAAGCGGCAAAAGCGGCCGTTGAAGCCGGCGTTAGGGCCGCGCTAGGACCGGTTTTCGCCGATAACTTCTACGACCCACGTGAAGTACTTAGAGAACTCGAGGAATTCTACAAGAAATACGGCAACTTATCTCTCGTAAAGCCAATAGTCAACGTGTACTCGATCTATACGTGCTCGGAGGAGACGCTCCTAATGGCTAAGGAGTTCTCAGATAATAGAAACGCGGACGTCTACATGCACGTATCCGAGACTAGGCGGGAAGTCTACGAGTGTAGGAAAAAACACGGAGTATTCCCCGTAGAATACTTGGACAGGCTCGGACTCCTCTCCAGTAGGCTACGTTTAATCCGCCTGGGATGGGTTACCAGCTGGGAGATAGAACTCATAAAAAGGAAAAAAGCCAGCATCATATACTGCCCAACCTCCAGCATGAAACTCGCAACAGCGGGCTTCTTCCCCTTCAAGGAAGCAGTGAGAAGCGGCGTAACCGTCGGATTAGGAACGGACGGAGCCGCTACCAACAACTGCCTAGACATGTTTAGAGAAATGAAATACACAGTCCTACTACAACGCAACAACTACTGGGACGCCGAAGTCAACGCAGGCGACGCCCTACACGCCGCGACGGTAAACGGCGGCAAAATCATAAGAGAAAAAATCGGAAAAATAGCGGAAGGCTACACGGCAGACCTAACGCTAATAGACGCCAACTCAATCCACCTGCAACCCCTGAGAAAAGACAACCTACTCTCATCACTAGTCTACTCAGCTACAGGCGCCGACGTCGCAACAACCATAGTAAACGGAAAAATAGTCTACAATAGAGAAAACCTCCTAAAAATAAAAAGAAAGATACAGGAAATA
Source organism: uncultured Thermofilaceae archaeon (assembly GCA_964501905.1). Lineage (GTDB taxonomy): Archaea > Thermoproteota > Thermoprotei > Thermofilales > B69-G16 > B69-G16. Next base: position 20,320 of record CAZCTW010000008.1, on the reverse strand, counting down.
ACACAGAAACTAAACGCCTTCATAGAAAAAATCTCGAAAACCACCAGATAAACCATACATGCTAAGCCTCAACACCACAAACCTGCCAACAATACACGGAAACAACCACTCAGAAAATAAAGAAACGCCCCAATGACATAAAGGCTTCTAAACCTACACCAACTACCAAAACAGAGATTTAAAACCAAATTCGGACAGTTCTATCCTCTGAGCCGCTTGCAAGCACTTTGCCGTCAGGGCTAAAAGCAACAGACAAAACCCAGTCGTTGTGTTGTAGTGTTTTTGTTTGGATTGGTAGGTTTAGGATGGTTTTTATTGTTATTCCTGGGTTTATTGTTTGGGGTGGTATTGCTAGTGTTTCTGCTATTTGCTGTATTGTATATCCCTTTTTGAGCAGTTTCTGTATTTGTCGTCCATGTTTCTGCCATATTTCCTTTAGGTATTCTGCAGAGTACAAGGCATCTTCTATCTGTACTGCTTCTCCTAGATCTGCCAGTGACTTGGCATAATTACTTAAATCTCCGAGCTGAGACAACTGGACAAAACCTCTACTCTTCAAAACCTCCTTCAGGACTTGGATAGGCGACTTGGATGAGCGCGTTAGAGAAGCAGGTGGTATAGGCGTCGTTGTTGTTTTTTGTTTTAGTTTTTTGATTATTTGGTTTGCTGTTGGCCGTTTTGTTGGGTTTTGTTTTAGCATTTCTTGTATTATTGGTGCTAGTTTTCCTAGTTTTTCTTCTTCTGGGTATGTTTTGCCTGTTATTGCTTCTATTATTGTCTTTGCTAGCATGTATACGTCTGTTTGGTGTAGGTAGTTTCCAGTGAATGCTTCTGGGGGCATGTAGGCCGGCTTACCCCTAATAAAGGATATGGTTCTGGTGGTTTCTGTTTTCTCTAGTCTCTTGGCTATTCCGAAGTCTGCAAGCTTGGGATTCCACTCCGCGTCAAACAGTATGTTTTCTGGGGTTATGTCGCCGTGTACTATCTTATGCTTAGTCCAGGCGTAGTTTATTGCTTCTAGGAGTTTTAGCATTAGTTTTTCTGCTTCTTCTGCTGTGAGTTTTCTTTTCTGGATTAGTTGTCTTAGGCTTCCGTTGGGCATGTATTCCATTCTTATGTAGGGTATTCCGTTTTCTATGCCAGCATCATATATCTGTACTATATTCGGGTGTATGAGCTTCGCCTGTGTTTTGGCTTCTTGCAGCATCTCCTCTACCAGCTGCGGCGTTAAAATCTCCATTTTAGGAATCTTAACCGCTTCAAATCTATCCAACACCAAGTGTTTAGCCAGATAGACTCTGGCGAAACCTCCTTCGCCCAAAAGCCTTAGAATTTGAAGATTGCCGATTCTCGCAGGCAATCTAACTGTTGCCACATAGAAAAAATAGTTAGCATTTTTATATTCTTATCTATGTATTGTGGGTTAGGATAGTAATGTTTCCCGTGATCTTTTATGTTGTGATTGGTTTTGGCTGGTGTGGGCTGCGTGGGAAGTTGAAATTCTTTCATATGATAGATTAAGGTGTGTTCGCTAAAACCGAAAACCGCAAAACCAGCCCACCAGCTAATGGAAGTTTGTTAGCCGTATGTCCGGCTCTGACGTTAACAATTCCGCTAGCCTCTTCCTAGACCTAGCATCTTTTTCGAACAGCTCCACGATCTCCTCAGCGGTAATACCCATCACGTCTAAAATACGCAAAGAAACATATAAACTGGTCAATTCTCGTCTAGACTCCGTGTTAAAGCCTTCGAGTTTCCTCTTAGCCTGAGCTTTCTCCCTTCTCTTAGAGTTTTCGTCGAGTATATTTTGACGCTTCTCGGATCGATGTTTAGCTTCTTTAGTTTGTCTGCGAGTTCTCTGAGTGATTGAGCCTTAGCTACTATCGCTCCGTCTTTTTCGGCGTAGAAAACTTGTTGCTCGTACTCGACGGAGTCTAGGTAGATTCTGAGAGCTTTCTCCACTATGTTTGAGAGAGAGACGCGTTTGGTCCTGCCTGTTCTGCGGAGATGTTCTCGCAGCCTCTTCTCAAGGTCGTCGCTTATAACTACTGTTAGAGTCCCCACGATTCCACCACTATGTATAGTATTTACTTAGTCTTTCTTTAACTTGTAGCTGTTTCGGGCAGGTTGTTGAGGATCTGGCTTGGAAATTGGGTGTTAGTTTAGGCGTGCTTGTTAAAGATCCGGCTTGGAGAATGTTGGCGGTGGGAAGTCAAGTTCGTCTTTTCCTAAGATTTCCTCGGTTGTATCTTGTTGGTAGCCATGTTATGCTATTATATTTGCATTTATTCTTTGAGAAATATTTTCAGTTTTTTAATTATTCCTAGGTCATCTCTGATTACTATGCCCTCAACTATCTCTTTAACTACTGGTGCTTTTTTCTCGGCGAGTCTGTAGACGTCTACTGTTCTGAGGGGGATTGGCTCGATGCCTGGTTTAATGAATGGTATCAGCAAGTCGAATCTTTTTAATGGATTAGCATCGAATACATCGGAGATGATGACGACGTCTATATCGCTCCAAGCGTTAAAGTCTCCTCTACTGGTAGAGCCTATGACAACTGCTGTTAAGGGACCGATACTGTCTGCAACCTCCTCTACGAATTCTCTAGCTAGCTTTATCCTTCGCTGACGTTCTTTCCGCCTTTCTTCAAGAATTTCCATCTATCTTCAATGAAATTAATAATGAGCTCAGCATAATAAATTGCTTCCTCGGCTTCCTTCCTAGTATAGTATTCGTGGGGACTACCCTCGCTCCACATATCCGCGTATCGTGGAGCTGTATAGTACTTGTCGAGCCTAGCGCAAGCCTCATATATATCGTCTGGAATATCGCCTACTCCTTGGACGAGGCGTGTCAACGCGTGACCATATTCGGGCTTGCCTATCCCCCAGAGGAACGCCTTTATAGCGCACTCGGCCGCTTGCTGAGCCTTAAAGCATGACCAGTTGAAATCACCTGCACTGAGGTCGCGCCTCGCCGAGCTTAACGTATGCCTAGCGCTTTTAATCCATCTTCTAAACTCATCCTCGTCTAGCAAGGCCTACATACCCTCTTGTACTACGGATAGACCCATTATATAATTTTGTTTATGTATAGTTGCTAGAAGTCGATTGTAGCTACCTATGTATTTTAGAAGTTATAGAAGTTTGAGCAGTGCTTCCCATTCATTTTCTTGGGTTTGTATATGGTCGGAGACTTTCAGAGAAGCCATAAAACCACAACTCTATGTCTCGAGTTGAAATTTCTCAAATACTCGAATAAGCGAATAGTTCTCATTAAGAATTTATTGTACTGTCTATTTGTTAGTTTGCCATGAATTGGAAAGCAGTCCTGATCTTGGTGTTTTTAACTGTAGTAGTGGTTGCTTTAACGTTGTACTACGTCAATCGAGAGCTTGGCTTAGAGAATACTGGCGGTGAACAACCGAGCCAGCGGGCAATGTTGCTTGTAGAGGATGTTTCTCTCTCTAATGATACATTGACTGTAAAGATTAGAAATGTCGGATCGGATACTGGATGTGTTGATGTTGTTTACATACTGGACAGCAAGGGCGATCTAGTGTGCGAGCTAAAGCTTCCAGTAGGACCCGTATGTCTAGGGGGGAGCGAGTATAGAACGGTTAACTTCTCGCTTGTTCAGTGCGATCTCGACGTTAATGAAACCTACTATGTAGTGGTAAACAAGAGTGCTCCGCTTTCAGAGGCTGGGTCGTTTAAGTACGTTCGGCGAGTTGTCGGTTGGTTGCCGGAGAATTACTCGGCGCCGCCTGTTGCCATATTGATAGAGGTCGGCGCGTGTAAGCTTGAACATGTAAGAGCTGGGGAAGAGGTCGCTCGTCAACTAGTAGACCTCGCTCTTCCGTACTCCGTCGCGTACTATCCTACAAACGCTAAACCTGAACTGCTGGGTTGGATATTGGAGGATGCTGACGCGGTTATTAGCTTTACGTACTCGCATGTGGCTTTAACGAAGCTACCCGACGAAATCGTGAAGGCAGAGGTCCTAGCCGCACAGGAGTTTCTCTCCGGAAAATATGAGAATACTCTGGCGGGGGTTGTGGACGCTCCCTGGGGCGAGATTGACGATAGGGTTCTTAAAGCGCTGAAACAGTCGGGTATAGAATATGTAATCGCCCGCCATGGGGGTTCAACGCGTTTTCTAAACTGTGGTGGAGTGATTGTGGTACAGGCATCCCGTTATCCCAGCGTAAATCCGATTGAGTTTATCTTGGAGGGAAAGCCGACTATCATAACTGTAGCTCTAGAGGGTATTGGGGAGAGCGAGGAGACACTTCAAGGATTCCTCGAGCTTATTCTAGAGCTTTCCGAGATGGCTGAGCAGGGTAAAGCGAGAATATGTAGGTTAGCGGATTTCATAGCGGAGGCGGACGGGTATGCCGTGGAGGTGGACAGTTTTAACCAGACAGTTCTTAGGCTCGTTTCCGGGTCCGAGGAGAAGTGGGAGATTTATAGGGTGCTTCTCGGCGAGGCTTCCTACCGTTTATCTAGGTTGAGCGGAGAAAACTGGAGTAGATTTGCAGAGGAGGTCTCCGGCGTGGTGGATACGGAGGCTTTTTGGGTAGACCACACGGTGTCGGGCGGAGAGCTTGAAGACTACTATGAGCGACAGGAGCGGGCGATTCGCAGGTTGGAGGAGGTGTTGAAGGAGTTGCGTAGCGTGGTTAAAGACTTCGCGTGTTACTACTTGACCGAAGTAAACCCTGAAAATATTATTGGTAGGAATTTTAGGATACTAGTTTTAGAGTTTGAGGAGGGGCTTAGCAGTAAAGATGTAGAGATGCTAAAGAAGCAGAGCGAGCTAGTTCTCGCCTATGTGAACTTCGGGTACGCCGAGCAGCGGAGGATTACTGGCCTAGAATACGGGGGGAGAACTGGGTTCACGAAGAGACGGAGTACGAGGGCGAGTACTTCGTCGAATACTGGAACCCGAGGTGGCATGAGATAGTCTGGAGAAGGTGTGTAAAGCTTACGAGCTGGACTTTGACGGCGTATACTTTGATAACATCGACGCGTGCGTAATGGTAAGCGAAAACGGGCTCGAGTGGGCGGCTAGTTTAAACTTGTCAAAGCTGATAGTGGATTCTGTCTTTAACATCTCCATGACCATTAAGGGAAAATATGGTAGGGGATTCAAGGTTTTCGTAAATATAGGGTCTGCTGTCGAGCTATTATCGGATCCTAAGTTTCTGTCCGCTATTGACGGTTTACTGCGCGAAGAAGTCTGGTATACTCTCCGCGACGGGAAAAGCGTCAGGGTACCAGTAGAGGAAACCGCGACAGCGCTTAAATACCTAGTCTACGCGCGGAGAAAAGGTAAAATCGTAATGGTCGCCGATTTCCTAGACAGTGAGAAACTGGCGAAAGAGTTCTGTAGGCTTTGCTGGAATTACTGCTTTATACCGCACCGCAACCAGTATGGCTATCTGATTACAGAGCTTCCCCTCCTCCGAGCTGGTGCGACCCCTAAAGGATTGCTGGGCAGGATACGTGGTACGGATTTTATAAGGATCGTGCTTAACTTAATGAATAAGCCTTTAAAGTACGGGGAGTGAATTCATAGATTTTTAGTTTACTTCCGTTTTTCAAAGAAAAATTAATATCTTTAATGAGCGTGTGCTCTAGAGTGGAGCGCGAGTTTAAAAACTGCAGGATAGCTGTTATAGGCGTCGGTAAGATAGGCGAGGGAATACTTCGGGGACTTCTAAAAGCTGGCTACAGGAATTTAATCGGGACTGTTAAAACCGCTAGGAGACGGGAGGCTATAGACCTGCCCGTTGAAATAATCTTGGATAATAGGAAAGCCGTGAAAGACGCGGATATAGTTTTTCTATGTGTTAAGCCCTACCAAGTTAAAGAAGTACTCGAGGAGATTTCGGACCTGCTCCAGGGCAAATTGCTGATATCCGTCGCCGCGGCCATCTCCACCTCCTACATCGAGAAGTTAGTCAAAGACGTAAAAGTGGTGAGGGCTATGCCTAATATCAGTATAATAGCCGGCTACTCGGCCACCGCTATATCTCCCGGCTCTAACGTAACGGAGGAAGAACTCCAGAGAGTAAAGGAGTTGTTCGACAGTATGGGGTACTGCGTAGTAGTGGACGAGAGGTATATGGACGCCGTAACGGCGTACAGCGGGAGCGGCCCGGCCTACGTCTTAGTGTTCTACGAGGCAATGCTCTTGGCGGGGCTTAAAGTCGGTTTGCCCAGGGAGGTCGCGAGCGAGCTAGCCGTACACACTATGATAGGCTCTGTCTACCTCTTGAATAAAGCCGGTAAACATCCGGCGGAGCTTAGGGATATGGTCATAACACCGGGTGGCGTTACAATAGACGCTATACACGTACTGGAACAGAAGGGTTTTAGGGCTATTCTAATCGATGCTATAGACAAAGCATACGAAAAATCCAAAAAATTAAGCGAGACGCTAGACAGAGAGTTAACGGAAAAAGCCATTAAACACGCTGAGTACAAATATAGGAGAAAAGAGAATTAGAGAATATTTAGATTTTCAATTTTTATTTTTTGTCCGGCTGTGGGGCTGATTTCCACAGTTGTAGTATTATTATCCTCTTTTGCTTCCTCGATGAGGTTGCCAGGGTCCACAGTCGCGCCTACCGTGCGTGTTCCATAGCTTGTCTGGTACTCTAATACTAGAGTATAGTTGAAGGATCCTCCGCTCTGGAGCTCGTCTGGATACTCGTACTGTCCTATAATGTTTTCTGGATCGTCAACCCATATGTAGACTACTATCCCGCCTGGCGATTCTCCAAATCCGGCGTTCGTCACGGTGAAATCCACCTTGCTTATAACTATGTAGCTGTACTCCCCGCTCGTGTATATGGTGTAGTAGACTTTTAGGTAGGATACTATTAGGTCGGGCAGCGGCTTCTCGGAGACCGCTACGTACATCTCGTATACGTTGTTTTCTTCATTGCTTTCTCTGACCGTGTCGTATGGGTCTACGATAGCCGTTAAAGTATACGTGCCTGGACTGCTGAATTTCAGGAAGAACGTTACATTCATACTCCCTCCAGGCGGGACTAGAACCACTCCGCTTTCCAAAACCCTGCCGTCCGAGATTTCCAGCTTGACCGTGGTGCTAGCCTCCACCTCCCCGTAGTTAGTTACTATGGCGTCAAACCTATAGAGGGTGTCCGTGTAGAGGGTTTGCGGACCTATAAGCTTAACTCCTAGGTCTGGGAGCTTCTCCCTTTCTACAACCTCTATTTCTATCTCTTTTTCGTTGTCATCCTCTTTCTCCTCAACTATCTTATTCTCGGGGTCTGCTATAGCTTTAACTATGTACTTTCCAGGTTTTTCGAAATGATACTCGAATTCTATAGTCCTGGTTTTACCCGGCTCAACCAGTTTTACACTAGAGTCGTTCGTATAGACTGTTGGTGGAGGTCCTTCTCCAGCTTTGCCTAAGATTAAAAGTCTAACTTTGAAGTTTCTGGCCAGACAGGACCCCGTGTTTTCAACTTCAACTTTAAATTTTACTTTCGTACATTTCTCTATTTTCTCCGGAGAGTACGAGATATTCTTGATTTTTAGATCAGGAGTTTTTACCTCAACTTCAACTATTTTCTCGTTATTATCTATGAAGACTTCGTTAAATGGGCCGATTAGATAGATAACCTCGTTTACGACAACCCTTACTTTTACTTTTCCCTTTTCCGTAAATTTACACTTAAACTCTACTTTAGCAGTCTCGCTTGGCTTCAACTTAATCTTTAAAGTTTTCTCCTCTATCATTTTGTTGTTCACATAAAGCCTTACATAGGGGTTTTCTGCCGTAGCCCATCCTACATTTCTAATAGTCACCGATACTAGAGTTTCTTCGTCCACGCATATCTTCTCTGGAAGCTTAACAGATTCTATAATAAGGTCGGGTTTTTCCGGAGGCTTGCCTAGTTGTGGAGTATCTAGGAACTTGCCGTAATCCGCTTTCTGCTTATTCTCGTCTTCCTCTACGGCTTTTCTAAAGGCTTCATCCCATCCCTCAGCCGTTAACTCGCTCAGTTTCTGTATGAAAAAGTGTTCGAAAACACTCCATCTACCGTCTTTATCTGCATAGGCCTTTCTATTCTCATCAGCAGCTGTAACAATCCTATCTACAATACCTTCTAAGTTTTTTATAAAGCCACCGCCGAAACACTGCCCCATCTCCACATAAATGTGTATTCCCTTGTCGTGTAGTGGTTTTAGCCATTGAGCCAGCTCGTAATCCCAAAGCTCCTCGCCATTGTAGAGACATATCGATTCGTGGAATGTGAATACATCGTCTTTACTGCCGTCATCGTCCAGGTCAACGCCTTTGATAATATTGTCTCCATTTGTGTCTTCGCCGATTACGTGCCAGTTGCCAGCAGCATCTTTAACCTTAATCTTGTAGCGCCCGCCTTCATATTCTATTTTATATTCTTTTTCTCCATCCACGTTAAGTTTGAAATTTTTATAATAATGGTCCATTCCCGTTAAATCGCTCTTATCGATTTTAACATCTGTTCCCGGATTATTATCCAAGTTGATACCGAGCTCTGCTTCACTTATCTTCCCGTCTCCATTTTTATCTTTGCCTACAGCTTTTAACTTCCATTTGCCTCCTTCAAACTTCCAAGCCTTATACGTTTTCGTGTGTTCTATGTAATCTATAGACCATGTGCCAGTAGGGAAGTTGTAGATTTTATATCTGGCTTTTAAATGTCGACAGTCTATAACTAGTTCGCTCTCTCTGTAATTCTTACCAGGATCTCCGTTTCTAGGATCGAGGGGGTCGGGTTCACCCGTCAACTTTTTAAGTTTATAAGCCCCCCAAGCATCCCCTTGATTTTCGTCGTAGCCGAAGCCGTGATCGGTAACGAATATGTACAGTGTACAACAAGGATCCATTTCTCTTAGGAATTGCTGTATCACGTTTCTGATGTTTTCCTTGGTCGCTCTATATTTAACGTCTATGTTTTTGCCATCTACGGTGAAGTCGTTTCCGTCGTAGTATATTATGATTATCTGTTCGTCTCTAAAGCCGAAAGCTTTCAATTTTTCAGCTTTCTCTTTTATATTCCTCTTGTACCGCGGATGGTTGTTGTGCTTGTCGATTCCGCCGCTTATTATCAAAACTCTGTCGCAATCCTTAACTTTGTCTCTTAAAGTCTGTAAAAAACCGCCAGCTCTAAAATCCTCAAAGTGGTTAATCTTGGAATACTCAGTCTCCGATACAACTGTATATTCCTCGACTGTGAGGAGGGGTATCTCGTACAGGCTTGGCCCGCCGTATACTTCACTGTACTTCTTCACCACTCCCGTTACTTGAATTATATAACCATCGTATTCCTCGGGCGGGATATTCCCGTCGAGCCTTATCCACGTACCGTATAGCAGAGGCTCGTCCAGCAATAGCCGTTTATAGTCTAGAATTAGAAAGGACGCCTCGTCTTCGCCGTAGTATTTGCCATGTCCGTAGTAGCCCGCAACTGTTACCTTCTTGCCCACGTACTTATCTAAGTCGTAGTTTAAAGCTACAATGCTGACTTTCTCATATTCTGGAAGTTCTTCTTTAAAGGGTTGAAGCTTGTAATAGTATATCAGGGCTCCCGCAACCCCTATAGCGACAATCGCTATTAAAAATATGATTAGAGCTATTTTCATTCTAACCAATAATAGTATAGTAACATCTCCAGTATATTTACTTTATTATTACACACTTTTTAAAGAGAAATATAAGACATTTATTTTAAAATTTCAGCGAAAAACAAGAAATTGCCTCAATAATTAAGCAACATAATCCTATTTCATGGAGATACGCATAACATAAACCCCGATCCCTTCCAATTAGGATAGGTACCCAGTATCTGCTGCATTTTCATTCTATCTAGTATGGCTAAAAGTATGCTTCTCGATTATAACTCGGGCTTATAATTTGTAAAGAAGTCTAAGGCTTAGACATTTATAGTGTTAGGGTTTTAAAAGTAGTGTGTATACTTTGTGTGGTTTTGCTTTTACTTTGATAATATCTCCTTCTCCGATTTTCTCCAATGGTTCTTCGTTAAGGTTGGCTCTCCATACTTCTTTGACTTTGAAGCCTAGCTTGACTACTCCTTCTACCTCCTCGCCAGCGATGTTGTAGAATCTCAGAATTAACGCGTCATTATCCTCGGCTTTTTTAAACGCCGTAACTATCAGCTCGGCGGGCTCGACGCCGACCCCCATTCTAGACGTAGCCTTCAGGGAGTATAGGGGTACGGCCATTAAAGGCTCGGCGAATTCCCTGGCTATCCGGTAGGATTTCGAGGAGAGCCAAGTGCCCCTGTGGGGTATTATAGAGTACTCGAACGTCATTTTTCTAAGGCACTGAGCGCCCGGAGTGGGTATGGGCGGTCCCGCGCGCCCCTTCCTGGTCTGGAGGTCGTCTCGCGAAAGCCACCCTATACTCCTGAACAACGTTAGGTATAGGGCAACTCCACCCTCTTCTTCTCGAGTTTCGTATTCGGGTATTCCCTTGTTGGCTATGGTAACTCCTTTCTCGCCGTCGGATACGTCGACCCAGTAGAGCTGGGGGTGCGTCATGACTACTTCTATCCAGTTTTCCTTCTTTTCCTGTTTAACGCTCCTCTCTATGACGTAAAAGTGGCTATCCGCCGCGACTTTATCGGAGATTATTCCGAGTGGAAATTTAACTCTAAATCTGTGATCCATCGCCTTATTATCGACCATAGTTCTGATATCTATTCTATTAACACCCTTGTAGAGGAAGACCTCGGACACTACCGGTACTTTAACTGTTTTCTCCGACCGCGACTGCCCTTCAAGCTTTTCAGGGATCTCCATTTCAAGCTTAATCCTCAACACTGAGGCTACGGGACCCTCTTCTTTCTCGACTTCAGCTTTAAAGGATGTGCTTTCAACGATTAAATCCCTTTCCTTGGGGGGAGAGTAGTTATACTCGTCGCCCGCGTCGCCCTCGTCCACGAAAACGTTTAAACCCTCGTAGACCACGCCGCTCTCCTTATCCACTATTTTTAGCACGCCTCCCTTCTCGGGGTCAGCCTCCACTCTGAAATACTCGTTTTCAATCGTGTGGAGGCTACCGGAATTACGCCTCTCAGACACGCCTCCCTTCTCTAATCTGTACACTTTATACCCTAGAGGCGGAACCTCTCTCGCGAGGAAAACGGCTAATTTAATCTTCTTTCCGAACACCTCCTCTCCTATAATCTGGAGTGGAGATTTACTGCCCTTATCGTCGACGGCTATTAAACCTTCTGCCGCCTCTTCCGCTGGTAGGGCTACCAGAACTACATCTGTTCTAGACCAGCTTGAAGGATTATAGACCAAGACGGATAAGCCCTCGCCTCCGCTGTGTTGCTCCGCGATGTAGCGAGCCGACTCATAGGCGATATTGCTGGCTATGCTTATGGCCTGTAGAAAGCGGGATTCGTTGTCTACGTGAACGGGGTCGCTGCCCGAGCCGTATATGCTGTCGTGGGCTTGATTTTGGAGGACGAGCTTCCAAGCCAGTAGGAGAGGCTTGGTCGGGTAGTCCATTCCTTCGAGCATAGCGAGAGCGCTTAGGGGTTCTGCGTATTTTTCCAAGAGGAGCTGGGCTCTGTAGTTTAGCTGTTTTAGGTAGGCTCTAGTTGAGAGTACCCCTGCTAGGATGGGGTGGGTTTTAGCTCCTCTAAGCTCGCCTTTGTGGATTTTAAGCTTGCCGACATGGGGCTTGGCTAGTTTTACATAGTCTTCTAGAGCCCCATGTTCAAATTCTATTTTTAAACTAGAGGAGTTTAGGAATTTTAGAATCTCGGTTATTTTAGCTTGAGGGGGTTGGTGGTCGCACCCATTCATCAATAGTAAAACACCGGAAGGAGTCCTCGGCAGCAAGTACTCGGCTAATTCCAGCGTTTTCTCTTTAGCTTTCTCTAAGTCCGGTTCTTTCTCGCTGAAGTACATTTCGAAAAAAATCGTGTACCAGCCGTCCGGCGCTCTCCACACGTTACCCATATATGGGTTTTCGACACCGAGCATATTGGCGTTACAGTAGCCCTTGGCGAAGTACACGGTTAAAACTCTGCTTCCGTCGGGGGCTTCCCAGAGAAACTCCGTTCCAAGCTCGTCCTCTTCGTCTCCTAGGCCTCTGGTAAAGAAGAATATGTCTATGTTAAAGCCTTTAAGTATTTGGGGGAGCTGAGGAGTATGGCCGAAGGTGTCGGGGAGGTAGCCGATCTTCATAACTCCGCCAAAAGATTGAGCAGTTCTAATTCCTATCAGGAAGTTTCTGATCAAGGCTTCTGAGGAAGCTAGCGCCTCATCCGGCTGGGTGTAGAGCGGGCCGATTAAAAGCCTGCTCTCAGATACCAACTTCTTTATTATGGGCTCTTTCTCGGGTTTAAGCTCTAGGTAGTCTTCTAGAATGCAGGTCTGCCCGTCGAGCATGAAGCTTTTAAACCGAGAATCGTTGAGCAGTACGTCTATAGCCTTATCTAGGGCGCGGATCAGCCTTAATCTATATTCCTGAAATGGGAGGTACCACTCTCTGTCCCAGTGGGTATGCGATACTACTATGGCTTTCCTCTTCATACCAACTCTACCCTTGTACGGCGCGTATTATAAGTTTTTAAAAATATTATGTATTAAACTCTTTCCTTCAATAATAATATAATAATCTTATGAAAAGTCTGGAAGAATTTTAGATAGCAATTCTTTTTTCAAAATTGGAGAACTGTAATTTTCCCTGGGGACAAGTTTTCTAGCGTTTCCGGAGCACCGGTTAATGCAGAGCCCACATCCCATACACCTATCATTTACAAAAGCTTTGCCGTTCCGCTCTTCTATGGCGTTAAAGCTACATATTTTAAGGCATTCACCGCATTTTTCTATTCCAAGGCACTTCTCCTCGTCGACTAGCGCCTTATATGGCCCAGGGAATATTCCCTCGCCTATTTTAAGGTAGGCTCTCGTGGGAACACAGTGCTTGGGGTCGCAGTTGCATATTACGAACGTCCACTGTCCACTGTTCATGCAGGCGAAAAGTTCGTGTACAAGCCCGTGTTTTTCAAATTCTTTTAGGAGTTTGAGAGCTTCATCGGGGGTAAGTTCTCTATATTCGTCTTCGAGGACTTCTTTGTATATTTCGGCGCCGTAGAGTATCGTCATATCGGTGATATAGGGCTCTTCTTTTACTCCTAGAGCTCTCTTACAGACGCAAGGTCCTATAGCTATGTGCCCGTTACCGGACTCAGCGATCATTTTTATAATATTCTCCGCTACCCTATAGTCTACGACGACGCCGTGAGGTAAGAACCAGAGCATTTTGGCCAATGCTTTAAATAACGCCCTTCCAATTCTATTCTCTGTGAAGAATTTGGACTTTAAAAGCATATCCATTATTTTTAAAATCGTGGGCTCGAGAACCGCGTAGACTTTATGTATCGATCTTTGAATTTTAGATTCTTTAACTAATGTTCCGTCCTCTCTTAAAATATGGAGAATCGCTAGCAAAACCGAGGCTGACAGGATGGTGTACAGCATGTCGACACCTCGGTATATCGATTTATTTCTCTTTCCTCTTATAAGCTTGGTGATAACGTCTAGCCTTGTGTAAGGTTTAAATTTGATGTTTAAGTTGCTAGCCTATGACCGCTCGTCCAAAGCCTGGAATAGAGCGAGAGATGATTCTTAAAGTTCGCGAGGAGCATGCCGCCAGTTTCGTTGGTAGCGGCGGAGTCTCAGTCTTATCAACCCCGTCAATGATAGCATTGGCTCCTTTAGAAAAACCTAATATTGAGCTTATTTTACCTACTTTTGGGGCACTGACATGTTTAAGCACTGTCCTGGAGTTAGAAGTTTTGTATCTCCTCAAATAATTATAAAAAAGTGCCCGTTCTGCGGGGAGGAAGTAGAGTTTTTCGAGTATGAAAATAGGCAAGTATGCCCCAACTGCGGCAGAGTGGTTTATAGGGAGGTTAGCGAGGTTTGCGTATCCTGGTGTCCATACGCTGAAAAGTGTATAGAGGAGTTAGAAAGGAAGAAACTTCTAGATGAGGAAAGAATTAAAGAGTTAAAGAAGCTCCTTAAGCAAGGCTGAAAGCTTTGCCGGAAGAGGGATTCACCAAGCTTGAATCGATGATATTACTCGTTTGCTTTTACGCAGCGTTTTTCGCATCTCTTATTGGAGTTTTAATCTCGGCGCTACGCGGCGACCTTATATCCGTAATCCTCTACACGACGATTCTAGCTTCTATCTCCGCTGTTAAACACGTTTACTCTCGCAAATTGTGCCAAACCTGTAAAGTGTTCCCGTGCCCCTTTAACCGTAATGAAGCCGTTAAACAGAGCAAATAAATACCCTAGGAAACTCCTTATCGAAATCGGGAAGCAACAATAGGGTAAGGTTTCCGTGTAATGGTGGTGGCGGTATGAGAGGCAAAGGTGTGAAGGTGTTGGTGTTCGGCAAAGGAGGTTCAGGTAAGAGCACGTTAGTAGCGTTTCTGGCAAGGGCATTAGTTAAGCGGGGTTTTAGAGTACTCGTGGTCGATTCCGATGAGTCAAACATAACCTTACACAGGATGCTCGGCGTTAATCCCCCATCTAAGACGTTGACGGATTACCTGGGTGGACGCCGATTCGTAGCCGACGCCTTGTTTAAAGGCAAGCACGAAATCGACTGGACATTCGCGGAAAACGGTATTTCGGGACTACCCAGAGACTGCATGGCATGGCAAAACGGGCTCGGCCTACTTGTGGTGGGCAAGGTCACGGGCTTTGGCGAGGGATGCGCATGCCCGCTAAACGCTTTAACCAGGGAGCTTCTTGGCAAAATAGAGCTTGCCAGTGAAGAGTTTATTCTCGTCGATACCGATGCAGGGATAGAGCACTTCGGCAGAGGAGTTGAGGAAGCATGTGACCTATTGTTAATGGTTGTAGATCCTACCTATGAGTCGCTCGTTATGGCGGAGCGGGCGGAAGAGTTCGCGCGTGAAGCGGGTAAACCCCTATACTACATCCTTAACAAAGTTGATGAGAAGTCAGAGAATTTACTGTTGGAGCGTATACCAAGGGGGAAAGTGCTTGCATCTCTGCGCTATAGCGCAGAGATAGTTGAAAAAAGCCTCAGAGGCGAGCCGCTTGGGGAACCCCCGAGCGAAGTAGAAAGGATAGCAGATCAATTGATCTCGCTTTCTAAAAAACTGGTAAAATAAAGGATTAGAACTGCTTGATGTTCTCGGCCTTGGCGAGCAAGCACCCTAGGTAGAGTAAAAGAAATTTTATTACGGTTTACTATTTAAGAAGTCTACTGTTATAGCCGATGCTATAAGCGTCACCATGCCCGGTTTTCTCATTTTTAACTCTTTTATATAACCTTTTAGGATTGTCGATAAGAGAAGGAGAACTTCTTTTTGGAAGGGTATTTCTAGTTTGAAGTTAGCCCAGGATTGTATAGTCTCGGAGAGGAGTAGAATCGGTATTGTTAGTATTAGGGAGAGGTAAAATCTCTTTTTAAGGTCTTTTATATAGGCGTGGTGTTTATGCTTTTCCACTTTGAGCAAGAAAATAATAAATCAGTTAATCTCGCTCTCTAAAGATGTAAAAATTAAGGTTTTATCTTGAAATTGTATATCCATTCTAGCTGTTCGGGCTCTTTCCCGGATTCTAGCATTTCAATCCATTTCTCGTCGGTAAGCCTGTCGGATTGAGGCCAGTAGAACTCGTAGTAGCTCATGACAAGCCCCGTAGACGCTAATAGCCTCCCGTCGGAGGTTTTATAGACTACTACTATGACATCGAAGTAGCCCGTCCCAACCTCTAGCACAACGTTAGCATTGGGCTCTGTGAAAACGTCGGCTATTATCCTCGGGTCCTTGGCTCTGGGTTTTGCCGTGGTGAGGAGGGATTCTAGGAGATAGCCGTACCCTTTTATCGTGCTCTTATCCTCCTCGCTCAACTCCTCGCCTTTAAGCTCTTTCACCGAGATCTCCGCCAGTTTCCGTAAAAGCTTGGAGAAGGAAGACAGTTTACCCGCGATATCATCGTCTAGTAATCCTAGAGCCTTTAATCCTTCCTTCGTCGCCTCTACTAGGTTTGCTAACCTAGAGTATAGCAGTGGGTTCGGCTCTACGTAGCCGGGGTGAGGTTGTTCCGGCGGCAGAGCCGTTTTAGCAGCGTACGGTTGTTTAGCGTAGAGTATGGTGTCGTGCCTCAACTGTGCCCAGCTGGCGAGCGCCGTGTTTAGGCTCTTGTCGAGCCAAGCCTCGGTCGTCATGAAGGCGGGGTATCCGTCGCCGGGCGGGTAGAGGAGGGCTTTAACCGAGTAGAGCCAACCCATGTATAGGGTTTCGGTCCAGTTCTCCGGCTTTAACTCGGCTATCTCCTCTCTGAGCTTTAGGAGCTCCTCTCTAAACTTCTCGTATTTCTTAAAGTCCTCCTCTAGGTGCTCCATAGCCCTGTCCGAGTCGAGAGCCGCCATTACATCTAATCCTTTAACTCGAAGCCTCGTCGGGAGGTTCGGATAGCAGAGCCTTTGGTGTATGTAGCCGTCTAGGATAAAGCGCTGCCCCATAAACCTTAATCCAGCTAGTCTGGATTTCTCGAAGGGGAATATTGGGGAGGATATTATCCTGCTCTCGTCGTACTTGACTATTTTATTCATGAACTCCCCTAGCTTAGCTTCGTCGTTTACGTCTTCTGGAGAGAAATCGCCGTATACTTCTTTCATGACTTTGAAGTAGTCATAGAAGGTTAAATCATCGGATTTGCCGACTATAAAGGAGGTGGGCAGGTATATTTTCTCCCACAGAGTTAGAGCATTCTCTCCATCTACTTCGACGCTGGCCATCAGGTAGGCTAGCTGCAGGGCTTGAGCTGTCTGTGTCTTGGCTAGCTCTGGGTTAATAGGGTCTTGAGCTTCAAATCTCATTCTGCCGAGCCACATCATGCACCTAAAATACCTCTTTAATTCCTCGCTTTCCGTGTAGTGTCCTCGAGGCCTGTACTGGGTGTAGTCTTCCGCGTAGGTGAATATGGGGCTTCCGGCTTCTGGACTGGATGCCTGTAGTATAAGTTTTAGCTCCGCTTCTACCAGATCCTTTACCTGTTCAGGTGGTTCGTAGTCCGGCTTCAATAGTTTGAGGGCCACCGATAGGTAGGCTAGGTTTAGCCTAGCCGATTTCTTGGCTAGGGTATTCTCCGGCATTCGCTCGTACAGTTTTTGAGCTTCACTAGTTAGCCCGGAGAGCAACTTCTCCAGCGTCGGGATGAAGTGCTTCTCCTCCAACCTCATAAGCAGAGTGTCGAAGAAGGCGTGATAGACGAAGAGGACGGAGTCTGTAGTTATGAAGACGGGTATTCCGGCTTCTTTAACGTTTTTGTAGAATTCGGCTATATCCGTTTCTTTTCCCGGCAGTACTACAAAGCCATTTTCGGAAAGCTTGTCCTCGGCTTTCTCGTCTAAATAAAGTATGTCGTCTATATTCTCTACCTTCTCTAATTTTAAAGGTAGATCGTAACTCGGCGCGGAGACTTTTCCAACGTTTACCTCTACTCCTTTATAGGCGAATACTCCGAAACCGTAAACTTCCGGTATTTCGAAGCTGGGCTGGATTTGTTCTGGGGGTTCTTCCTGTTGTTGTTCCTCGGGAGTTTTAACGAAAAAATAGAATATTCCAAACCCCAGAATTGCTAAGATGACGGTAGCTAAGATTATATTTTTTAAAGTTTTCATCGTTTAGAGAATGTCTTTCTATTCATTAAATCTTTTTATGTGCAAAAAATTGAACGGTTTAGCCTTTAAGCCACTTCAATTTTTCGTACACCCTATCCAATTCCACAGCGAAAACGCCGATAGCGTAGTCTGAGACTCCGCCTACCCAAAGCAGTAACTCCTTATACTTTAGAAGTCCATCCCCAAAGATAACGAGCGCCCTATCCCCGTACTCCTCGATGAGCCCTCTGGGGGATAAGAGGTAGTTGCTGACAGCCAGTAGTTTTCCCTCGGAGTCCACTAGGGCCAGGCCGTTTCTATAGGAATAGTCTTCTAGCATAACTCCGTGCCAGCCGACTAGATACTCATTGCTCGAAACTTTTACTACATTAGTGGACCATCCGACTTTAAGCTCCCACTTCTCGTGAACAAGTACGGGTTCCAAGCTCTCCTCGTAGATCCCCATCTCTCTCAGGTTTGCTTTCCCCCTCCAGCATACTCGTATTCCTTCGATTTCAGGTCTAGTGAGAATAGTCGACTCGTTGTTTTTCATTTCTATAAAAGCGCTGTCCTTATTGGATACAGGCACGAAAATTCCCTTATCCCCGACTATCGAGAAATACCCCTTCCCGGCTAGCTTCCAGGAGGCGTAAAACTTAGCCAGAGCTAAAACGTCTCTCCTGCGGTACTCGCCCCCCTCTATATAGTAGCCTTTACCCGTATACAGGATGTATACGTCGTCTCCCTGCTTAAACACTCTCGGATCCTCGCTCCCTAAAAACTCCCAGAGTTTCTGAGGCCAGAGTATTATGCGGGTTCCCAATGGAGTTTCGACAGTACCTTCGAGTACATCATTCATATCCAACTCGGCAAGCCCGACGCTGGACACGTATTTGTAGTAGTCGAAGATCAGGCGGGGAAATAATAGGAGCCTATCTCCCTCGAGAAGAGCGCCCGGGTTGAAAGAGGCGACCGGCTTAGATTTTTTAAAGTTCGATATTTTAAAATCTTCGGGACCTAGGTATAGTAGCCTTTCGAAGACCTCGTCTACCTCCATCTTCCTTAAACCCCTAAGCTCAGAAATAGCTTTAGCCTGCTTTTCGCCGAGTATTTTCTCGAGCATAGGCTCCCTCTCCAATACTTTTACCTCTATGGTTAAAAGAATTTCGCTGTTATAGAAATATAAATTGGCGCGACTATTATTCCATACGAGTCGGGTGGAGAGATTGGGCGTTCCCGTAGTGATCATCTGGCTCGACTGCGTGGCGGGGGACGTATTCGTAGACATGTACAAGAGGGGCGCTTTAGAGAACTTATCGAGCTTCTTCGAAGAGGGAGTTTTCGTAGAAAACGCGGTGTCATGCTTCCCCACGGTCTCTGAATCCGCCGAAGGAGGCATTATATCGGGGTTTTTCTCCGGAGAAACCAACATGGTCGGGGAGCGATACTTCTCCAGAAGGCAGCGAAGAATTAAACACTACAAGTTCAACGCTAAGGCGGAGCGTGATTTCAACCCAAAGCTTAGAGGGAAGATCCTCGACACCATCATCGAAAACGGCGTGGCAATGGGCAGGATTATACACACCTCTGAAGAAGTAGTGGATTTAGTGGCTGTACGCTACGAAAGGGAAGGCTCTCTAAAAATCGTCGAGAGGAGGATAGAAGTAGCGTCTCAAATAGCCTCCTCCCGAAAGCCCGGTCTGCTCTTCTTCACGATCTCGGCCGACTACATCTCCCACGTCCACGGCAGGAGCGGAGGAATGGTCAAGAAGTTCATCGAGGAGTTCGATAAGGCATTCCCGATTTTAACCAAGACGCTCGACGGGGCGTACGGCAGAGGTAACTACATGCTCTTCATCTTTTCAGACCACGGCTCAGCCGACGTCTCTAAACACCTAGACCTCCCCTCCCTGCTAGCGGAAGAAGGTTTCAACCCGGCTACAACCGACCTTTTAACAGAACACCGGAAAAGCGATTCAGCGGCTCTCTCCAACGGGAGGAGAATGGGGCTCCTCTACTTCGCCCACCCGGAGTACGGTTGGCGTAGGAGACCAAGCTATAAATTGCTGAGAAACTACCCGCGTAGAGGAGATCTCCTCAAACTGCTCGCTCAGGAAGAGGGAGTAGAGCACGTATTCGCTAAAAAGGATAAACAATCAGTCGTCGTAGTCTCTAAAGAGGGAGAAGGGTTAATAGAGTACGACTCCTCCACCGGGAAGTACAGGTACTCGGTGCTCCGCGGCATTGATCCTCTAGGCTACGACGTAGAGCCTGAATGGATGAGCGAAGAGGAATGGCTTAAAAAGACCTTCGACAAGGAATACCCAGACGCCGTCGTCCAGCTCTACAATATGTTTAAATCGAAAAACTGCGGCGACGTGGTCTTAAACGCGGCTAAAGGTTGGGATTTCTGGGAGCCCTGGGACATCCCGTACCCTGAGCTGAGAGCGTCGCACGGCGGGTTGTCGAGAGACGAGATGGTGACTTTTATACTAGCTAGAGGACCCGAGATGAAGCGGGCAGAAGTGGAATATGCCCGCCTCATAGATATCTTCGCCACTATAGCAACGTGCTACAACGCGAGAGATTTAGCGGCCAGTAG
>CAZCTW010000007.1:40480-100997 GCA_964501905.1 uncultured Thermofilaceae archaeon | reverse complement strand
TCTAGAGGCTTTCCCCCCTCTAGACAATAGATATAGGAGCGAGACCGAGAGCATGGCTATATCGTCTATCCTCCAACCCGAAGTCTTAAGCTCTTGAAGAGTAGGGGGCTCTTTCAAAACCACGACGAAAAGGGCTTTCCTAAGAACTGCTTTATCCTCGTCAAAGCTTAAAGCCTCACCATTCTCTCCTACGACTTTCACAGTTAATCCGAAAGGCTCAAGGGCGTTTTTTAAAGCCTTAACTACCTCTAAGTAATCCTCCCCCAACAACTTTTTAAGCTCCCAACCTTTAACGCCCGGCTTTCCTCTACTGCGGAAAAGTAAGAGCCTGGCTGCTTTCCTTATCTTAGCAGAGGGGATCCTAGCCGGAATGAAGAACACCTCTCAACGGCACCACGACCGTGTGGTAATCCCCATTACTCGGCTTTACGATATAGTATTTCTCCCTTAGTGGATCATAAACTATGCTGTACTTGCCTGCCGTAGCCAGGTAAGAGATTACGTAGGCTTTAACGAAAACCTCAGATAGGCTTTCCCCCCTCACTACCTCGAAGTATTCTACAGCGCCTTTCTCCGCGAGCTTCTCTGCGATTTCCTTCTCCAACTTCTTCGCTTCTTCCTCTAAATCCAGCTCGGAAAGTAAGCCTAGTTCTCCTAGCTCCGAGCTCGAGGCTACCCCAACCCTTTTCCCCTCCGGGATTTCTAGAGCGAATTTTCTCCTAGCCGATAGATAATTTAAAGCTCTAAAGACGTCAATCCAAGTTATCTGCTCCAACTCTACTATTGGGTGCCAAGCCTCGGCGAGCTCTTTAGCCAGCTCCTGTTTAGATAGTGATGCAATTTTTAAGAGAGCTATGAAAGGGCCCAGCACGAGCATAGCCGACCTATTTTTAACCCAGTCTTCCTGTTCCTTTATAATCTCTACCACACGACTTAAAATCTCGGCGTCTAACACCATTTCCTCATATTTCAACATGGGCAGAATCTCCGCTAACTCGTCTAATACCCGTTTCACATCTATCTTAAACGGGTCGGATGTCCTCCGAGCAGTCTCAGCCAGCTCTTCTAGAAGTTCTCTTAACCTTATTTTAACGCTCATTTCCTCACCTAACGATGGAGGGTAGGGATGCTGTTTTAACCTTTTGAACCAGGATTATGTTAGCGTCGTTTGGAATTCTATCTAAGGGTCCGGGAGTTATCATTATATACTGTATATCTTTATTTTTCCGCGCCAATTCGATTATCATATCGAATATAGCTGCTCTATTTCGAGGATCCATGTGGACATCGAACTCGTCCACAGCTCTAAAGGGAGATTTTATGTAATTCTGTAGAGCGAGGAGGAAACACATAATCGCCGTCGACCTTTCCCCGCCGCTCTGGGTGTAGGGATCAAGAAGAGTAGGTTCCATCCCCTTAAAGCCTACCAACAACTCCAATCCGGCGTTCGCGAAATCGTTCAGGTTGACTAGCCTAACGTCGCCGACAGCATCGAACTTCTGGAGGAAGCTCCTATAGGATTCAGCGACCTTCGTTATCACAGACACTAGCTTATGCCTCCAGAGCTCTATCCTCTTCTCAAGCTCTTCTAAAGCTCTTCTCCTGTTCTCCGCGACTTCCTCGGCTCTCTTAGAGAGTTCTTCAAAAGCTGAGCTGTACTTCTCATAGGCTTCGGCTACATTCTCGGGTATATCGCCTAGAGAGGCTATTAAAAGCTCGGTTTTTCTTATATCTTCCTCGACTTCTTCTAGACTTCTCTCGCTCTCCACCCTCTCTCCAAGTTCGAGCGCCCTTCTCTCCAAATCCCTAATTTTCCTCCTCAACTTCTTCTCTTCTGAAAGCAGAGCTTCAAGCTCTTTTTCAGAGAGAGAAATCTTAAACTCGGCGAGCTTAACTTCAGCTAGTAACTCAGCGTACTCTAGCCATTTCTTCCTTAAACCAGCTAAGCCCTCTTCTACACCTAGGGAACTATTTAAAAACGCCTCTTCGATGCCCGTTATTTCGTCCATTATAAGCTTTAACTTCCCTCTATACTCTCCGAGTCTAGCTTTCTCTCTTTTAATTTCAAGAGTTAAATCTTCAATTTTAGCCTTCAATTCTTCTAGCTCTACTTCCTTATTTCTCACCGCGATCCAAGCTTTCTCCCTGAGCAAAAGGGAAAGTTTTTCTTCCAACTCTTTCTTCTTTATGAGTTTCCCGTACATCTCCTTCCAGTACTGGAGGGATTCTTCAGCTTTAGCTAGCATCTCCTTAATCTTAGCTTCTTCCTGTTTCGTATACTCAAGCTTTTCCAGGGCGGAGAGTATCCTCCTCCTATATCCTCTAAGCCCGATAGCGTCCTCAACCATGTGAAGCTTCTCTTGAGGCGAGAGAAACGCGAATTCTTCGACCATATTCTGATGCATTATGATCAGCATATTATCAGGGTTAAGCCCTATCCTGGAGAGATACCTGTAAACTTCCATTTTAGGGATTACTCTGCCGTTAACTTCGTGCCAGTATTGGCCGTCGCTCCTCAAGTACCTTGTGAAGTAGACTTCGTCGCTCCTAAACCATGGAAGAGGTCTCTTACCTCCATTAGGGGAATTGTCGAGGACTACGGTTACTCTAGCTACATCTTCTCCTCTCCTTATTAAATCGCTAAGCCTACGCCCTCTCTCGGTGTAAGTCTGGCCCAGCGCCACGGCTATGCCCAGGAGTATGCTCGACTTGCCGGAGCCGTTAGGACCCGTTATAACGTTGAGCCCTGGCTTCAACGGTATTCTCGCGTACTTATAGGACATGAAGTTCTCCAGTATAACCTCCTTTAACGTCGCTGGCATTGATACCCCTTAAGGATTAAACAAATACACGCCTATTATAGTTGATTGTTTAATAAACGCCGGCAAAATTCCCAACTGGCGTACTCTTTTAATATTTTATCGTCGAAGAATTTAACGGTGTACAGAATGGTTTTAACTTTTAAAATATTCGAAGTCGTCGAGGAATTCGATTTAGCCACTATAGCCTCTAAGCTTAAAAACTATAAACTGTTAGAGGTCGAGGAAATTGACGGTAGAGAAGTAGAAGTAGGAGTTGAAGTGAGAGACTTAGAAATGAGTGAGGGAAGGCTAGTCGGCGTCGTAGAGGAGAGCTTCGTGATCTCTCTAAGGTACAGAGGGGAGGAGTTTAGAGCTCCTATCTCCGTGCCTACCAGGTTCGAGTTCTACCCATACGAGGATAGGTTGCTGCTCATAATAGCCGCTAAGAAGCCTAGAGCCAATAGGATTGCTCTTCTCTTCTCCTCTATTCTCTCAGCTAAAAAATCCGCCATACTGGAAGCCCAAATACCGGCCGAAACTCTAAAAACCCTCCACGAGGAAAAGCCGGGTTCAACCAAAGTAGTGTTCTTCGATAACGTTAAGCTTCCAGGCGTAGATAAACTATCCCTGTATGGGGAACAACTGGCGGATACTTCTCTCTACAACGAATACTTAAAACTAGGCAAAGTTTGGTACGTGGTGTTCGAAGCCGAGGAAGGCTTAGTAGTCGGAATTACTAGAAACTGTGTTATAGTCTTCTTCTCTAAGATAGACGAGGATACAGCTCTAGATTATATCAGAGAGAAAGTAATTCCACTTACAGTGAAGCCCTAATGCCGACTTACTTCATAGGCTACCCCGCGCCCCTAAGAAGATTCGACGAGTTTATAGAAGAGCCTTACAAGCCCATACCGCTAAACCAGAGACACTTGACTCTCCTATACTTAGGCCACTTAAGGAACCGCGAGAAGAAGATGCTTGTCGATAAAGCAGAAAGAGGACCCGTTAAAATCGGCGTAATAGAAGTGTGTTTCAAGTCTTTAGAAGCCTACCCTTCCAGGGCGAAGCCGAGGTATATAGCTGTTATACCCACGCCCGGATGCGTGGCTAAGCTCCACAAGGTGAGAAAGGTGTTAGGATACGTATTCGGCGTCTATGTCAAGGATAGGTATGAGGAGTTTAGGCCTCACGTGTCTATAGCCTATACAAGGTGTAAGCCGAGTCTAGAACTTCAAGAGAAAGCCCTTAAAATTGTTAAGAAATGCAGAGGTGTTGAGGAAAAGTTAATTTTACGGAAACTATGCTTGTTCAAAGCCGAGAAGGGGTTCATTACTCCGATTTTCAGTTTCGGCTAAGCGCTTAACATAAATATGTCATTAACTAACTATAAGGTAGAACCCCAAATATAGATGCGGGGTTGAAGTTGGAAAACCCGTACATGTTCGGTAGGGAAGTTAAAAACCTTCTAAGGAAACTGATAACCGGATATTTCAAGTATTTCAGCATGGACAAGCTTAACAGTGATGGTAGGAGGCTATTCGAGGAAGCCGCTCGAATGCTAGTTTACGAACACCCCGAATATAAGCCTCTAGTAACTAAGGCGAGAAGAGATCCTACACTAGATAACGTGATGAAGATAGCGAAGCTAGTCCTAGGAGAGGAGGCAGACCACCTGCTTATAACCGCTATACAGGGACCATACGATTATATAGCAGGGCTCAAAACCGAGAGATAGTTCCGGAAATTCTAATTCTTTCTCGAATTTAAGTAATTAACTCAGATTATGGTATAACTTCTATAGTATTTAGGAAGTCGGGATAGTTTAGCTCGTCTATACTTAGCTTTTCCTCCTCTATCAATTCGGCTATCCTATTCCCTAACTTCAACAATAGCCGGATTAGATACCTGGTAGCTCGGCATACCTTTTTAAAGCCCTCATCCCCCCACAAACGCTCATAGTAAGTGTAGAGGCACCTGCCGCCGCAGTACCGGAAAAATTCACAGCTAGAGCACGGCCCTTCTATCTTAAACAGATTCTCTAATTCTCCCGGACTAGTGCTCCAAATATCTCCCACTCTAGACCACTTTACATCTACTGCTATTGGACAGGCTAGAATAGTTCCATTCGTGTTTATGGCAAAGGCTTTCGTCCCTGAGCCGCAGGGCGGAGCCGAGAGACCCCCGAATAACATGCCCCTAACGATTCCTAGGAAGGGAGCTATCCCCAGCACCACTCCCTTCTCCAGTTGTTTAGCCCATAAATCAACTAGCTTCTCCAAGCCTGGGAGGTAGCTATCTTCAAGCCACTTATCGAAATTTCTCCATCTATCGCTCCAAATCACGTCTAACTGCCAGTGTACGTGGTCGAATAGCTTTAAAGAAAGGAGATGGTTTACGTCCCTATATATGTTGCTCTCCTCGCTGACTGTCATCCTAGCCACCAGATCTGCCTTAACTTTTATACTCCTCAAGTACTTAGCTGACTCCAAAACTTTATCGTATACTCCAGACCCCCTATAGTAGTCAGTCACCTCCTTTACTCCATCGATGGAGAGCAACACGGTATCGAACCTCCTCCAGTACTCGTCGTCGAGTTTTTTAACTAGTAACCCGTTGGTCTGGATAACCCAGCGTTTAGCTTCGACTCTATCCATAACCTTTTTTATGAAATCGACGTTGAGCAGGGGTTCTCCCCCGTAAAAAGCTATAGTCAAATCTTCGTCCCCCTCTAGGAACTCCGCTAAATCCTCTAACCGATACTTAACCTCCCAAGGAACCAAGCTTTGAGGAAAACTCCCGCCGCAGTACCTGCACTTAAGGTTGCATTTACCCGTGGTAAAAATATAGAACAACATTTTACTTTTTAATGTATGCTTTTACAGCATCCCCGACCTTACCCGAGAAACCATCTAAAACCGCTATCCCCATTTCATTGAAAAATCTCCTAGCTCTAACCCCCACCCTCCCAACCAACACCGCGTTCACGCCGCGTTCCTTTAAAAAGCGTGGTATATCGCCCGGCCCATGGCTCGGAAACGGATTCTCCACCACCTCGACTTCTCTAATTTCTCCTCCCTCGATGCTCACGATAGTGTAGTAGCGTGCTCTACCAAAATGTTCCTCTACCTCGCTCTCTAAGCCTTTTTCATCCCGTGAGGGAATAGCCACCTTCATCTCAGCCACCTCCTGAAAAAGCCACTCTTCCTAGCCCTCTTCTTCATAAACCTGTACTGCAGCGTCAAGAGCTTCTCAGGGGCTAAAAGCTTGCCGGCTACATATATCACTAGCAAGGTCACGGCTAGAGAGTATACTATCCCGTAAACAGCTACGGGCGGCACTTCTCCAAGTAGCATAGATTTAGCCGCTATTAAGGGATAAGAGGTGGGCAGGGCGTAGATGAGGATCTGCGCCGGGAGGGGGAGTAGCTCTACGTCGGTGAACATGAGGAGCATGGCCGGCAACATTACTGGCATTATCAAGTAGCCTATAAAACTGTTAGCTATCCTAACGTCGCTACTTAAAGCTCCTATTAAAACTCCAAGAGAAGTAACGAACACCATTGAAAATATCGAGAGCACCCCTGTAACAACGTAGGACTCTAGTGTAGGGGATATAGGCAGAAAAGTTGTCTGCCCTTGCTCGAGAGCAAAGGTAAAGGACTGCATGTAAAGGTAGAAGCCTATCATGTAAAAAGTGCCGCCGAGCAGGGCTATTATAGAGGAACCTATCAGTTTAGCTAGGAGTATTTCAAACCTAGAGACTGGCAATGTGAGGAGGGTCTCCAGGGTTTTCTCCTCATTCTCCACTGCCGTGGCCGTAGTGGCTATTTGAGCTACGAAGATCGTGAGGAATAAAGGAGCCCAGACCACGATCATAGACGTCATCATCATAGACGAGAATATCACGCCTGGATGGGCTTTAACTTCGATGCCTTTCACCACGGTCACAGGATCTACGTTCACCGGATCCTTTAAGACTTGAGGCTCTACCCCAGGAGCTATCCTTTTCAAGAGTTCCTCGCTGAGATACCTAGAGAAATCGTCTATATTTTCCTCTATCACCGAGTAGGCTATTGTAGACGCCGTCCCGACGGATTTCAACATATAGTAGACAGTTAGATTCGCCTTCTGATAGTCTTCAATTCTGGAGGAGAAGCCACTCGGCACGACCACTATAACGGAAGCTTTCATTTTCTCAGCCGCTTTAAAACACTCCACCTCTTCTACGTTTAACCCTTTCTCCCTTAGGAAGTTTATGAAGCTTTTACTAAGCTGGGTCTGGTCTAAGTCTACCACTATTACGGTGGCGTTCGCTACTGCGCCCCTGGAGGCTTGGAAAGCCGTTTGAAATATTAAGCCCATGAGGGGCAGTATTACGACCATAGATATTATGCCTATGTATATCCTAGGATCTCTCAGCAAGTCTTTAATTTCCTTTTCAACGAGAGGCTTAAGCTTAAAAGACATAGCCAACCACCCTGACGAAAACCTCCTCTAAGTTTTCGGCTCCATACTTCTCCATAAGCTGCTCGGGTTCTCCAGACTCGAATATAACCCCTTTATATATTAAAGCTATCCTATAGCATACGTGCTCTACTTCGAGCATGTTATGGCTTGATAAGATAACCGTCATCCCGTGCTCTCTTGCATAATCCCTAACGAGCTTCCTAACGTAGAGGGCGTGGGATACATCTAAGCCAGCCGTAGGCTCATCCAAAATAGCTAGCTTAGGTTTAACCATGAAAACTCTAGCTATCTGAAGCCTACGCTTCATTCCCTTGCTGTAGTGCTTTACCTTGTCGTGTACCCTATCCCCTAGCCCAGATATTTTAACAGCTTCCTCTACTGCCTCTTCAACATCCCTCTTAGACTCAAAGTAAAGCCTAGCCACTATGTTTAGATACTCATAGCCTGACAAGTTCCTGTAAGCCCCGGCCTCCTCCGGCAAATAGCTTATTATCTTCCTAACCTTCCCTGCTTCCCTAACCACATCATAGCCGAAAATTTTGACAACCCCCCTCGTAGGCACTAGTAGCGTAGCTAATATGCGGAGGGTAGTTGTTTTCCCAGCTCCGTTAGGGCCAATAAGGCCAAAAACTTCTCCCTCTTCTACAGTAAAGGATACCCCGTCGAGCGCTCTTACCTTTCCGAACTCTTTAACCAAGTTCTCCACTACAACAGCTTTCTCCCCTTTCATCCCAACCCCCAGCAATCTCGAATATCTTCAGCAAACTCGAATACTTTACTGTTTCGTTTCATATGGCCGTGAAAACTATGGGATTATAACGTCGAGACCACAAAGGGATATACACTATCCTCCTTAATGCCCCGCAACTTTTGAGTGTAAAAACATGAGCTACTCCAGTAAGAAAGTTACCTAAATATCACTAGAAGAATTTGAGAGTTTAATTTAGTTTATAGATTGAATTATCATAACTTTATCCTCGCGTATATGCGCGTTTAAGTACTTAACCCCATTTATCTCGGCGCTTTTAGCCAACACTTTATGCCCGAAAAATACTTTCTCTACTTCAAACCTTTCGGCAACAGCTCCCAGCTTTTCGGAGCTGTCATAGGCGCGGAAGAAATCCGTAAATGGTTTACCAGTATAGGGGAGGAGGGCGCGTTTAGGCACGTGATGTAGAAAAAGCATAGTTTTCCTTCCGGCTTTGGACAGCTGCTTTTCCAATTTCTTAACGTTTATTTCTAGAAACTCTTCGTCGGAAAACGGTATTCTAACTCTAACTTTATCGACCCACCACTCGGGGCAGTGAATTGTAGGGATGAAGATGTTTCCATGGGGTATTTCACAGTCCGGGTATGGAGTTCCCTTAACAAAACTCTCATAGGGGAAATTTAAGTGGCTGGCATAACTATAGTCGTACCAGCCTACAGCGCCAACCAGCCAGACATCCTCCAGTTTAAGAGGGCCGTGGAGGTCCAGAATGTAAACGCCTGCTTCCTCGGCTTTTCTAGAGTACTTCTCCATTTTCTCTAGGCTGTCTAGGCCTTTTCTCATCTCGTTTTTGCTGAGCCATAGGTCGTGATTGCCGAATACGTAGACTTGTACTGTGTGAGGGCTTGCACGCCTTATAATACGCACTAAACGCGTAAAATCCTCTATATATCCGCAGCCGGTAAAATCTCCACACACTACAATCACATCAGGCTTTATCTTCCCTAGCCTATTCAGGAATCTCCCGAACAGCTCTAGATTCCTCATACAGCCGAGCTTGCTGTAGTGTAGGTCAGAAGTTATTGCAATTAACATTCAAGTTTTAGATGAGATTGTTAATATAATGATTTCTTAGGAAAATTTGAAGCTAGAGTACGCCCATGCCGGGTTTTCTAACATCAAAACTGTAGGAGAAAGGCCTTTATTGTAGCCTGAAGAAATCCTCTATCCTAAGCTTGGAGAATGTCTCTCCGCCTAGATTTCCCGCGGAGAGCTAGAAATATTTAATGCCCTTTTCGTAGTTTATTTTACGATGGAGGTAGAGCTGCTCAAGGACATAAGCTCTCTAGTCCACCTATTGGTAGCCGTTGCACTTGCTATTCTATACGCTAAGTCTAGAGCTGTAGTTATACTACCAGCTTTAATGTTCGCTTCTCTCCTAGGAGTCGCACTGGGCTTTGAGGTCCACCCCTTTATTCTGGGCATATCCGGGTTCGCCGCCGCTCTTATAGTATTCATCGCTGGGCTAGAGCTAGATCCTCATTTCCTTAGAATTGAAAAGGAAAGAATTCTAGTAATGTTCGCAATTGAAGCCGTGCTAATCCTTAGCCTTTTCTACACCCTGACCTTCCTGCTTCCCTTGACTATAGCTGTAACACTCGTAGCGATAATGATCGCGAGTAACGAATCTTTCGTAGTCGAGCTTGCTAGAATAGGAGGTGGGAAGCTGGCTCAGTACGGGATAACTCTATCCGTGTTGGAGGACGCGCTAGCGGTTTTCCTATTATCCGTGGGGTTTTTCACGTCGGCGAGCCTCCAGATACCGACTGAGCAGATAGAGTTTTTGATAAGCGTTAGCTTTGCCTTAATTCCCATACTCTATATACTCAGTAAGCCATTCGATGACCTATTAGACGCGCTGACTAGGAACGACACTAAGGTCCTACTTACCATACTCTACATGGCTATTCTCATGGCTTTAGCCGAAGTCTTAAAAATACCGGAAGCCATACCGGTTTTCATAGGCTCAGTAATGCTTTCTCTAAGGGGTTTCAGCAAGGAGACCTTTAAGGCTATAGAGAGCTACTTCATTCTAGCTCTAATGGGTTTCGTGGCGTCTCTACCCTTTATGATAAAAAAATCGGGCGTAGAGTTTCACGTAAGCCTCGAGACTATGCTCTGGGCTATGGGGCTTGGCATAGTCCTAGCCTTGGCGGCGTTCGTCCTCAGGTTTTTAGTAGTGTTCTTCTCCTCCTTAATGGGCGGCTTGAAGATAGATTCCTCCCTAAAGCTAGGCTTAAGCTTAGCCAATACCGGGGAGTTCGGGCTTATAGTCCTCGCCGCGCTTATAAAAACTGGAGGTATACCCCCCGAAATAGCCTACGCCGCCATGTTCGCCTACGCCTTTAACCTTAGCCTTGTCTCGGTTGTGGTTAACAGGATTGAGGAAATAACCGGGTGGATAAAGGAGAAAGCTGGCAGGTTAATCTTGAATAAGCTGGAGACTTTGAGCAGGGAGGCGGACAGGTTTATAAGGCTAGCGTCCGAAGATAGGGAGTTTAAGATTGGTATATTAGAATTGGGGATGACGGTTTCTCTAGTGTATGCAGTAACCGGAATCCTCGGTCTTTACAAAACGCCTCTAACTAATTATTTGCTGACCATATTCCTCTTTGCCGCTTTCATAGTGGCCATACAAGAGGTCTTCCAAAGGTTCTCGGAGGACGTTAGAAGGATAACGATGAGTAGCGGCGGAGCCTTTATATTCATCTTGAAGTTTGTAGTCCTCTACTTAGTCGTAGCGCCCTTGGTGCACTTCATAGGCATGGTCTACGCCGTAGGAGGGGGGAAGGGTACGCTCATATTCCCGCTGGAGTCTCCGGTTAGCCTACTCCTAACTCTTCTCTTCTCCTACGGCATAAAATTTGTGGTTAGCAAGCTATCTCAACTATTGATGTACAAGCCTGTTGAAAAAACTACTTCAGAGGAGGCCAATAGCCTAGAGAAAGCAAAGCCTCTACAATCCTAGCAAGGGGCAGGCCCGCTACATTGTAGAAACAACCCCTTACCTCTTCAACTAAAAAAGCGCCGAGCCCTTGAATCGCGTAGCCGCCCGCCTTCCCCTTATACTCCCCGGTGGATAAGTAGTACTCAACTTCTTCCTCCCTGTAATTCCTCATCTTAACCTCAGTTACCTCGTAGCCAGAGATGAAGCCTTTAGGGGTGCAGACCGCGTAGCCCGATAAAACTTTGTGCCACTTGTCCTTTAGCTCTAGGAGAAAACGCCTAGCTTCCTCCTCGTTTCTAGGCTTTCCTAAAATTCTGTCTTCAAAATATACGAGGGTATCGGCTGCTACCACGACTTTACCCGGGTATCTCTCGGCAATCTTCTCTGCCTTCTTTAGGGCATTTCCGACGGCGAGCTCTACCGCCTCCTTTAGAGAAGCTTCTCCAATCCTAGCCTCTTCTACTTCCGCCGGGATTTGTAAAACTCTAAATCCGAGTCTTTCCAATATCTCCCTTCTAGCCGGAGATTTCGAAGCTAAAATAATTTCCAATCGAGCCGCCTCCGCATCATTAATCGATGAAAACCGGTTTTATCTCTAGGTCTTCATCTACCTCCAGCACAGCGGGTCTTATCCTATAGTACCTGCAAGTGAAAACAGTGTATAATCTGTTATTGAACATGACTCTAACGCCGTGAACGGGCTCGTGGGCTCTCACGACTAGGTCGACGTTATTCTCTTTTACAAATCTCTCAAATATTCTTCTACCGAAAACATAGATGCCCGGCCCTCTAAAGCTTTCCGCGTAATCCTCTATCATATCGTTGGGGTCGTTCCAAAGTAGCTGCATCAAAACCGGGTTACTCGGGTTTAGCTCAGGCTCTATCTTCTCTATATCCTCTACCTTTAAAGGCTCTATGGGTAAACCGCCGTGTACCGCGAAAACTCTCTTATCCCCCCAATCGGCGAGAAAAGCTATAGGCAACTTAAGGTATAGAGGTTCAACGAAGGCCCTATAGAAGAGGTCGGATAACATGCCAAAAGAGCTTTTAAGCGAGGCTATAAACCCGTAATATATGTTCATGCCCGGCGATTCGTGGTTACCCCGCAACATGACTACTTTATCTGGTTTTTCGGCTTTCCATATTAAAGCTCCAAGTAGTGTCTCTAACTGTTTAGGTCCTCTGTCAACGTAATCGCCTAGGAAGACCACGAGGGCATTCTTCTCTCCCGAGTATATTCCATATATCTTCTCTAAAGATTCGAAATCTCCATGGAGGTCCCCCACAAAGACAACTTTTTTAGGCTTTGAAATCCGCACCAACTTCCCCTTAAATAAGCTCAGTAGCGAATTTCTTATTTCTGGAAAATCTAAGTTTAAGGGATCTACGTAGTATTCTTCCAGGAGCCTCTGGAGTTTTGAAGATAACTCGCGGACTTTCTCCTCGAGCATGACACCACCTAAGCTATCTTAAGACCTTCCCGCTTCTCTCCGTCAACCTATAGCCCTCGATGCCTCTAATTATATCTCCCAATTCTTCCTTTATAATGTATATAAACTCTTTGACCGCTTTTTTCTCCAAACTAGCTTTAGAAACTGCGAAATCATACCACTCCCACGTTAGCCTAGTGAAGCCGAGCCCGTAAAGATTCGCGCAATACCTTAGAGCCACGCCGACGTCAGCCTCTCCCTCGGCGATAGCCCGGCAGACTTCGACGTGCGTCTTAACCTCCCACCCATACCCTTCTATAGACTTTCTCCCCTCCACTCCCAGCTCTTTCTCTATCAAGTAGTCTATTAGAATTCTAGTCCCTGAACCCAAGTTCCTATTTATAAAGCGGAGTTTTTTCTCCACGAGGTCTTTAAAGCTTTTCACATTCAAATCTCTCCTATAAACGAAGCCTATCTCTCTCATATACCCCCTGTATACAACCACCCTATCCTCAAGCCAGTATCTGCTAAGGTAGGGCGTGTTATACTCCCCAGTCTCGGGGTCAAAAAGATGTACACCGGCTACGTCCGCGTCTCCCACCATGAGCGAGGCTAATCCCCCCGCTGAACCTATCCAGGAAACTTCCACATCCTTCACACCACGCTCTTTTAGCTTATCCACTATAAGCTCCAAGATTGGGTCATGACTCCCCATAATGGATAACTCCGGCATCACAACCGTCTCGATCTTTCTTCCGAGCGGAATCCCATATTTCTCGGCCGCTCTACGGTACCTATCGAGGAGTTCTCTGCCGAATTGAGTTAACCGCATTCCACCGCCTTTCACTCCTCCTCTCTTCGCCTCGACCACTCTAACTCCCAACTTTCTCTCTATCTTGGCGATCCACTCCCAAGCCCTAGAGTAGGGAGTGCCTGTTTCTCTACACGCGGCTAGCAGTGAGCCTTTCTCGTCCACTATCCGCAGTATCTCAGCGATTTTAGAATTTAGAATTCTCTTCCCTCCGAGTTTAAGATAAACTTCTACCTCAACCTCAAGCTTATCCAGATTCACGGAGACACCCTGGTAAAACCCCTTATAACTATAATTCATGAATTAATTATTAATACCGGTGGCGAAAGTCTCAATGGATGATCCGAATTATAGAGTGCGATGTCTGGGCTTAGGTTTTGGAGAGTCGCGAATTCTATTTCCTAGGGTTATTAAGATTACGCGATAAAATAAAGGAGGGGCTTAAAGTAGATAATGCTACTCCGTTATCTCGCTTAAGGCTTCTTTGAACTCATCCATAACTTATTCATAACCTTGTAGGCGATTAAAACTGCTATAATCGCTACTATTATCGGCGATATATCTTCCATCTTGAGACACTCTAGAGTCGATTGGACTAGTCTCCTTATGACATCTCTAAGGTTTAGCAGGACGGCGAGGGCTGTAGAAAGAGTTATTATAAAACCTATAGTCGCTACGTAGCCGACAAATTCCTCAGGCAGGATTAAGGGGCTCGCCGAGACTACAATAGAAGTAAGCACGGACACTAGCAGGAGGAAAGCCAAGTTTTTCACCAGGCTTACAAAAGCCAACCTTACATTCTCTAAGCCCGGAACCTCCATTAAAGCCTGCCTTATTAGATTGAAGACGCTTTCGGCTAGTTTTTTAGTATCAGCCGGTATAAGCGATGCTGGTTTCGGAGTTATGGACTTGCTCTGTTTAACGAGTATCGTTGAAGCTATAGACGACAAGGCTACGGCGAATATGCTAGTCAAGTATATGTCGTCGCTTATAATCCCGCTTTTCAAAGCTTCTCTAGCTATAACTACAGCAAAAGCCTATAGTGCAGGCGGCTTCTAGTGGTAAGCCGAGAATCCAAGAGCCTATAGAGAAGCCTAGGAACTTAACGAAATCTATGAAGAGAGTTAGAATTATGCCTATTGTCAAGACCTGGTAGCTTATAACCGGTGGCATAGTTAAACCTATAGAAGTGAAGAAGATTATCGAGAAAAGCTTTCTAACCCACTTTAGGTCTAACCTCGTCAATCCTAGGATTTGCAGACACGGCTAAGCCCGCCAGAAAAGAGCCGAAAACCGGAGATAGGCCGAACACCGTGGCCAACCATGTAAAGCTTAAAGCCATACTTAAAAGGAAAGCGAGTAGAGCTTCTTCCCCTCCAGCTTCAACTACACCGAAAACTCTACTGACTATAAGAAGCCCTATTCCTACAAGCACCGTGGAGCTGGCGGCTATGCCGAGCAGCAAGTCAACCAGTTTAATAGAACTGAAAGTTTCAGCCAATGCCAAAGAGGGGAAAATAGTCAAAGATACTAATGCCACAACGTCTTCCAACGAAGCGACGCCGAGGATAAGCTTATCTACTCCCCCTGTCTCCTCTAGGAGTTTAAAGCTTATCGCAGTGCTCGTGTTCAAAGCCATCATAGCCAAAACTAGAGAAGCTCTAGGGGTAAAGCCTAAAGGTGTAGTTAGCATGTAAGTCAGAGAAAGGATTATGATAATCTCTATTAATATTATGATGAATGGTTGGGCCGTCCTCTTCAAAAACTCTAACTTAATAGTCATGCTTATCTCGAAGGTTATTAGTATAAGCCCCAGCTCAGGAAGACTATAAGCTCAGAATGAGGATCTGCCAGCTTTAGAACAGGACCTATAATGGCGCCAGCTACTATATAGCCTACTATCGTGGAGAACTCTAGCCTTTTCAACTCGTAGGCTAACCCTCCCGCTATTAGTAACAGTACGGTTAGAGCGCTAAGCGCCTCCATAGCCTACCCACTCAGAATGGAGGTGCCGCCGAGCATTATATAAAATACTGCATATATTAATTATTTTAGGGGTTTCTATGTCTGCTCCGAAGATAGTAAAAGATTACAAAGTTGAAGTTATAGAGAAAAACGGAGAAAACTATATCGTCCTAACGTTAAAGACCGAGGAAGGAGAGGAACGCTACCTGCTCGAGTGGGGTTATTTCACTCGAAATCTAGCCGTAGATATAATGAAGCATAATTCGGAGATTTCCGTTAGAAAACGGTATTCCCTTTAAGCTTAAGTAGCAGCAGAACCTTAATACTATGTGCTAACCAGAAGTATTCTTGAATTTTTTGAAAAACGGAAAGAGCTCAAAGAGAGGAAAGTAGTAGAGGTAGGAGTAGGGCCCTTATACTCGTATGTCAGACTCGACACAGGAGTAACTGGCATATACTACTCTTTCCTAGAAGAGTTCAACGGCCCCCCGCCAAACCTTCAAAAACTAGCAAGCGGGTTTAAGATAGGGGAAGCCCTCCGGTTCCTAGACTCCGATAACATGATTGAAAGAGTAGCTCTCTTCGCTTCTCTCACAGCTCTAGGCCAAGAGCTAAACAGAGAAAAATTTTTGATCAAAGGCCTTAAACTTCTCGAAATATTGGAGCCCTACCTGGAACAGCGTGTAGTAGCGGTTATAGGCTACCTTGCCCCCATAGTCCATGAACTTTGGAAGAGGGAAGGATTAAAGGTATACGTTTTTGAGAGGAATAAGGCTAGAGTAGGTGGCGGGGTGCTCTCCGACGTATTTGAGGAAAAACATCTCGAAGAAGCGGACATCGTTATATTCACCGGGGCTTCTCTAGTCCTCCCGAATATAGACAGGCTCTTAGAGCTTTCCAGAAACGCCGATGTTAGGGCAATAGTGGGGCCATCGGCTAGCCTGCCGGTTGAGATACTAGAGCAGGCGGGTTTTAAAGTAATAGGCGGGAGTTTTATAAAAAATGGAGAACAGGTTGCGAAGTTAGTCATGTTAGGCGCCGGCTACAGAACTCTTAAAAAGTTGGAGCAGGTTGAAGAGTACTTCTATATAGGGGTGGAGAGAAAGAGGAGGGAGATTAGAGGGTAGGGTTTTTCAACATATCATCTTTCTTAAAACTATATATACCTTTCTCTAATTTTCTTTATGTACGCCATTCTGAAGTAAGCCTAAGTTTCAATTTTTGACATAGACGAAGAACATCTTCTAAATTGTAAAGGACCCAAACATTTACTTGAACTCAACTTGAGAGATTCTAAGTTGGGAAAGTAAAGATTAGAGTCAAAATAGGAATTGTAATTATGACTGCCAGCGTAGTTGAGGTTAAGACTACACGCGCTACTTTCTCCGGTTTTATTTCATACTCCTGGGCTAGTATAACGTTTGAAACCGCGGGAGGCATCGGAGTTTCAAGCGCTAAAACGTAGAGAGGCAGGCCTTTCACTCCTAAAAGTAAAGCCAGGAGAGGTATTACCGGAGAAAATATCTGCCTCGCCAAGTACACCTTTAATCCATCTAAATCGAAACCTCCGTGAGCCGCTATATCCAACCCTAAGACTAGGAGGGCCAATGGAGGAGCTAGACTCCCTATCCTACTTATAGCTTCGAGAGCTAGGCTTGGTATTTCTAGTTTGAGGAAGGCCGCTGCTAAGGCTAGAAGGGCTGCGTAGAGAGGCGGAAACTTCTTCAATCTTTTTAAGCCGCCCTTAAGATCCCCCGCTGAGAGGAGGGGTATCAGAATATTCGACAAAATAGAATTACCTATAATGTAGAAACCCACCAGAGAGACCGCGTCTAACCCCCATAGAGTTAACGCTATAGGTATTGGAAGGTAGCCAGCATTTGCATAGAAGAGAGTCATAGAGAGCTCTAGTCTACCCTTAAACAGTACCTTAGAAAGTGCCAGGTAAAAGAATACGGTTAGAGCCGCGAAAGTGGTCAAAACCAGGAGTTCTACGAGGGACCCGCCTTTACTCTTAGTGTATATAGAGTCGAACAGAAGAGCCGGCAGAAGAACATAAAGTATCAGTCTTGAAAGATCCCTCCCAAAGTTCTCTGATACTTCTACATACCTCTCGAATAGGAATCCTAGTAGGAGGGGCGTGTAGAAGAGCAGTATTGTTTCAGCTATCTTCTCCATGCCAAATCCTGCTAGACCCTAGACGATATAAATGTAACGCGAAATAAAATACTCGTGAACTGCGGTCTCCTACTCTGGATAGGCGGCGCTAAGCTAAAAGATACCCTTAACACCCTATCCCGAATGGAATTCCACAGGTATCCCGTCGAGCCAACTCCCGTAGGCGGTGAGGGAGCAGGAGTGTTATACCTGAGGGGCGGCGAGTTTCGACTTGTTAAAGTCGCTGGGTCCGAAAAGCCTAGCGGTACTCTAGCAGAGAAAATAGATAGCTTAGAGTTCTGCAGTCCTATAATACTTGGGCACGTTAGGAGGGCGTCTAAGGATTTTAAAGCTTCAGCACCTTATTCTTGGGGCGCCCAACCCTACTCCTGTAGCTGCAAAGGCTTTAGGGTTTTCTCGATACACAACGGCTTCGTCAAAAACTACCGGGAATTATACTCTGCAAGCCACGTCTACGAATCTTATCACCCAGAATTGTTGCGCGAGCCCCACATTATAGACTCCGAGGTTATACCCCACTTCTGTGCCGACCTTATAGAAGAGTATGGGGCTAGGCAAGGTTTCAAAAAACTCTTCGAAGCTATAAAAGGCAATAGTACTTGGATAATCTTAGCCGTTAAAAACGGATTATACATCGGAATATTCCACAAAGGAAAAACCCGCGGACTAAACATCTACCAAGGAGAAAACAAGCTGATAGCAGTCACTCGCGCCGAAGCTTTAAAAACGCCCCCAGGCTTAAAGAAGATCGTCGAAATAGGCTATAGAGAGGAGGCAGAGCTATTGTTAATCTACAAAGTAGAAATTAAAGATCAAGCAAAGGTGAATTTCCTAAGGATAAGCTAAATCTCAGACTAAACAATCAAAACGTCGAATACTGAGAAGTCCTGAACATCTACCTTTTCTATCTTAAAGCTGAATTTCAATTTACAGAGCGTCTTTGCTAAATTATTACTTAAATCGGACTTTCGGCGAAGGGCTTTAAAATTTAAAATTATTTATTTTTTCTTGAAAAAATAATATATTGAAATATATTATTATTTCAAGTTAGCGAAAAATTTAATGAGCGTCACTTAGTATTTATACGAGAATTTACTTAGAATACTTGGTAATAATATTTGAAGAAGATTATAACTTTACTAACCGACTTCGGTTTAGGAGACCACTATGTAGCGGTTCTAAAAGGCATTATATACAGCATATGTAGACAAGCCCTCGTAGTAGATATCACACATAGCGTTCCCAAGTTCAATGTAAAAGCGGCATCTCATATCCTATACTTCGCGTACAAGTATTTCCCGAAAGGCACTATACACAGCGTAACCGTATACCCAGAAGTCGGCACAGATACTAAGGCTCTAATAGTGAAGACGCAAAACTACTTATTCGTAGGACCCGATAACGGAGTCTTATCAATTGCTGCACGAGACGACGGCGTAGAAGAGGTATACGAGATAATTAACAAAGAGTATATGTGGAGAAAGGTATCATTTACATTCCACGGAAGGGACATATTCGCCCCCGTCCCGGCTTTCCTAGCACGCGGAGTAAAACCGGAAGAAATCGGCGCACCCATAGATAAATACTCGGTTCTATCTTTGGAAGAACCCTGTGTGGAAGGAGAGCAGATTAGCGGGGAGATAATACATATAGATGGCTACGGCAACATAATAACCAATATTGGGAAAGAACAATTAGATAGCCTCGGAATTTCGGTTGGAGAAGTTTTAGAAGTTCATATTGGAGCGGTAAAGCATAGGCTACGCCTAGCTAAAACATTCAGTGATATCGCGAGGAGGAAACTCGGGTTATTGATAGATAGCGAGAATCTACTAGAACTGTGCATCTTTAAAGGCAGTGCCGCAGGGTCGATCTCTGCAAATATCGGCGATAAAATACGATTAAAGAAGTTAAATATCCATGAGATTTAACTCCCGCTAATGCCGAGAGAGTCAAAGCCTATTCCGAGCCACTTTTCCGTTACCCTAGGAAGCTAACTGTATTGAAATACTATATTATATCTCAGTCGTGTCATCACTCATCATGTTTCAGAGTTCCCGCTCATCACCTGTATTATACTAGTCTTTGTTTTAAATTAAAGTTTCGAAAAATAGGTCCATTATCAACTTTTGGCTCTTGTTTACTTCGACTACCTACTAAATTTTAGCTGAAATTTGTCAGTCTCCTACGCCGCTAAACTTCAAACGTCGGGTTTTAATTAAAATAGTAAATCCGGGACTTTTCTCCTTATATATTCTATGGATTCTAGGGCTTCTTTAAGAGGTAGCTCGAAGACTAGAGGCCCCTTAAAACCATAATCTTTTAGAAGTTGGAAGAATTCTTTAACGGGCATATCGCCTTTACCCAAAGGAAGGTGGCTTTTACTCTCTACCCCGTCGCCTGTGGACCTATAATAGCCATCGTGGAGGTGGAATCCGACAAGCCTATCCTTAACCCGCTTCACCACTCCTAGCAGATCGGTAGTGCCCGGCTGCCCCGAGAGGATATGCCCCGTGTCGACCAGAAAGGAGAGATCGTGTTCTTCCGCTAGCGCTACGGTGAGGTCTAGAGGGAATTCGACGGTTTCGCACGCTATTCTCCTAGGCTCTATCTCAGCCCCGCATATTATCTCCTCTAAGCTTTCAGAGGCTTTTTCAAAAAGTGGAAGGAGCAGGAACTTGGCTCCGCTTTTCCTTTTCAATTCTCTGTAAAGCTTGGAGGCCTGATCTCCGGTGGCGTGGAGGACGTAGTACATGGGCTCGAGGAATTCCATCATTTTTATAGATTCGATAATGCTCGCTACCGACGCCTTTCTAACGTGCTCATTAAGCCACGAGAGCTCTATAGCCCATATGGGGAGGTGGGCCGTGAAGGATATGCCCCCCTCTTTAAGTTGTAACAGTCTACTTCTAACTCTGTCGTTTAGAGAATCGGGGATTACATAAAATGCGTCTAGCTCTAATTCTACGTGTTTAAAACCTGCGGAGACGGCGGCTTCTACTGGCTTTAAGACATTAAACCTGTATTCTGGCCCTTTCCTCTTAGCCTCCTCCACTATAGCGTCTAGATCCACAGATACGACGCCGAACTTCAATTTAACACCACTGCTATTTAGAAATACCAGTATAAAACTATTGCAATGTTTATAAAACGCTAGCTTTTGAAATTTCAAATCCCCAGCGTACTGCTTATATATGGTTATTAATCTTAATCTGTGAAAGGTGGTCGCTTGGATAAGCACATACTGTCCTACGGGAGGTTCAGAGTACTTTTCAATGAATATGGGGAAATCGAAAAGCTTGAGTTTAAAGGTCGAGTATTTGAGGGGGACGGAGACGTTGTTCACATACCGCTACGTTTTCTCTATAGAGTAAAGTTGGGCGAGATACCGGAGGGTGTATTTATAGAACCCGTTTTAGACGTAAAGGACAGGATTATCTATACCTTAAGCTACGGCGATATTTTCAGCTATGAAGTTCTAATAGGCAGAGGCTTAAGCATAATAGATATAACGGATAGGAGGAAGTACTGGAGCAGGCCTATAAGCCTAGATATCTACGTTTCAGCTCTCGATTACGTTATGGCTAAGTTGGAGAGACAGGGGTTTGTGACTAGGCACGCCTATGTATCGTTCGAGGATTTAGAAGAGGACGAGTTTAAGCTAGATGACCTCTACTGGGACGACGACTACTTCAGCATGAGCTTCGAGTATAAGCTACCCTTAGATACGACAGTTATTAAAGCCGTTAAATTCGCCAAGAAGCTTATAGGGATAGTCGAGGAGTACGTGGAGTATAGAGCTAGGAGAAAAGTGAGCAGGTACCTCTACAGGTCTAAGGAAATAACTGAGAGAATCGTGCTCCAGAAGGTGGATAAACTCTTTAGGGAGATATAACTTGCCCGGTGTTTTAGTTGGGCAGGATAGCCCAAATCTCGGATAAAAACCTAGACACGGCCTTAAGTTTTGTAAACAAGTATGTGGAGAAAGTAGGTACAATACTACCCCTCAATAAAAGATCCTTTTGCAATTACTTCCCTCTCGATAGAACTTTCCTAGTTTTCGGAAAAACTGGCGTAGAGTCTATATTTGTTCTGAGCAGGGGGAGGGGGAAAGGTTCGGCTACGCTGAGAGTTAGAATGTATGCCCGAGATAGGGAGGCGATAGAGAAGGCTTTCTGTTACGTGAAAAAGGCGGCTTTAACGATGGAAGCCATGTATATTAGGACTATGGTTTTTTCCTACGCTGAGGAGAACTCTTGGCTGCCCGGGCTAGGTTTTGTTAAAACTGCCGTAATACCGGACGCCGCATGTTTAAGGGGAGAGCTGTACGACCTGGTCTATTACTACTACGACTTAAGGAGCGAGTACGGCTTTAAGGTAGAGAGGGAGTACGTGGGCGAGGAGCTTTATAAGCCTGGAAGAGTGGAGAAGAGGAAAAAAGCTGAGGTAGTAGTTAGGGGGTTAAGGCTCAGCGATCTAGACGAGCTAGAATGGGCCGCTAATCACATAAACGTTTTCTCTACTATGGGGAGCGGGTTTTATGAAGGCCTGATCTGGTGGGATAAGGAGAGAATTATGAGAATGATTTTTGAGGGTAGGCTTTACCCATTAGTCGCCCAAGATGCTTCAAATGGAAGAGTCGTGGGAATGGC
Organism: uncultured Thermofilaceae archaeon; assembly: GCA_964501905.1. Classification (GTDB taxonomy): domain Archaea; phylum Thermoproteota; class Thermoprotei; order Thermofilales; family B69-G16; genus B69-G16. The sequence continues at coordinate 78,978 of CAZCTW010000007.1, read as the reverse complement.
GAGTTTAGAGCCTCTGGCTAGGAGGGCGGTGGGGGATGTCTTGTCCAACGCTTATGCTTTAGCGATATTCGTGGCGGCGGAGTATCAGGGAATAGGAGTAGGCTCCAAGCTTATGGAGGAAATACTCCTGCTGGCTAAGAGGCTTCACGCTCGGATGGTAATCCTCGAGGTTTTCGAGAATAACATCCCGGCTTTAAAACTCTACGAGAAGTATGGCTTTGTGAAAGCGGGCAGGCTACCGGTCTGGGTTCAAAGAGGTTACGTCTGGTCTCTGAAGATGTATAAGCAGTTATACTCTTTCTAGCTTTGCCCCGCACGACGGGCATTTAACATTGTAGAACGATACCTTGCTCCCGCAGAATGGGCACCTCCACTTACGGTCCTCTTCTTCTATCCACCTTCTCCATCCGACTTCTCTAATTTTTTCGAGATTTTCCAATATAACCCTCCTGTGCGAAGCCATCTCCGAGAATTCTAAAAGCTGAGGGCAGGGATAATCAGGGCATTCAGAGCAGAAATCCACACCTCTCTCCCTGGCGCATTTCTTGAAGTAGCAATCTCCGCTCCAGCAATTCTCGGATCTACACCCGTCGCAGCTTACTTCGTCGACCCCTATAGTATTGGCTAGGAACTCTAGGAATTCTACGTGTCCGTCCCGACGCGCTCTAAAAATAGGGCAATTCCCGCAGTATAAGCCGCAAACTCCCGCGAAAATTTTGCTAGTTTCTTTTACGATCATAAGGTGTTTTAGGGGCGAGAGGTATATTACCCTAACTAAAAACAAGTAAAAAAATTATAGAGATATTTTATCTGCGATATCTCCTATTATAGGCGCTTTCCACCACTCTCCGCCGTAGGCTTTTAAAGCTCCAATTATCGTTATTATAAGTCCTATAAGCCCTATAAGTCCAGGTAGCCATCCGAACAATAGTGTCAAAATTCCCAGCCTCATGAGGGAGAGCGCGAAGGACAGTATCATTACGACTATGTCGATCGCTATTACGCCGATCCACAAGACTAAGGATTGCTTAGCGTGGAACACTACGTATCTATCTTCCTTCTTTAATACGAGCGCTATAATCGCGCCGATAAGTCCCAGTAACCACGCTATTAACCCAAAGAGCTTGCTTTCGTCCGTAACCTCCTCCGCAGCAGGAGGTGGTGGAGGGGGCGGAGGTATCTCCGCGACCATAGGAATCGAAAGAAAAATGTATAGCAAGTATTTAAACGTTTTTAGGAAAAAATATGCAAAACAGACGATAACATTTTCTAAAAGCTTCATTACTAAAACATAATTTTTTAGAGATGAAGTTTAAAGTTTCCGGCAGAAGTAAATGTTAAAAATGAGTTTTAAATATTATATAACGCCGGCAGGATCGCGCTCCGACAGACCCGAATTTGGGTCAGGATGAAAGAGCGCCCGAACTTAAATCAATTTCAAGCTGTTTATTTTAACGCCCCAACCCGTGTATAGATAGTTTTTCAATTTTACAACTATGATTTGTGAGAAATTATAAATCTGGCTTTCTTCCTGTCCTAAGAGGGGAGACTTGTAAAATTCAAATAATTCTATTTCTATCACGAATAGCGGGGGTTAGGTTATGTTGATGTTTGAATATCCTGTTAGGCGTTGGTTTTGGTTTTCTCTGATTACGGCGTTAGCGGTTTTGGCTTTAGAGTTTATTGTGGGTTGGATTGGAGTTGTCTTGTTCGCCTTTTCGTTTCTACCTATGTTGGGGATTGTAGCTGCCGTAGCATACCCCCTTTTTGTATTTCTCATAGTGATTTTCTGGCTTATAGCCTCAGATTTCATGGGTGCTTTTCGTGCACCCGTTATCTGGGTTGAAGATGCATATTCCTTCGATTCATTGCTAGCTAGGGCTGTGAGATTGGCGGAGCGGATGAGGGTAAAGTTTGACAGATTGGGAGTTGCATCTAGCTCTGCCCTAAACGCTTTCACCTACGGGGTTTTCAGGCCTAAAATCGTTGTTTACAAGGGTTTATTGGAGAAGTTCACTAGAGAGGAGGTTGACTTTGTCGTTGCTCACGAGCTTGGACATATAAAGCATAGGTGGGTTTGGCTCTTATATAGTATGGCAAACGCCTCCGTTATCCTGCCATTATTCATGCCTTTAATCGTTAGGGTGTTTTTCTACTTAGTTTTTATACCGGCTAGGTTTGCGTTGCTCTGGTTTTCGAGAGAATGCGAGTATATAGCCGATAGAGAGGCAGTCCTAGCGACGGGAAACTTAGCCGCCGCCATATCGGCTTTGATAAAGCTCGGGAGAGCTAAAGGGTTAGACGTGGATTTAAGCCGTTTATCTGAGAGGGATTTAGTGGAGAAAGTCGTGGGCGATGCCGTAGCTTCTCTAAGCACCCACCCATTGATAAAGAGGAGAATTCGAGAACTGTTGAAGGTCTACGGTAGCGGATTTTCGAAAAATTTATAGGGAATACTAATATTGAGGAAGCAATGAGTATTACCGAGTTCTTAGTGGAGCTAGCGATCCAAGTCGTGGCGGAAATAGGTTGCTTAGGGATTTTTATTTTAATGTTGTTAGAGAGCGCATTGGTGCCTATCCCCAGCGAAGCCGTCATGCCTTTCGCTGGTTTCCTAGTCGCATCGAACGAGATGGATTTCCTAGCGGCGGTTCTAGCGGGGACTTTAGGGAATTTAGCCGGTTCCTTGATAGCCTACTTTCTAGGAGATAGGTATGGAAAGTCCTTTTTGGAGAAGTACGGTAGGTATTTTCTGATTTCAGAGGAACACTGGAGGCGTACAGAGGAGTTTTTCCGCGTGAGAGGGCGTTTTGCCGTTTTTATAGGAAGACTGCTGCCAGCTGTCAGGACTGTCATATCTTTCCCGGCGGGCGCCGCGAGAGTGGAAATTGTCGAATTTACCATTTATACTTTCGCTGGCTCGCTTTTGTGGTGTCTAGCCTTAACGTATATAGGCGTAGTTTTAGGCGCGCAGTGGGAGATTTTGAGAAATTATTCGCTTTACCTAGATTTGCTAGCTTTATCGGCAGCTGTCTTATTTCTAGCCTATCTGCTCCGAAGGCAAAGTTAAACGAAGAACTTATATAACGTAGCGGAGATAGCTTCTCGATGTGAAATGGAGGAATTGTCTAAAATTGAGAAATTCCTGTTAGCATATCTCTGGCACGAGTTCTTTGGCAAAATATACTTTACAAGCTCGGAGAAGCCAGAGGTCTACCTAGCTAAAACGATAGCGTCCGAGCTAATATCCGAGAAAGAGATGAGGAAGAGGAAAGAACTGATCGATTTGATAACCGAGGCGATAAAGAAGTTGACGGAGTATTGGATGATTCAAGTCAGCGGGTATGAGGTAGTGTTGACGAGCTACGGGCAGAGTCTAGTCAAGGAGATAAGCAAGGAAGAGTATAAGAAGCTTAGAGAGGAAATAGCCGCCGGGAAGTTTAAGTAGAAAACTTTACATTTTTTATCAGATTAGTTATTTTGGTGATCTCCATGTCCGAGCTTTATGACGTTAAGGAATTTTGGAAATTCAATATAAGGGTAGGCTATGTTAAAAAGGCGGAGCGAGTACCCAGATCCCGTAAACTGATAAAAATGGTTGTAGACTTCGGAGACCACGAGCGCGTTATAGTGGCGGGAGTTGGCGATCAATACGCTCCCGAAGATTTTCAAGGTAGGAAAACCGTGTTTGTTATAAACTTAAAGCCTAAAAAAGTGATGGGAATAGAGAGCCAGGGCATGCTTTTAATAGCCGATGCGAATGGCAAGCTTTACCCTATAATCCTCCCAGATGAAGTTCCCACAGGAGCAAAAGTTTGGTAGCGCCTACCTACGCCGAGTCCAAGGTTTCGTAAAGGCGGGTTTTATACTTTTTATAGGGCAGATATTTGAGCACTTTTTAAGCTAAGGTACACTAACCCTATCCTTCCACGAAGCCTCTGGGACTCTCTGCGACTAAATTTCCGTTAAGTACGTTAACCCTAGGGCGGCTCCCAGAGTTCCTGTCAGAAACACCATAAAACTCCTGCGGCTAAATTACAGCTTTAACGCTTAGAAGATCAAAGATTTTAGAAGTATCAAGTGCGGTGAACCTCTGTAAAGTTTAGCCGTTAAGCTATAAAACTACGTATCTCCTAGATGCAATAATATAAGTTTGGGCAGTGCAAACATGATAAACCTTGTAGACTATGCCTAGGATTTAGTCTCTTTAGCTTTCATACTGTTTATTTTATCGCTGGTGGAGCTAGAAGCATTCAAGGTATATAGTCAAGCTATTCCAGTGCTAGCGTTGATGACGGCTCTAGCGATGCTAGCTTATCTCCTATTGAATTTCAGGATTGAAATCTAGGTTATAAAATAGCTATCTTAAGTAGAAAATTAAGGATTTATGCCTTTGATGATATTAAATATAGCAAAGCCAAAACCGAAAAATTTAACTGTGAGATTTTCTTACTTACTCTATCACTTTGAGAGTTTGATATTGTGTATAATTGGAAAAAAGCTTACCTCCACTGCAACGGTTGCATTGAAGCTAGGATGGAAACTGCTCAACTAGAGAAATTCCTAGAGCTAAATGGCATTTCCGTAGTTAAGAATCCTCGGGAAGCAGATGTCGTATTGGTTTACGCCTGTGGGCTTACCGAGGAAGACGCCCAGCTGTCTGTTGAGATAATAAGAGATTTAAAGTCTAAATCTAGAGAGGACGCCGATTTCATAGTCTGGGGTTGTCTCCCACATATAGATCCTCTCCTCCTCCGCAAGGTACATAAGGGGTTAAGCTTTGGCAGGAATAGCGTACACATCTTAGAGAAGTTTATAGACGCTAAAGTGAAGTATGACGAGGTTGCGGTAAACTATCTTTTCCCAGTTGATCCTAGGCGGGGCAAGAGGAGAAAAGTTAGGGATTTAACTTCTTTCCTGGAATGGCTAAACTATAGGCTAAGGACGAAGTTCGCTCCTATAGTTGGCTCTAAAATCTACTATATAATGACCTCTAGAGGTTGTTTAGGCAACTGTACTTTCTGCAGTGATAAGCGCTCCTGTGGCAGAATAAGGAGCAAGCCTAAAGAACGTATCATCGAGGAGTTTAAACAGGGGCTCCTTAAAGGCTACAAAGTCTTCAATTTTGTAGCTACAGATCTTGGAGCCTACGGCAGAGATAGGGGGTATGGGCTAGACGACCTGCTAAACGAGCTATTGACGATTGATGGAGATTATAAGTTAATACTGGGGAATGTAAACCCCTATCACTTAAAGGAAATGTTTGACGGGCTTAAGGAAGTGTTTAAAACCGAGAAGGTCGCTCTCCTAGGTTCTTCCGTTCAATCGGGCAGTAATAGACTGTTAAAGCTTATGGGGCGAAAATACACGATTGAGGAATTTAAAGAATGCATTACAGAGGTTAAGATGTTGTCTCCAAAAACGCTTCTCTGGACTCAGATAATGGTAGGATTTCCGGCTGAAACGGAGGAAGATTTCAGGAAGACTTTAAAATTATTAGATGAGGTGAGATTTGACTTTGTACAAGTGTTTAAGTTTTCGAAAAGGCCGACTATTCCGGCTTCTAAGATGGGGAATCTGCCTAGTCGCATAGTAGAAAAACGCTATCGGAGACTTTTAGTTAAAGCCGTAAAGAACGAGTTTTTAAGGAAGATAGAGAGGGTGAAACATCAGATTTTTAAGATTTAAAGTTTTCAAACAATTATGGTTGATCTAGATCTCCTCGAGAAGAGGATAGATGATTTTCTCGCTGAGCTAGAGTTAGAGTACTACCTAGCTCTTTCAGGATTGAAAAGCAAGCTCGAAACGGCTAAAATCTACGATAAATACGGCGATTTAACTAGAAGAGAGCTCGCTGAAGAGGTACGCAAAATCATGGAATCTACCCCCGAGGAGAGAGTTAAGAGAATTTACGGCTTTTTAGCCTTTAGCTATACTCACAAATCGATCGCTGAGGTTAATGACGAGATTTCCGAGAAAGAGGTGGAGGAGAGGATTCGCATAGATTCTAACCGTTTATCAGTTAGGATCGCTCTGGCGTTTATAACGAGAGAATCTCGAAGGGAATTAAGATCTAAAATCTACGGACAGATATGTCTTTTAGTGGAGGAACTCCTAAACCCCCTATTAGCCTACAGGATTAAAAAGTTGCATGAGCTCGCGCGGGAGTTGGGATTTAAAAACTATATAGAGTTCTGCGAGTTCCTAAACCAGGTTGATTTAGAAAAGTTGAAAACCGCGGCGGAACGCTTTCTATCCTCTACTAAATCCGTGTATAGGGAGTACATGGGCATGTTAGTTGAGGAAAACCTGGGGATAAGCTTGGAAGAAGCGGAGAGACACGACATAGTATACCTCTTCTCAATGCCGCCTAGAGGGGTAAAGCCCAGAGTTGAAATGGTGAATTTCCTGCTTAAGGTACTTCAGGGTTTAGGCGTTAAATTGAATAAAATGAAGAATGTATTACTGGACGTGGAGGAGAGACCTAATAAATCGCCTAGAGCTTTTGTAGCGGCTGTAAGGATTCCAGAGGATGTAAGACTTGTAGTCCTGCCGACGGGTGGTATTAGAGACTACCAAGCTCTATTCCACGAAGCCGGGCACGCTCTCCACTTCGCATATACAAGCCCTAACCTACCCGTCTCTCTTAGAAGATTAGGGCCTAGCTCTATAACCGAGGCTTACGCCTTTCTAATAGAATACATCCTATCACGGAGAGACGTTGCCGGAGAGCTCGTGGGTAAAGAGAGCATCGAAAAATACTTGCTACACTCCTATACCTCCTATCTTCACTTCTTGAGAAGGTATAGCGCCAAGCTAATCTACGAGCTTGAGCTACACAAGATGAAAAACTTGGAAAAGGCGAAAGATAGGTATCAACGGATCATGACAGAGCATCTAGTCTACAGATATAACCCCGCCACCTACCTCTATGATACGGATCTAGGCTTCTACTCCGGGGAGTATCTAAGGGCGTGGTTTTTCGAAGCTATGTTCAGGAAATATCTAGAAGAGGTTTACGGGGATTGGCCTAGATCGGAGAATGCTGGTAAATTTATTAAGTCTCTGTGGAGCATGGGCTTTAGCAAAACTCTCGAAGAACTGGTGAAACTCATCGGCTATCGAGAAATATCGGAGAGGGAGGCTACAAGTCAAATTCTAAAATCTTTGCTTTAACATTCCGTAGCCAGCGCAAAGGTAGGAGTATATGGCTAGTATTTCGACGGGCAGTGCCGCAGTGTAGGGTACACCGGTTATAGCTAATATTTGAAGAATTATATTTCTAACCGTGTAGAGAGCTATAGCAATTAGTAGGCATTTCCAGGAAAATCCTATTCTCCCTCCTTTTAATCTGCTGGCGAAGTAGTAGATTATGGCGAGGATGATTAGAGAGTAGGATAGGAACACGAGGTATCTCAACGTCAAAAGGTCTGTCTTTCCAATCGACAGCACAGCGATTGCTACTATAGCTGAAATCGCGACGCTCGCCGCTACCGCTTTGTGGAATCCTCCATCGGCTTCTAGGGGTTTTATCCAGAAATCGTATATGTACTTTAACCCTAAAAGCAGAGAAACTCCAAATACCACGTTAACGGGAGCTAGGAACATAAACATCGCCTCTATGGGCGTAGAGTATAAGAAACCCACGAGGAGCGAGACTTCTATTACGAAAAGACAGAGAGAAGCAACAAGCAGGGCTTTATACATTTTCCCTATAGCTCCAGAGTAGAATCGCCAAGTCACGAGGACGGAGTAGGCGAAAAAACCAGAGGAAACGACTAGAAGAGACGATATCATTGTCTCGCTACGGGGGAGGTTTAGCCCGATAGCAAAGAGCACTGCGAAAAGGACTAAAGCGTTGTAAAAGATTAAGTTTTCGAGCTTTCCTCTGCTTATCAAATAAACCCCCATCGAACATAATACTGTCTTTCTGTCTAAAATTGATAATGGTTGGTTAAGAGCTTATTCTATCTCTTGAAATAGCTTAGCAATAAGGCATCAATATTTTCATATTTTTCACCCTATTCAAAGGATCTTAGCAGCTTCGGTAAAAGCCTGGTTTGTGGATCCATCGCTACCTAAGTAAAAGTTTGCCTTGCTGATAATTGATAAATAGGAGATAGGGTATAAGCCTGCTAAACGGCGGGGTGTTACTTTGGAGAAGCGTGTTAGAATAGCTGTGTGCTTATTCGCTCTTGTGTTGATGGTTCTGCTATACCACTTGGCGCCTGCGGACAACAAGCCGGGAGAGTACGAGATTAGAGTTCACGCCGAGGTAAATTCTAAGCTTTTAACAGTATCTAGCAAATTCATGCTGGGAGAGCCTGACCTTTCCGAGGTTTCCGTTGAAGAAGAAACGGAGGGCTATACCGTAGTGGTAAAGCATCGGAAGGGCATATTCTATGCTCCGGGCAGCAAGCTTTCGATATACTTTAAAATATTGAAAAACTCGGAGCCTGTCGAAGTGAGCTTAGAGAAAGTCAAAGCCGAGATTGTAGATCCGGAGGGTAGAATATTCAAAATATCCTTCTCCAAGAAAGCGGGAGATTACGTAGTAGCGGAATTCGTCCCGCTAATTAAAATAAGGGAAGCCACAGCCCTTCTCGGCTTGGTAGCAGTTCTCTGGTTTACCGAGGCCATACCCTTAAGCGTTACAGCTCTTGTAATAGCCGTATTCGAAGTACTGCTAGACCTCCTCTCGGCTAGAGAAGCTTTAACGCCCTTCTTCTCCCCCGTAGTCGTTCTAATAATGGGAGGCTTATTTGTCGCAAGAGCTTTAAACAAGCATGGAGCCGACAGATACCTAGCGCGGCTTATGTTCCGCTCGGGCGTAGTCTCGAGGAATACGTTTCTCCTCCTAGTCCTCTTAGCTACGGCTTTCCTATCTTTCTGGCTACCCAACACCGTGACGGCCGTTATAATGTTGCCGATAGTCCTGGGCGTACTCGACGGCTTAAAAAAGAAAAACTCGAATTTTGAGAAAGCAGTACTACTGGCTATAGCCTACGCCGCTAACACGGGCGGTATAGGCACGATGGTAGGTACGACGACTCCGCCGATAGCCGTGGAACTCCTTAACACGGTGCTAAACCTGAGGATAACGTTTACAGACTGGCTCCTCTACGGGCTGCCGGCAGTCCTCGTAATTCTCCCTGTGTCGTGGCTTCTCCTAAAGTTATTCTACCGCTTCCCCGACGAGCCTATAAACCTGGAGATTAAGGCGGAGTCTGGGCTTGCCAGGGAGCAGAAATTGGCTCTACTAGGCTTAGCCTTGACGGCTGCCCTGTGGCTTACGGAGAAACTGCATGGAATACCCAATTCTATAGTGGCTTTGATAGGCTCGATATTCCTATTTCTGGCCGGCGCGCTCGAAGTGGAAGATTTCAAAAAGATAGACTGGAGCGTTATAATACTCCTAGGCGGCGGCCTATCCCTGGGGGAAGCTCTCGTGAAAACCGGGCTAGCCCACTTCATAGCTTTTAAGATGGGTGAACTGCCCTCGCTACACCCCCTGCTATTGCTGTTTATAACTAACGAAGTATCGATATTCGTTACAACCTTCCTAAGCAATACAGCAGCGGCGGCTATACTCTCCCCCATATACATCCCCTTGGCTATAGCCTTGAAGATGGATCCTAGGCTCGTGGTTATCCAAGCGGCTATAACGTCTTCCACGGATTTCATACTGCCCGTCGGCACTCCTCCCAACGCCGTCGTCTACGGCACGGGCAGGATAGGCTTGAAGGAAATGATAAAAACGGGTTTAACAACGAGCATGATTTCGACAGTGCTTCTAACGACCGTAGTCACTTTGATATGGTCAGCGATGGGAATAATCACGATTTAACAGGAACTAATAATTACCCTAACTATATTTTAAAAATATGGCGGAAATTATAGAAGATTGGAGTCTAAGAGATAAAGTACGCATTTTCCAAGATCGATTCGACGCCGGACGTAAACTAGCAGATTTCCTACTCGACAACGGTATTGAAGGAGATCTAATCCTAGGGATCCCCAACGGCGGAGTCGCCATCGGCTTAGAGGTCGCGCAAATCCTGAAGAAAGATTTGAAAGTAGCAGTTGTTAGGAAAGCCGCCTATCCCTGGACTACGGAAGCGGGCTTCGGGGCTGTATCCTGGACTGGCGAAATCGAGCTAGACCCCCACGCCGTTAAAACTCTCACAAAAGAGGAAGTGGAATATTCCGTTAAGAGGGCGAGGAAAAGCGTAGAGGAAAGAGTAAGGCTCTTCGGAAACTTCGTGCCTAGAGGGAGGCTCGACAAGCAAAAAGTTATACTGGTCGACGATGGCTTAGCCACGGGCTACACGATGCTTGTAGCGGTGAAAAGCGTCAGAAAATTAGGCGCTGAGAAGGTTGTAGTAGCTGTTCCAACGTCGTCGGAAGTAGCGGCGCGTCTAGTAGCGGAACGAGCAGATCTACTCCTGGTTTTAAACTTGAGGACGAGCTTCTTCTACGCCGTGGCTGACGCCTATAAACGCTGGAGAGATCTATCAGAGCTAGAAGTTCTCAACCTACTATTATCTATAAAAGGATAGCTTAAACTTCAGCTTCTCACGAAAAAGCTCGGCGATCGAGAGTGCAAATCTCACGTCGAGGCTGGCGAGGAGAGAAAATCATAACTTAACGTAAGATAAAGTAGACGGTACTTAAATTTTGTAGACAAAATTTTTATAGCGTACTTCAGGTAAAAACCGGTCTGTAGGAATAATAGTCTTCTAATACTATTGCAAAGTACGGTGCATACTAGAATATTAGAGCTATGTTTATCTAACTTGTTTACTGTATTTCTTTTATGGAAATCGGCGTTGGTCTCTTGGGTACTCGGTTTATGGGTAAAGCGCATAGCCACGCCTACCGGAGTATGACTACTTTTATGGGGTTGGAGGTTAAGCCTAGGCTTGTCGCGATTTACGGTCGTGATCCGGAGTACACGCGTTACGTTAAGGAAGCTTACGGTTTTAAGAAATACTATCTAAACTGGCGGGAGCTTGTTAAAGACCCGGAGGTCGAGGTCGTAGACAATTCTCTACCGAATTTTCTGCATAAGGATCCTTGCGTTGAGGCTTTAGAATTGGGTAAGAGCGTTATATGTGAGAAGCCTTTGGCGCGTAGCCTGGACGAGGCCTTAGAAATGCTTAGGGTTGCGGTTAAAGCCGGAGTTACTCATGGAGTTATCTTTAATAAGAGGTGGTTCCCCGCCGTCCAGTTGGCTAAAAAGTTTATAGAGGAGTGGGCCTTGGGCAGAATTCTCCACTTTAGGTTTGCTTATCACCAGGATTGGGGTGCCAGCCGCGAGCTTCCCTTGACTTGGAGGTTTAGGAGGGAGACTGCTGGCTACGGCGTACTAGGCGATCAGGGTTCTCACGTAATTGATATGATAAGGTTTCTGCTGGGGGACGTGGAGGAGGTTGCGGCTTTAAGCAGTATCGACATTGCTGAGAGGAGGCTAGGTGATAAAATGGAGAAGGTTGACGTAGAAGATAGCATTGCTGTCTTGATGAAGTTGAAGAACGGGGCTTTTGGAGTTATGGAGGCTAGCCGTTATTCTCTTGGGAGGAAAAACTATTTCGTCTTCGAGATTTACGGAGAGGAGGGCTCCCTACATTTCGATATGGAGAGACTTAACGAGCTCTGGTTTTATAAGGAGGGAGGAGATGGCTTTACTCGCATATTCGTTACGGAGAAGAAGCACCCGTTCTACGAGAAGTTCTGGCCCGCGGGACATACGATAGGGTGGGTTGAAAGTTTCACTCTACAACTCTACCACTTCCTCCTCGCCGTTAAAAAGGGAGAAGAGTTTAAGCCTAACTTCTATGATGGAGCAGTTGTAAACGCAGTGATGGACGCGGTCTACGAATCTATCAAAGAGAGACGATGGGTTAAAGTGAGAGAAGTTACTCTTTAAATGGAATTTATTTGATGAAAAAATTTGAAATACCCGAGTTTTAGAAGAAGGGTTGGGTACGACCTGCAGGAGGAGCGAGCCTCTAGACGAGACGGGTATAGCTGTATTAAAGGCATTAGCGACCTTCAGCGAGCCAGTAGGGTGTAAAGAGGTGGCTGAAAGGCGGGACTTGAAACTAGAAAGGTTATGGGTAAGTTAAGGACTTTGCTAAGGCACGGTTACGTAGATAGACTGGCTAAGGGTAAGTACGTAGTAACTGGCAAGGGAAGGGAGGTTATAAAATAGCTATATTTTTATTGTGAATTGTTTAATTTTATTCACAGGTAATGTTATTTTTGGTTGTAGGTTTGGAGGTAGAGGCACGGCTATGATTGGTTTTTCGTTTAGCCTGTAGGGTATGTATATTTGGTCTACTATTTCGCCTACTACTAGTTTTATTCTTTTTCGTTCTCTATTTTTCTTTTCGCTGAGGTAAAGGTTTAGTATTCGTTCTGCTTCTTCCTTAGAGGTTAGTGGTAGGACCAGGTTGTGTTTTTCTCTGCCTAGTTTTACCCTATTTAATAAGAGTTTTTTAATGTATTCTCCTCCGCTGATTCTCTTTTCCGAACCTGTAATGTACGAGATTATATCGGATTCATATCCTTTGAAAATATCTGTGATAGCTTCTTCCACAGCTTCTCGAGTAGCAAGGTTGGGTATTAAAGCCGGTATTAATACTTCCTCCTCCACTACCTCGCCTCTTTTCATCCACAAAATACCGGTTTTAAAAGTATATGTTATTTTTCCAATCCAGAAAGGTAGTAGGTGCGTCCCTTCCCCTGGTAATGCTTCTAGATTTCCGCTGCCTTTTCTCTTTAAAATTTGAATACATAAAAATATTATTTTAGAAAATTTGGATAGATTAAATGGTTTCCCTCCGTAATCGATTATTGTCTGGCAGGCTTTTCCTATAGCTGTAACAATGCCTGCTCGTTCAAGCCGACCATATTCTTGGAGTGTTTCAGCCAGCTTTACTACAGATTCGATAAATTCCCTCTCTAGATCTATAGCTGTAAGCATTACGCTTAACTCTACGTTTTCTAAAATTTCCTTCCTAGCTTTTTTACTTTCCTCAAGAGCTTTACGAAATAGCGTTCTAGCTTTTTCCAACTGTAGCTCAACTAGAAAACTTAAACCTTCATAGTAGTATTTTTGAGCTAGTGTTCTCTGAGCTAAAGGCTTTAACTCTTGGATGTCGTGGACTGCTTCATGAGCTGCCTGTAGGTTTTTTACAACCAGATAGTACTTCTCGAGTAGGGAAGAGAAAGCAGCCTTTAGAGCATTTAGAACATAGCCATAGTAACTAGCCAAGCCTTGAAAAACGCGTAGGTATTCCTCGTCTTCTTGGGTTGTGGCGAAGTCCTTTATACTGTTAATCTTCACCGCTGTCAGAAATGCCTCCGCCGAGTTCCCCAAGTTCAAACTGGCTTGGATAAATGGCGGGAGGGTTAGAGGATGGGATAATATATTCAAAGCTTTTACTTTAAGATTTAAATACTCCAGTTCTAACTGGGGTTTTAAATTCTCGATGAAAATCGCATGTCTAGCTAGGGGGTCTACCGTTTGAACCCTATATCCGGGTGGGATGAAACTACTCAACCATTGATTTACAAAGCCTATTAACTGTTCAAGGTACTCTCTGGCGTCTACGAGTCTCTGGACGTATCCACAGTATTCGCATTTTACGTACTCCTCTCTCTTGCTGGGTTTTAGAGGCGCTCCACAGTTTCTACACCGGAGAGAAATAGTAGCTGTAAAATCCACAAGGTCACCTCCTGGACATCCTAACCTCCCATTCTAGCCTCGATATTCTCGATTCAAGTCTTTCTATACGTTTTAAAAGCTCTCTCCTAGTCTCCTCTAGAGCTCTCATCATCTTCTCGTAGTAGGCTTTTGCAATTCTATCAGCTATCGTCGTGATGATAGATGAACAGGCTATACAAACCACTATTCCTTCATCGCTAAAGGTCTTCAAAGTTTTACCCGATTCCATCCCAGCCAAATACCCGGTAATTCTTCCTTCTAAAACTATGAAGTTTACATCTCTTCCGACAACTTTTCTACCACAAACCCAGCACTCTCTCACTTCCTGCAATCTTTTACTCTTGGCGTCCCAGTCTTCTGCCTCCCTGGCAAATCCTATAGAGGAGAACTGGAGAGATGCCATTCTATAATATTCCGCGGCTTTTAAGGGGTCTCTGTCTAGAACCGAGTTTCCCAGGTGGATATATGCGCGTGCAATCAGTACTCTTCCTCTACTCTCTCCATCCTGATTAACTCCTTGAAGAATGGATACTAGGAGCAAGTCTCTTTTAATAGTGTTATACCGCTGGGCTAGAGACATTAAAGCTTTAGCCTTTTCTTCCTCGCTCTTCAATTCCTTAATCTCTAACTCCATGGCTCTTAAATCACACTCTAACGCTAAATCCAGCGAGTTCACTGGTTTAGGAAAGGAAATAGTCTTTCCGCCTAAAGCCCTTAACGCTTTAGAGGCTTCAACCCAATACTTCTTCCTCTCAGGGTACATTAAGGCTAAACAAAGACATGCGAGCGCCCTACACTCTAAACATCTATCCGTATACCCGGCTTCTCCATAAAGTTTTATCGCGTTTACTAAGCTATTATAGGCTGAACGCCAATCACCCAAGTTTATACCTTTCTTGTACGCTTTTCGGTATTCTTCGTCCGCTCTCTCTTTAGGTTTTTTCCATATTTTCCAAGCCATTACTCCCCGCGAAGTATATAGTAGCCTCAAAATATAATTTTTATCAAGTAATAGTCCAGTTTCTATAAGTAATGTTTAAACGGAAAATCCAAATACTCTATGTGCGTTTTTAAAAGCATGGAGCTAGACTTCTTAAAAAAATCGGTTTTAAAATCTGTGAAGGTACTCTATGAGCGAGGGCTTACATCCAGTTTAAGCGGAAACATAAGCGTTAGAACTTCTAAAGGTTTCATTATAACCCCCTCTTCGGTGCCCCGCTGGGCTATGACCGTTGACGACCTAGTATATTTAAGCTTTAAAGGAGAGGTTTTAGAGGGTTCGAGGAGGCCATCCAGCGAGTGGAGGATGCACTTGAAAATCTACCTAGCGGATACCGATGTGAACGCTATCGTCCACGCCCACCCCAAGCACACCTTGGCTCTATCCCTGGTAGACCGCCTAGACCTACTAGAGGAAATAGCCGAGTTCAAGGTTCTCTTTAAAGAGCTGGTCGTAGTCCCTTACGAGAAGCCGGGTAGCGAGGAGTTAGCCTCAAAAGTTGCGGAGGCCGTGAAAAGGAAGAGGAGTAAAGCTTTCATACTGGAGAAGCACGGAGCCGTAGTCGTCGACCGCTCTCTAGAGTCAGCCACTGCTTTAATGGAGGCTTTAGAGGAAGTAGCGGAAATAGCCTATCTCTACCTGCTAGCCTCTAAACCTCGACAGTAACTTCGTCAACTACTATTTTATCCGCTTCTTCCGGCAGTGTAAAGAAGACGGCGTTCGTCTCTGAATACATGCCCCTCCTATAAGCCGGAATTTCAAACTCCTCTAAAACTTCTCCTCCCGATAAAACTCTAGCTTTAAAGTATTTAACTTCCTTCCCGAAGAGTGTAATTCTCAAAGCTACGACTTTTAATCCAGCATCGTCATATACTTTAGAAATTTCGACCTGTAAAGTCCTAGTCCCGTGAACCTCCCAATCCAAGTCGTCAAGCCTACCATTAAGCAATAAAGCTGACGGAACTTCACCATCGTCAAGCCAAGGCTTCTTCCCACTCCAACAATCCGGAACTTTAACAACGCAGTCCCTAACTTTAACCTCTCCGCCTCCCGGTAAAACAGCTAAAACCAAGGGAGTATAACAGTATATGCCTGATCTACCCATTTGAAGCTCAACCTTAGCCTCCCCGCCACTCGAAGTAGCAGTAACCTCAACGGAGCCGCATTTCCCCTCAGGGAGAAAAGCCCAGTAGTAGACAAGAGCTACATCCTCCTTAGCCAGCGGAACAACTACCAGGGAATAGCTTCGAGTACCCTCCATGCATACAGGGTTTGGGAAATCCTCATATGATTTAGAAAGTGATACTAGCGTCGGTTTTTCTCTTTCAAAAGCGCATGTAATAGAAAAAGCCAACGGGAGCAGGGTAAAGAGGAGGGCGAGCCAACGCATAATTCTATAAAATGTGCAGACGGATTTAAAAATTCCGCGAAGTCAATTTATAAACCTTACATAGTATATATTATGGGATGAAGAATCCACTGAGTCCGAGTGCTGAGGACCGGTAGGTAGCCGGACCCGCCCCGTTCTCGCGCCCCCGCCGAGAAGTGAGGCGAGGGGTCGGTCAGCGGGGCGACAAACTTTGCCAACTTTAAGGAGCAAACTCTAGGGTTTTCTGAGTCAACTTATATTTTTGGATCTTTATTGGGATTAAAAGCCACTACGGCAGGTTTTAAACCCTTATACTCGGCGGCAGTCAAGACTTTCTTGCCCAGCTTTTCGCCAAGTTCCCAAATTTTAAAAGTTCTTTCTTTAAATCTAGGCTCTCTGGGCAGGTGGTGGTCGTAAATTATAACTTTCGCATCGGTCTCTTCGACTATTCTAGCAGCGTTTTCCAGCGCCCTGTTGAAGTTTATCAGGTTAAGAGTATAGCCGAGCATGTAGGTCATAGGGCCGTCCAGTATTAGAACATCCGGATCCTCCTCTATTATCCACTCGGCGTAGTCCTCTATTATAGGACCGTTTAAATCGCTAGAGTGAAGGAACTTCCAACCCCCATACTCGACTACGGTAGCGAAGACCCAACCAACCCTAGAGTATTCTATCCCGTGGAAAAGGGGCTTAGTGAACCTGACCACAGTCTCGCCGAACCTAAAGGTTTTGCCCTCGGCAAATCTAACCTTAACCCCTTCCAGGTCCAACTCGGGGATCCGCCTATACTCTCTCCACTTCTCAACTCTTCTCCTAAACCACTCTCTCCCCTTCTCTAAGAGGTAGGCTCTCCTCTCGCTGTAATCTCCGAAATCCTTAGACTTAGCGATTTTCAAATCCTCGAAGACATCCCTCCAATCCCTTGGACTAGGCTCTTCCATGACTTCCTCCAGTTTAACGCCGAAGCTCCCGTAAAGGTGCTCATAGAATCGGAGCGCTCTTTTTCTCTGGGAATCGTTTATATACTCGTTGGGATTCTTAGCCAACACGAGCTTGTCCTCATATATTTCTCTGTCGAAATCGGTGAAGTGGTCATAGTGGTAATGGGATATAACTACGACGTCGGCTTCCTGCGCAGCCTTTTTTACCGCTTCTCTACCTCTTTCAAGCCATTCTATCTTCATAAAATCTGGCGCTGGAAAGCTCGGGTGCATTACCGCAACGCCCGGGTCAATTAAAATTCTAACGTCTGGAGTAGAGACTAGAGTACAGGAGGATTTAGCTCCCAGAGAGTCAAACCAAACCAGTTTAAACTCCACAGTTTAAAACATATCTTAGATAAATTTATTGTATAGGGGGAGGAAGGGCTCTCCCCTCACATATCTCCCCAACTCTCTCCGCGGCCTCTCTAAGTACTCGAGGTAGTATTCTCCCGCCTTATACTCTAAAACTAGTAGCTCGTCTACCACGATTACATAAACGTAGTTGAGCTTAGCCGCTACTAAATCCTCAACTTCAACCGGCGGCTTCTTATAGTACCTATCCAAAAACTTCTTTACATTTTCTAAATTCCAAAACCGCCTCTTCTCCGGAGGCAGGAAGAATATATCCGGCAACTGTAAAATATGGTAGGGTGGAGTAGCTAGAGCGAAGAAATCAACGTACCTGCTATACCTAACGACTTTACTCATCTCCCTAGCCGCCCTATACGCTACAGGATCCTTAGAATTCTCCGGAGGAACGAAGCCCGTTTCGACTTCCACAGCTAGAGTCTCGCCGTCCTTCTCAGCGTAAATGTCGCAGACAAGCCCATTTTCAAACTCATGTTCTACGTCGACTTCGTAGCCCTTTTTGATCAAATGGCATGCTAAAACGAGTTCCATAACACTATGGTTAGATTTTACCAACCCTCTCTCGTACATACTCGTCAATTTCAAAGCAACTTTCTCTAGTTTAGAAAAATCCTCAGGGCTTAAAATGAGCCTCTTAGCTTTCTCAAGCACGAAGGATGCATCGTCGATGAAATTCATCTAAACGAAATGTTAAGGATAAATATAAAAAGATAACACTTAATTAAAAAATGCCCATATATAGCTAATACCTATTTAATTTTCACCTTACAACATTAAATATATATAGGGGTTTAACAATAATATAGTTGGGGCGCGGGGCAGGCTTGACCTATAGCCCCTGACATATCAAGTAGGCCCGTCCAAACCGTACGTCGTGTGGCTTCGGCCGCACGGCATACGGCGAGGACGAGCCGAAAGATATGTCAAGAGCTATAGGTCAGGCTTAGACGCGCCCCAACTATTTTTTTATTCTTAACATGGTGGTGGGGACTCTCTGCCGCCGTCGGTTTCTTAAAGTACTCCTGGTCTGGCTTTGGTTCTTTCTAGGTCCACCCTTAATGGTATTCTCTCTTTCTCTGTTTTGGCGGGTTAGAATCTCTGAGGCTCTTGAAAGGCTATACTTGATTCTCCTCGAGAAGCCTTATCTAGCCTCTTATATCGAGCTCGTATTCGTGGGTCTTCTACCTTTCCTACTTACTCTGATTTGCGGGGAGAACCTAGCTGAATACGGTTTTCGCAGAGAAAATATCGGAAAAAGCCTTTTTTACTCTCTTCCTCTAGCCTTAATAGTTGCATGGCTACGCGGTTTTCCGGCGAAGGGCTATGGGCTAACCGCCCCCTGGAATGTCTACTACGCGGTTTTAAACCTGCTGGCTTATGGTTTTTTAGAAGTTTTCTTTGTGGTTTGGCTTATAGAGAATACGGATAGGCTTTTGAGAAGCGAAAGTTTTCCATCTGAGGGGTCGATAGGAGTGCCCGTGATTTTCGGGTTGTCTCACGTGTTGTGGGCGATTCACGGCGACTTAGCAGCGGCTGTAGTAAACGCTTTCGCTGTTACCTTCGTCTTTATTTACCTTGGAGTTATCTACAAGTACACCGGGAATATTGCAGGGTTTATTATAGCTTGGACTCTGATGAATAGACAATCGTTGCTATCGGCTATTCAGTGCCTACTTTGAGGTTGACTTCTCGGGTTGCGCCCTTTGGGCAAACCTCGTTAGTAATGGATCTATCTTATGAACCGTTGGAAGGGGGATTTAAGAGGATTGTATTTTAACACGATACTCCCTACTTTGACTCCCAAATCTTCAGCCACTACGGGGCATTTAACGATAAGCATGAGGAATATGTTTTCATAGTCGCTAAATCCCGCGTAATTGTCATGTCCCTTAGCCAGAACTAAGTCGTGCTTTAAGAACCATTTTCTCACTTCTAGACTACTCCTCTCGGGACCCGAGCCTTCATCTCCATTAGACATAGTCTTGAGCTCTAGATTGGGGAGAGAGGTTATGTTTACGTAGACGGCGTCTTCCGGCGTTGCGTCGTTGAGTACCGGGCCACCCTTAACCACGAAAGTTATTTTCTCGAAAAATCTATTCCTGACCTTCATCATCGTCTCTATTAGAAGTTTATCGAGGACTATCTCGCCAGCGTTATCGGCGAAATATAAGAGCCGCCGTGCCGTCTGAACTTTGTTTTTAAGATATGGGTAGCCGTTTATAGCGAACTCTTTCTCTAGCACCCGCTCTACTGTTTTCTCCACGTCGGACTTCTCAACTGCGGCAAAATCTATAGTGTTCCCCGCTATAGCTAATTTTACGGCAGTTTCAAGCGGGTCTCCACTGTTTTCCACTATTTCTTTAAGCCTGGGGTAAAGCTTTAACGCTCGGCTATTACTCTCTTTTTTAACTTCCTTATAGGGGTCATTTACGCCAGTTATATCTCTAACTGTTTTGTGGACTTTGTAGGCTATGTCGGACGGGTTTTTTCTCCAATCTATTTCTAGGAGTTCCTCCATAACCCGCCTTAAAACTTTCTCTTGTACTTCGATATCATCTGTGACGTGTCTTGATGCTTTAAGAGCTTGGTGTACAATGCAAACTATACAGTCTAGTCGCGTTTCCACTAAACCACCTACGCTATGAGAATGTTAAATCTCTCAAACTTATCCCTTATCCAGTCACTCCGCCCACTATACACGGCAGTTATCAATTAACTTAGCGATAGAGGTTAAGGAAGTCACTTCTGAGTCGGAGAGTAGCGGAAAATGTTTTAACATGAAAAACGTATTTGGTTTGGTGGTTTAAGTGGGGGAATTCGAGTGGTACGATGTTTTTGTTAAAAAGGATTATAGGCCGGATTTAGACAACGACGTTATAGTCGTGTTCCGGATCACGCCCGCTGAAGGTTTTACCGTGGAGGAAGCGGCAGGTAGAGTAGCCTCGGAGAGTAGCGTTGGAACTTGGACAACTCTCTCCGTGCTGCCTAATAGGATATGGAAGCTTATGGGTAAAGCCTACGAGATTAAACATTTAGGGGATAACACCTACCTGGTCAAAGTAGCGTACCCGGTAGAGCTTTTCGAGGAAGGCAACATGCCAGCTTTTCTGGCTTCCGTCGCTGGCAACGTATACGGGATGAGGGCTGTTAAGAGTTTAAGAGTAGAAGACATTTACCTGCCGGAGAGCTTTATAAAACATTTCAAGGGACCGGTTAAGGGCATAAAAGGTGTTAAGGATATCTACAAAATCTACGATAGGCCTATAGTCGGCACCGTGCCGAAGCCCAAGGTAGGCTATACTCCGGACGAATTAGGGGAAGTCGTGTACGAGTACCTAGTCGGAGGTATGGACTACGCTAAAGACGACGAGAACCTCGCTAGTCAATCCTTCTGCAGATTTGAGAAGAGGGCAGAAGCTATAATGAAGGCTATCGATAAAGCTGAAAATGAGACAGGGGAGAGGAAGGTATGGCTCGCTAACATCACCGCGGATGCCCGAGAGATGGTTAAAAGGCTGAAACTAGTGCACGACTATGGGAACCCCTTCGTCATGGTAGACGTGGTCGTATCCGGCTGGTCCGCTGTAAGCTACATTAGAGACGTAGCGGAGGAGTACGGCATGGGAATTCACGCCCACAGGGCTTTCCACGCCGCTTTTACGAGAAATCCGCTGCATGGAATGTCCATGTATACCTTAGCGAAGCTCTACAGGCTAGTCGGCGTAGACCAGCTACACGTAGGCACTCCGGAAGTCGGCAAGTTAGAGGCTAAAACTAGAGATGTTATAAACTGCGCTAGGATATTAAGGGAAATGCACTTTAAACCCGACGGAGACGACGTATTCCACCTAGAGCAAAAGTGGTACCATATAAAACCCGCATTTCCCACGTCTTCAGGCGGGCTACACCCAGGCACGGTACCCGAAGTTATAAAAGCTATGGGAATTGATATCGTTATTCAAGTCGGTGGAGGAGTGCTGGGGCACCCAGATGGCCCTAGAGCCGGCGCGGCGGCGGTGAGACAGGCTATAGAAGCGTATTTAAAAGGCGTGCCGCTGCCTGAATACGCCGAGTCCCATAGGGAATTGAAGAGAGCTCTGGAGAAGTGGGGCTTCGTCAAGCCAGCATAGACGCCCCTTTTTCACGTGAACCTATTCATGATTAGGAAGCTGTAGAGTAGGCAAAACTAGGCGAGATAGGGGATTATATAGGGCCAGTGATCCCAACATAGCTCTACCTTAGAACTTACAGGAACAGGAATCCTTGCTGCTGAAGGAAGAAGCCGAAAGGAAAAAAGTCGGGATGAGAAGAACTGGGAAATGTTATAATGCTACATTTTTCCGATTTTAATCATTTCACTAGCTATGCCCTTTAGAGCCTCGGCTCTACGTCTCTCATCTTTTACCTTCTTGGCGGTTTCCAAGGCTTTATCGAAAAAACCAACTTTAGCCATTTCCTCAGCTATGTTTCTTAAGGCTTCATCTCGGCGTTTCTCATCAGTTATATCTTTTGTAGCCTTGAGAGCTTCCTCGAAAAATCCAGCTCTAGCTATTTCGCAAGCTACGTCTTTAAGAGCCCAAGCCCTCCACCAGAAATCGCCTATACTCCTAGCCACCAGTAGAGCTTCTCTAAACATGCCAACCTTCGCCATTCCCTGAGCTACTATCCTCTTAGCTCCATCCCTATACCCGGGCTCCTCGACCTCTTCGGCGGCTTTCAAAGCTTCATTAAAAACTTCCCCGGCGTCGAGGCCCGCTCTAGCCAGTTCATAAGCTATATCTTTAAGAGCCAAAGCCCTAAACCAAGCCTTCTCTATACTCTTGGCCGTTTCCAAGGCCTTGTCGAAAAGCCCGGCTCTAGCCATTTCCAACGCTATTTCCCTAGTAGCCCAACTCCTCCACCAACTCCTCTCTATGCTCCGAGCAACTTCCAAAGCTTTATCGTAGAAGCCTGCTCTAGCCATGTCGCACGCTATATCTTTTAAAATCTTAGCCTTGGAATAAGAATCGCTTATACTCCTAGCCGTTCTATAGGCTTCTTCAAAAATTTTCTCTGCCCTATCTCTCAGATTCATCGGCTCTACCCGGACGCCTTTTCAAGAAAAAAACCGTCTAAACTAAAATTTCAATCTTCCTCTTAAATCTTCGTGGCGGACTCGCCGAGGATATCGTATCTAAGACCACTAAGATTATTTTGACGAAATATTTATATTAAAGAGTTCGTTAATTAGGCTCGGCTGGGTGAAATGCAGCGCCAAATTCGTTAGGTTCGTCGTTTCCTAAACTATTTTTAGCCCAGCCTAATCTATCGGTAAATTCTGGTGGAGGCTATGGGTAGAATAGGAGTTCTCTCTCAAGAGTATAAGCCTAAAGAATACGAAGAAGAGCTTTTGAAGTACTGGAAAGAGCGTAGAGTATACGAGAAATTGAGGGAGAAGCTTAGAGGGAAGCCTAAATTCTACTTCTTAGACGGGCCTCCCTACCCCTCGAGCGATACGCCGCACATAGGCACTATATGGAACAAGGTTTTGAAAGATGCGGTGATAAGGTTTTGGAGGGCTAGAGGCTTCGACGTCCACGACCAACCGGGCTACGACTGCCATGGGCTTCCTATAGAGGTTAAGATAGAGCAGAGCCTGGGATTTAAAGCTAAGAAGGATATCGAGAAGTACGGGGTCGACAGGTTTATAGAAGAGTGTAAGAAGTTTGTGTTCCACAACGTTGAGTCCATGACTAGGCACTTCTGGAACTTCGGAGTTTCGATGAATTGGGAAAATCCATACCTAACATTGAACGATAAATATATAGAGGGGGCCTGGTGGCTCGTCAAAAAAGCCCACGAGAAGGGCTTATTGGAGAGAGGCGTTAAAGTCGTACACTGGTGTCCTAGGTGCGAAACCACGCTGGCGGACTACGAAGTCACCGAGTATAAAACGCTAAGAGACCCTTCCATATACGTCAAATTCCCTGTAAAAAACAATCCGGGCAAATATATACTCATATGGACCACGACCCCCTGGACCCTACCGGCGAATATAGCGGTAATGGCTCATCCAGACTTTGAATACGCTTGGGTTAAAGTCGGCGACGAACAAATCCTTCTCTTAAAGGATAGAGTTGAAGCCGTAATGTCCGAGGCCGGCGTCGAGGAGTACGAGATTGTAGAAGTAGTGAAGGGTAGGGATCTGAAAGGTCTAGAGTATGAACACCCATTGAAGGAAGAAGTTAAGATACAACAGGAACTGCGGGGGGTCCACAGGATAGTCCTAAGCGAGGAATTCGTCAGAGCTGAGGAGGGTACGGGCTTAGTACATTCCGCGCCAGGGCATGGAGAGGAAGACTTTGAAGTGGGCATGCGCTACGGCCTACCGGTCGTCGCCCCGGTAGACGATAGGGGGGTCTTTACAGAGGATGCTGGGAAGTACGCGGGCAAGCCGGTTAGAGAAGCCAACGCGGAGATAATAGCTGACTTAAAGCGTAAGGGCTTGCTCTTCCACGAGGGAGTGCTAGAGCATAGATACCCCGTATGCTGGAGGTGTAAAACTCCGCTGATAATGAGGGCTACCCCCCAGTGGTACATTAAGGTAACCCAGTTAAAGAACAAGTTCTTGGAGGAGGCGGCTAAAGTTAGGTGGGTGCCCGAGTGGGCTGGATACTCTAGGTTTAAAAACTGGCTTGAAAGGCTCAGAGACTGGATAATATCTAGGCAGAGGTATTGGGGCACACCCCTGCCGATATGGATATGCGAGAAGTGCGGGCATAAAGTGGTAGTCGGGTCGCGTAAAGAATTGGAGGAGCTGGCCGGGCGTAAGCTAGAGCTCAAAGACTTACATAGACCGTGGGTTGATCAAGTGACTTTTAAGTGTTCTAAATGTGGCGGCGTTATGCGTAGAGTCCCCGACGTATTGGACGTATGGCTCGACTCTGGAGTCGCGTTCTACGCTTCTCTAAACTACCCAGTCGAGAAAGAGGAGTACGAGAGACTGAAGCCGGTTGACTT
Source organism: uncultured Thermofilaceae archaeon (assembly GCA_964501905.1). Lineage (GTDB taxonomy): Archaea > Thermoproteota > Thermoprotei > Thermofilales > B69-G16 > B69-G16. The sequence goes on along the minus strand of CAZCTW010000007.1, from coordinate 54,526 downwards.
CATAACTGAGGGACACGACCAGATAGCGGGTTGGTTCTTCTCCCTGCTAAGGTGTGGATTGCTGACTTTCGGCGAGGCTCCGTACAAAACCGTACTGATGCACGGCTTCGCGCTGGACGAGCACGGATTTGAAATGCATAAGTCCCTAGGGAACTACATCGCTCCTCAGGAAGTCCTAGAGTTCGAGAAAGGTTGCAGAGACGTGTTGAGGTGGTTCGTGCTCAGGAATACCATATGGGAGGATTTGAGGTTTTCCTGGAGAGTTATGGCAGATGTCTACGACGACTTGAACATAGTTTGGAACGTCCACTACTTCGCGTCCACCTACATGAGCCTAGACGGCTTCGACCCTCAGCAACACCCAGTTCACAAGTACTTGGACTACTTAAGAGAGGAGGATAAGTGGATACTGTCACGTATAGAAACAGTCACGAAGGAAGTTACCAAGTACTTCGAGGAATACCAGATACACAGGGCGGCGAGGCTCTTAAGAGACTTCATAGTAGAGGATGTCAGTAGGTGGTATATAAGGTTGATAAGACCTAGAGTATGGGTAGAGAAGGAAGATCCGGATAAACTCGCGGCGTATGCGACTCTCTACTACGTCCTATTCAAATTCTTAAGGCTACTCGCCCCTATAGCCCCTTTCATAACAGAGAAGATATACCTGGAGGCTTTCAAAACCTCAGAGGAGCAGCCAGAGAGCATACACATGCTCCCCTGGCCCGAAGTAGAGGAAAAGTTCATAAACACAGCGCTGGAGGAGCAGATGTCCGCCGTGAGGAAAATCGTAGAGGCGGGTTTAGCGGCTAGAATGAAAGCCGGCATAAAGATAAGACAACCCCTCCCCGAGCTGGTTCTAGCCAGCGACAGCGAGGAACTCCGAGACTCCACCTTAAAGCTAGCCGGAGTTATCAAATCCCAAGTCAACGTTAAAAGAGTTGAAGTCATCCAATTATCGGAAGTCGAGAAATTTAAAGTTCTAAAAGCTAAGCCAGTCTACAGAACTCTAGGGCCGGTCTTCAAGAATGACACCAAGCTCGTAGCCAAGGCTATAGAAAAAGCCGAAGCCAAATCTTTAAAGAAAGAATTAGAAGAAAAAGGCGTCGCCGTAGTCAAGATCGGCGAGAAGACCTTCGAAATAAAACCAGAGATGGTGGAGTTCGAGGAATCAGTTGCCTCTGGCTACGTGAGCGTGAAGGTAGACGGCGGAGTCCTCTTCCTAAATACGAGGATAAGCGAGGAAGAGCTGGCCGAGGGCTTCGCCAGAGACATACTTAGACGTATACAGTTTATGAGGAAGGAAATGAGCCTGCCCGTAGACGCCTACATAGAAACCTACATCTATATGCCTGAGGAACAGGAAAAATTATTCCTGAAATATAAGGACTATGTAGCCGGAGAAACCAGGTCTAAAGAGATACTGTTAGTTAGAGACCCTAATGCTGTAAAAGGAGATCATGTTAAAGAGTGGGAGATAGGAGAAGTAAAAGTTAAGATAGGCGTAAAGAGAGGGTGAACTTGTCCTACAGCGTCTACCTCTGGCATCTAGACGTTCCTGAGGAGCGGAATTTTCTAGAAGCAGAATACATATCTTTTTTAATACATCTCGCCGAGAAAAAGCTAAAAACTAAATATAGGAGAATACTAGACCTGGCTTGCGGTATCGGGAGGCACCACAAGTATTTGAGAGAAAACGGATTTGAAGTCTTCGGAGTGGATTTAAACAGAGAATTAATTGACCTGGCCAAGAAGAGAAATAGAGGATTTGAAGTCTTTTATCAAGTCGGAGATATGAGAAAAATAGGCTATAAAGAGGAGTTTGACGTCGTATTGAATTGGTATACCTCGTTCGGCTATTTTTCCGACGAGGAGAACAAACTAGTCCTAAAAAATATTTATAGAGCTTTAAAACCGTCTGGCATCTTCATTCTGGACGTGCCCGTTAAATGGAGTGAGGGAAGTGGAATTATACTCCATGAGGACCAGTTAGTCGAAGTAATAGAGCGTAAAAAGATAAATGATTATAAATTCGAGTACAAAGCCAGGCTTTATAAAGAGGAAGTGGAGAGCTTAAACCTAAAGGCTGGATTAGAGCTCACCGTTACTGTCTATCCTCCCAGCGTGTTAAAGAACCTGCTGGAAGGAGCGGGCTTCAAAGTCCTCTACGTCTTCGCCAATTATGGAATAGTAAACATTAGAAACTTTGACTTAGCGAATTTGACAGAGCACGGAATTAGGCGGCTGGCGTGGATATCGTATAAATAAAATTATTCTATCCAATACCCGGGCTCCTCCTAGCTCTATTTACAGTTTCCTTTCTAAATTTCCACAATCCGCTCCTAGGTTTAATCGTTTCTATTCCGAGAAGCTCTATTAAGGCATTGCTCAATAAAACCTCGTACTCTACTAGGACCATAACGGCATAGCCTAGTCGGAAGCCTAGCTAAAACCCCGCTCTCCCTTACCTAAAGTGTACGTAGTTGCCTTAGGTGCTGTCAAGTTAAGCACCTCTCGAAGCATAAATTGCTGAAAAACCATAGCATAATACTAGAGAGCGAACTTCACAAAACCTTAACTTGACACCACCTTGCCTTAGTTAGCTATGCTTATATACCTTCTTTAAATATTTTCCATGGGCGCTCATGTCTCTAGTTGAGAAACTGATTAAAGAGTTTGAGGAAAATATTAAGCTTAGAAAGAGATTCGCTGAGCTTCTCATATCCGAGCCAGATATAAGATTAGTATTAATAAACGCCGTTATAGCCGATATAGCAACCAAAAGAGATCTAAATGAGCTAAGAAAAGAGCTTAGAGAAGAGATAAGAGGGCTTAGAGAGGAAATGAGTAAGCTTAGAGGGGAGATACACAGCAATTTTAGGTGGACCACAGGACTGATCATCACCGTATGGGGGACAACAGTAATTCCAATACTTTTAAAACTCGTAGGAATCATATAATAGAGTAATTTCAAATCACCTGAAGTTTCAATCTAGTTCTAGCGGGGAAACGTCAACCTACAGCTCTCTGCATTTTGTGCTTCCATGTTTTTACAAATAAGTTAAAGACTAAGCGAGCAATCCTAAAGAGTAGGCTGTAACAGCAATCCTATTACCATTAGTACTATGTAAAAGCATTACCCCGCAATCACAAAACAAGTAATACTTATACACTATGGAACATGTCTCTTAGATGAGGGTCAAGCCAGCGGCTAAAACCTTATTTTATTTCTCACAGATTTGTCTCATTGCAACCTAATACGCTCGCGGATTATGATTAATTAATCTTCGATTGAAACTTTCAAAACTGGAGCGGATAGGTAAGTGATTTAAAAAATTATTTGATTAATTTATGTGAGAGGAGCAATGCTGGTAATGACATCGTATTTATAACGAGCAACGGCGTTGTTATTATGAGCATCGAGTATACACCCATCAGTTGAGATAATAGACACATAACCAGTATTGTGATAAATGATGTACAGAATAACTTTACAACGCTAGGCTTTACCTTTCTCTTCGATAATTTCAGAACGATGTACGTCAACGGTGTCAGATATATTAAGCCTAGCAACAGCGATGAGATTATACCCGCAAAATATACCGCTATTTCCGGACTTACTGCAGTAAGCGGCGTAGCTATATACGATGATATCATAAGGCTACCAATAAGCGGATATAGTAGCACTCTCATAGGAGTTTTTAATATAGGGTTCCTAAGTATAAACTGAGCCACGTATGGGCTCCAGCTATAGTAGAAAGCATTAAAGGCCTTATAAAACATTTTACCCGCAGTAGTGGATAACACTATATTGTCTCTAAACTCTCTCAGAAAGTTAACTTCGTCGCTTACCTCCGAGCCGTAGGTTACAGTAGCTATTATACACAGCTTTTCTTCTATATTTAGAGTAACAAGCTGCGTCTTCTCACTCTCACTTGACTCCGCTTTTATTATAATCGTGAATGTGCCTTTCGCCGAACCAGAATCTATCATCAGGACGGCTGTTCCAGGAGGTATGAGCTTGTCGGGTGAGAGGGTATATGAGGCTTCTGGGGGTAGCCCAATCACGCTTAAAGCGACTTCTTCCGGCTCGCCACTTGTAACTTCTACCTGTATTATTATTGAGGTAGTTTCTCCTTGTTTCATATCCACTGTAGTTGGAGTTACCATCAAGTTAAAGTCGAAAGGAGGCTTTTCCTTTACATTGAGGACGAACTGAGTCGTCTTTGATATCCCATCGCCCGTAGCCTTGATCGCTACAGTGTATGTCCCGCTCAATGTCGAAGTATCTATTTTTAAATATACCTTACCCGGCGGAGTTACCGATGTACTTGATAGCGCGTATGTTCCGCTAGGCAGTCCTGAAACAGTTATCGATACCGGTTTTGGATGCCCACTTGTCAATCCTATCTCTATTACTGTTGAAACTTTCTCACCCTGCGCTACCATAGCTGATGGAGGAGATGCTGAAATACTGAAATCAAACGGCATTTCTGTTATCGTTAAATCGAGAATCGTCGTATCCGTTTTACCATCCTCTCCCGTCCCCTTTACGGTTATATGATATGTGCCCGGCGCGGCGTTTTCAGAAATAGATATCGTTACTACTACTATACTTCCAGGATATACTTGAACAGGACTCGCCGTTACCGAGACACCGGCGGGGACGTTCTGGAAAGTTATAGTTACCTTCTTACTATACTCGCCTACCGGGTTTACTACCAGTTGTACTTGTTCTGTTTCACCCTGCTGTAGTGATATAGAGGGAGACGGTAGGGAGAGCGTAAACGCTCCCCCCTTCACCTTCAACTTTACAGTTTTCTGGGCCGAGACTCCCGTTCCAACAGCCTTTATCGTTAGGGTATACGTCCCCTCCTGTGTGTCGCTACCAACATTTATCGTTAAAAACGAGTTGAATGGCGGCACTCCAGAGCTGGGGGAGAAGCTATAAGTTGCTCCTGAGGGGAGACCGAATAGCTGTAGGTTCACGTTTCCGGAGTAACCTACCGTGGATATTGTTACCGCGTATGTTCCACTCTTACCCTGAGCTACTTCGAGTATAGAGGGATTTGCATCCACATCTATACCGTACTGGTATTTTATCACTAGCTTGGGTCTATACTCCGGGTTCGAGGCTTCTCGTGCATAAAATTGTATTCCGCCTGTCCATGATGCTCCAGCATAGAAAATGAATCCATAGTTAGGATACTCATTATTCATCCAATCCTTCACCACCCCTGTTACATCGTACTCAAACTGCTTGCCTTGAGGATCATCTACATATACGTCGACGAACTTGTATAGAGGCACATAGTCTCCTCCAGGATTATCCCATTTTAGCGTTGACGTCCTATATACATATGTGGCAGAGCTAGTCCAGTAAGATGTTATTCTCCCCAGATTGATCCTCTTATAGGTTTTTCCTTCTTCAATGGTGTAGAATTTCTTTAGGTAGACATATAGTTTAGCTGATATTATCTTGGCTCCCTTCGGGATAGCAGATAGGTCGAATTTCATTAATATATTACATCTAGCATTCGAGCCTGTGAAGTACGCGACAGAGATGAAATCCACATTAAACTTAGCTATATCAGGGCATATATGTCCATCTATCACTGGGTACAGCGTCTTCGTATTAATAGGTATGGAGCTAATTTTAGGCGAGTACCCCAAAAGAGTTAGCGATAGGGCTAAAACTAAGAATACCACGATACTTTTTCTCATCAATCCCTACCTTCTACCCAGTTCCCCTCCAAGTTATGTATTTTTAGGATACTTAAAAATTTATATCTCAATTAAATTTAAAGTACTCACCAACTAGCATATATTTTCTCAAAAATATGAACTATGTGACTATTTATCCAAAATACCAGCCTAAATTATGCAATTATAAGCAAACACTTTGATACTAAAAGCGGATATATAGCCTTTCGGTACTTGTATACTTATTCTAGGACACGTCTTGTGGCGTACTAGCGGATTTAATTGACGAGCATATAGGTTAGGTTTATTAAATTTAAAAAGAAATCACCTTAAAATAGATTATTCTACAAGGTTTATTGGAATAAATCCGCGAGAGACTAAATTCCGCAAAATACGAGGTAACAGTTTGAGTATTCCACAAAATCGTGAGCACTCCACAAAAGCTAAATTTTAGTGTGGATGTGTGTTATTATAGTGTTATGAAGTTTAAATACGCTGTAGCGGTTGTTTTAATTGCAGTGTTTACCTTGGCAGGGTATTACTATTTTAAGCAGTCACAGCCTAAACAATTCTTTAAAATAGAAAATATCGATTTAAAAGAAGTTAGCGGTGAACTGCAGATTCTAGTTAAAGGCCGTAACAGTACAAGCGTCAATATTATCTCTGTTAAAGTAGAATTTCCAAACGGCGAACATATACCTCTTAACGCTGTTTATGGAAAAAGTGGTGTTTGGGCTGCCTCTACGTCTCTAGTTGAGGAGGGAGTTTACAGGGTTTGTGTTTTAGATCCTTATTTTAATGAGAGCTTGGTTTGTAGGAATTTTACTTTTTACGATAAGCCTTTAATCGAGAAAGTTGATTTAAAAATTGGGGATGGAAGTTTAGTTGTTGATGTTACTACTAGGGATTTAAGCGGAATTGAGAAAGTACTATTCTCTTTCAACGGTAAAAACTACACTCTAACAGCATTCCAGGTAGATTCTAGAGGTAACGGACTCTGGAGAACTAGAATAAAAATTGACGCCGACAAGATAAACTACAAAATTATAGCAGTGGATAAATCGGATAGAAAAATTGCAAGCGTCAAAAAAGGAAGCTTTAGTCTATCAGAACTAGACAAGTTTATACTTGAAGCTTCAAAACATGGATTAAATAGAGAAGAAGCTGAAAAGCTGTACCAGCGTGAATTCATTAAAGAATTGTATAGAGAGGGAATGCTAGATTTTAAACTAATAGCTGGAAACAAAAAACTAGCGTTTGAAATAGTAGATCAGATAGATAGAGGAGTAGAAGAAAAACTTAAAAAACAAGTATTTTTAAAAGCAATACCGCTAATCCAGGGAATAGAAAAATACGAAAAAGCATTTGTTTATATTCCCGGAAACTACACCCTAGCAATAATAAACGGATGCCCAGAAACAGGAGAAATAAAACAACTAGCAGAATTCAACGAAACCTTAAAACCTGTAGAGTTGAGAGGCTGGAAGCTATACCCGATAACGCCATATAAAGCATACTGGCTGCTAGCCGCTGAAGCAAACATAAACCAGTCGTTATTAAGGGAAAGCCACGAGGAAGTAGCCGCTTGGATAATAGCAGACACCTATCAGCTACTAGAAATACTAAAAGTAAAACCTGAAAAAGCCGTAAAACTAGCATACAAACACTGGCAGGTAATGCCAAGACTAACAGAACTAAAACAAACAATACCAGACAAAAACACCAGAAAAGCAATACTAGTAATCCAATACACAGTACCACTAAGAGCATGGGATATAGAAAACAAACAAGAAATATGGGGACTAGAAGCATACCAATACCACATAACACAAACACCAAAAACAGCAAAACAAATACTAAAAGACTGGAAAGAAAACAAACTAATAAAACACTACCCAACAGGAGACTTAATAGATCCAAGATGTCATTGGTATGCGAGAGTAGATGACTGGGGAGATCAAGGAGCAAGAGAAGCGCAAATTCAATTAACAGGATTCGGATATCAAGCATTCGACGGATGGGACGACCCAAGAGCAAAAAACCCAGATAGCTACGCTTTACAATTCAATTCACCAAACACATTTTTAACGAAAAACTGGAAAGCGAAAATCTATTACCCATGGCTAAACAAAACAGAAGAAATAAAACCATGGGATTTGTATAGATATGCAGAAGGATACACACTAGAAGTAATAAAAGGACCTCCATGGATTACAATTTACAACAAAGAAATGGTCATGAAACTGCTTGGAATACCGGTAATTTGGCAGAGAGTTGACTTAGCACCAAAAGATACTAGTTTAACAGTCTATGGAGTTATGCTTGTACCTATTGGAATACCAGATTCAATTTATAAAGAAATAACCGATGGAAGGTATGGAAAAATAGCAAAGATACCATTAAACGGAATAGAACAAATGTCAATGCAAGAAGGACTGCAAAAAGATACAACAAGACCAGAAAGACCGTACGTAGTAAAAGGAACTGTATTTATACCAATATGGAAAGAAAATTTGGAAATAGAAAAAGCAATCCTATACTTCATAAAAAGACCTAGCTAAAAGGATTAAAGAAAAGAAAACTTGAAAAACCGACATTATTGCTCTCAAAACCAAAAGGAGGATCACAAATATAACTCTTACCATCCTTATCAACAATAGTACCCTTCTCAACACATATTTGATCAGCATCAGCTTTAGTAACCACATACTTACAGCAATAACCAGAAGCGCACTGATCATTCTTCTTACATTCACTATAACAATCACAAACGTAATCGCTTGTACAAGTTCCAGCGAATGGTACAATTTAATCATGCATTTTAATTAACCACGCTAGAGGATTAGGTATTACTGGTTTACCTAGTTTAAACGAATAGCCGCATTACGGACAAACAATTTTCCTGCGCGGCTTAACTATATCTAAACCGCTCGCCGTTATTTCGCTCCTACAATAAGGACACGCAACTCTATTTATATACTTCCTGATATCCCTACTTATTATAGAACAAAATATTTGAACTATCAAGCGTCTCCCAGCCATAGGATCAATCATTTTTCCATTAATTTTGACTCTAATAAACGTTTCATCTAATATCTTTTCCCACCATTATCATATACGTGAACGTGTATCCCCTCCCTTTCCATAAAATAGCGGGGTTCGACGGCCATATTCTGGGTTTTTGAACATGGGGTTAGGAATAAAATAGTCGGGACGCTTAGAAATATTATGCAAAACTTCGTGTTGTATCCGAAGCCACCGTTTTTGATTTCTCCACATTTAGAAAAATTCTGCCCGGAGAATTTACCGGTTCCTTGCCTGTACGAGAATAAGTCTTGTAGAAGGATTTTGAGAATTGGAGAGTTTTTTATTCCTTACAAGGTTTTGATAGTTTCGGAGGGGGGCAGGCCGGAATTAAAAGTTCAAGTTTTCTGTGAGGATGGAGGTTTGGCTAGGAGGGTTGTAGATAGGGTAAGGGAAATCTATAGGATAGACTTTGACTACTCGAGGTTTTTGTTGAAGACGAGGAAGACTCCTATCTACTCTATAGCTAGGAAGTATTACGGTTTAAGGCCTACGAGAATGGTTAGCGTTTACGAGGCTTTGGTAGATAGTGTAATAGAGCAGAATATAAGCTTAAATTTGGCGATGAAAATTAAGGCGGTGTTTGTAAAGAGATTTGGAGAAAGAAAGCTTGTTCAAAATGAAGAATACTATTCTTTTCCAAGTTTTGAAAAAGTGGGGAAGCTTAGGCCGGAGGATCTTAAGAAAGAGATAAGAGTGACTTTGGTGAAGGCTAGTGCGATAGTTGAAGTTGCGAAATTGGCGGAGAGCCTGCCTTCTATTGGTAAAATAGAGAAGAATCCGGAAGGGTTTATCGAGTTTATAACAAAGATAAAAGGTATTGGTAGGTGGACGGCGGAGCTTAGCGTTGCAAAAGTTTCGAAGAAGTTTTATGTTGGTCCTCTTGGAGATTTAGCCGTTAGAAGGGGGTTTAAAAGGGTTTTTGGAATTGATGGTGAAAGGGAGATTAGAGAGATTATGAGGGGGTTGGAAGATTATACGGGTTTAATACTTTATTTAATGGCTTTAGAAGGGCATGGAGGTAAGATCTAAATCGTTACAGAACTGGAGTGTTTCGAATTGTGTGTTTTGATTTTATACTGTATAGGAGGTTGGGGAATCATTTACATGTATCACTATGGGTTTTCACATTTTATACAAAATCTTCCGGTGTTTTTCTCTTTAGCCATTTGATTTTGTCGAAGTGGGAGTCGTATGAGACGATGATCTTTAAGTTCAGCTTTTTCGCCACGTAGGCGGCTAAGGCATCGTCGAAATCTAAGCCTTCATCTCTCATAATTTCCGTGGCTTTTATCTTATCGTAGATCATTAGGGGATAGATTGTTAAGCCCTTATACTGTAGGAGAGAAGTTAAGAAAACCGCTATGTCCTTCCAAGATTTCCCATAGTTTTCCATGACAATAATTACGTTGTCTAAGTGGAAATCCGTAGTATAGGCGTTTAATCTGCCATTTTGAATCATTTTGAGGAACTTTTTTGAAGCTTCGCCATGTTTCTGTGCCAGCTGAACCTCCAGGAAGATGTTAGAGTCTACGAACATGGATTACCCCGTGCTTTTCCTGCTCTAATTCTCCTAGCTTCATGTTGAAGCTCAACGCCGCTCTTCTCGACGTGGCTGAGCATTCCGTAGATCGCCTCGACTGGGTCATCTAGCAAGCCGACAACTTCTATAGCTTCTGAAACTCTGGCAACCCATTCGTTAAAAGCTTTTTCAGCAGCTATGCTCAAGGCGCCTCTACCATACCCGTATAACTCCATAGCCACTTTTCTAAACTTCTTTTCAACGATATCTGAGATATATACCTTAATACTACCCATTTAAATCACCTAAGAGATAAAGAACTAAAGAACTTAATAACTTTACCTCTATTCTTAGTACATTAATGAAAGTACAGCTAAGGAATCGGATAAGTTGAGGTGGATACCCTAAGAACATTATACTAGCTGAAATTTAGTCTCTCCTTTCGGCAGGCGAGAGATTTGTTAAGAAATTTCTAGAACTTCTGGACGGGTGGAAAGGAGTAAGTTAAAATGTCTTGTCCGCGTTTTATTCTAGGGTGGTTGCGTGAAGAAGATCTTCATTCTAATCCTTATCGTAGCCGTGGCGCTAGCTGTTCTCTACTTCTCGTGGAGGCCTGGAAAACCTGGAACGTTTGAGGAGCTTCTCGAATCTGTTAAGAAGGGTGAGAAGATAGAGCTGGTAGTGGCTGGTAAGACGAGCGGTAAGGTAGATAAAAAGTACACGTGCGATGGGGAAGACGTGTCGCCGCCGATTTCGTGGAGTACTCCGCCTGAGGGGACGGCCAGCCTCGCGCTCATCTGCTATGACCCGGACGCGCCTCGAGGGATATTCGTCCACTGGGTCGTATTTAATATGCCGCCTACTTTAAAGAGGCTACCGGAGAATATGCCTAAGAAGGGCGAGGTGGAGGGAATCGGCTTACAGGGTAAGAACGATTTCGGATACTTAGGATATGGCGGACCTTGCCCACCCTTCGGGGAGCACAGGTATGTCTTCATATTGCTGGCTCTCGACAAAACTTTAGATTTAGAAGAGGGAGTTACTGCTAAAGAACTGCTCGAAAAGGCTGAGGGGCACGTGCTGGGGTATGGTGAAGTAGTGCTAAGATACGGGCGTTCCTGATTAGCTGTCTATTAAGAGAGATTCTCTGGCATTAAATCGTGAATTTGATGAAGCGCTGCATCAGCAGGTTATAAAAATTGGTACTGGCGTTAACCTAGCAGGTCAGGAGGCTGATAAAAGACCGAGTTAGGATAGTCGAATTTTACGAGATGCCAACTAAGCGGCATAGGCGTAACCTTTCTATATATGTGTAAGGTTTATGTAATGATTCCCGATGAAATCCGATGGTTTTTATCTTGGGGTGAACTACTGGTCTAGGGAGTACGATATCTTGATGTGGAGATTCTGGAATCTCGAAAGTATCTGCGAGGACTTGGATAAGTTGAGCGATATAGGGGTGAACACATTAAGAATATTCATACTGGCCGAGGATTTCGCCCTGCCAAACGGAGGGGTGAAAAAGGAGTCATTGAGGAAGTTTTTGAAATTTCTAGACGAGGCGGAGAAGAGAAAGTTGAAGGTATTTCCATCTCTGCTCGTAGGCCACATGTCTGGGAAAAATTGGCCTTTCCCATGGGATCCCGAGGATATAGTCTATGAGCCTCGAGTTCTGTATAAAACTCTACGCTTCATTAGTGGTATAGTCGAGGCGGCTAGAGGGCATCCAGCGGTGGCTGGTTGGATAATTAGCAACGAGATAACTCACGTAAGGAAAACGGAAGATATGGCTCTCTTCCGCTTATGGCTGGAAGCCATAGTGAGAACTATTAAATCTCTCGATCCGGGGAAGCCTATATCGCTGGGCGATGGCACCGTACCCCACAAGCCTCTGCCCGTAAGACCCGAAAACGTGGCTGAAGTAGTCGACTATCTCTCACCCCACCTATACCTCTACGACGATAACCCCGTTAGACACGGCTTAACCTATATGGCGATACTTGAATACTGTCTCAGCCTAGGTAAGCCAACCCTCTTGGAGGAATTCGGTTTTCCAACAAACCTATACACAGAGGAGAGCCATGCGGGATTTATAGAAACGATTCTGGTCGGCTCCTACGCTCTTCAAGCATCTGGAGCCTTTATATGGTGCGCCTTCGACTTCCCAAGGGAAGAAGACGAGCCATACCTATGGGAGCCTCACGAGCTTTTCTTTGGAATATTTAGAAAAGACGGTTCACCCAAGCCAGCGGCTGAAGCCGTTAAGAGATTCAGCGAGCTACTCGAAATCTTAGACTGGAATAGTTACGAACTCCCCGAGAAAGAGGTCAAGATCGTAGTTCCGGCGGTGCTGTATAAACGCCTGCCCTTTACATTCGAAAACGCGGCGGATATATCTAAGGCTCTAGTACAGGCCTATGTCCTAGCTAAACAGAACGGCTTAAACGCGACATTCACTAGAGAGGAAAAAATCGATGAAGGAAGACTTTTCATAGCTCCCAGTCTGCCCCGCCTCTTAACCTCCACTTGGCGTAACCTGCTTGAATTAGTAGAGAGGGGAGCTGTGCTCTACTATTCCCACGCCCGGTATTTAACAAACCCCCACGTATCCTCAACTCATCTCTGGGAGGAATTATTCGGAGTTAAGCCTTCATTGAAAGCAGGTCTAAGAGGAGTTTACAGGAGTGAAATAACGCTAAATCTAAAGACGGATAGGATAGTCATTCCGGCTATGAGGAAAGATATTGGAAGCACAGGTTTTGTCCAAATAGATGCGGAAATTTTAGAAGAAGAAATCTTCTTCAGAGCTAAGAGGGGCAAGGGCATGGCTTTTCTAATGACCTATCCAATAGAGCTTTACCTATACTCGCTACAAGATATAGGAAATGCTTACAAAATCTACGGATTCCTAGCGGAGAACACAGGTTTAAAGCCGTTTTATAGCCCCGGCTCGCCAACTATCCAAGTCGAATACTGGACCAAAAGAGGAAAACCGAGCATTCTGTTTCTGATAAACCACTCCTACCATAGCGTTAAAACCGCCACGATGGGCGAGAAGATATGGGGGAGACCTAGAGTAGAAGGAGATGTGGTGATAATGCCGCCTAAAAGCGCGGCGGTGTTTGAGCTTATATAATGTTATCTCTCGTAAGAGGCGACAGCATGTATACCCAGTTTCTTTGCCCTCTCTCTAGCTTCAGGATAAATGAGGAATCCAAATAACACTCCCACAACCTCTACATTCTTAATCTTAGATACAGGTTCGTATACATTCTCAAAAAACTTATCCACATCTCTCTTATGAATCCTAGATTTGCATTCTCCAACAATAACTACAGGTTTATCTTTAACCCTGCCTTCGCCGTAAAGATTAACCTCAACCCGCCGCTGGTTTATCTCAAAAAACTCGCGTCTAAGATCCTCTACTTTAATGCCTAGATGTCTGTAAAGCCAGCCGGGGAGAACGACCCTGGCGATATCTTCAAGCCCAAAACCTATAACGTCTGATAACCTATCAATTTTAACATTCTGCTCTCTAACAACTCTAGCTAAATTGGCTAAGGCTTCCTCACTCTCTACTTGAGCTTTGGCCAACTCCGCTACGCGTTCTTCTGTTTTCCGCTGAGCTTCTGCGAGGTCTGCGATTGCCTTTTCCAGTCTGGCTGTGTGTTCTTCAAGCCCTGCTACGCGTTCTTCTGTTTTCCGCTGAGCTTCTGCGAGGTCTGCGATTGCCTTTT
>CAZCTW010000007.1:34477-40380 GCA_964501905.1 uncultured Thermofilaceae archaeon | reverse complement strand
GGCTGTGTGTTCTTCAAGCCCTGCTACGCGTTCTTCTGTTTTCCGCTGAGCTTCTATTAATCCTGCTAGTTTTTCTTCTGTTTTATACTGGGCTTCGGTTAGCTTCTTTAACGCCTCTTCTACTCTGCTGAAATCCTCTCTGGTTACCTTTACCTCGCTTATACGCTGGTCTACTACTTTTATGATGAACTCGTATAGTTCGGCGAGTTTGGGCTGGCTCATTTTAATCCCTGATAATATTTGCCCTATTCTTTAAAAAGATGACGCAATTACAATATTCGTACTATTTTAGCGCGGTAGCGTCACTTCGACAAACGTAATAAAAATAAGGATTTAAGCAATGTCTTTAAATGGTGATGCCGTGGCTGAAGAGGAAAAGGTGTCGGGGCTTCTTTTCGTAGCTTTAATGTTTATAGGGGCTGGGATTGGCCTGCTCTTCGGGAGACCGGATGTGGGCGGGGCGGTGGGGATGGGAGCCGGCTTTTTGGCGATGGCCTTTATAAAAGCTAAGTATAGGGGGGTTAAAGCGGAGAAAACGGCGGTTATAAGTCCTTTGGCGGGCTCGCTGGTTCTAGGATTAATCGGAGTATTATTCATAACCGCAGGCTTGGCCCTTCTCTTCAATATTCAGATATCGTGGAGGATTCTCGGAGGATTGGGAGCGCTGGCTGTAGGCCTCCTATTCATCGCGGCTGCTTTCAACTTAATTAAACTGGCTAAATAAGATGAGGAGCTTAAAATTCTATGAATTTTAAGCCTATTAAGAATGAACTTTTCAAATGCAGACCGGGTTTCGCTCGTGGCGGAGATGTCTGATCTAAAGATAAGGGATGCCATGCCCGGGGATGTCCAAGCATGGTTGATCTCTTCAAGTTGTCTCTCTATTTTCTCCAGGGTATCAGCTATCCTCTCCAACTCTTCTAACATTTTCTGCGCAAAAATAGCGGAAACATAGTATAAGCTATGGATCTAATTATTTCTTTCACTTTTCACATAAGAATTGCCGAATTCCTATAATGTGGAAATGTAAACAAGCCCTTGATTCAGAATCACCTAGATGATAATGAGCGGCTTAGCTAAGCTTCCAGTTCCACCACCACTGCTCTCTCCTCAGTGATTTGTATAAGCTCCAGAACTTGAATAGAGCGCGAGGATTAGAGGCTTCCAGCATTCGAATTCTTCTAAATCTTCTCCCATGCCTAACTTCTAGG
The DNA here is from genome assembly GCA_964501905.1 of uncultured Thermofilaceae archaeon. GTDB lineage: Archaea > Thermoproteota > Thermoprotei > Thermofilales > B69-G16 > B69-G16. The sequence continues at coordinate 39,169 of CAZCTW010000007.1, read as the reverse complement.
TATACGCGCACCCTATCCGCCTCGTAGTACTCAACGGGGAAGTAGTTGCGGACAGAGTTCAAGAACTCCCTTGTAGCTTTAACATTAGGTGCGAATATTACAACTCTCTTTTTCACAATCCTCCTGTAACCCACGCGTTAATAAAATACGGAGAGTTTTTATAAAACGAATTAAAAGAGTTAAACGAAACTATTTAGAATTAGCTACGGCTAATTTTTCCAACGATGTTAACCTATGCCATTATCGAATAGCTGAACACCCTCTATAATAGGCAAAAAATTAATTTAAAACTTGAGCTAATGTCCGTTTATGGACATATACTCCTTCATAGCAGAGGTAGTACTCATAACTTCATCCGGAGCCCTAAGCCCTGGCCCTCTATCAGTAGCTACATTCTCCGAAGGGGCTAAAAGAGGATGGGCTAGCGGCTTTTTCGCCGCCCTAGGACATACGGCGGTAGAGCTGCCGCTCGTGGCGCTCTTAGCCATGGGCCTTTCTAGTATTGTGGAGATAGAGGAGAATCAGAGACTTATAGCTCTGCTTGGAGGGGTAAGCTTGTTGATCTACTCCATACTCCAACTAGCGGACGCGTTCAAAATCTGGAAGGGGAAAAGCGTAATTAAGGAGGGGGCGGGCTATAAGGGAGGATTTTATGTTGGCGTAGTTTTGAGTGCTTTAAACCCGTTTTTCCTAGCTTGGTGGGCGACTGTAGGGGTTAAACTCGTAGCGGATGCTCTCTCCCTCTTCAAGCAATCCCTTATCATCGCTATAACCGTCCTCTACGCCGCCCACGTGTGGATGGACTACGCTTGGTTAACCTTCCTATCCTACCTGGGCTATAAGGGGAAAAAACTAGGATTAAAAAAGATGGCAATCGTACTGTTGATCTCCTCAGTTATACTAGCCTACTTCGGCTTAGAGTTTATAATAAGCGCAGTGAAAATATAGTCCTTCTAACCTCGCCGATGACTAATCTAATAGTCCTAAAGTTTTGGTCTAGGCTTAGCTGTTTCCTCTCTTAGAATACATATTGCTAACACAATATTGGCAAATCCATACCGCTAGCTTCAAATCTATCCGATTAGAAAATTTAATGTAGGCGGTTATGATTCGACTTGTTAATTCAGTAACTCGACAACTTTAAAATAGAGTGTGTAAAAAATAAGATATGAACACTATAGGATATCACTACATAATAGAAGCCTCTGGCTGCGATCCAAAAGTCTTGACGGACGCCAACGCTTTAAAGAAAATACTACTGGAAGCCGCTAAAGCGGGAGAAATGGACGTTAGGTCAACATATTTTTATAAATTCTCGCCCCAGGGAATTAGCGGAATGGTCATAGTCTCGGAATCCCATATATCCATACACACTTGGCCCGAGAAAGGCTACGCCGCCATAGACGTCTACACCTGCGATACAAATTCTAAACCCGAGAAAACGGTTAACTATATATTAGAGAAGATAAAGGCGGATTACGCCCATATCACTGAAGTAGAGCGGGGGATAGAAGACGAAGATGGAACATACACCCACATCATACTCTCATGGGACGAGGCTCCACAAGAAGAAGATTAAAACATAATCTACGAAAACTACGAAGCTTTCCGTGGCATAGTATCAACCTTACAATTTTTATTTTATATATTCTAGGGATAAGGGCTAGAATTTAAAATAGTCTCTAAAATGGCTAAGGTATTATTCCTAGATATTGGCTAAATTACAGGTCTAAATGGGATTTTAGATAGATATCTGCGAGTTTACGATAGAGTACGTCCTCTAGTTTTTCTATATCTGTCTCTTCGAGCTGTACGAGGCGGAGATTTTTCTCCTTATACACCTGCAGCTTCAGTCTTTTCTCATACTCGGGCTCTCCCTCCCAATGCTCTATGTAAATATCGAGTTTAGGGAGGTAGAAATCACAGAAAAGCTCCTTCGTCGTAGGCAATCTCCACTTATAAGCGTGGACGATTCCACGACTATACAGCCAGTTATCTATCACTAGTTCAGCCTTACTACGCACGTAGTGTCCGTCATCCGCCTTATAAATTAAGATTCTCGGAAATTTCCTCAGAAGCTTCTCAACTGTAATTATCTTAGTCCTTGTCTCTTCCCACCACGAGGGAGGCTTTAAATCAAGCTCTGCAGCTAATTTCTCCCAGTTTCTATCGCAGATGAGAAAGCAGTAATAGTGTTGAGAAAGCTCCTCTATATGCTCGACGAAAACAGAGCTCGGACAATCAATATAGTCTCTAAAGAACTCTATTGATAGTCTAAAAGGATACTGATCTCCGCCAAAAATTCTAACGTCCGAGACTTTTAGGAAACAAGGCTTTAAATGTGAATAATCCCTCTTCTCGCCCTTCATGTAGGCTCCTATAGCGGCTATCTCCTTCGCTCCCACTAAATCCTTAACGATTGGGTGTACTCGGTAATCAGGGTATTTAACTACGCAATTCCTATACCAATAACCTTCTACACCCTCAGGGGGATCCCAATCGGACAGTAGAATTAAAACTACCAAACGCAAAACCTCTAGTCTTGATATGCTACCTTGGTAATAATATCTTTCGCATCTACCAACGCTAAAACTCCAAAGCTAAATTATCAAACTTATGACAAAAGTTTCAAAGAAATATGTTACTATCAAAATTTAACAGCTATATCGTCACCGCGTAAAGGCCATTAACTTTCTTCATTTGAGGAACTATACTGTATAAATTCACCTTTGAACAATACTCTATATCCGCCCTATACCCTAGCTTAGATACATGTACGGCCGATTTAGACTTCGTGACAAGCTCGAAAACCTTATCTTCGTAAGCCTTAAAGAGAAGCTTAGCGGCTAACGCTTCATCGCTCAGCTCAGCCCCACCAGGGAGATAGCTGACAACCCCGCCGGCACAGAGAAAATCCTCCAGAGCGAACCGCTCCCCCATGAACCCGGCCAATACGATGACGATGTCCCTCTCTAGCTCCACCGCGCGCCTATATACGTGTCTCCCAACTGCCCCTATGTTAGGGAAGGAGGCAACGTAGACTTCGTCACACCCCCTCAAGGCGTATAGAACTTGAGTACCGGAGGAAGTCCTGTAGACTATAATTCTCCCCCTAAGGTCGAGTTCGCGAAGTTTTAAAGGGGAAGGACCCAAATCGAACCCCTCAATTTTATCTCCTCCAACCTCTCCAGCTAGCAGTGCATCCGGCATCTTCTCCTTCAAACTCCAAGCCTCCTTAACCTTCGAGACTGGCACTATATAGCTAACACCCCGAGCCAACGCTTCAACAATAAAACAGGATGCTCTGACCGCGTCGATAACCACTACGACGTATTCTCCTTCGGCAACTTTCTTAGCGCCTGAAACAAACCACTCAATATCGACCTTCACAGCGGCCACCTAACCCCTAAAATATAAAACATTAATAAATTGTATCCCATACAGGTTCAAATGCTAAATAGGGAAATTAAACTTTAAGACTTCGCCTGGGGCTATCTCATCGGTAAGTTCTCCAATCCATTATATCTCTTGCAGCTATTATCCCAGAAATAGTAACCGCCTCTATTCCAGCTCCCGGAAAAGTCGATGCTCCGGCTAGGTATAGACCCCTTATCGGGGTTTTAAAGTAGGGTCTAGGCGGCGCGTCCATTGACTGGTCAAAGGCGTATATTGCCCCGCGATAGTTCAAGGTATATCTTTCAAAGGTATGTGGCGTCGCGGCGTCCATAACTACGACGTGTTCTCTTAACCCGGGTATTATCTTCTCGGCTTTCTCGATCAGCTCTTCGGCGTATTTCTTCTTCCTCTCAAGATATACTGCCGGATCTTTCTTGCTGAAATAATCGTACATATCCTGCGGTAGTAGAGTTATTATTGCGAGCGATGAACAACCCTCCGGAGCCAAGCTTTTATCCAAGTTAGAGTTTATCACCAACCCTATCCCCTGATCTAAATCTTTTATTAGCGGAGGATAACTTGAGAGATCCAAGTCTAGCCCAAGGTAGGTTATAAAAGCCGTAACTGAAGGCTTCAGATTCTCTATCTGTCTTATAAAATCTTCCGGAAGACCCTCCACCATACCCGGCAACTGCTTAACATTCGCGTCGAACACTACTATCGACGCCTCGAAAACTTCGCCATCCGCCACTACACCCTTAACCTCGCCCTCCTCCACCAGTATCTTCTCAACCTTACGATTAACCAGAATCCTCCCGCCGCTTTCCCTTATCACCCTCGCTAGCAGATCCGCATATGCCTGGCTTCCTCCCCTCGGGTAATACCCTCCAACTATATAGTACCCAAACATTATCGCCATAGAGCTAGCCGGAGTCTTCTCGGGAGATGTGCCCAAATACGCCGTCAATGTTGATAGAAAACGCTTTAAATCCTCGTTTCTGAAATACCTATTCAGTATCTGTTTAAACGACGTATTCATCCACGAGTACATGTGAGGGTGTTTCCTCGGAAAGTCGAATAAATGCCTAAATCCTAAAACTCTGTAGATCAGGGGCGGAGGTAGGGGCACTCCCCCGGTCTTGTTGACGTCCATATAGGTTTCCTCAAACGCTTTTCTAGCATCCTCGAAGAATAGCCTAATTTTATCGGCTTCCTCCGGAAAACGTCGAGCCAGCATTTCGACAAACTCGTCGAAATCGAGCGGAATCTCCACTAACTCTCCGTTAAGCATGTAGG
>CAZCTW010000007.1:8162-34467 GCA_964501905.1 uncultured Thermofilaceae archaeon | reverse complement strand
CATGTAGGCATCCCTAGTTCTAATAAAGAAATTTCTCCACTCAACCCCCAGCTCGTCTAGCAGGCGTTTAACCGGGCCATTCTCCCATAACCCGCTTATAGATTCAACCCCCGAATCGAACGTAAAGCCTTTCCTCTTGAAGGAAGTACAGTAACCCCCAACCCTGAAGTGTTGCTCCAGTACGGTAACTTTATAGCCGTTCTTCGCCAGCAAAGCGCCGCAAGTTAAACCTCCTATCCCCGCCCCGACTATCACCACTTCCCTCCCCTTAGGCTTCCAGCTGGGGTATTTTCGAAACTTCTCTTCGAAGAATCGCTTAACCAGCAGGGGCGGAGATATAATCGAGAATAGTACGCCGCCGACCACCAGCGGGATCGACGCCAACGAGAAGGGATAAGCGGCTAGATATAATATAGAGTTCACGAAGAATATCAGCGCCCACATGTACGTCAAGATGTAATTCACTCTTAGGAAGTTTAGGTCATTCCAGTAGGGCTTTGGATAGTCTATTCTAGAAAACTGTAGAGTGAAGGGCTCTTTCTTCAAAATAGTATATAGTGTAGTCAGAAACAGCGCTAGATAGCTTAGAAAACCGCTATAATCAACAAGGATGTTAAATCCCGAAAGTAGAGACGTTAGGCTCAGCGCGAAAAAGCCGAGCGAGACAATGTTAACCGTGTTCAAAACTCTGATTTTAAAACCTATCAAACAAATTATAAGCGAGGAAAACAACCCCAACGCCAGTCCGTACAGCGTGTTTATAGGCGATATACTCCAGTAAAATACCCACGGAATAAACGACGCAAACGTCCACATAGGCCCAGACAGCTTCACTTTTCCACACCTATTTCCCTGCTAGCTTTAACGACGAAATACCGGCAAATATTAATCTTTCTAAACAGGCATACTCAAAATTAACAAAACCTGTTTAAAATTAAACACCCGGATTTAATAAGAAACGCTTAATAATTTACAAAGCAACTACTCCTTGTGGAAGCTTCAAGCTTATTCTGGGAACTAGCGAACAGGGATAGGTTAAACATCCTCAAACTGCTCGAGAAGGAAAAGAGAAAACTAAGCCATATAGCAGAGGAGGTAAACGAGTCCGTACAGGAGACTTATAGAAATCTCTCCAGGTTGATGAAGGTAAAGCTCGTGGACAAAGACAGAGAAGGCTACTACACTTTAACAACGTTCGGCAAGTACATATTAACGGTCCTACCATCTCTAGAATTCCTATGCAAACATAGAGAATACTTCCTAACCCACGACCTATCCAGAATACCCGAAGAATTCATCTACAGAATCGGCGAATTAAACAGCTCGAGACAAGCCCCCGACACCTTCACGGCTATACGCTACACGGAGATAGTAATTGGAGAATCTAGAGAATACGTCTGGATTATAACCGAGCAAATCCTAGTAAGCGCTCTCCAATCCATACCTGGGAAAATCTCAGAAAACATATCCTTTAAAATAATCATCCCATACAAGCTCAAGCCTCCGCCCGGCGCGGAAATCCTAGAAAAAATAAAACTAGACGTCAGATACATCGACAGAATAGACGTAGCCTTAATCTTAAACGAAAAACGCGCCTGCATAGCCTTTCCACGCCTTAGCGGAGAAATAGACTATAGAGGATTCCTAGTCGAAGACCCTAAAGGGCACAACTGGTGCAAAAACCTATTCCAATACTACTGGAATAAAAGCAAATATACACGAATATAGATAAACCGCTATTGTATACAAATTTTATATACACAATTTGTATACAATAATGGGGATAATTATATGTCTACGGTAGTTTTATCCGTAAGAGTCAGGAGGGAGTTGAAAAGAGAGGCGGAGGAGTTGGGTGTAGATATTCGCAAAGTGGTGGAAAAAGCCCTCGAAGAGGAAATTTTCAAAATCAAACAGAGGAAATTTAAAGAGCTCATAGATAAAACCCTAAAAACCATGGACGTTAGCGTCGAGGAGTGGGTTAAAGCCGTAAAGGAGTCTAGGAGGGAGAGGTAATGGCAGAGTACCTGGTAGACGCCTCAGCCCTATACCCTTTGATTCTTAAGCTAAGAGAGAAGCTACTACTCTATGCCGATAAACTAGCAGTGCTCGACTTAACAACTTACGAGGTAGGCAACGTCCTGTGGAAGGAATATAAAAAGGGAAAAATAAAAAACTTAGAAATACCCGCCGCGCTTTTCCAGACGGCGCTGTCCGCTCTTGACAAGCTAAGGGTAGACAATATAGGAGAGGTTCTAAAAACGGCGGTTACAAAGAACCTAACTTTCTACGATGCCTCATACATCTACATAGCTGAAAAACTAAACGTGAAACTAGTTACAGAGGACAGGGAAATGTTAGAAAAATGCAAAAACGCTTTAAATCTAAACGAACTGCTTAAGCATTTAACTCCAAGTCCTAACAATAAATAATCCAAGTTAAACACTACTTTTATCTTATTCAACTTATTTTAATTTTTTAAATACCGTAAAGAATAAGTTCTATCATACAAAGTGATAACATAAGGGGTGGGCGGCGTGACGAGAGGTAAAATATACCTACTCGTCACCCTCACCCTAATTGCAATCCTAAGCGCCTACATCCCCACACCCACACGCACGCATTCTCTCGCCTATTCCTATATACCCCTAGTCAACGCTCAAGTAGAAGAAACGGGAGTTAGGCTCGTCGCCTGGACAGAGCTCGGTCAAACAATAGATTTCGATAAGATAAAACAAGTAGTAAAAGAGCTAGGGGGAGGAGTTGTTAAAGAAAACGCGGAATACATTGAAGTACACGTTAGCGTTAAATGTCTAGAAAAATGGAAGGTCGTTAGGGAAATAGGCTATGTAAATTGGCCCACCGTCGTCGTCTACTTAAGATTCTACAAGGACGGCAGAGTGGTATCTTGGTTGAGCAGAGGCAAGCCGGAAGAGTGGACGACTATATTCTATTGGGAATCCGAATATGTAGGACCTACAACAGTCTTAGTCGCGGCAATAGAAAAAATAGTGGAAAACGCGTATCCCAGTCTGAGACCTCGACTGCCGGAGATATTATCCCAAGTAAAGTACTACTCGCCGGAATTCCCGGACGCTGATTACATCGTTATTGCGTATGGTATTGACGTTGAAGATGGCGAGAGCACTTTCCACTTAAGCGCGGATGCTGAAATATACTTGATAGCAGTATTGTTAGCCACCTTTGATAGAGGCATGTTAAGCGTAGACGACAACGAAATTCTAAAAACGGATACCTCTTGGGATTATGAACTATTAGATCCTAAATTCTACTGGCCCGGCACGCATAAATTATATGTATCAGAGTCGGGAATAGCTCCCAAAACATCTTGCGTAGTCGTTTTTGTCGTTGGCGAAGGTGGCTGATGTGAGGAAGAATTATGTGCTGAAGTCTTCGCAGAGCGCCGTTTTAACGTTACTGCTTCTCTTAATCGTTACATTCCTGATAACAGGATCGAGATTAAAAGCTATTAAGGATCCGCCCGTAGTTATACACGGAAATTTACAAACTTTAATTATCTCATCTTCGAAAACGCCCTTAGAGTCTACGTTAAGTTCACACGTGAGGTTTGCAACCGCAAACCTCGATAGCTACTATATTCGATTATCTGAGCGCGGCCCTCTATTGGCTCAAGCCCCCGTAACCATAGCGACTACAGGTTTAAACGTCGTTTATCTCAGACTGGAAGAAGCGCCGCCTGAATACTTCGCGGTTGCTCCAATCCCTATCGTGGAGTCGCTCTCGCTCCCGGAAAGAGCCTATGTAGGGGAGGAGGTGAAGCTTAAAATTACCCTACGCAACTCGGGCTCCGAAGGCGGTGTTTTCCTTAAAATCTACTTAAACGAAAGCCTAGCTGTAGAGAAAAAGCTACGACTTGGAGAAGGCGAGTCGAAAACCCTAGAAGTCCCGATTATATTAGCTCCTGCCGGGACTTTAGAGATATGCGTGGAAACAGGAGGAGAGGCCTTGGATGCGGTAACTTCTAAAATCCGTAAAACGGTCTCTGTAGAAGAGCACCCGGGGTGGCAGGTAGTATTACTCCGAAAAACGTTCAACGCGACAGCCGGCGAGGCGGTTCACGTACCGGTTAAAATAGTCAACCCCTACAGCTATCCCGTAACGGCAAGCGTCGAGCTAGCTGGAAAACTCCGAGTATTAAACCATACTCTAACAGCTGAAATTCCGGCTCAGACAGCGAAAACGCTATACGCCGCTGTAGTCTTCGATAAGCCAGGAGATTACGAATTCTCCATAACTATAACTTTCACTAGAAAAGGCGTAAAAATAGCCTCTTGGAGCGAAACATGTCAGGCAAAAGTAGCCCCGGGAATCATCCCTCAACTGCCAGCGATACCCATGCCTTCCTTAATGCAGGTTATACCAATAGCCGCTACAGTCCTACTAGTATGCTTCGCCGCAGTTATAGCAAAGACTAGGAGGAAAAAGTATAGACACGCGCCTCTCATAGTTTCAAAACTAAGAGGCAGAGGGCTTAAAATCGAAGTCGCCCCCCAGGTCTACCGTAGGTTAAAGGGGAAGGTCTATGGATATGAAATCCTCGGAGAAATAGGGGCGAGCAGATTCGTAACGTTAGCTGCCGTCAAAGACGGGAAATTCTACGCGTTGAAGGTGCCAATACACGCGTTCAGTGTTATAACATCTGCAGAGAAACTTGAAGAAGTGACAGTAAATGAGAAAACGCTGAGAAAGCTTAGGAGAGAGTTTGAAGCATTGAAAACTTTAAACCATCCAAATATCGTCAAAGCCTACGAGCTGCTTCCCCTCCCCGCTCTAGTACTAGAATACTGCCCCTACGGCGACGTGGGGCGATTTACAACCCCTATAAGCTTAAAGCTCGCGCTAGAGATAATCATACCCGTACTAGACGCTCTAGCCTATGCTCATTCTCTCGGCATAGTACATAGAGATGTAAAGCCCAGGAACATAATGCTTGGTCAAGGCGTGGTACCTAAACTAGGAGATTTCGACGCCGCTAGGCTAGCTTGGATCACAGGGACATCTTCAACAGTAATATTCACGCCAGGATTTGGAGCTCCAGAACAAGTAAGAGGTTGGAGGGGAGACCGGTTCAGCGACGTATTCAGCGCGGCGGCTACTCTGTACTGGTTGGTTTCCGGCAGGTATGCCTACCCCAGCGAGTGCTACGTGGGGGAGATAAAATTCGAAAATGTAAAGCCGGTAAACCCGGGATTGCCCAAAATAGTGTGGGAACCTTTAAGAAAAGCTCTCAATGTAAAAAGGGAGAAGAGGCCGACGGCCGAAGAGTTAAGAGATTCGCTCGCGGAAGCGTACTACCAGCTCTATGGAATATCACCCTAAATAAAAGCGTATGTTCTCACTCTCAAACTTCTCTTTTTAACAATCCAGTGGGTGCAGAACACTAGTCAAGCAGTTAGAGACGGGCTGCGCGGAGCTAGAGCTCTAACTTCGCCAGCGCGAAAAGGAAGTTGAGGAAACAGATACGCCTTGACTCTACAGCATTCCTAAAGATAGACTTGAAATCTAAATATAATGTATAATATTTTTAGGATTTAACAAGCTTGGAAGCTATTCTGAACGGCAAGGGCAGGTAATCCTTTAAGCTTGGATCCGGAAGTTTTACTATCTTCTTCTCTCCAGCGAATTTATAAGCTGCTATTAGGAGTTCCATTACTAGAACGCTATCATGGAGGTTTTCCGGGGCATTCTTGCTAGCTAGGAACGCCTTTACCATCTGGTTATCCTCCTAGGTGTACCCATATGTAAAAGCTTCATCCGGCAATGCTGGCATAGGCCCTTGTTCAGCGGCTTGCTTCTCTACAAGATCCTCGCCGGCCGGACCTTTAACTTACCTACTAAAGAATACGAAAAGCTCAAAAGTGAACCACAATCCTAGACCCACGAAGCTCCAGGCATTGGAAGATTCGGTAGTTACTATAAGTCCGTCGCTTGTCTCATAGTCGACGATTACCCTAGCATAGTCTTCAGCCTGTATCTTAGAGTAGTCGACGAAGCCGTTTGTCATCTTTTAAGCTTCTCAGGTTTTTTCCCATTTAGGAGTAGCCGTATACCCGATTACCTCGATTGGTTTTAGATCCTCCTTACCCTTAGCCGGATCGTATAGCATGTATCTTCCGGCTTCTACGCTGTGGCAACTCATATCCAATAGGACGCCTCCTCCAGAGTAGTAGGGATGCCAGAGCCACGCGCTGTGAGGACCGAAGTGAGCTTCTCTAGACCTTACCCAGAATGGTTCGCCTATAGCTCCTTTTTCGACGATTTCTCTTGCCTTCATAACAGCGGGGGAGAAGACTTCGGTTTCCGCATATCCGTGAATAACGCCTGCCTTCTCTACAGCGTCTAACATTTCCTTGGCTTCTTGAGCATTTCTAGCTAAGGGTTTAGTACAGACGACGTTTTCCCTGCCTTAGCAGCTAAAATAGCCGCTTCCTTATGGAGGAAGTTAGGTAAGCCTATTATTACAAGATCTATTTCCGGATCTTCTAAAACCTTACGAATATCTGTTGTCCAATGTTCAATATGCCATTTCTGTGCAAAGTTTTCGCCCTTTCTTCGGTTCGAGAGAAGACAATTTTAACCTTTTGCCCGGCACGTGCATTAAGCCTTGCAGTAGAATTCGGAAACGAAGCCGGCCCCCAAAGACCTATTTTTACCTCGCTTATCAATTTTAAATTATCTTTTTGAATATTTATGCCTTTTCTTTATCATGCTTTAGCTTAAGGGTTTAAAGCTCTTAAAATATTCAGAATGATTAAAAATAAGGGAAATATTAAAAGTAAATAATTAAAAAGTAATAGGAAAATTATATAAAATCAAAATTAAGTTATTAATCCGGTGAGCTGGCTTTTGTCTAAAGAAAACCTGGCTATAGGAATAGATCTGGGGGCTACAAAGATTAGGGTAGGAATAGGGGATAGAAAAGGTAACATATACAGAAAGAAAGTTGTATACACCCCTAAAGAGGGCGACCCCTACACTATAAGCAACCTTCTCATCGAAATAATCGACCAATTAACAAAAGATATCTCTGAAAAGATACAAGGTATAGGAATAGGCAGCATAGGACCATTAAATCTTCGAGAAGGCGCAATTATCGGAACTTCAAACATCAACATCAAGAGAATAGAGCTGGTGAAGCCTTTAAAAGAAAAATATAATCTCCCTATCATACTGCTTAACGATTGTGTAGCCGCTGTTTGGGGAGAAAAACATTTCGGCCAAGGTAAGAACGTAAACAACCTAGTATACATTACGCTCAGCACAGGCATCGGTGGAGGTATTATCGTAAATGGACATCTTCTACTCGGCAAGGATGGGAACGCCCATGAAATCGGGCATATCGTAATCGATTATGAAGGAAGACTTATCTGCGGCTGTGGCGGTCCTGGTCACTGGGAAGCGTATTGCTCTGGAAGTAATTTACCTAAATACGCCAAGCTTTTAGTAGAGGAGGGGAAGGTAAAATATAGCAAGTCCTCCTCTAAGGAATTTCTTAATAAAATAATTGAAGAATCTGTTGATACTAAAACCATCTTCCAAAAAGCGCGTCAAGGAGATGGACTAGCTCTTCAAATAATTGAACACGTCGGCAGACTCAACGCAATAGGTTTTGCAAACGTTGTAACAGCGTATGATCCCGAGTTAATTATCGTAGGAGGAGCTATAGCAATTAACAATCCAGAACTAGTTTTAGAACCCATTAAGAAACATATAGGAAAGTACACCCTAAACAGAGTACCGAAAATAACGTTAACTCAATTAGGGGATAACGTTGGAATTTACGGAGCTCTCGCAGCAGTTTTCAACACACCCCCAGAATACTGGGAAATAGCTAAAAATATCGGCTAATGCGAATCAGCGGTTCAACTCTAACCCAGTTTTGCCATCGTGTTCAAAAGACCTTGACAATAGATCATCTGAGGTTAAATTATTTATAAGCTATAATCTACTAACTATGGGGCGTACTTGTCTAAGGAGTAGATATTTGAGGATATAAAATAGCTTCCTCTGAGTAGGCAACTATATCTCCCGAAACAATACTTTGCCTCGAAGAAGCAAACAAACTTAGCAAACGGCCTTTCTTCCAAGGCTGCTAGCACGTTACATGTACTATCGCCAATACCCTCCCCTTCTTCGCCTCACGAGCAAGTACGCTTGGAATTTCAGGCGTGTTAACAATGATAACCTTCAACCCCTGATTCTCCAAATACTTCACAGTCTCCTCCGGCACGGGCAAATCCCCGTAAATCCCCTTCCCTATAACCACAGTTTCCACTCCCGGACACATATTAAGAGTCTCGGCAACCTCCTCCAAAGACAGAGGAGTATGTCCATACTCTCCTCTGTACTTCTTCGATAATTTCTTCAAACGCCTCAAAACCTTACCACTGCAGATCACAACATCGTGCTTATACTCTCTGCCGTCAATCACAATAGAGCCAAAAGACACTCTCTCCACTCTAACACTCATAGGAGCATATTCACGCCGCCAACCTAAAAATTCGCCGCTATCAAATACTGTATGCATGGTTGTAAAAGCCAAAGTCCAAAGATTGAATTCAAAATTTAGTAGAAATATTTAAATTAAAGTATTTTCATTACTTTGCTGTGAAAAAAGTCAGAGTTACAAGAAGCTACCAAGTCACCATCCCAGTCGAAGTCAGAGAGAAACTCGGTATAGAAATTGGAGATGAACTCATAGTCAAAATTGAGGGGGATAAAATAGTAATGGAAAAAGTCGAGGAAGAACTTCCAGCATATGAAATTGACAGAAAAATCGGTGAACAAGAAATAGAAGATGCATTACTCAGGGGATTGAAAAAAGCTCTGATAGGCGGTTAAATTGGATGCGGTAGTAGATACTAACGTGTTCGTCTACAGGGCTATAAAAAACTCGGAATATCACGAAGAATCGCGAAATCTGTTAAAATCCGTCCCCAAATGGATAGTGCCGACAATCGTAATTCACGAAGTTGTATGGGTTCTCCAAGAGCTATTAGGGAGGGAGAAAGCCCTAACCTATGTTAAAGCCTTAATCTCCCACAGGAAAACGGAAATAATTTCGGTAACTAAACAAGATATCTCCAATGCCCTTAGAAGAATTGAAGACGAAAATATCTCACTTCTAAGGTATAACGATAAGCTAATAATTTCAATCACAAAGAGAATAAACGCCGCCCTGCTAAGCTTCGACAAACAACTCTTAACACAAGCCACCAAACAGGGGATACCAATAATAAACCCATATAAATGTTAACGTCACTCTATCAACTTGACCGGCGTAGCCCGCCCCCCACACAGCTCCACTAACCTATCCCTAACCTCCCTAGCCGCCCCAACCACGACTTCTTTCTCAAAGCCCGGCACTCCACAGGCGACTACGAGAACACTCTTAGTCTCCTCAGTCACCTTAGTCTCGTCACAATCCCTGTGGGGGAAGACGTGGACAACTCGGCGAACATCAGACAGGACGATCTGCCCCTCAGACAGCCTCTCAAAACTCCCGCCAATAGGATTAAACCCCTCACCCTCCCTAGAAAACCTAAGCCTGAGAGGCGGACACAGCTTATCAAGGTCGTATATCCCAATCGGAACCAACGTCATCATAGAAACGGCATTCCCAACATCAACCACGCAGTTAATCCTAGGCACCCTCCTACCCCTAAGAACCCTCCTAACTAAAGCCTCTGAGGAAGGCCTCTGCTTAGTTGGATCAATACCCAACCTCCAGTAAAAATCTCTAAGCGCCCTAACGCGCGGATCATCCTTCAAGCTCTCGAGATTAAACGCCTCCCTAACTCTCGCCTCCGCCCCCAACAAAAACTCCTCCGCCGAACGCTCTCGCTCCAGCCCCAAAACACAAGCAACAGCCAAGAAAACCTTAAACCTACTTCTAACCAAATCATCTATAACCACTCCAGGACACTCCAACAACACCACCCCAAAATAATACTCTATAATTCTCTTAAACCTTCCCTCAAACTATAACTATTTAGAGCATTTGAGGTAAAGACTTAATTAGGACCCGCGAGTATGGGAACCCTAATTCCCAGATCTGAGGCCAAAGAGGTACTGCTCTCCAAAGGCTAGATACTAGTCTTCGGGAGAAGGAAGACGGGTAAAACCTTCCTACTTAGGAATCCAGAAGTAGTAGAATCACCCTAAGACTATACAACTCCATCGAATGCAAAATCTTCAAAAACTCCAACAAGCTGGCAAGCCGCTTCATCAGAGGACACCTAAGCGGACTACTCTCAGAAATACTAAAAACCAACCTCAGAGCCATAGAATCAAAATGCATAGCAAAAAGACACCCATACTGCGAATTCCACACTAAAACGCCAACCACCTAAAGCTTCTAACTCCAAGCCATAAGCATAAACGCACCACAAACAATCTATCTAAACCTCGACAACATCCAAACAGCATATTAAAATTTTAATAATGATTTATCTTACCCCTCACCATTAAACTACAAGGGGCGCCATGGCCAAAATTAAAAACACGATAGTAATAGCACTAGTAGCCATGTTCTCCTCCCTAACAGCCGTACTAACCTACTTCACCCACATACCATCACCAACCGGAGGCTACACCCACATAGGCGACACAGCCATATACATAGCCGCACTCCTCTTCGGCGCAAAAATAGGAGCACTGGTAGGCATAATAGGCCCACTAGTAACAGACCTGGTAGTCGGATACCCAAGATGGTACGTAACAGTCATAGCCCACGGCCTACAAGGATTCATAGCAGGACTCGGCTTCAAAAAGAAAACATGGCTACAAGCCACACTAGCCCTAACAGCCGGACTAGCCATGTCACTAACCTACTTCACAGTAAACATATACATCAAAGGATACGGGCCAGCCCTACTCTCACTTCTAAGAGACTTCTTCGGCCAAACACTAATCTCCGTAATTATCTCAATACCAGTCGTAAAAACAATAGAGAAAACAGGAATCCAAGAAAGAATAATCAAACAAATCTAATTTATTAATCCTCCACCTCTGAAAGAAGTCGCCAATCTCTTTCCATATATTTCAGTGAATATTCTTTACCCTCAGCCTACCGAAATGAAAAATATAAAGATTTCACAACGCAATAAACAAGCTTTTCGTAAACTTCAACACCCTAATCGTATAAGACGCTTTATCCACCAAGTATACTACCAATAAATACATATTCCATCAATAAAATAATGGTATGCATTCTAAAATGGAAATTATTAAAATTGTGGATAAACAGGGAAGATTGGTATTACCGAAGAAGTGGAGGCAAAAATACGCTAAAAAGGGGAAAGTTATCCTAAGAGTAGAGGGAGAGAAGATAATCATAGAACCTCTCAAACTCCCCGATTTAACGGAATTTTTCGACTCAGTTGAAGTTGAAATTAAATCAGATCTCTCAAATTGGAAATCTGTGAAGAGGGAGCTACTTGAATCTCGTTGAAGAAGTCGGTCTAACAGTAGTACAACTAACCGAGATCGCCAATATATTGGAAAACTACATGCCCCTAGAAAAAGCATTACAAATAGAGAAATTTCTCCTATATGCTCCAAACGTAAAAATATACAAAGTCGATAAGAAAAACTGTCTAAAAGCCTTAAAAATAGCCGAGGAGAAGAAAATAGGATTAAGCGACGCCATAGCATATACAATAATGTTAGAAAACAACATAAAAGAAATCTACTCCTTCAACAAAGATTTCGACAAACTAAAAGAAATAAAAAGAATACCCCACTAAAGCAATATCAAAATTCAAACCGAAACACATGTACAAGACACTATACCCAATAATCATTAGGGAAAATAAAAGCTCATAGAAATTATCATAAAGTCTTTAACCTTACCCCTAAACCCAAACTCGTACACTTAACCAGCCCCATCTTACCAATACGCTTACCCAATCCCTTAACGTTTTGTGAAATTCCTCACCACTAGCCCCAACTACTGAATAGTACTCATTCAAAATATTAATCCTTTAAAATCACCCTTAATCTCGGCTCAACTTTCTGAATCACTAAAAAATCCTTATCTTTCGTCAGCAAAGCCTCCCCCCTATTAATACAAATCGCTGCAATCAACAAATCCCCCACACTCATCGGAGACCCTAATTCTCTAAGCTTTACCTGCAGCAGAACAGCCCGCACCTGATCCTCCTCACCAACAAAGAATATCCTCCCCCTAAACTTTTCATAATCCTTCACCGGCGGATACTCAATCAAAGATATCGAAGTAATATTCTCGTTTATCTCCTCTCCACCCCTAACCCTCTCTAAAATAACCGAAGTATCCAAAATCATAACTCCTCCAGCCTTCTCAAATACCCAATCCTTCTCTTCTCCCTCTCTTCAATCTTCCCCAAAAACTCCAACTCCATATCATAGCCATAACTCTCAGCCACAAACCTCTCACCCATAACCTCCAACAACACAGCAAACTCACCCCTCGTCAACCCCTCCCTCCCAGCCTTCAAAGAAAGCAACTTCTCCACAATAGCCCTACGAGCAACCTCAGACCAATTAACCTCCCTATACCTCTTCATCAACCTATAGAGCTTCTCCGGTATACTAAGTGTAATATGTGTCATACATATCTTACATCAAATACATATTATTAAATCTTACCAAGTTAACTACCTCCCAGTGCTAGCCTTCCCAGCTAAACCCGCCATTCCGGTAACCAGCATAGTTAGCCAAATTATCACCAAAGAACCAGACACACGCCACATTTCCAGATTCCAGAAAAGGAACTCCAAAGGTAAAAAGACAAATCATAATATAGTTTAAACATCGCACTAGTGAGATGATCCCCGCTCGAGTAGGCCTTCTTCGATGAAAGGGTATGCGAAGTATTTCTGTCAGCCGCGAGCATGTTAAGCTTATAGGTGCCCACTACTATGTACTTGCCCGGCTAGCCTCTCTATAGTCGTGATAGTTGTTTCAAACGGCTTTTTCTCTATTTCCCTTTTCAATTCTTCCTCTAATCTAGCGAACACTACCGTAAGCCCAAGCTCTTCTCCCAAAGCTATAGTAAACGCGTCCACGAGAGATATAGCTCTTTCACACTTGATTTTTCGCAGCCCTATCTATAAAATCGCTTATAAGGAGAACGTGGACATAACCACTCTTCAAGAGTTTCTCAACTACAGCTTTAGACTTCTCTAGTCCCCGTTTCCTGCAGATAAAGTACTTCAACTCGGCAACATGGATTTCCGAGATAAAAGCATTTACTCCACCTCTCAGAAGCAAATTATAGACGGCTCTTCCAAGCCTCGTACCGCCTATGAGCTCCACTAAAACACTTGTATCAAAAATATAGCTCTTTTGCCCTTCTTTCATCGTCTAGCCTCCTCTCCCGGAAAACCTCCTCAGAAGAAAGCCCCCGAACGCTCCCAAACACCTCAGCTAGAAACTCAGGCCTTTTATCCCGCGATACGAGAAGATGCCTCAAAGCCTCGTCAAAACTAACCCTACGCCCCAACCTCTCCTGAAGCTTAGCGGCGTACCTAGCCAATAAAACCTTCGTAAACTTCGACACCTTAATCGTATAAGACACTTTATCCACCAAGTATTTATATATTCGCGGCAAATCCCCAAACACCAATAACAAACCAGAAATATGCAACCTTCTAAATCCTCTTTTTTAAACCCTCCAACACCTCTCCCAACTCCCCACCCTTCAACAACTCTTCAATAGCCCTAGTATCCAACGCTATATACCTGCCAGACTCAAAACCATACCTAATCAACTCCTTATCCTCAGTCCATATAGGCACACCAAGCTTTAACGCTAAAGCTATAAAAGGAGCATCCTTAGGATCAAACAATCCAGCTATTCGCCTAGCCTCCTCGATTTTATCCCCGTAAACACTTTTAGGTACCACGATTACCCTAGAGTACAACTCCGTCAACACAAGCCTCAACATAACACTACTCACTCCTCTCCTCTCCAACTTTTCCCGAATAAAATCCAAGTACTTATTAACCTCTACTACAGCCCAATCCGGAGTGTAAATAACTACACGAAGAGAATAAACTATCCTCCTAACCCTCTCCGATACGAGAAGAAATCTAAAAAGAATATTACTATCAGCTACGAGAAGAACTTCACTCCCTCTTTCCTCCATAACTCTTCACGAAACCTCTCAAAATCCTCAACATCCTCCTCAGATAAACCCATAAGCCTTAAAATCTCCTCAACAAACCTCCTCCGAGCCTCCTCAGCCTCAACCAACCTACGAACATACTCCCGCACAAGCTCCTCACTAACCCACTCAGGAACCTCAACCTTTACAAACTTAGTCTTCATCCCAAACCACTATACACCAGTCCTTTATAAATACTTAATGACCCTAACAGACACCTAACCCGATAAACCCTATCCTCCGAACCCACATTAACACCTACAATTTCTCATAATTTACTGATTAAATATTATCTTTTTTAGTCCATTTGAACAATTATACCGAGAAATATGGTATTCAAAGCCCGAAACATAGATGTGATATATCTCTACTGCTTTTACCTAGGAGAAAGATTTGCAAATCATAGAGAAATGTTAAATTTTGCCAGCAAGCTTTTCCAACAGAATTTTGCATCAGCGCTTATAGATCTAAAAGAAGAACTTATAGCATCTCGGGAAGAACAGTATCTCCCATTAATAGCTGAGGTCGATGCAGACTTATTCTATGAAGAATATATTGATTCAGGGAGATTTATAAGACTAAAATTAAAACCGTTTATAATCGAAAATTTCCGAGACGACCTATTAAAAAGATTAACAGAAAAAGAAAAGATAGAAGTAGAATGTTACTTATTCCTACACATCTCGGGAATAGCACTACTCACATCTAGAATTAAAATACGAAACAAAGAAATCGATTTTGAAACCTTGCGGAAAATCATAAGTTTAGATGAAGAACTATTTCTTGCAAAAATATGGAGAAACATCATACTCGACCTGAAACTGGAAGGAGAACGCGTAGAAGAAAAAGAATATTGACATCTTTTAGAAGATGGTCAAATATCCTATCTTACACTAGACGCTATACTCTCATTCTACGACGCCTACATAAGATACCACTTCTTTTCATTTAAAAAATATAAAATAAAAGATATGGACAAGCTAGACGAAATGACGAAGTATATCTACAATTTAACTTACCCGATATTAATAATCAGAGGCACCAAAGGACTTCCTAAAAAAGAATACCTAAAAACATATGCAGTAGAATTGTATTCTCTACTAATGGGAGAATACGATTTAAAACTCATAAGAAATATTATACCAAACCTAGAGGAACTCATCTTAGATTACGATTTATCCTATGAAGATGATAAAGCATTATTCATTGGGTGGGGAAACTCGTTAATAATAGTTACAAGCTTTTTCGAAAATTACCTAAAAACTCACAGCGAAAGCTTTGAAGAAGATTACATGTACTACATCTGGAACGACATAGCAATATTCGAAACACTAATCTTCCAAAATCAACTACTACATCTAATCGACTACCAAATAAACCAGTTATCCACAGAGCTATCTCCATCAGAACTAGCAAGAATAAGAGACGAAATAAGACTAGATCTAGAAGAATACTACAACGTTAGAGTTTACGCCTACGGCGAGTACAGAGAGTACTTCGAAATAGGCAAAGAAATCCTAGGATTAAAAGAACTATACGCCACAATAAAGGAAAAACTAGAATCAATAGAATACTCGATAAACGCAAAATTCCAAGAAAAAACATCACAATACCAAACACTACTAGCGATACTCTTCGGAGTATTCGGCGCCGCACAAGTAGCAGTACAACTATATCCATCCATCGAATTAGCAGCAGCAAGCATAGCCGCGATGCTCCTAGCATCAGCAACTCTCTATCTAGCATTAAGAGAAAAAGCCAAACTTTATAAAAATACCAAACATATACTATGGTGAGAAAATGCCACGACTAAAAAGAAAAATAAGAATATACAACCCCAAAACCAGAAAATACTACCAACTACAACTCAAAACAACCAAAAAACGAAGAAGAGGACAAATAAAAGGACTCTGGAAACCCAAAAGAAAAAGAACCAGCATAATAAGATAATCCAATTCTTCGTAAACAAAAACTCTGAGTTTTTACAATCGATATTCTGATATTCTAAATTGCAATTACTTCTGATTAAAAATTGAAATATAATGCTTTATACTCTACTCGTAAACAATTCCTAGATATGAGGGCGAACCCCTAGCACATACTAAGGCTGATGTCCCCCCGAGACATGAACCGCCTGCATAAAGCCCCTGGAGCGCCGCAGTGACATAGGAGGCGGAGCCGCGGGAGACCACTTCTTCAATTCTCTAAACTTTCATCCTCTCATACCCGGCTATCCAAACCAGCATAGTTAACCAGATTATCAGCCAAAAGAACTAGACACCCATACTTTAGTCACATTCCCAGATTTTAGAGAAAAGGAACTTATCTATGTAGAAGGACAAACCATATATAGCTTAAACGTTACTATACTAGTGAGATGATCCCCGCTCGAGTGGGTCTTCTTCGATGAGAGGGGGGATTCACCTCTTCCTCTTATATTGGTTTATAGCCAAATCTAAGATATTAAACGCAGTAAGAACTCCCGGCTCCCTACGCCTCAACAACTTCTTATTCTCACTCAAAACCTTTACCCCCCTCAGCGAACCCCTCACCCTCCTATAAACGTGAATATCAGCATACACCACTCTCACCCTACCCTTCAACTTTTCCAATTCCTCAACTATAACACGGAGATCCTTTGAAACCACAAGCTTTTCAATATACGCCTCAACTTTGCCATACCTCTTAGGGAAAGCCTTTAAGATTTTAGCCTTAGCAAACCTCCCCCTAACCTCAGAATAGTGCGGAAACATAGGCAGAAAACCCGCCAACACACTCAAATCCTCCTCCTTAACAGCAATCAACCCATAAACCTTAACATCATCACCAGAATAATCGACACAAACCACCAGCAAGCCACAACCCCCACACGTTCCATCCCACTAAAAAGTTAAATATGCTAATTAAATAAAATCCCAGAAAAAATAGCCATTCCGGTATTCGAAATCCCAGAACAATCATGCGAAATATTAACCTCGTAACCAACCCCTACTCTATTCAATCTACATTTTCCACCACTAACCTTACATTCATCAAGACTTTAAATACAGCTGTGAATCCATCATACTCGCACTCTTAAGAGAATCCCAGCACTACTCCACCTGCTTTAAAACCGACTTATACATCTCCAAAAACTCCACAAGCCCATCCATATACCACGTAAAAAACCTACCCCTAGGAAACGGCAACACCCTATAACCCTCCACCCTGGCCAGCGCTCTTACATCCACCTTCTCGACAATCCTCTTAGGAGTAACAACCACCAACCTCGGCCTCTCCCGACGAAGAAAACCCGCCAACCTCTCCCTAGCCAAAAACAACTCCTCCCCACTAACCTCGTCAACTCTCTTACCAGGCTCCTCAAACAAATCATAAACATAACAACCCATCCCAGCGAAAAAATCCAAAAACTCCGGCTCACCCACACCAAAAACACGGCTAAAAGCACAAAAAGTAGCAAAATACAAAACAGAATTCCTAAAATAGAAAAACCTAGACACACTCGGAGGAGACTCACAAACAAACAACAAAACGACTCGCCCCGGAAAATACCTACCCCTCACAACCCTCAAACGCCCAACACCACCCACCATACCACCCAATAACTATCCCCACAACCTACGTCTATTCCGCAATAGCTTCTTATATACATCTGCTGGCCTTAGCGAGATATCTTTATTATTAGAAAAGTTGCAAGAGCTAATGCAAATATAACAGTAGGAGCATTATGTATTGAGTACTAGATGTCTAATCAGAAAGTGCTTCAATGTTTGATCGAGGGTATAATGGCAGTACCTCTTGAGGTTTCACTCGCAGCTCTTATAACTGCATCACATATTGTGAGAACAGAATTTTCGGAGGGAATGCAAATTGCTAGAAATCTAGATTTTTGGAGGAATACGATACTCGTTACGAGCATACTTGACTTACTCCGCAATATAACAACCGCTGTTTTCCGTCCTAGATGCGGCACCATGTATATCATAGGTGCTATGATAAGTTTTTTGATGTTTAGCTCAATAATATACGCGCTTCAACAAATTAATCCCGAAATTGTAGAAAATGCCATAACATCAATTATACTGTCGATTAACATGGTAATAATTGGAATCGCATTAAGAGTTTACATAGAATATAAACGAGAAAAAGAACGCTATTACTAAATTCCGAAAAATACTAACTTTTTCTAAGTTTTTAATTGTCCCTTTTTAGATAGTAGGAGAACTATTTTAGCTAAGTTAAAGGCGCCACCTATAAGTATCAACACATTCCCAGAATCCGGAAAAAGATCAATCCTATGCGATAGAAAATTCCGGGAGAGCCTCATCACAGACATCACTTGCCTTTGCTTATCCTTCTGATCCTTAGGTACAACTCCCCTTCCAGTCAAGTACTTGATCTTCTCTTCATCAGTCTTTCCAGGGATTCTATCGATTACATAGCGGATTACTCTAGAAGAAATCATAGCCGAAGCTAGATGATGCCCCTGCTCAGCCTCCATTATAACCTCACGCAAATTCCTAACAATGGTAATATCAAGGCCCTTCTGCTCTAAATAATCCAACTCCCTTTTCAAGGAACACAATTTATCCAAAAGACCGGGTTCAATTAGAAGCCCTAGCCTAGCTTTTAAACCACCTTCACAAGTCTCATAAATTTTTGATGAAATCCACTGCCTAATCTCGTTATATCTATCAACGAGATTTTTATAAGATCAGCACAATAGCACCCACACGGTAAAATATACTATCGCCTAGAAAATATCGAAGATCAGCTTGTCGAAACCAGAAAGAGCTAAAAAATCTGGTAAAGAATATACGCTGTTAAAAATAAAGCTTTTTATATATTTTGAATATCAAATCAAGAAAATATATTTATAAATCACTATCTTTAGAATAAAATGATGAATTACAAAGTTGTCGATACCCTCCTGAGTCTTAATCCATACAACTTTACCAGAGCTATAAAGAATCGTGAAATTTTCGCCGATCGTAAACTCGAATTAGAATATTTTAAAAATAAAATTAATCAGGCAGTTCATATGAATAATTGGCAAAATATTTTAATATTAGGCAGAAGAGGAATCGGAAAAACGAGCTTATTAAACATGTACGAAGACATTCTAAGGAATAATAAATTTTTAGTTAGCAGGATTAATTTAAACAGAGAAATGGTCATGGACACATTTTCTTTCTTTAAAAATATCTTATTTAGTTTAATAGAGGAAGGAGCAAAGAATGGTATACTATCCTACTCTGAAACTATGATACTGTTGCAGATACTTGAGGGTAAGGATATTGAAGACAAAATAGTAAGTTCTATAAGTGACATCTATGCACCAATTTTTATAGCTTTTTCTGAATTTATAAGATCAATAATAAAGATACTCTCCATAAAGAAAAGTGATTTACCATTTTATTATGCTGATATACAAAAATATTTTATAAAACTATGCAAATATATTATAGAAAAGTGCTTACAGAAAAACTTTTATGGTATTTCAATCTTAATAGACAATGGTGAAAATTTAGTTAACAACGTTAGTATAATAGAAATTTTGAGAAATGTTACAGAAGAATTGGATAATCTATTTCTTATTATTGCATCAACAGAGGTATTAATAGATAAAAGTCATGAATACCCATCATTTATAAGATCATGTGACAAGTTATTTTTACACAATTTTAAAGAAGTGAGTGAAGTTGAGGAGGCGGTTATTAAGCCTTTAAGATCGGTTGAGAACGAACTTAAAAAAAGAAAAATTGATTTCGTTTTTAAACCTCCAGATTGTGAAGAAATAAAATATATAACAAATGGAAACCCTTATGAAATCCAATTATTGATGTATTACTCATATGAACATAATGTAAAGCAACATTTTTATAGCAGAAAGAGCTCAAGAGAAATCACTTTAACTTTAAACAGAGATATTTTTAAGAAATCATCTATACAATTAAAGGGTTATAGAAATTACGTAGATTTTATTAACTCATTAGATAACGATGAAAAAATTTATTTAACAATCATAGCTTCTAGTGGAGGATATGCTTCTCTAAATGAACTTTCATTATTAGAGTATAGACAATTAAATCTTAGAGATTTATTACTACAGAATTATCCAATAGAAGAAAGAGTAATGCAGGAATTCTTAAGAAAAAAGATTGAGATTGAGGAAAATATATTAAAAATATTCGATAGTATCCAAAATAAAGCCGAAAAATATGGCATTGAAGGTTTAAATTTTTATGATAAAATTATTAAAGGAAATAAAAGAATTAAATTATTTGTTCTTAATGATAATTATTTGTTATCATTTTTTAAATATTCATATAGCGATATAATAGTAGAGAAATTTGCCTCCATGCTTCCATTATTAAAATACAACTTAAAAAGAAAAGATATATTCGTGTTTTCTGATATCGTTGAGATACTCATGTATTATATCTTTATGATAATATATGATTCAGTAATTAAGAGTTATGAAAAGAAAATACAAATTAGAACTAAGAGGAGAAAGAGAACCGTATTATTGCAAAATTTCATTATTGCTGATATAAAATATAAGAGATTACTTGATTTAACTGACTTGGAGTTAAGTGAAAAATTTCACGGGATAAGATTAAGATATCTTCTAGAGCACGATCTAAATCCCTATTCTCAAGATATAATAGATAAACTGAGAATAAAACTCGAAAATTCTCTTAAAATATTAGAGAAACTGGGAATTCTCGAGAACTATAGTTGTAATATTAGTTGCGAGGAAGTGGTTAATGAAGCCATGAAAGAAAAAATATGCCCCTACTGCGGATATACAGAAATAGCCATTGATACAGAAACTGGACGCATAATATGTAGAAGATGTGGAACCATTCTATTAGAATTCCACTAGAAATAGGATGATCTACTTTTAAATTTCTCAGAGTTAACTATTAACCTATGGAAAAGAGAAGCGAGTACATGTATTGCGGATAATGTAATTCAATTATATTAACAAGAACGTTTGAAAAGTCGTCAGTGGACAGAGCCGTATCGAGAGAATTCTTATTGGTAGAACGAAGGTCATAATTAAATCTCCACTTTATAATGTTTCAGACACTAATGAAAAATGTGAAGAGCATGTAATAATCGAGTTACACATGAAGTCTGATGAGCAGAGCTGGAGGCTAAGATAAACAATAGAGTAACCATAGAGCAAGACCTCAGGTCTTTTGCAAGCGAAGTACTTAAGCTACTTAAGAAGCTAGAAGAACCCGCGTCAACACACCTTAATAACCACAGTAAGTCCTTTAAGAAATTCATAAACTCACTAAGCGAACAAGGAGTAATAAAAATAAGAGCAGAGATTCCTCATATGAAACTTCAAGTTTCAAAAGTATCGATAAACGAAATCTTAGAAAGCTTGTCAGAAGAATTAAAAAGATACATAGAAACTCTAAACATTGAACTATGCTTTACCAATGAACAGTACGCGCGTCTTTTCGAGAAACTCGCTGAAGGAGATTTCGAGATCGCAATAGAAGAGCTTGATATAGCTGTAAAGCTCGTAAAGGCCGGACTAGCATCTCTATACTTGAGACCCACTAGAAACGATGTAATCAAGTATATATTGGAGCGAACAGGTCGAGCGAAATTTGAACACGAGAAAGCCGTGAAAGCCGAAATATCGAAAGAATCCGACCTCAGTACACAGGCCGAGGGTTGGAGAGGTGCAATGAGATGTGACTGTGGAGGCAGGCTTATTCCCTACCATACCGTTGGAACGTTCAAAGGCGAGCGAATAATGACTTTTAAATGCGAAAAATGCGGGAAGGTAATCAGAGAGTATCCTTAGCTAAGGATAAATTGCTATCGTCACTTACTTTTCTCATTTTTTCTGATATAATTGAAAAGTGGAGATGTAATTTCCGAAAAGCCCAGCATAAGGCCGCTTAATTTTTATAAATATTGCACCACAGAGTTCTCAATCAAAGGAAACTCTAAACAAAAATAATCAGAAATAAGAGATATATGAGATTAATAAGCAATAAGAAGTATAATGCTCCGATCACCGTGTATGAGAAGTAAAAGAACTCTGCGTCAAAAATGCTAAAATCGCTAAAAACCAGTAATCCTCGAAAAATTCATTAGCGATCCTGAATTAAAGTTGCTACGTAAATAACTAATAAAAATAAAACTTCTTATTTTATCATTTAAGCTAAACTTAACACAGCTTCTCTTAATGTTTTTATTCATTCATAATCATAGATAACTTTGTGATTGGATAAGACGATGTCAATAGGCTTCACTCCAAACCTATATTATAAATTCAAGCCATCCGTTTTCATTATCGAACCTAGGCGGCCATGGTTTACCTATAAGCATTTCAACGAACTAGCGGAGATGAAAACGCTAGAAGATAAGTCGCTCGAAGGAGTAAGTATCGCAGAAATTAGGAGAATAGATACAATCGTTTATCCCGAGGAGCTCTCAGCTACTTACGAAGAGAAAGTAGGCTTAGCAAGCTGTGTAGGTGTTTGCCTATCCGAAGTTCTGAGCAAACCAAGCATACTACTAGAGCTAATGGGTACAAAGCAAAAAGGAGAGATCAAACTGTCGATCCCTGTATACACACTACCTGATTGCAAGAAGCTAGACCCACTAATTAGGAAAATGTACGATTTCGGAAAATGGTCAACACCCTTCACAACAACCAGAAAGAAAGGCCGCGATAGGCGGCTACTGCTCGGAATACTCCTCGCAAACTTCCCAAACGGTATGCCCTTAAAGAGAATCATGGGCCTCCTTAGAGGAGTCGGCATAGGGATAGTGCCCAGCTACAGGTCCCTCCTTGCCTACCTATGGTTGCTAAGAAAAACGGGCATCATAAGAATACTGGATCTCGGCTTAGAAGACATTAAAAACGACTACAGAAAATAAAACGATATACAGCTTTCCTAGAAGAACACATTCACAAGCCCAACGAGGAAACTTATTTCTATAGACCTTTTTAACCAAGCAGGGAAAAGTATCCAATGAGACCTATGTAAATCCTCTTTACCCTATGGATCCATAATAATTATAACTATATTAGGAGGAGGATACTAGTTACAGTTTAGGGGAGACACTAAAAATGATGCTAATTCAAGACAAAAATGCTGAGCTAAAACAGTTAGAGAACGTGCTATGGGAAGCTGCAAGCCTACTTAGAGGTGCTGTTTCGGCCGAGGACTACAAGAATTATCTTCTTCCATTAATCTTTTACAAGCGTTTATCAGATGCTTTTAAGGATGAAGTAAAACGCCTTAAGGAAGACGGTATAATCGATACTTTTGATGAAATCTATGAACTAGCAGAATACGAAAGAGAAGAATACGGACAAGTAAAGTCCGTGAGATACCTCATCCCCAAAGAATACCTCTGGGGCAACATGCTAAAAATCACCAAAGGGCTAGGCGAGAAACTCACAGAAGCACTAAGAGCAATAGCACGTGAAAACCCAGAGCTCCAAGGAGTAATAGACATCGTCGACTACAACATATCGAAGGGAGGAGAAAGGATAATCAGCGACGAAGTCCTAGCAAAAGTCCTACAAATAATAAACAAACTCAAACTAGGCCTAAACGATGTTGAGCCAGATATTCTAGGAAGAGCATATGAATACCTCATAAGACAATTCGCTGAAGAAAGTGGAAAGAAAGCAGGTGAATTCTATACCCCATACGAAGTAGGATTACTAATGGTACGCCTACTAGACCCCAAACCCGGAGAAGAAGTCTACGACCCAGCCTGTGGCTCAGCAGGTCTACTAATTAAAGCACAACTCTACGTCCGCGAAAAATACGGAAAAGAAGCAGAAGAAAAACCACTAAAACTATATGGTCAAGAAATAAACCATTTCACCTACGCTATCGCAAAAATGAACGTTATACTACATGGATTAGAGGCCGACATAAGACTAGGTGACACATTTAGAAATCCGAAGTTTGTTGAAAATGGCAAACTTAAAAAATTTGATAAAGTAATTGCTAATCCGCCTTGGAACGATAAAAGAGTTACACAAGATGTATATGAAAATGATAAATTCAACAGGTTTACATTTGGTATACCACCTAGTAGCTCAGCAGACTGGGGTTGGATACAACATATGTATGCTTCCTTAAAGGATAACGGTAAACTAGTAGTGATTATAGACACCGGAGCAGTTTCTAGAGGTTCAGGAAGCCAGACAAGGGATAGAGAGAAAGAAATAAGGAAAAAGTTTGTAGAAAAAGACCTTATAGAAGCAGTAATACTTGTAGCAGAAAACATGTTCTACAATACAACAGCACCAGGGGTAATAATAATCATAAACAAGAATAAACCTCCAGAACGTATAGGCAAAATATTACTAATAAATGCCTCAAAAGAATACGTTAAAACAACACCCAAAAACTACCTAGCACAGGAACATATCGAAAAGATAGCAAAAGTCTACAAGGAATTCAAGGAGGTGAAAGGATTCAGCAAAATAATAACAATAGAAGAGGCACGTAAAAATGACTATAATTTAAGCCCGTCGAGATATATCCCGGTATATGATGAAGAGGAGTACAGAAACATTGATGAAATACTTCAAGACCTCAAGGTACTTCAAAGAGAAGCCATGGAAATAGATAGACAGCTTGACAGCATATTACGTGCACTAGGTTTTGAGGGACTCCTAGAAGGTGAAACAACATGACAACTCTTGATAAATATCTCAAATATGAAACTTCCTACATAAACAGACAAACTACTAGTTCTACTGATACCTGGAAAACATATACATGGCAAGAGATAGCAATACCTATTAGAAAGAAAATTAAGAAAACCGAGTATAAAGGAGAATATCCTATTGTTAAGAAAATCTCGTTTGATAGTGGTGAAATAGTTCTAAGAGAGGAACGAAAAACTAAAACTGACCTATATCTAGCTCTTCCAAAGACACTAATAGTATCAAAGATTAATCTACACCAAGGAGCAGTAGCAATAAACAACCTTGGATGGATAACATGCACCACTCATTATGATGTATACAAGATTAATGAAAAAATAGTAGATATAAAGTTTCTATGGTACTATCTAAGAAGCCCTGTTTTTCGAAAGAAAATCTACGACGATTTGAAATATAGAGGAATAAAGAAAGAAGCAAATTACAAGTACTTAAAGAATATTAAACTTAAACTTCCTCCTATCGAAGAACAGCGGAAAATAGTCTATATACTTGATACCATAAGACATGCTATTGAGGTTCAAGATAGGCTTCTAGATACTCTTAACGAGCTTAAGAGAGCCCTAATGAATAGATTATTCACTAAGGGACTAGACTCTAACCAGCCAACAAAACAAACAGAAATAGGAGAAATACCGGCACATTGGAAGGTTGTAAAACTAGAGGAGATACTGTCAAAAAGAAACGAAACTATTCTACCACGAGAAGCACAGAAATTAGGGTTAATATATGTTGGACTAGAGCATATAGACAGTGGAACACCATTTCTTTATCGGTGGGATAGTCCAAGTAAAGTTAAAAGCTTAAAGAATAGGTTCTATCCAGGAGATATATTATATGGAAAATTACGACCATATTTAGATAAGGCTGTCATCGCTGAATATGAGGGTGTGTGTTCAACAGATATTTTAGTATTAAAAGTGATTCGGATTAAAGCTAATCCCTACTTTGCTGTTTATTTGCTACATACAGATAGGTTTCTAAAATATGCCACAAGTTCCATGAAGGGTGTAAATCACCCACGAGTAACGTGGAACGATATAAGGGAATTTAAGGTCGCGTTACCACTCCTAGACGAGCAGGAAAAAATTGCAAGCATAATGATTAAGATTGATGAAAAAATTAAGCTTATTAGACAAAAGAAGAATTTGCTTGAAGAGTTGTTTAGTTCATTGTTACATAAATTAATGTCTGGTCAAATACGTGTTACTAACCTCAATGAAATATATTCTAGTAAAAGGCCGTCTGGGGTGTGAGCTTGTTTGTCGAGTCTAAGACTGTGCAGGAGCCTTTCGCGGAGTATTTGAGGGGGCTTGGTTGGGAGTTTCTGTCTCCTGAGAAGGTTGATAAGTTACGTGGAAGTCGTAGGAATCCTTTCCTTACT
>CAZCTW010000007.1:3460-8152 GCA_964501905.1 uncultured Thermofilaceae archaeon | reverse complement strand
CTCCAATATTGTTGGATAAGCTTTTAGAACTTAATCCCCAGATGACTCGGGAGGAGGCTCTCGAAGTTATTGGTAGGCTTAACCATATCCGTTTTGGTATTGAGGGTAATGAGGAGTTTCTGCGTTATTTGCGTGGTGAGAAGACTTTCTATAGTAGTATTGAGGGTCGTGAGCTTAATCTTAAGTTGATAGACTTTGATAACCCTGAGAGGAATGTGTTTCAATATACTGTTGAGTTTAAGTTTGAGGATAGGCGTCGTATTAGGCTTGACCTTGTTCTCTTTATAAACGGGA
This sequence comes from uncultured Thermofilaceae archaeon, assembly GCA_964501905.1. Taxonomy (GTDB): domain Archaea; phylum Thermoproteota; class Thermoprotei; order Thermofilales; family B69-G16; genus B69-G16. Next base: position 7,858 of record CAZCTW010000007.1, on the reverse strand, counting down.
TACCTATTGCTGTTGGGGAGTTCAAGTCGCCTGCTCTCTATACTGGTGAATCCCTGGGGGATTGGGTTTATCATGCGTTTAATCAGGTTAAGGGCTACCATAGTGATGCTCCTAGTCTATTTAGGTATTTACAGTTCTTCTTCTTGAGTGAAGGTCTTCACCTTATATACTCTGGTACATGGAACTTTAATGAAAGGAATCTCTATAAGTGGAAGACCCCTGATGGTAAAGAGACAGGATTAGAAGAACTTGCAGCTACAATGTTTTCTAAAGAAAGAATACTTGGTTTCCTAGAAGATTATATAGTGTTCTTCAGGATAGATGATGAATTAAACAAATACATTCTCCGTCCCCATCAAATAAGGGCTGTCGAGAAAATAGTTAGAAGAGTGCTAACAAGAGAAGCTAAGACGGGGCTCATCTGGCATACGCAAGGCTCTGGCAAAACCCTTACAATGATGGTTGCCGCAAGGAAGCTCAGAAGAATTAGAGGGCTTGAAAACCCTACTATCATAATAGTGGTTGATAGACGAGAACTCCAAAGCCAATTAGCTACGAATCTTGAAGCGTTTGGATTAGACTTCGTAGTTGCACGTAGTAAGCAGCACTTGAGAGAACTTCTCGAAACTGATTATAGGGGAATCATAATCACGCTCATACATAAGTTCCAGGGCATGCCTTCCAATGTGAATACTCGTGAAAACATTATAGTATTCATTGATGAAGCACATCGCTCACAAGAAGGAGACCTTGGTATATATATGCGGGCAGCTCTTCCAAACGCGTTCTACTTCGGCTTTACTGGTACACCTATAGATAGAGGAAAAGTAGGGAAGGGAACCTTCAAACTGTTTGCCCAAGAGGATATGAAGCTCTATAGAAGACCATATCTAGATAAGTACAATATCAAGCAATCAATAAGTGATGGTACTACAGTCCCCTTATACTACACTTTAGCACCACAAGAGTATCGATTAGACCGTAAAACAATCCTAGAAGAATTCTTTAGATTATATGAAGAGAGAGGAATAGCTAGTATAGAGGAACTCAATAAACTATTGGATAAAGCTACAAAAATCAAAGAAGTAATGAAAGCATATAATAGAATAAAGAAAATAGTAAAACACGTCGTAGAACATTTCCGTAAATATGTAGAACCATCTGGTTTCAAAGCATTTGTTGTAGCTGTTGATAGAGAAGCTTGTGCATTATATATGGAGGCATTCAAAGAACTATATGAGGAAGACCCTGAAAATGCTCTACCGCCTGAGTACTTTAGAGTTGTTTATACATCAAGTAATAAGGATAATGAACTTCTAAGAAAGTATTGGATTACACCTGAGGAAGAGAAGAGGATAAGGAGGAGCTTTAGAGATAAAAATAAGTTACCAAAGATTCTTATAGTTACCGAGAAATTATTAACAGGATATGATGCCCCTATTCTTCAAACAATGTATCTTGATAAGCCTATGAAAGACCATACACTTCTTCAGGCAATAGCTAGAGTCAATAGACCATACTATGATGAAGAGCTGAAGAAGACTGCTGGCGTAATAGTAGACTACGTAGGAATATTTGAAGACCTCCAGAGAGCACTCGCATTCGATAGTGAGAGTATTGAAGGCGCCGTTATCGACTTCCAAGCCTTAAGAAATAGGTTCGTATTGCTAATGGAAGAACTAAAACAGATAGCTGGCGAAGTCTTTAAGATTATAGATGATGATTCGCTCTCTTGGGATAAAAAGATGGAGAAAATAGTAGGAATATTCTCGGATAAGGAAGTGCGTGAGAGATTTATGAATAAGTTCAAAGAGTTACAGGAAATCTTCGAGATTTTATCGCCGGATCCCTTCCTTAAACCTTTTATGTATAATTACAAGATGCTATTAAAGACCTACCGTATAGTAAGAGGCTACTTCTATCCCGCAGATAAGGAGAAGAGGGAACTACTCAAGAAAACTAAAGAAATCATTAGAAAAAACATTGATATAGAGCACATAGTTGACAACATTCCTTTATACAGAATTGACGAACACCTTGCAGATTTAATTAAGAGTGATGGACTAAAAGAACGAGTAAAAATCTATAATTTAAGGAGAAGTCTTATTACCCATATAAAGCAGCGAAGTAAGGAAATACCATTTCTTGAATTCCTAATTGAGAAAATAGAGGCTGTAATAAGAAGACTTGAAGAGAGACAAATTAGTGCAAAAGAGGCATTAGAAGAGCTTCTAAACATCTCAGAATCGATTGTTAGAACAGAGAAAGAGTATGAGACCGCAAAGATAGAACCAAGTATATTCAGTATATATCAACTTCTGAAGATGCATGAAATAGATACCCTTGACGCTGCTAAGAAGATATCACAAGTTCTACTTAGAAATAGCTCATGGACCTATAACCGTAATGCACAGAGAAATGTGCTTCGTGAGATTTACAAGATACTTAAAGATTTAGGTATTGAAATGAAGAAGAGGGTCAAGATAGGAAAAGACATTCTAGAGCTAGGTAAGAGGCTGCTGAAAAATGAATAAAAATGAAATAAAAGAACTAGTTAAACGATGGTCTCAAACTATTGGTGTGTATCTGAGGAAAGTTAGGGTAGTTAAAATGAGCTATAAATGGGCATCAATATCTAGTAGGGGGACGTTAACTTTGAATGCTCTCCTACTAGATTTACCTACGAATATAGTTGAATATGTTATTGTACATGAACTTGTACACTTAAAAGCGAAGGTTAAGACACATAACAGATTGTTTAGAGCCACGTTGGCATCTTATCTTCCAGACTGGGAATCACGCGATAAGAAGCTAAGAGAAATAGGTAATTCCATGGAATTGTAACAGGAAGATAATTTGCAATGATTTTAACCTTAGTAAACTATTATCCTATAAATTATACTATGGATAAAAATCATGAACGGATGAGCGCATTTACACGCTATTTACATGAGTGGATTAAGATATTTAGCGAATTAAGATATTTACAATCATGTATCATCATAGAGGTGTAAAGTCTAAATAACCCATAAGAGCCTGAAGGTTCTGCTCCTTAATTCGTTTATAGCTTCATCTAATTTCATTCTCGCTCTTTCTGCTACTTCTGGTGTCACAGACTTAGCATGCAACGCTATGGTTCCTAAGCGTATTAGCGGCATTTTCAGGGCCGTCTCGGAGCCCTACATTGATAGTGAGCCGGTCTTCGTCCCGGTTAAGTCTAGGGACGAGGTCTTCGAGTACAGAGTGAGAGTGGAGCCCGTGCTGCTGCCAAAGGAGCCTATCGACTTCACGCCTCTAGTGGAGAAGCTGTCCTTCATAAAGAACAAAAGGTACTGGACAGCGCCCCTCAGAAGAGCCATGCTGAAGATCAGCAGAGAGGATTATGAGATAATTGAGGAAGAGATAAGGAGGCACCATAAAATTACTGTGGTAAAGGTGAGGTGGTACCCCGATCCATGGATACACTTAAGTGAGAACGTGAAGAGGAGGGTAAAGGAGCAAGTGGAGTAGATGAGCCTAGAGGAAGTCAGGGAGTTCGGGAGAGTTTCGTGAAGGTTATAAAGCACGATCGTTGAGGAATACTACGTGGGAGAGATCGTAGAGGAGAGCTGAGGGGGTTATCCTGGAGTTCATCAGAGGGATTAAGAAGGGCGTATCCCTGAAGTGGGCCCTAGGCTGCCTGAGAGAGAGATGCTAGAACACGGCAAGCCTCTTTCCATCGGACATCTTAGAGATTATAGGAGAGATCGAGAGCAAGCCCTCGCTCTATCTCTTAGACCAATTTCTCGAGCAAGGGGAGAGACTGGAAGTGCTAAAGCGCGAACTGAAGAGAATTACAAAAGGTTAGGAAAGGATTTTTTTCATAGACCTAGGTGCTTAAAGTAATTTCTGAATCTCTTAAATATTTTAATAGAGTTTTGTGATTTTATTGGTATGGTTTTTGTTGCGGCTTTGGTTAGGTATAATCCTTGTACGGTTTATGCTAGGGAGGGTGTCCCCTGTCCTTATTTTGAGGGTGTTAGACGTTGTGGTTTTCCTCTTGGCGAGTGTAGTATGCCTGAGTATGATAAGTGGTTTCGTGATGTTTTGGCTGGTAGGATGAAGTCTTTTTATCCTTTTCGTATTAGGCTTTTGGAGCAGCCAGGCATGTTTCTTGTTGTTTATCATACTCATAAGCGGGCTATTGTAGGTGAGGCTAAAATTGTGAGGTGGAGTAGGGAGCGTGACGGCTATCACTACTGGTTTGACGAGTTTATTGTCTATCCTAAACCCGTCCCGCTCGAGCTAGTTTACAGCGATGAACGTTTACAAGTTCGTGGACGGTGGAGAGTTATCTATCTGCGGAGCGAGACATTAGAGGAGATTCGCGCGCTCGCTGGCTTAGAAGGAGATTTAAGT
>CAZCTW010000007.1:0-3450 GCA_964501905.1 uncultured Thermofilaceae archaeon | reverse complement strand
ACGCGAGCTTGAACTCGCTGAGGAACTTGCTAAAGAGAGAAAACTTTCTAGTCCTCGTCGTTACTTTTTTGTGCTTGATTGTGAGCTTGCAAAGTTGAAGTATGAAAGGCTTGGCGAGGATGTCATCAGTAGGGTTAGAGAGTATTTCTTGAGGGCTGTTGAGGAGGGTTTTGCTCGTGGTAAGAGTTATCGTTTAGTCTTTTACGCTGTGTTGCTTCTGGTTTTGAGAGCTGAGGGTTTCCCGGTGACGTTTAGCTATGTTTCTAAAGTTTCTGGTCTTGAGGGACCTAAGATTTATCAGATGTATAGTGTTCTAAAAGAAAAGTTTAAAGTTGAAATTCCTCCCGTAGATCCGGAGGCTTTAGTGGAGTTTTATGCTCCTTGTCTGAAATTGTCTGGGGAGGAAGTTGAAAAGGCGAAAGAGGTTGTTAGAAGGTTGAAGGCTGGAAAACTTGTTATAGGGCGTAGTCCTCTTGGTTTAGCCGCTGCAGCTGTATATCTGGTGGTGGGCGATAGGTTTACCCAAAAGGAGATAGCTAAGGTTTTCGGAGTTTCCGAAGTTGCTGTTAGAAATATAGTTAAGCTATGGAATAAGCTTTGCTGAATAGAGGGTTTGTACTTTAGATTTTAAGATAGTGGGGAAGGATTGCTACTGTGGTATTGAATTTGCTGTCGTATATTCTGATATTGATAAGATTTTTCTCGTTGCATATTAAAGTGGATGGGCTTATTTCTTTTAGCCATTGTATTACTCTAAGGTCAGGGAATTTGTACCTGTAGTTAGGCAGGAGACTGCATGATATGATGCTTATTGGGCGAAGATTTTGTTTTTTAAACTTTTTTGCGGTGTTCAGATCAAATCCTCTGCGACTTCCGTGATGTGGGACTTGAAAGGTAAAAGAGCTAGAGGATAACTGGTCGAAGATACTGCTATACCTTTTGAAAAAAGCTCTCTGTATGCGCTCTCTATCTAGTCTAGTGTCGCCAGTTAAGAGAGCTTCGAGCAAGCATTTTTCAAAAGTTTTTCTAAGTGGAATGAAAACTATAGCTAATGATAGAGAAGTAAAATTTAAGTCGGGATATATCATCTTGTAGCACTCTGTCAGTGATAATCTTTTAGCGCGATCGCGAAGGATTTCAGTAAGAAGTGCGATGTTGCCAATTGTGCTGATACCAAATTTCTCTTTTATACACGTCTGGAATTCGTCTAATATCAGTTTATTTATCGGGTAGACGTGGAATACTAGTAATCTTTCTACTAGCGGAATTTTGGCATACTCTTGTGTTCTATAGGTTGAGATGTTGACCTTGTATTTTTCTCTAAGAAATTTATGGATATAACGGTCATGTTTGCTAATAGCCTCATCATCCCTAATCATTCGAGACCAGTCAACATATCTTTCTCTATAACCATGATATTCATTCGATGATTCTGAGGGACCGCTAGGTAGTTTCGGTGGACTTCATCGCCAGTTCCAGTTAGGAATACTATATTGCGTATGCCGAGTCCGGCTAAGAAGGTGGCGGGTGAGGCTAGGAAGGAATAATACCAGAGTGGTTTAGGCCGTTGGCTTACGGCTACTAGGAGTCTTTCTAGTGGGGTTAGGTATGGGAGTACTACGGTTTCGGCGTCTATTTCGCTTAAGAGTCTCGTGAGGCCGCTGACATGGTCGTAGTGTAGGTGGGAGAGTGTAAGCAGGTTAACTTTCCGTGAGCTATTATTGTCAATGTATTTGTCTATGCATTGTCTCAGGGAGCGACTGCAGGATTTTGTGCTTCCGCAGTCGAAGATTATGGAGAATATTTTTCTGTTGTTTTCGTCGCAGATTTCTATTGATGTAAACAATCCCTGCCCTACTGGGTGGAATTTGATATCTGTAAAGGGACCCATGATAATTTTCGTATTTATTGTAAAATTTAAAGGTAGTGCTAAATTTTAAAATATTTGCCATGAATTATTTTAAAGGCCTAGGTAATTAGACTATAAATAACTCATGTTTAAAGTATTAAGGAATGAGTATGACGGACATTGTAATCGATTTCGGAAGGAAGTATAATTTTGGCCGTGGTCAGGGGCATGCTTTTAAGGTTAGGGATCTTGCGTTAAAGATTTTCGATGAAGCGAGGAGGCTCGGCCTGCATGATATGGGTTCTAAGGAGAGGCTTTGGCTGGAGGTTGCTACACTTCTCCACGACATAGGGGTTAGCGTTGGCGGGAAGCACCATGAGTCTTCTAGAGAGCTCATACTTTCATCTAAAGAGCTCGAAGAGACTCTGGGCTACCTAGGCCTCAGAGCAGTGGCTTGGATAGCCTTTTTCCATAGAAAGAAACCCGACCCCTTTAAGTATTCAGATCCCGAGTGGAGGAAGTTTTTCGAGAACGAGTATGGGGATGCTGTGGTTAGGTTGGCCGCGATTTTGAGGATTGCGGATGCCTTGGATAGGTCTCTCCTTCAGTTGGTGGATGATGTGGAGCTTGAGAGGGAGGATGACCATGTTTTGGTTAAAGTTTTCTCGAAAGGAGATGCTTCTGTAGAAGTTGAGAGGGCGCGGGAGAAGTCTCGGCTCTTTGAGGAGTTTTCAATGTAAAGGTAATGTTCAGGCATTTTCCGTAGAGGCTTAGGCATATTATCTGGAGAGTGAACATTCTTTCCTATTTTATTCAATAGATTGTTTTAAATTGCAGTATTGAGGAATTATTAGTATGTCTGATAGACCCAAATGTCCTTTACGTGAGAGTGATTTGTCTTTTATCGTCGATATTGAAGAGGATACGGGTGAAGTTACCATAATTGTGAATTGTGAGTTCTGCGGCGAATATGCTGGTTTCATGATGAATACTCATATGACTCAGAAGGATTTTGACGTATACAAGGACGTCGTATTAAAGAAGCCCCGTCTCTGGCTTGTAGAGATAACTCAAGAAGAATAAATACCGGAATACCGGTCGAGGCCTAAGTATCAGTTGTAGCATATTTTTCAAGTTCTTCCCTTAAGTCTTCGACTGTGATGTTGGTGTAGGATATTTTTCTTTTGCCTAGTTCGAGGAGGAAGTCTTCTATGTTTAAGCCTGCTAGGTCGGCTGCCTGTTTTAGGGTTAGTTTGCCGTTTTTGTAGAGTATGGCGGCTAGGGTGGTGAGTATTTCTTTTTCGTCTACGTCTATTCCGAACATTTCTTCTAGGGGGATTAGGGGTATGATTTTTATTTCTTCTTCGTCGGCTTTGATGATTACTCTATCTTTGATATTGTATTTTTCCTGATTTTAGCGGGGATGACTACTTGGCCTTTCCTACTTACTTTTACGATATACCTCATAGGCCCACTAAAGTTTTACATTTAGGTTTGAAGTAAAATATTCATATTTACTTCAGTTTATGGCCTTTAACTTGCGATATGAATCTTTAATTTTTATCTTTTTGATGTTTAAGCTGGTGTTATGGAGGTATATT
>CAZCTW010000006.1:0-119826 GCA_964501905.1 uncultured Thermofilaceae archaeon | reverse complement strand
CGATATAGGAGATCTGGACGCTATTATACTTTATAGCATTCCTCCAACATTTTCAAAGTACATTCAGAGGACCGGGAGGGCGGGGCGTAGGGGGCAGGTGGCATACATATTCACAATTCTAGGAGATGACCCTATAAGCTCATACTACGAGAGAAACCCTGAGGAATTCTTCAATCAGAGCGTTGACCCAGTATTTCTGAATTTAGATAATGACGAAATTGCTAAAATTCATCTATTAGCTATGGCGGTCGAGGCTCCATTAAAAGCGGATAGCCTCGGAGAGTTCGAAAAGAATATATTCAAAAACCTAGAAAACGCTGGTCTCGTCAAAATAGGAAAGTATATAAGAGCTACGGCCAAAGGCAGGAAGTTCTTGAGGAAGAGGCTGAGTATAAGAGGAATAGGGGATATCGTTAAAATAGTAACGAAAACCGGGAAGGTAATAGGATTTCGAGAAATGCCTATGGCATTAAGAGAACTCCACCCGGGAGCTATATACCTGCACGGAGGCACGCCTTACCTTTCGCTAAAATTGAATAGAAATAGAGCTGTTGTAGCCATGTTGCCACGGGGATACGACCTAGTAACATATCCTCTTTACTACACCCTGCCGAGCGAGCTAAGGCTTTTGGATGAGCGTAGCGCCTATGGGCTTCCTCTTGAATACTTAGACTTGGCGTTAAACGAGGTAGTCTATGGATATGTAGTTAAGAAATTCCCGTCCATGGAGAACTTAGAAGAAAAAATTCTAGATAGGGAGTACAGCTACAGTTTTAAAACTAAAGGCATATTAGTTAAGTTTCCTATGCAACATGGATGGAATGAATTGGAGAACGCGGAAGCTTTTCACGCTATAGAACACGCTATGATAGCGGCGGCTCAGATGGTGGTTGGAGCGGCGGCTTCAGATATAGGGGGAGTTAGCTTCCCCTCGGGCCATATATACGTATATGACGCCTATCCCGGCGGTTCGGGGGTATCTAAGGCAATTATGAAGCGTGTGGAAGAAGTTCTACATAGAGCGTACGATATAGTTTCTGGATGTAAGTGCCCTGACGGATGTCCCAGATGTATATACTCGCCATACTGCGGTAATAACAATAAGTTTTTATCCAGAACTAAAGCCGCGCAGGTGTTAAAATATGTATTAGAGGGAGCTGTAAAACCTGAAGTTATGCCAAGATTTGGAAAGCCGATAGTTTAGCTCGGAGTTTTAAAGTTTATTAATTAACTTAGGCAAAACGACGCAAGGAATAAATAGAGGAGATTGAGGTTAATAGAGTAGTCCCTATCAAGGGGGCGTGGTTCTTATTGAATCGGAAGGATTCGTGCACATAAAAGAGATTTTTGAGTTAGACGAGGGTAGCAGAGTCAAAATCAGAGGTTGGGTCTATCGTTATAGAGAATTCGGGGATAAGGTGTTTATAGTTGTTAGGGATTCTACGGGCATAGTACAAGTTGTAGTAGAGAAAAACCCCGGCACCATTCCAGAGCTAAAGAAAGTTGGAATTGAAGCATCCTTAATCCTGAGCGGTTACATTAAAGAAGATAAGAGAGCTCCAGGCGGAAAGGAGATAAGAGCCGACTACATAAAGGTTGTCGGGCCCTCGCACAGATTTCCGATAACTAAGGACGCCTCGCCTGAGTTTCTATTAGACGTAAGACATTTATGGTTAAGGAGTCGCAGAATGAACGCCATATTAAAGATTAGAGATACGGTTTTCAAAGCTGTACACGAATATTTCAGAAATCACGGGTACTACGAAGTACACTGCCCAATGTTTATAACAGCGGCGGTAGAAGGCGGAGCTACGCTTTTCGAGTTAGAATACGTAGATAAGAAGAGAAAGGTCTACTTAACTCAGTCATCCCAGTTTTATCTAGAAGCTCTAATTTTCTCACTTGAAAAAGTATATACCATAGCTCCCTCTTTCAGAGCCGAAAAGTCTAGAACTCGGAGGCATTTAACGGAGTTCTGGCATGCAGAGGCGGAAGTAGCTTGGCTTGGATTAGACGGTATAGTAAAAGTCGAAGAGGAGCTTATAACCTACGTGGTAAGGAAAGTCCTCGAGGAGAGATTGGAGGAACTAGAACTTCTAAAACGTAATATAGAGATGCTCGAAAATGTGAAACCACCTTTCTATAGAGTTTCTTACGACGAGGCTATAGAAATCCTCAAGCAGAAGGGAGTTAGCGTCGAATGGGGGGAGGATCTGGGCGCTGACGAAGAGAGGACATTAACCATGCAGTTCGATAAACCCATAATACTCTACGGTTTCCCTGAAAAGGTAAAAGCATTCTATCATAAAAACGACCCACAGAGGCCGGAAGTTACTCTCGCTGAGGATTTGCTAGCTCCAGAGGGATATGGAGAAATAATAGGAGGAGGAGAAAGGATAAGCGATGAAAAAGAACTAGTGAATAAAATAATCCGCTTTGGACTTAACCCTGAGGACTACGAATGGTATATAGACCTTAGAAGATACGGAAGCGTCCCTCACTCAGGCTTCGGACTCGGCATGGATAGGCTAGTGATGTGGATCGCCGGGTTATCCCACATAGTGGAAGCCATCCCCTTCCCACGCACAATCAGAAGAGTATATCCATAGCGTCAATTTCTGAATATCGAAATTCGCTGATAGATACACAAGCGCTTTTCTTTTTCTATTTCGTAACCTACAACGAAGTCTTTTTCGCTATTGTCAAACTTGTAAATCTTTGATGTTTTTTGGTGTGCTTAGAGCTTGTTCCGTCCGCTAATAGACGAGGAAATCGCTTGTATGATTATCGTCTGTTTGAAGTGAAAAATATAAGAGAGTTCGTTATATGTTCCATAGCCCCGGTAGCTTAGTGGTAGAGCGGCGGCCAGATCCCCTACTGGGGATCCCGAAATTGTATGTAATCGCCAAGAAAGCCGCAGGTCGCGGGTTCAAATCCCGCCCGGGGCTTCATCCAGCCATTCTACCATAGCTTAATCTTTTTATAGAATAGTTCTTTATAGCTGTGGGGTAACAATGCCAGCGGCAAAAGTAGAATATAGAGGTTTAAGTCCATCGCAGTTCTTCTGGAGAAACAGGGAGATAGCTGGCTTTTCTAACCCAGCGCGAGCTCTATACCAGACGGTTAGAGAACTCGTCGAAAACTCGCTGGACGCCACTGAGACCTACGGCATACTGCCCGAGATAAAGCTGTCGATAAAGCTGGACGAGAACGACCCTGCAAAAGTCACTGTGAGAGCTGAAGACAACGGAATAGGAATACCGGCTGAGGAGGTGCCAAATGTATTCGCTAGGGTTTTCTACGGTTCAAAGTACGTGTTAAGGCAGGCTAGGGGTGTTTTCGGACTTGGGATAAAGATGGTTGTTCTTTACTCTCAGATAACCACGGGAAAGCCTATCTACGTGAAGAGCGCTACCCCCGACTCGCCCGCCATATACGAGTACGAGCTTATGATAGACATAGAGAAGAACATCCCTATAATCTACGACAATAGAGTTACTAGGAAGAACTCCAAATGGCACGGAACAGTAGTGGAGCTAACGGTGGAGGGCAACTGGTCGGCAGCTCGTAAGAAAATCGTAGAATATATTAAGAGAACAGCGCTGATAGCCCCCTATGCCACTATAATATTTGAATCTCCCGACCATAACCTGGTTTTCGAAAGAGTTACCAGAGCTATGCCTCCTCCGCCCCAGACTGGACGCCCCCATCCCAGAGGAGTAGATATACAAATGTTAAAATCGCTTAAGGAAAAAGCTAATACCAACCTTACCCTTGAGGAATTTCTAAGAGAGTTCTTTGAGTCTGTTGGAAAGAGAACAGCGGAGAAATTCTGCAAGTGGGCCGGGCTTAAACCGACTCTTAAAATAAGAAACTTGAGGATGGAGGATTTAGAGTACCTGGCTAGGAAGATGAAGGAATTTAGCGGATGGAGGAGGCCTAAGCCTTTTACACTATCTCCTCTCGGCGAGGAGCTTTTAAAGAAAGGTGTAAAGGAAATTCTCAAACCTGAATATGTGGCAGCAATCAGCAGAAACCCGTCGTCTTATGGGGGCAATCCCTTCATAGTTGAAGTCGCTCTAGCGTACGGCGGTTCTATTCCAGTAAGCAACTCTATTCTCCTGCTACGATTCGCTAATAGGATACCGCTGTTATACGATGAAAGCGTGGACGTATCTTCCAAAGTTTTAAACAGCATCGACTGGAGCATTTATAAAGTAAAGTTCCCGGCGCCGCTAGCTGTAGTAGTGCATGTATGTTCAACTAAGCTTCCGTTTAAAGGCGTAGGGAAAGAGGCGATAGCTGATATACCGGAGATCGAAAAAGAGATAGAGATAGCTGTTAGAGAGCTGGCTAGGCGTCTTAGAACATATCTGACTAAAGTAGAGAGAATGTATGAGCTTAAGAGGCGTGAAGTGACTATCGGAAGATATATAGGTGAGGTTGCGCGGGCATTAGCGTATATCGTGAATAAGAGCGAGGAAGATATAAAGGATAGGCTCTACGTAATGCTCAAAAAAGATATAGAGCGTAGAGGAGTGCCTGTCGAGGGGGTGAAAATCTATGCAAGCGTTAAGCGATAAGGAAGTGCTTAAAAGACTAGAGGCATTAGGTAGGAAAGTATACAAGCAGATCGAGAAGGGGGTTGAGCCGCACATATTCATACCAGTTAGGACGTTGGCTAACACTATTTGGGATAGGGATAGGAAAATTCTGGTTCTAGGACCTAAAAAAGCTAGGAGAGATTTCTTTGACATAGGGGAAAGCAAACGTTTCATGCAGACTATACTGATGCTTTCCATAATTATAAGAGCTAGAAGAGAGGGAGACTACCCGACGATAAGAGACTTGTATTACACAGGCAAACATACCATTGAGTACATAGACGAAAAAGGTAGGAGGCAGAGCGAGGAGACTTGGAATAGCCAAAATGAGTCAAATGCTGTTATACAAGATATAGAAGTGGCTACTGGTCTCTTAAGAGAGCACATGGGCATAATGCACGACGCTAAAGGGAAAATAGTCGGAAACATAATAGTCCGATCGAAAGGTTACACCATAGACCTCTCTCGGCTAGGTAGCGGTGCATACGCTATTCCGCCCAACGCGGATAGATTGGAGATAGTAAGAGTCGACGCAGATTATGTATTAGTGATAGAGAAAGATGCCATCTTTGAGCGGCTAAACGAAGAGGAATTCTGGAAAAAGCATAATTGCATCTTGATAACCGGTAAGGGTCAACCCGATAGGAGCACGAGGAGAATGGTTAGAAGACTCTGGGGGGAGTTCGGCCTACCTGTATATGTGTTAACGGACTGTGACTCGTATGGCTTCTACATATATTCAGTATTTAAGAGTGGGTCTATAAGCCTGAGCTACGAGAGTGAAAGATTAGCCACGCCCGGAGCTAGGTTTATAGGAGTTATGGTCACAGATATCGAAGAGTATAAAATACCGAGAAATTATATAATAAAAGCTACGGATAGAGATATAAAGAGGGCTAAAGAACTAATGAGATATCCTTGGTTCAAAGAATCTAAAGCCTGGCAATCACAGCTAAAATTGTTTATTAAAAAGAAGGAGAAAGTTGAAATCGAGGCCTTATCGGGACATGGTTTTAAATTCCTAACTCAAGTGTATATACCGGAGAAAATCTCGAAGAAAAAGTGGATAGAGTAGCTATTTTACTCTCCGAGAAGCTTCTTGTAGGCCCGTGTCTTCTTTTCCTCAAGTACGTATTTCTCAAGTCCGTCAAACATATACAAGCTCCTAACCCATTTCCTCTTAAAATAGGTGTACTTTTCGCGAGGGTCTCTTATATCCACAATTTCGTATATTTTCGCTGTCTTACCCGGTTTATAGCTGAGCACTCTCCCTATACGCTGGATTAATTGCCGTGCTTCTCCCGTATTCTCGAATATAATAGCTACTTCGGCATCGGGAACCGTAATACCCTCGTCGAGGACGGTGGTCGATACGACTATGTTATACCGCCCTTGCAAAAACTGCCTAAAAGCCAGTTTTCTCTTAGATGAGGGTGTCCTTCCGGTGATCAAGGCTGCCTTAAAACCTTTCTTTAATAGTTCATTATAAACTCGTTCAGCGGTTTCTAAGTAAAGCGTGAATATAAACACTTTTTCGTTCTTATGTTTCTCTAAAATTTCCAACAGTTTACGTATTTTATCCTCCTTACCAATTGCAAATATAACTTCATATACTTCAATAGGAGCTACCACTTTAAGTCTTATAAGCTCCTCATAGTCCACAGTTAGCAATAAATCGCCTATTACCGCATAGAGAAGCTCGTGGTTTCCATCCCTTCTAGTAGGGGTAGCTGAGAGCCCTAGCCTATACAATGCATCGACGTACAGCGCTATATTTTTAAATGTTCTTGCTGGAACGTGGTGTACCTCGTCTGGAATTAAAAGCTCAAACTTATCCTTTATATCTGATAGATATTTCACGGCGCTATTGTAGATAGCTATCGTTATAGGCATTAAGAATCTCTTGCCTTCACCTAGATAGCCGATTTTAGCCTCTGGGATTCCCAGATACTCTACTAAGTACCTCCTCCACGTCTCGGCTAGCTCTCTAGTAGTCACGAGTATTAAAGTTGGTTTTCTAAGTTCTTGGATAGCTTTAAGAGCTATGAAAGACTTTCCTCCTCTTGTGAAAATGGCTATTGTGCCGCGTTTCTTCTTAATCCACAGCTTAAAAGCGCGTTCTTGGTGAGGCATTAACTTAAAGTTTGCTTTAAATTTTAAATCTAGGTTCTCTTTCTCCTTTATCTGTAAAATAACTTTATAGCCATTTTCTCGAAGAGTTTTTACTACTGTGTCTATCAGGCCTACAAAGGTTATAGCTTTACGCTCCTTAAAGAAAACCCTTAACGTATCGATTTCGCGAGGTACATACTCAGTATTTACGTAGTTTCCTTCCTCGTCTAGAATAGCTCTTTCCTCATAGTAGCGTAGTCTACAGGCTTTTCTTAAAGCCTTCACAACTTCAACGTCTATATACTTGGGGAAGTAGACGACAAGCATAGAGTTTTCTCTAGCGAGAATCGCTATCAAAATCTTTTCTAAATTCTTCTCAAATTTTTCCTTATCATAAACTAATTCATATCCATATTTTTTGAGGACTTCACCTACGAATTGAATATATTTCAAGCTTTTAACAACGTATTTCCCACCTATTTTCACGACATATCTCTCCAACTCGCTTAAAGCATTACTGTTTAAAGGGGCTTCGAACGAAAGCGTATCCACGTTGAGTACTATTTTCCTCTCAAGGCTTTTAAAGCGATTTACTATCTGAGCTTTAAGTTCTGGAGTCACTATTACGTACTTGGAAAGAGCGTTTAGAATCTCTTCCAACTCGGCTTCGTCGGCTATATTAAATTTGGCTTTTTCAGGCGAGAAAATCCACTCTTGGCGTGCAGAATCATATTTAGCAATTCTTTTCACAAGTTTTAGAAAGTTTTCGAATTCCTTCTCTGATAGGTATCTTTTCCTCTTAAGCGCTATATCCTCGAGCATCTACAAAACCGTGCGAGGAGCTTCCATAAATGTTTCTACAAAGACAACTTAAAGATTACTTTTAAAACTGTCAGCTGATTGAGGGCCTATCATCCACGGAAGTGTCAGTGTTCACCTCCCTCTTCATCCATACTACAGATTATGACACAACCTTAATTAAGATTCCGCGTAAATGTTAGTAGGTGATTTAAGTGGACTTGCTGTGGGCACCCTGGAGGATGAAGTATATCGAATATGAAGCTATAAAGAAGAGGGAAGAGTGTATTTTCTGTAGCGCGGCTACTACTGAAAATCCGGAAGAGAAATTGGTTTTACACAGAACGCGCTTTTCCGTAGTAGTGATGAATCTGTATCCTTATAATACTGGACACTTGCTGGTAGCTCCTAAGAGACACATAGCATCCACTGAAGACTTATCAGAGGAAGAATTGCTAGATCTTTTCGGGCTTGTCAATCGATGTTTAAAACTTCTGAAAGCGGTTTTCAACCCTGACGGTTTTAACGTGGGAATGAATCTCGGACGAGTCGCAGGGGCGGGTATAGAAGACCACGTCCATATTCACATAGTTCCAAGGTGGAACGGCGACACTAACTTTATGCCCGTAATCTCAAACACTAAAGTTATTCCGGAAGCTTTAAAAGACACTTATATGAGATTGCTCGCTAAAAAAGAGCTTCTTGCTTAAAGCCTGGTATAAGCACTTTACGTCGTCAATTCTTAAATCCTTTAAAATAGGCCTTACAACTCTCGCGCGGGCAATTTCACTGTAATCCACGTCTACAATTACGAGATCTTCTTCGTATAATTTTGCACGGGCTAACAATTGGCCTAAAGGCCCCCTAACGTGGCTCCCTCCGAAAAATCCTATTCCGTCATAGAAGCCGACCATATTTACGTAAGCTATGAAAACAGTGTTTTCTAAAGCCCTAGCGTGGACAAATGTTTCAAAAAATTGTCGAGAGATATCCGGGGCTGCTGATAAAACAGCTATTATTTGAGCTCCCTTCACCGTTAGCGTTCGGGCTAGTTCTGGGAAAAATAAGTCGAAGCATATAAGCACGCCTATTTTTCCCACGGGAGTTTCGAAAACCTCCATATCTCCTGTCCAAGGTTTAAAATATCTACCTTCTTCAAAAAGCCCGTAAGTCGGTAGGTGCTTTTTCCTATAAACTCCTAAAAGCCCGTCAGGGCCCACAAGCACGGCGGAGTTATAGATTAAATAATCTTTACTCCTTTCTGGCATCCCAGCGATTATATAAATGCCGTAATCTCTCGCCAAGCTTTCCAGTTTAGCCGTAGAAGGTCCTGGAATTTCTTCTGCCAAGGTATAGACCAAATCTTTAAGGAGATACCCTGTAACTGAAAGCTCTGGAAAAATTACTAAATCGCTTTCCCCTCTAGCTGCTTTCAACAGCATTTTTTCTATACGTTTTATATTTTCTTTTTTAGATGCTGGCGTATTCCTTATTTGCGCTAAAGCTATCCTGGGCATACGTTTTTAACTTAAATTAAAGATATATGTCTCTTGCGGATATTCTATAAGTGATGGAAGATTTTCTTAAAAGCGTATCTGAAATAATGGTGGAAGACGTTTTCACCATCAACCACGATGAAGCGATCAATAAAGCTCTTTCTATAATGAGGGATTATGATATATCAGTTCTCCCTGTTTTACGGGGTAGGAAGGTAATAGGCTTAATCGATAGGTTGCGGATATTAGAAACTGGTTTTTCTCCTTATACTAAAGCTGGGTCTATAGCGGAGCCAGCAGCATCTTTAAAACCGGACGACACGATACTGGATGCTGCTAGGATGCTAGTAGCGCTCAAGTTTGAGGCTCTTCCAGTTCTTGACGATAAAGAGGAGCTCGTAGGTATAGTTGCTAGATACGACATAGTGAAATATACTTTAGACATTAAATGGCTCGACGAGTTCAAAGTAAAAGATGTAATGTCGACTAACCTAATCACAATTACACCAAATGAATCTATTGGAAAAGCTAGAAAGCTTTTAATAAATCGCGGAATAAGACAGCTCCCTGTAGTTGACGGCAACAAGCTAGTTGGAATTATCAGTATAAGAGATATACTGGAGCGGATGTATAGCATAAAGCTCAAGAGGGCGAGGGCGGGAGAAGTTGTCGGAGAAACCGAGTATATATTCTCGAGGCCTGTAAAATCCATAATGTCGAGACCTGTTTTCTACGTTAAGGTCGACGATCCGCTTTCGAGAGCCGGAAAGATAATGGTAGAGGAGGGCTTTTTCTCTACTCCAGTAGTAGACAAAAAAGGTCCAGCAGGTATAATAACCAGAGGAGATATCGTCAGGCTAGTAGCGTCTAGAATTTTAGAAATAGCATTACCCATATCGTTTAAAGGTCTTGAAAATCTACAACCCCACCTAGTAGGACTGGCTAACGTTAAAATTTCTAAAACATTTAATAGAATAGCGAAGACTCTCGACCTTTTTGAGGGAAGTATTGTTTTGAAGAAACAGAGAGTTAAGGGAGAACGTAACATATACTTCGTGGAGGTGTCCGCTGAGACCGCAAGAGGAGTTTTCTCGGCATCTGAGAAAAGCTGGGATCCCATACAGGCGCTCACAGGCGCTCTAAAAATCCTCGAGAAGCAAGTCGAAAAGGCTATAGTTAGAAAAAGAGATGCTAAAAGAAAGAGGAAAATGCATCCAATTTAACACCTATTTTTATTGCCACTCCAATGGAGCTATCTATGTAGACTTGCATACCTTATCACGGATTTCCTATGTTCCACTACGTCTGCTAGCAGAAAACACTACAGTATCTACATGAACGCTTTTCCTGCTGATTGAAATCTTCAAATCCCCCTACTTTGTCCTTAAAATTCTGTGTCATACGTAAACATCATCTATCTAAGAATGCCATAATCTCCTTGCCTAGTATGCGGTGTAAAGTAAACGTAGTTCAAGGTTCACTAAGCATTTATTAAGAATTAGTATGTTAGCTTATACGGGGAGCAGTAGTTAATGAAAGTGTGTATTTTCACTCTGGAATACCCGCCTCACGTATATGGCGGCGCCGGAGTCCATGTATACAATGTAGCGAGACACTTAGCCAAGTTTATAAACGTGGAAGTCAGAACTGTATCTCTCAAAAAAGAAATTGAATATCATGAAGAAAATAAAATAATTGTCAAAAGATATCCGCCCTGGTACAATATACTCGAAAAAGTCGATGGAAAATACAGACCAGCGTTCAAAGCTCTTAGCCTAGCTTTAGCTATTAACTCAGATAGGGTGGACGCAGAGATAATCCATTTCCATACGTGGTATATGTCTCTCGCCGGCTTTATAGCTAAAAAACTCTATGACGTTAAACTGATAGCTACCGTACATAGCCTTGAGCCTAAGAGACCTTGGAAACGGGAAGCCTTGGCGGAGGCTTACAACCTATCTCTCTGGCTTGAGCGGACGGGTCTAGAAGCCTGTGATGCAGTGATAGCAGTGAGCAAAGCTATGAAAAGGGATTTAGTAGAGATTTACGGCATCGAGGAGGATAAAATAGCGGTAATCTACAACGGTATAGACGAAACGCGTTGGAGGCCTATAGTCGATGAAAAAATTTTGAAGAAATATCATATCAAAAAGCCTTACATCTTATTCGTAGGAAGGCTTAGTAAGCAAAAAGGTATTTTCAACCTTTTGAAAGCATTTAAACTTCTCTCCGATAAAGCTAGCCTGGTTTTAGTGACTGGAAAGCCCGACGAAAGAAAAGTGGTAGATGAATTTGAGAAGGCTATAAACGAAGTGGGAAATGTCGTATGGATAAACAAAATGTTAAAGGATGAAGAGCTCATTCCTCTCTATACTATGGCAAGTGTTTTCGTATGTCCGAGCATCTACGAGCCCTTCGGTATAGTTAATTTAGAAGCTATGGCTACTGAAACCCCTGTTGTCGCCTTTAAAACCGGAGGAATTCCGGAGCTAGTTGTCGATGGCGAAACAGGAATACTGGTAAGGCCAGGAGATGTTAAAGAGTTAGCGAATGCGTTAGAGTATGTTCTTAAAAACCCAGAGATAGGGAAAGTTATGGGAGAGAATGGCAGAAAGAGAGTTCTCCAATACTTTACGTGGTCTAAAGTAGCGAGAGAAACTTTAAAACTTTACGAGAAAGTGGCGAGACTGTGAGTAATTTTAAAAATATAATATCCTGTGTTAGAGGTTGGGTTAGAGAGAGGCGTTGGTGTGATTTTAAAGATGTAGAACTTTTCTCTGTAAAACTCTGTTGGCATCTGAAACTAGGAGAGAATCTATTTCTAACTGTAATGGAGATGAGAACTCGGGAAAGAAGGAGTTTATACTACCTACCCCTCTTAGTAGAGAATAGTAAATCTTCGAAATATTGTGGAAAAGCAAACGATGTCTTTATCTGCGAGGCAGAATACTATCCAGACTATTACAATCAAGTCTTCTTTATTCTACCCAAGGAGCCTAATTCAGAGCTAAGAGTCCATCTATACTCTAGACTAAGTCCTTCAACTACCATGGAGCCTATAGCCGGCTCAACCAATCCCGTTGTAAAGATAGTATCTGAGAGGAAAGATAAGTACATTCTTAAATCTTATAGGAAAATCTATAAAATAAACAGGGAATACATCTTTCTGAAGAAGCTCTGGAGAAGATTCCCTAACGTACCGGAGCTTCTAGCCGAGTTTTCACATAAAGATTTTGGCACTTTTTCTATAGTTACCAAGTATATAGAATTTCTAAGCGATGGAGGCGCGCCTTTTGTCCAAAATTTAATAGGGTACTTAGAGGGACAATGCGATATATCAGAATATCTTCCTCGAAGACTAGGAGAGCTTACCGCTAAATTCCACAACAATCTCCTAGATGAAAAAGATCCATTTTTTAAACCGGAGGCTATCTCTAAAGAAGACATAATGAGGTGGAAGAATAGAATCTACTCAAGAGCGAGAAACTTAAGCTTGGAAGTATCCTCTCTTATTCCTCTCGTCGATAAATTTAATGGCTACAGTAAGTTAACGAAAATGCAAATCCACCAGGATTACCATTTAGCGCAGCTTCTCTACACGGTAACTAACGATTTCGTAGTATTGGATTTTGAAGGAGAACCCGGTAGGGATCCCCGCGAGTTAATGGTTAAAGAGCCCCCGGCGAGAGATTTGGGGTGCATGGTGAGGAGTTTTGACTATCTAATCTACTTCACTGTGCCAAATTACTTCAAGACGAGTATAGAACGCGCGCATGAAGTAGTAATAGCTAATAAGAAAGTTTTCGAGTGGAGGAGGAGTATAATTGAGACTTTCCTGGCAAGTTACTTGGATAATATCACTGAACGTGTTCTTGGAGACGCGGCCGATTTAAGGGAGTTAGGGAATCTTACTCTGCCTTGGGTTTTAGAGAAAGCTCTTTACGAAGCAATCTATGAGAGGAGATATCGCCCCTCCTTCCTATACATTCCCCTCAGCGGCATTCAAGAACTGCTTAGGGGGATACACCCTATGTTCCAAATAATAAAGTAATTTTGTTCAATGCTAAGTATTTTAACGAGAATTTCTTATTGCTTTTTGTGTAATGTAGTGGAGAATCCGAGCTGGTGTTTAGCGTGGAAACTACGGAAAGAGATTACTTTAAAATACTTGGGACACTAAAACAGGTACAGCGAGACGCCTACAGAGATATAATAAATGGAGCCTTAACAGTTCTAATTACTTTGGCATTCTCGATTGCTCTAATTTACATACTCACCCTAGTTCATGGAGGCACAAATAGCGGTCTCATCAGCGTCGTCGAAGTGCTCATCTCGCTTCTAGTATTTTATGTCTCCATATCTAGGCTAGCTCTTATGTTCTGGAATTCTTGGAGAATCACCGTCTATCCCCGCCTACCTCTAGAACATCTAAATAATAAGTCACATAACGCTAGGCTATACGAGTTATTAAAACGAGAGGACAAAGTAGTTAGGAAAGTGGCAAACCTAATTGCTCTCTCTATAACATTGATATATCTGCAGTTTTCCGGAAAGATATCCGTGCTAACAAGCCTAATAGAAGTACCTCGAATATTCGCTTCAGAGCCGGTGCTCATATTCCTCCCACTGCATGTCATCGTATTGTTCTCTATAGCACACGATATACCTGTCTTAGCGGTTCTCCGTGAGAAAATAAGAAACGAACTTGACGAAGTTAAAATTCTGGTTGAAAGGAGTAGATGTCCCATCTGCGAAAACGTAATACCTAAAAAGTCGATACATTGCCCCTACTGCGGAGCCCGTATCGAAGAAAAGGGTGGCGCAGATGAAGAATAGTCTAAAAATTTTAGCTTTCTCAGACGTTCACGGACGCATGGATGCTATCGAGAAATTGGTGAAGGATGTTAAAAGAAGGAAGTTAAAGTTTAACATAATTGTTATAGCCGGGGATATAGGAAATCCTCAAAAACCTAAAGTATTCATGGAAATTCTCAAAATGATTTCAACCCTGGAAAAGCCAATTTATTTTGTAAAGGGGAACTGGGATGTGAATATAGCATGGGAATACTTTGAGTCTGCATACGACCTAGATAAAATAGGACCGGTAAACCTTGGGGATTACGTAATCATTGGACATGGGCGCAACGCTAGACCGTACGACGTGGCACCAGGGAAAAAGATAATATTGGTGACTCATTATCCACCTTACGGCATACTAGATAAAGGTAGAAAGCTAGAAGCTCCTCAAAATACCCTTCACTCGGGCTTAATAGAGGTAAACTACCTAGTGGATTTCTACAAACCCATTTTGCACATATTCGGGCACAGCCACTCTTTTGGAGGAATAGAGTTTTTCTTTAACGGGACGATGTACGTTAATGTCGCTAGGCTCGACCGCATTACAAAAAGCGGCTCTCATATAGGAAACTACTGCGTTATCGATATCGAGGGAGGAAAAGTACATGTAAACTGGTTTTACCTTAACGGCATATGGAAGAACTGTGGCAGTTGTAGGAGGAAAGTCCATTTACCGGCGAACTGGCGTATATGCCGTAGATGCTCTAGGAGGAGAGAGTTGAAAATAGAGAAAATTCCGGATTTTCACCGTTTAATAAGAGTTAAAATTCAGAAGATAAGTCTAGAGGGGAAAGTAGAGGATTTGGCCTTCTTTAAAGTTGAAATACCCGTTCAAACGATAAAGGATAGCGAAATTCTTCACGACTTTGTAGATATGGTTCTTGCAAAGGAACTGAGAAAGATCCTTCGAAAATACCACTGTATTGTGATGAAAATACCTAAAGAGAAAATAATAGAAACATATGGCAAGAAGAACGATTGTATGGTAATACCGTTTAGCGAATATCTCTTTTCATGTGATGAGAAACTCTACGGAGAGAAGCTATGCGCATTAATGCAACTTTATTCGGTGGATAAGAGAGTACATGTATTCTGGGGTATAAACCACGACGAAAACGGGAAAAAGATAGAGCGAGAATACGTGTTCTTTGCCAAGAAATTGCTCGAGAAAATAGATAATAAAGCTTTAGACAAACTGATAAAAGAAGGCTTTACGCCTCTCGTATTCGAAAAAACATACGAAAAATAATTATTTTTTATCTATAGATGGAGTTCTCCAAGTTCTACTTACGCGAAATCTCCAGTTAGAGTTTCAATGTCCCTCTTCTCTTAGGCATCAGAACCATCAGACTTTGAATGTATGTTTAGAATTTAGGTAGCGATATTATCACATATTTTGTCAGTTTGTCGCGAGGCTATCATTAATCAAATACCTGGGACGGCGTCATCATCCACTTAGTATTTCGTAAAGCTTACTTATATTTACCACGTCGTTCGTGGATTATGGATCTTTAAACACAAAGTACTGCTATAAGGTCTTGTCTATCGCCTCTTCTAAAGCAGATGCATGGTTACTTTCACTTTACTCCCTCGACGTAATGCTTTACCTCATAAACATATATATCTATTAGTTATGCTATCTCGTATTTTTTTGGACAGAGATAAACTATCTGTGAGATACGTACCTGAAAAACTTCCGCATAGGGAAAAGCAGTTACGTTTACTAAATTTGTTCTTCTCGGAAACTTTTGAAGGGAGAGAAATACTTTATGCCAGAATTATCCAATTAATAGGTCCTACAGGTTCCGGCAAAACATCCTCTACGTTACTTTTAGGTAGAAGGTTAGAATGGAAAGCTAGAGAAAACGGGATTTCTCTGATACACTTGTATACTAATTTGAAATTGGAAGCTTCAACTAAATTTTTATTCTATAAAAGTTTAGCCGAGAAACTATCGAAGAACCTAGTCTTGAGAAGCGTTAGTGCCGAGGAACAGTTTAAGCTTATCCTCGACTACTTAGCGAAAATGGATATGTATGCTTTACTAACGCTAGATGAAATCGATGTTTTAAGAAGGAGGAATGGCGGCGTAAGCGGAATAGTCTACGATTTATCAAGAATAAACGAAATCCAGTATCAAGGTTTCAATAGGATCATTGGCGTATTAATTGTAGCTAGGAGCCGTGACTGGAGGAAATATCTAGATCCAGCTGTAAGGTCTACCGTAGGTCAGCTCATAGTAGAATTCCCTAGGTATACTTATCGTCAAATATTAGATATTCTAGCATATAGAGCTTCTCAAGCTATAAAAGCTGAGTGTATAGGAGAGGGAGTTTTAGAGTTTATATCCGAGATAACCTCGGACTATGCAGAGGGAGATGTCAGGTACGCTTTAGACTTGCTACTTTACTCCGGAATACTGGCTGAAAATGAAGGCTCGGCTAAAATCACGGTTAATCACGTTAGGAAGGTGTTAAAAATTGTGAGCGGCTTACCCTACCTAGACTCATTAAACGAGCTAAGCAAAGAGGAGAGAGTTTTGCTTCTCTCGTTAATCGAGGCTCTCAAAATCTCAGGTACTCCCTACGTTACATTAAGCAAGGTGAAGCAATGCTATAGAATGCTTTGCGAGGAACGAGGTATAAGACGATTAGCTGATGAAGAGATAGAGTTGGTTCTTCAAAGCTTAATCGACAGGGGGATAGTGGAAGCTAGAGGGCCTGGAAAAATAGGACTACATGAAGCGGATATAGATGCTCTAGAGAAGAAATTGTTAAAACCATAGAAATCTTGACCAGCTAGACCAGCGTTTTCCGACTATGGCTATTTTCTCACCGCAGAATTCGCACTCCATATCTTCTGTCAAATTCCACTCTATAATTTCAAAGCCAACACGTTTTATTAAGAGATGTTTACACTTTGGACAATAAGTGTGCTCACCTTCGTGTCCGGGGACGTTGCCTATATAAACGTACTTTACTCCCTCTTTCATAGCTATTTCTCTGGCTTTTATAAGAATGTTCACATCTGTAGGCGGGATGTTAGTCATCTTATAATGCGGAAAGAAGCGGCTAAAGTGAATAGGAGTATCTGGACCTAAATTCTCCACCTGCCATTTAGCAAAGTCTCTAATTTCCTCGTAATCATCGTTTATTCCAGGAACTATCAAGTACGTGGTTTCAATATGTACCCCCTTGCCATGCATATATTTTATATTTTCTAAAACGGTTTCTAACTTGCCCTTTATAACCTTTAGATAGGTCTCCTTCTTAAAAGCCTTAACATCGACGTTTGCTGCGTCAATATAGGGGATTATATCCTCTAAAGGCTCTTTCTCAATATAGCCGTTAGTTACTAAAACATTTCTAATACCTTCCTTCTTAGCGAGTCTGGCCACATCATATACGTACTCATACCATATCAGCGGCTCGTTGTATGTATAGGCTATAGACGGCACGTTATACCTTTTCGCTAGCTCAACTATTTCCTCAGGCTCCCTCTCTTCGTAGATAGCGCTTTCCAGAGTTGCTCTTGCAATATGCCAATTTTGACACCAGGGACACTGGAAATTACAACCAAAAGTACTTATGCTTAAAATAGGACTCCCTGGGTACCAGTGAAAGAGCGGTTTTTTCTCTATAGGATCTATGGCTAGAGCAGTTACCTTGCCATAGTTTACCGCATAGAGTACTCCCTCCCTATTCTTGCGGGTTCCGCACAGCCCGGTCATACCCTCTTCTATAACACAGTGCCAAGGACACAGATTACACCTAACCCTGTTAGAGTCTAATTTGTCATAAAACCTAGCTTCTTTCATTCAATAACCCTTAGATAATAACGTCCTGCTCTTTAATAATTTTGTTGAGTTAAGATAAAATAAAACCAAACATTTTAAATTTTATGGCTTTCAGCTTGTTTGGGCTACCCGAGGAGTTATCTATAATGCTAGCCATAGAAGCTGTTATAGTGCTCCTTTGGTCAGTGAAAGTCGCTATAATGCCGAAAGTCCGTCTCCGCAAACCTGAGAAAGAGTTATTCGAAGCCGAGAGCTATAAAGTTCCGGCTAAGGAAAGATTAATTTTATCGTTTTCCAATCCCTCTATAGCGGCTTTATACGCTTCCGCGACATATACCTTTATAGTCGCCTTTTTTGTAACGATAATAGCCTTTCAACCTTTTAACTATAAAATTCTAGCTTTAGCTATAGTATTGTACAGTATAGGTTTAGTAATGGTAGCTTACGCGTGGAAAAGATCAAAGTACGTATATCTCGAAGCTACAGAAGCTTAAGCAAATAATTGGTAGTAATCAACCTTTCTTAAAACCAAAATAGAAACCCGCAAAAAAGCTAGCTGCGAAGGGAAGTCTATTCCATAAGAATTCCTTAATCTGCTCTAGAAGGCTATAGGAAGGGGCTTTGATCCCTAACACGACTTCGGTTAATTTTTCATAGTTCACGGTTATAATTCCATAGAATTCAAGCAGGATGATAACACCTAGTAGAAAACCTACGAAAAGCAATATCAGTTTTAGCATTTTCTTAGAAAAATACCCCAGCGAGAAGCCCAAGAGGAACCCTACGCCCATTGATGCTAAAATACTCTCCAGCAAGTTTTGCATAGAGCTCCCTAGAACTATCTTTATAAACGTCTTGAATATAAAATCTCCGGGTAAGCGAGAATGGTATCGAAAGAAGAGATATTAGAAGTTTTGAAAAATGTGTACGACCCCGAGATACCAGTAAATATTGTAGACCTAGGTTTAATCTACGATGTGGAAATTGATGAAAACAATAACGTTCACATCAAGATGACGCTGACGGCTCCCGGATGTCCTCTCGCCTTTTTTCTAACCAAAATGGTCGAAGATGCCGTGAAAGAGGAAATACCGGAGGTAAATAACGTAAAAGTAGAGCTTGTATGGGATCCTCCCTGGACGCCGGATAGAATGAGCGAAGAAGCCAGGAAAATGCTAGGATTAGAGTAGCATGTACTCTCTCGATCAACCAACTGTACTTATAGATGATTTTAAAGTTATTCTCTGCGAGTCGGTATACGAGCCATCCGACGACACATATCTACTCTACGACACTATAAAAAATCTCTCCCTCCGTATGAGTAGAGTAGCTGAGATAGGCTCTGGCACAGGATTACTAACGTTAGCTCTAGCCCGTCACAATATAATTTTAGCGACCGATCTAAATCTTAAAGCCGTGAAGTGCACGCTTAAAAATCTCAAGATAAACGGTTTATATACAAACGCCGATTTAATTTGCTGCGATTCTCTTAAACCCGTTAGAGAAAACGAGCTTTTTGATTACATCATTTTTAATCCTCCATACATACCCACCGACACACAGGAGGATATAGCTTGGAGTGGAGGAGTTGGAGGTATAGAAGTTACCGAAAAATTCCTCTTAGACTCGGCGAAGCGCTTAAAAAAACACGGGAAAATACTTTGCGTAATATCTTCAAATATGGATTTAAAAAAACTGTTTAAGTTTATCGAGAAATTAGGGTTTAAAACAGCATTTCTCTCTAGCAAAAAATTCTTTTTCGAAGAATTACATATTGCAATCTTAGAAAGAAAAAGCTTATATAACCACTAGTACTAATTCGGGGTAGCTAATCTAAGGAGAGTGCAAAACGTGACTACAATCGGGCTTAAACCAAGGAAATTTTTCGTAGTAAAGGGGAGCGGATTAAGTAAAACTTCGAAATTAAACGCTTTCGACGCGGCCTTAAAACGAGCAGGTATAGCCCACTGCAACCTAGTACCAGTATCCTCGATTCTGCCGAGAGACATTGAAGAAATAGAAGCTATGGAGATTGAACCTGGGACCATAATCTTCGTGATAATGGCTAGGCAAGACGGGGAGGGTGGGGAAAGGATATCAGCTGGCTTGGCATGGGCTAAAACAGAAGACTATGGGTTGGTAGTTGAAGGACACGATAACACCGGTTTAGATATGAAAGCTCAGCTTCGGGAGAAAATAAGAGAAATGGCCGAAATAAGAAAATTAACGATAAAACAGGTGAAATACTATATAGAAGAGCTGGAAATACCACCTGGACTTTTCGGCTCGACCATAGTAGCTCTCGTCTTAGTGCTTTAAGCTAAGAATGTAATCTCAGGTTTTTATAGATCGAAATTTTTCAAGAAAATTTATTTACTATAAAGGAGAGTCTAAGATGATGGGCGAGGACGAAACTATAGAATTCCTAATAAGAAAGAAGATGATTGAACTACAAAAACGAATGTGGAATGCGCGGAGGGAGGAAATGCTCAAGGGAGTGATAGAAGTGGATTCAACCGAGTTTAAAAGAATTCTGTCAAAGTATAGAATCGTTATAGCCGATTTCTGGGCCGAATGGTGCATACCCTGTAGAATAGTGTCGTCGATTATCGAGAAATTATCTAGGATATATTCTGACAAGGCAGTATTCGTTAAAGTTAACGTAGATGAAAACCAGGATTTGGCTGTTGAAAACGGCATATTAAGTATCCCGACAGTTATAGTGTTCGTCAACGGGCGAGAATACGAAAGGTTTATCGGAGCGTTCCCCGGTCTTGAGAAGAAGATAAGTTTCCTCATAGAGCGATTAGCCTCTTAAAATAGCCTATTCGGGTAAATTAACGTAAAGAGGCATAGGTAGCATAGGGGAGACTATGGGAGAGAAAAGGAAGATAGGCTTGATCCATTTAATACCGGTACTTTCCGCCTCATTCCTCTCAGGCATTATGGCATGGGTGCTGGAACACTCTAATATATTGGCGGAGATAGAAACACCGTTCTCCACATCTCCGAGTATAGAAGCCGCGTTATATAACTTAACGATATTCATGGTCCTAATCGGATTTGGCAGTATCCTACTTTATATCTTAATTAGGTTCCGTAAGCTCGGCATGCTTAAACTTCTATTCCTGTCATCTCTTGCTTTATCTCTTTTAGGAATAGTCGAGATATATACTCTGGCGTTTTCAATAGTCTTAAAAATAGAATGGGGCTTTCTAGAAGATTTTAGTATCTTACTGGCAGCTACGACAAGCCTACTGACAGTTTACGTAGTTGCGACAAGCAGAAACGAGTACTTAATAGCTCTGCTAATGTTGCTCTATGGGAGTTCAGCGGGATCATTGTTCGGAGTTCTCCTGCCGGTGTGGACTATAATACTTACAGCCATCGCCTTATCCCTTTACGACTTATATTCTGTATTTAAGGGTCCCTTAAAATATTTAATAGAACTTGAGAGAAGTAGAACGACAAGCGATAAGCCGGGCAGTCCCTTAGGGAGGGATAGTCTCTTTAGAGGAGCGGTAGTGCCTTTTAAAGGGCTCTATCTAGGGATAGGGGATATAATATTCTATTCTATGATAGCCTCGGCGACTTTCCTCAGGCCTTACCTTTCACTCTTAAGGCTAATAATTGTTATCTCCGCTCTCTCAGCAGGAGCATATCTTACGTTCAAACTAGTGGAAAAACGGGGGGCTTTACCAGCATTACCTCTTCCTCTCCTCCTCTCAGTGCTTGCCTACATAGGGACGCTTTTTCTAGAAATTTAGGGGTCGTTCCGCCCGTCTTTCAGCACAATTAAGCATTCAACGCTCTCTTCATCCCCCGAGTAGAGAAAATTTAGGGGAAATATTTTTTATTTACGCTATGTTGAAGAAATCAAAGTTATAGATCTTAAAACTCCCTTAATAGATCTAACCGATTTTATGACATTTTCAAGTTTCTTAATCGATTCGACCTCTACGCGGGCGATTATATCGTATTCGCCGTATACTATATGTGCGTCCTTTACTTCTTTTAGCTTTTTAAGCTCTTCTAGAACTTGGTATTCCTGTCCTACGCCTACGACGAGAATGACATACGCTAAAACCTTCTCTTCTACAGCCATCTAATACACCTTTTCGCCGTGTATCTAAAATAGCATCACTTTCATCTTAAAAATTTTACTCGCTTATAGCGATACCTTAAGTGTTAACGGCATCATTTTTCATGATAGGAACTGCAAGCCTTTATTTGCAGGATTATCCTTATTAATTTAAATCTAGGAAATTCGATTTGGTGGAATTTTGGCGGGAAAAGAACCCGAGATATATGAGTACGGCAGCGAGCTAGAAGCATTAGGTATACTCAGAGAGGCTATAAAAAATCTATACGGCGGAATATCAGCTCTTAAAATTTCCGTTGAAATGTTAAACGATAGAATAGGAGAACTCGAAGATGCCATGGATAAGCTTGAAGAACTAGCCGAAAAAAATGCCGAAATTATGGAAAAAGAAAAGGAGATGATGGAGAACTTAACAACCAAAATAACAGATGAAGTAAATACTTTTCTCAAAAACTTTAGCAAGGAATCCCATTTAATTCTCGACTCCTTCGTACTAAACTTCAAAAGAGAAGTAGAAAATGCCGTAGAGGTTCAAAAACAAGTAGTTGAAGACTTAGCTTCTTTCAGAGCGGAAGTAAAAAACGTATTGGGCGTAATGCTAGATACCGTGAATGTATTAAAAGGAGATATGGCTATGCTAATTTCTAAATTTAATGAAACCAAAATATTAGTAACTGACCTTTCCTCTAGAGTATCTGCTTTAGAAGAGGATGTGAATGCCCGCTTTAAAGAACTGGAACTGCTTATAACAGATTTATCGCTCAAGATAGCTGACGTTGAAAAGAAGGTCTCCCAGCTAAAAGAGCAGAGCTAGTCTCTATTTTTAACATAACACTTTAATTATTTTAAATGATAATTTAAACGAGGAGAGTGTAGAAAATGTCAATCTTCAAGAGGAAAGAAGAAAAAGAGGCATTGCTAGTAGAGCTAAACAATAAGCTTAACGAAGTAGCGACTATGGTGGCACAACTTCAAGAATCGCTCGCCTCTCTCTCCAAATCGCTACCCGAGTCCGTTAGGAGTTTTCAATATCAAGTAAAGGCATTTTATGATGAGCAAAGGAGGATAACAGCGGATATAGTAGAATTAGTTGATCAAGAAAGAAAAAGCATAGGAGAGAGCAGGGAAGCTATCAATAGAGTAATCACGCTTATTGAAAGCAAGTTTGAGGAATTATCGGAGGTAGGAGAGAAAATAAGCAGTACCGTTACAAAGTTGGAACAATTGCCGGAGTACTTAGATAAGATTAGCGAGGGAGTCTCGTCCATAAATTCCTTATTGTCGGAAATAAGGGAGCTTAGAAGTTCTCTAGATGAATATCTAAACAATCTTAGAATAGATATGAGTGAATATTTAAATAATTTTAGAGTAAAACTAGATGATTATTTAAACAATCTTAGAGCAAACGTAGAGGAATATGCTAAGATAAGAGCCGAGTACGAGGCTAAGCAGAAAGAGATCCAACATCTAGAAGCAAAATTGCAAGAGCTAAGAGAAGAGCTGGAGAGACTTATAGAAGAAAGAGAGAATGTTAAGGAAGAAATCGGACAAATGAAAAGGAGTGTTGAAGAAGAAGTTAAACAAATGAGAGAAAGCATACAGGAGGATGAGGAAAGGCTTCTTAAAAAAGAAGAAGAGTTGAACCTGAAAGAGCAGGATTTAGCGAAAAAGGAGGAAGAACTGATACAGCTTAGCCAAGCAATTAACGAAAACTTGATTGTGTTAAATGAGAGAATAGAAGAGTTAAGGAAAATGGAGGAAAGAGCGAGAGAGTTAATAGCTAAAGAAGAAGAACTAAATAAGTTAAAAATTGAACTTGAGAATCTACGCGCGAAACTACGGGAAGATGCCGAGGCTCTGAGTAATCGAAGATTTGAGCTCGAGCAAAAAGAGAAAATTCTTAGCGAGAGAGAGGAAAGACTGGCAAAACTAGAAGAAGAGTTAAAAGCTAAAGATGAAGAACTCAAAAAGCGAGAAGCCGAATTCCTAACTAGAGTCTCAGAGCTTAATGTAAGAGAGAGAAAGCTAAACGAGAGAGAAGCTGCACTCAATAAGTTGAAAGTCGAACTCGAAAGACTCCAAGCAGAGTATGAAGAGAAAAGCGAAAAACTACAAAAATTAGACGAGGAAATTAAGGAAAGAGAGAGAATTATCAAAGAGGAATTAGAACCATTTAGAGAAAAATTGCTTGAAGAACAAAAACGCTTAATGGATTGGGAGAGAAGATTGCTGGAAAAGGAGAGAGAGCTTGTAGGTTACCAGCGGATATTAGCAACTAAGGAGAGTGCTCTCTTAGAATTGCGCGAAAGAATGGAAGCTAAGAAAATAGAATTGGAGTCTAGAGAACGTAGTCTTAACGAAAAATTGAGAGAACTTGAAGAATTGAAGAAGAGACTTGAAGCTCTAGAAGAGGAGAACATTAAATTGAAGGATGCATTGGCCGAAAAAGAAGCCGAAATCTCTAGGCTAAAAGAGGCTTTAGAAGCTAGATAAAATATATCGTAATTAACAACACTATCAGCATCACGCTTAAGACTATAATAGCTATATCTATACCCTCTACAATTTTAAAGGGCAATTGAGGACCCCACTCAGGCTCCTCGTCCTTTGCCGTGGTATAACTTACAGCTGCCGATATTATCGCTATCACTAGCAGTATTAAGGGGACTATAGAGTTAAAAGGCGGGGGATAAGTAGTCGGATTGACGCTGAAATAATCCGTCAAAATGAACGTAGCTATAATCATCAGTACCGGCACTACCATTAATGCTAAAGTTAATAATCCAGGAAACTTCTTCTCCCAGCTCATTTTCCATCAATCCTTTTAACCCAAGCACACTAAAAAAGTTTAGGGATCAACGGAATCTCAGTCAACGATTAAGATTAATACCTTAACTTCCTAATCCAAATTACCTAGGGTATGTGGATGAAGGCACGCATACTGATACTAATAACTTTAATAGTACTCGCGCTCGCGGCTGAGAGCGCTTGCTCCTCCTCGAAGGACCTAGTTTATGTAAAAGTTATTTTCGCAAATAACCGAGCTTTAAAAATTGAATGCTTTCAAGTATTACATAGTAAAATTTCCTTTTCCCTGAGGAATTCTGCCTATGAAAATGTGACTATAGTAGTGGATCCTAGGAGCGGTATTAGGCCGGGTTTAGTGAAGGTAAACGGAGAGTGGATACCTCAAGGTTCTCCCCATTTACGCTACGGAATATATGAGCTAAGCATAAATGCGAAGAGCTTAGGGAGCGGCATCTATGAGATCTACTTTGAGGAATATGAACACCTGCCCCCGGCTTATATCTTATTCATACCTGAGAATTTTACCAAAGCTGAAGCCAGAGAAATTCACATCGATGTAGAGCGTTGGAAGGTGTTCGGGACCTTCCTTTACGTGCTTACTTTGAGTGAAGGCACCGTCCGAATAAATACCTCTAAACCATATTCTTTACTTTCGGAAAAAATAGTTGAGTATCTAACCCCATTAGGAGTTAGCAAGGGCAGGGAGCTTATCTACTACGTCCAAGATTCAGAATTTAAAATTGAGGGAGATATAATATCCTTGGCTTATAAACCCATACTTATATTATATGAGGATGTAATCGTCTCAGACACTGAAATCAGTATATTTAACATCCCCTATACAGGGTTTAACGGAAGCTATTTTCTATTGCTCTACAAGCCAGATTACCTCAAAGTTCTTACTATGAATGGCGAAGTTCGACCAGGTTTTCTCCCATTTAATCTATCCGTAGGGGAACACTCAGTCTATGTCATCAGAGACTTAAAATTTATCGAAATCAAATATAGAGTTGAAAAGATAAGGCTGAGGCTTAAGGGAAAATCCCCCGCTTTACCTCCGCTACGCGCAGAGATTGAGAGCGGCGGTTACGCATACCAAGTTGAAAACGTTGAGGAGATTTTACCCGTGACACCCTCGTTAGAGCTACCTTTAAAGATAACGCTTTACTATAAAAGTGTCAAAGTAGGGGAATATCTCCTCTATACAGTGTACGATGGTTTAACTCTAGAAGTTCCTCTTTCAAGAGTTAAAGTTTACGTGACTGATGTTTGGGGGAGAGAGCTAAAATCTGGGATACTCTCGCTATACTCTTTATCTGTGGCAACGGAAGAGAAGTTCTCCATTAAAGACGGGGAAGTCGATTTAGGTTTTCTATCAGAAGGAGATTACTTAGTCAGGGTAATCCTGGATGGAGTTGAAGTTTGTAGAGAAACCTTTAACCCTGTTGAGACCGCTGAGCTAAGGATTCGGTGTGAAGTATCCGACTTTAAAATTACTATAAAGGACTTAGATCTATCTCCAGTGGAGAATGTTACAGTATTTTTGTATGGAGCTGCAAATTATTCTAAAGATACGGATCCTAACGGCATAGCCTTTTTCAAACAAATACCGATGACCGAGTATGAAATTGAAGTGAGGCGTGATGGAACCACTTTCTACAATGGAGTTGTAGACCTCCACTTGAAGGATGATGTTAAAATAGTTTTAGAAGTTCGTTCTTTAAAGGTGAAGGTTTTAGATATATTCGGCAATCCTATAAGCGAAGCTAGAATAACTTTAGAACTTAAAGACGGCGATGCTAGGAGGAGCGGCAAAACTGACGAAAATGGAAGAGTCTATTTTGAGTTATTACCTCTAGGAACTTACACGTTAACTTGCAGGATAGGCGGATACGAAAAAACTAAAGAATTTACCCTTGGGAGCGATACCAGCAATTTTGTAACTTTAAAAACTGACGTCTGCTTTGTTCTATTTGGATTTGCCCTAGATGTAAAAATTTTAACCTTGCTTATCGTGGCAACGTTCATTATCCCCATAGTTATGAAGATAGCTAGGAGGAGGGGCGAGATAGAAATAGCTTAATCGGGTTGAAATCATGGAAGTTAAGTACAAAAAAGACTGGAAGCAGGGAGTTCTCAAGCGAATGGGGATAGACTGTATAGAACTTTCTCTTGACGACTGGATAATACTTTTTTTAGCATCTGATGGCTTCAGGGGGATAGATAGTGGTTTAAAGATTCACTTAATGATTTTCCTTTATCCTTTCATAAACGTGAAGTTCAGACCTACTTTCCTCGGTGTCTTCAGCAAAGATGTAGAATACGCTATAAGAAATCTAATATCCTTAGGCTATGTTAAAAAAGTACATAGATACGCTAATGGTTTAAAGTATGAATACGTGTTAACCGAGAAGGGGAGGACTCGTGCGATATACTTGATGAGTTTTCTGGCCAATAAGTGGATTTTGTCCTCTGATAGGCTTATTATAAAGCCAGGAAAAAATGTTCTGTCGGAAATAGAATCTATAAAAAGGACTTATAACGGAAGATCCAATTTAACGATCCTTGCTCTTCTCCTGGATAAGATCGTCGGAGAAGAACATTATAAGCTTACACTGGATCCGCTAGAAAGAGATCTTCTTAAGGAGATCTTAAATGAACTTAGGAAATACAAGTGAAGAGTACGATGTAGCTATAGTTGGAGCTGGTCCAGCTGGGCTTTTCCTAGCTGATAAACTTAGGGACTTAAATATCATCGTTCTAGAGGAGCATAAAGAAGTAGGCAAACCTCTGCACTGCGCGGGATTGCTAAGCCTGAGAGGCTTGAGAAGGATAAGCTTCACGCCACGCCGCTCAGTGCAGAACAAAGTCAGAGGAGCTATTTTCTTCTCCCCTTCTGGCTTAAAACTTCAAGTTGAGAGACCCAGAGAAGAGGCCGTGGTCGTCGATAGATCGATTTTCGATAAAGAACTAGCCGAGAAAGTATCTGACTATATAAAGCTGGAGACGAAAGTTTTAGGGGCTTCTAGGAAGAATGGTTTTTGGCTTCTAAAAACTAAGAAAGGCGTCATACGCAGTAAAATTTTAGTTGACGCCGAAGGTTTTCGATATAGTCTCTCTTCTAGTTTAGGATTTAGAAAACCACCTGAGAACATGCTCTTTCCCGCTATACAAGCTGATGTGGAAGGAGTAAGCGGGATAAACCAAGACCTGGTTGAAGTATACGTCGGCCGCAGATGGGCGCCTGGCTTTTTTGCCTGGATAATACCTTTATCCGATGACGAGGCTAGGGTAGGCTTAGCTGCTGAGAAGTTACCGCTCGTCTACCTAAGGAATTTCATGAACAAGCACCCTATAGCATCTAAAAAATTCAGAAAAGCTAGAATACGGAGATTTTTCGGAGGCAGAGTAGTGGCATCGGGTATTTATGGGAGAATTACGGGGAAGAACCTACTTTTAATCGGCGACGTTGCCGGCCAGACAAAGCCTACTACGGGAGGAGGTGTGATATACTCCGCTTTAGCGGCGCAAATAGCTTCAAGTATTATTAAAAAAGAGTTATCTCAAAAATCAAAGGAACTGAATTTGAAAGAGTACGAGAGAACTTGGAGAAGATTATTCGGTAAAGAGCTTTTCTTAATGAAAATTGCTAGGATTTTTATGACGCAGATAAGCGATAAAAATTACGATAGAATCTTTAAGGAAATGAAAAAAATGGGTTTTGAGTCAATAGCAGAGAAAGAAGGGGATATAGATTTCCAGTACAGAGTACTGAAGAAAATAATCGCGGCGCCCCCCCTCTATACCCCCCAAATACCGGAATTATTCATAGCTTTTGTTAAAGCTCTTTTAACCTAGCAACTTTCTCGTATCCAGCTCTAAGAGCTTTAATGTTTATCTCATGGAATTTCGGAGGTAGATTTTCCCTTATACTTTCCTCCATATCTTCTAGGGTTAACGGCAGAAGGTCTAAAGCCAGCATACCCCCCACCATGACGACGTTTGCCGCGGCTGCGCTGCCCGCTTTTAAAGCCAAATCTACAGCGTTAACCATGTAAAACTTAACTTTTAGTTTTCCAAATTCTTCCAATATCTCATTGCGTGAGGGGATTTTAACGCCGGGAAGAGGAGGCGGAATTAAAACATCATTAACGAAGAGTATCCCATTTCGGGATAGGTATCTTAAATACCTTACAGCTTCTATCAATTCTAAGGCGACAATAGCGTGAGCCTGTCCCTCGCAAATCAGCGGGCTATATACATCCTCTCCAAATCTAACGTGAACGTTTACCGAGCCTCCTCTTTGAGCTAATCCGTGAACCTCGGTAACTCGAGTTTTAATCCCCTTATTCACGAGAGCCGTACCTATAAGTTTCCCCATAGTTATTATGCCTTGGCCTCCAACTCCGCATAACAATATGTTTTTAACATTCATGCTATCCCCCTCTGGGATGGATAGCTTTAGCGGGACAAATTTGGGCGCAAACGCCGCACCCGGTGCAGAGTACCGGGTTTATAGCATACGCATCTTTTTCAACATATATCGCCGGACACGCGAAAAGATTCACGCAAATTCCACATCTAACGCACTTTTCTTCATCTATACTGTAGACCGTGACCTTCTCCCCTCTTCTCAACTTCCTCCTATACACCATTAGGGCGCAAGGTCTCCTAGCTACAACGACAGCGGGCTTGCCTTCCTTCTTAACATACTCAATAGCCTCTATTATCTTCTTTATCGAAGCCTCTACAGCGTATGGGTCTATCACTTCGACAAACTCGACGCCCACCGCTTTAGCCACCTCTTCTATCTTTAAAGAGATGGTTTTCTCCCCTGTGGCCCTATAGCCTGAGCCCGGGTGAGGTTGGTGCCCGGTCATAGCCGTAACGCCGTTATCCATGACCACCAATACTACGGGGACTTTATTGTATACGGCATTTATCAACGCTGGTATACCCGCGTGGAAGAAAGTGGAATCGCCGATAGTTGCAATTACCATTTCATCGCTAGCCCTGGCTATGCCTAAGCCTATGCCAAGCCCAGAGCCCATAGAGAAGGAGATATCAACTAAGCGGTATGGAGGGAAAAACCCTAAAGTATAGCACCCTATATCTCCAGGATAGACGGCATTCACTTTAGCTTTAGCGCTAGCAATTTTAATCTCGTAAAAGGCGGCTCTGTGCCCACATCCAGGGCACATAGTTGGCGGTCTGGGCGGTAGGTCTAAAGTAGACTTGTAGTGAGCATGTAAACTATAATCCTTGCCCAGCATTTTCGCTATTGCCGAGGCCACGAGATCCGTGTTGAGTTCCTTTACTCGCGGTAATAGATCCTTACCGTGGATGAGGGTGTCAAACCTCTCCTCTTTAGCGAAAATTTTCACTTCCCACTCGACGATCGGATCTAGCTCTTCAACCACTAATATTTCTCCCTGGATAGATTCAAAAAATTCCTTCAGCATTCTCTTAGGCAGGGGATAAGTGCTAGCCAGCTTTAATAAGGTAGCCTCTTCGTATACGCCTAACTCCTTAAGAGCCTCAACCGCGTAGGTATAGGCAACTCCGCTAGCTATTACGCCGAAGGAACCATTTCCCTTCTTCAAAAAATTATATTTAAATTCATGGAGGCTTTCGCTTAATTTTTCTATACGCTCAACGGCTTCTTCGTGTAAACGCCTGCTATTCACGGGCAGTAAAACCCACCTACTATAATCTCTGCAGAAAACCCCTTTTTTCATAGGCTTTTTTAACTCACCTAAAACTACATTCCCGCGGACATGGCACACCCTAGTGGTTGGCCGTAAGAACACGGCAGTTTTAAACTTTTCAGATAAATCGTAGAGGTCTCTAGCCAAATCTTTAGCCTCGCCCGGCGAGGAAGGCTCAAAAACTGGTATGTAGGCGTGCATCCCGTAATACCTATTGTCTTGTTCATTCTGGGAACTATGGGCATTAGGGTCATCTGCTGTTACTATAACTAGTCCTCCCTCAGCGCCTGAATATCCGAGGCTCATAAGTGGATCAGAAGCTACGTTAACCCCTACATGTTTCATAGCAACAGCCGCGCGAACTCCGCACATAGAGGCGCCGATAGCAACTTCAATAGCAACTTTCTCGTTAGTAGACCATTCTACATAGATGCCCACAGTCTCCGCTACTCTACTCAAAGCCTCTACTATCTCAGTAGATGGAGTCCCCGGATAAGCGGAAGCTACGGCGATTCCCGCCTCCAGCATTCCTCTCGCTATAGCCTCATTACCCATCAAAAGAACTTCCTCACCGGGAGGGCCTAAAAGTCGGTCTGGCATGAGAACACCATGATAAACGAGTTTCTTAGGTTTATAATGGTAATGCCGTCGAGATTTCCACGGATTAGACCTCCGATAGGATAAAATACCCCGCGACGTTTTAAATGTCGTGGATCAGCAAGTAAACATAAGAGTAAGACTGTCTTACATACACGCCGAAAAAATATCCGAGATACGGGCCCCACAGATACAGTTTCAAATACAGATAACAGTACCCAGCGGAGAGGTAAGAGCCTCCGAGCAGGAACTCCTAATACCGTATGCTTTTAACTTAAATAGCGTACCGCCGATTTTAAATGTCACGCTGAAGGGAGACATAGTGGTATATGGGGATAAAGATAGATTGGAAAACCTGAGAAATGATATCAAAAAGAGGAAGATACCGAAAGAACTAATACAAGCCGCGACTCAGTATACGATGTTTGAAGCTATGTTATTGGCCAGAGAGCTAGGAATACCTCCGCCAATACCTCTTCCGGCCCCAGGCCCTTCAAGAAAACCTCCATCGGTAACTCCGATTTAACAGTGTATGATCCTTAATTAGTAAATAGCTTTCTCGGCAAAACCCTCGATCAGGAAAATAAAGAAAATAGCTATCACTATAGGCAAACAGGAGCTTAGGAGAAATTTAAAGAAAAGTGCCCCGGCCGGGATTTGAACCCGGGATCCTCGGCTTTCTCCGATGACTCGAGAGGCCGAGATACTTTAGGCCCGTGCCGGTTGACTTCGCCGGCTTATAGTAGCCTCTGGCTATACGACCGGGGCCCTTGATATCATTGAAGAAGCCTGATTTTATATTTTTCGTATGACAAAAGAGATTGCCAAGCTTTTTTAAAATCACTTTTCACTTTGGCGTATATTTGAGAGTCTATAAAAATCTTTAAATAGAAGGGGGGTATATAAGGGGTGAAAAACCTCTCTTTCGGGGAGAGATGAAGAGGGTAGGGGTGGGATTAGGCAAACACCTAATAGTAGAGCTCTTCGAGTGCGACAGCGAGCTACTTAACAGTGTAGATGCTATAAAGCAAGCGTTGCTCGAAGCTGCTGTTGCTTCTAACAGCACGATAGTAAATTATGGTTTTCACAGATTCAATCCGCACGGGGTAAGCGGCTACGTTCTAATAGCCGAGTCTCATATATCTATACACACTTGGCCTGAATACGGATACGCCGCCGTGGATGTTTTCACCTGTGGAAACCATACCGATCCATGGAAAGGGCTTGAAGTGTTAAAAGATAAGCTAAGAGCTAGGAAGATAACAGTAATGGAGATTACCCGAGGGGCTAACGTAGAAGAAGAGTATAACGGCTATTGGGATTCCAGCGAAGAGGTTGTACAGGAAATTCTGACTTAATTTTTTATCTATCATATTCTTCATATAAGCAGAGGGATTGCCATGAGTTTGGACTGGATTTGGCATGTAGAATGGTATGGTAAAACTGAAGCTGGGATTTATGCTATTAGAAAGGTATACTATTGGGGTAAAACAAAGTATCAAACTATCAGCATAGTGGAAATCCCACTCCGCGGCAAGGTTCTCATAATTGACGGAAAGATACAGTCAGCTCTAGGAGACGAATGGATATACCATGAAGCGCTAGTACATCCTCCCATGATCCTACACCCTAACCCCAAGAAGGTGCTCGTGCTCGGCGGAGGCGAAGGCGCAACTCTACGCGAAGTTTTAAGGCATAATACAGTAGAGGAAGTCGTCATGGTCGATATTGACGAGGAAATGGTGAATCTAGCCCGTAAATATCTGATAGAATGGCATCAAGGCTCCTTCGACGATCCCAGGGCAAAAGTCGTAATCGAAGATGGACGTAAATTCCTTAAAGAGAAACAAAACGAATATGACGTAATTATAATAGATTTAACTGACCCCCTCAAAGATAGCCCATCCATGTACCTATATACGAGAGAATTTTACCAGCTAGTATTTAAGGCTCTTAAAGAAGACGGAGTCTTCGTTACACAGTCCACGCAAATGGTTCCCGAATCAGATGTTTACGCGATAATATATGCGACTATAAAATCTGTATTCTCTATAGCAAAGCTCTACCACGTTTTCGTTCCAACGTTTCTCCAGGAATGGTCTTTCGTACTAGGTTCCAAGAAGTACGATCCAAATCTACTAACCAGAAATGAAATAGAGGAGAAAATAAGGGAAAGAGTGAAGGGTGATTTAAAACTCTACGATAGCGAAGCTCACTTCTGTATGTTTAATCTTCCAAAGTATGTTAGACTTAAAATAAACACTATAAAGAGAATATCGACAGATGAAGCACCTGTTTACCTACCAGCATGAAAAAGATAATAAATTATAAAGACCACGAAATTTTTTCTCAGTTGAGAATTCCCGCCGATATACCGGTTGTAATAAGGTGTGATGGCCGCAATTTTCATAGATTAAGCGAGGAGCTAAAGCTTCAGAAACCATTTGATAAATGCTTTGCCGAGAGTATGGTTTCGGCGGCTAAAGAAGTATACAGAGAAGGTTTTGACCCTGTGCTTATCTATACTTTTTCGGACGAAATGAACTTCGTATTTATCTCAGAACTCCCATTCAACAGAAGACTCGAGAAAATAATATCCATCATCCCATCTATAATCTCCAGCAAGCTCGCGTTGATGTTAAAGTCGCGCCTAGGTTACGAGAAAGCTATCTCATTTGACGCGAGAGCAATCCCTCTAGCTAAAGAGAATATCGTAGGATATCTACAGTGGCGTCAAAGCGAAGCCTGGAGGAATTGTGTAAACTCCTACGCCTACTACGCACTAATACAAAAAGGGTACACTCCTCGAAGCGCGGCTAAAAAACTTGAGGGCTTAAAATATCATGAAAGACACGATTTAGTCTTCAAATTGATAGGAGTCAACTTGAATAACGTCCCGGCATGGCAACGTAGAGGGGTATTAGTATACAAGAAAGTATATGTTCTAAAAACGACAAACCGGAAAACCGGCGAAAATATCAAAGTGAAACGACGAAAAATTGTAGAGGAATGGGAGCCTCCTCCGTTTTCAAGCGAGGAGGGAAAGCTTTTCCTAAATTCTATTTTGGATCAACGTTGAACTACTCAGTCCACTCTCTTATCCTCTTTTTAATATAATCCTCTATCAGAGCCCGTTGCAGATCCAGTAGATCTTCCTCTATTCCAGCTTTAGCCTTATAAGCTACGTAAAATTTCCTAGCGTTTACTTCTATCTTATAAATAGCTATAGTCCCCTCAGGCAGGAGAACAGCAATCCTTTTCACGTTCTCTCCAATAAGTTCTTCTGTTGAGCGGTAAATCTCTAGCAAAATCCCTGTTTTCTTCTCATCTACTGGAAGAGGATAGGATTCGAGCGGCAAGCCGTTATCTAGGAAGATTACTATTTCATCCACATTTAGGTATTTAGCAGCTTCGTGCAGATTGCTTATAGGGGTTAAAGAATAACTCGTTAAAGCGCCGGCTAGAGATGGGAATTTAGCTACAAAACGTTCTAAGCCTCCCGTAAGTTCCTTTAAGTATTTTTTTATTTCAGATATTTCTTTTGATAAGCTGGATAATTCTTTTAATATTTCCTCGTAAGGTTCAATCTTTTTGGGAATTCTCGCTTCCTGCCTTACTACAGCTACATCTCTAGATCTCTTCTTTCTTTTAGATAAGAATAGGAATATCAATACTAGTACCACTACTAAAATTAAGGCAGCAATAACTAGAGGGAGTAGCCAAAACAGTTGACTTAGAAGGATTTCGTTAATTTGGAATGTTCCGGGAGACTGTTTATGGAACATGCTTGCCCCTAACTATAGATTTTTTTTCTAGCACTATACCACATTATCATATGTTTTACAAGCGTTATTAATGCTTTCCTAACGCTCTCGGGATCCGTGGCAATTAAAGGTACTACCGGAACTGAAGGAGGAATTCTCATCATTATTCTAATAATTTCGGGAGATAAGCATCCTTCAACATCTTGTTTATTAGCGGCAATTATATGGGGGGCATCCTTTATCTTTCTAAAGAAATTATAGACATGTACAGCCTCGTCTACGCTCTCAGGCCTGCTACTGTCGACGAGTAGAATATAGCCGTGCATCCCCCTGGCCAAAATCCTCCACATAAAGCTAAACCTAAACTGCCCTGGAGTACCAAACAGGTGAACGATTAAATCGTCGCCCACTCTTATTCTTCCATAATCTAGAGCTACGGTAGTGAATCTTTTAATTGATTTTTCAAAAGTACTTTTAAGCCCCACATCCGTAACTACGGGGACTATTTCGCTCAGGCTCTTTATAAAAGTGGTTTTACCCGATGCAAAAGGTCCTGTAATAACGATTTTCACAATTTTAGGCTTTCTCACATGATCACCTCTTAGATAAGAATTCTAGTAACTTCATTAAATCCTGGACATCTACTTCTTCCTCCTGCTCGACGGATTTTTCGAGAGAAATCAGGTGATCCCTTATTTTACGGCTTAGATTCCTAATTTTTACTCTAACTAAACCTGCGGCTATCCTGCTGGAAGCATATACTGCGATGAAGTAGTTTGTGTCGGGGATTTTGGCAAGGCAGAGCCTAGTATGAGGATTTTCGATTTCGAGAAGGTTTAAAGTGGGGAAGTCCTCCTTAAGCAAATTTATTAAACGGTATAGAATTTTCTCGTTTCTATCGCTACTTTTAAAAGCTACCACTGTAAATCCTTCACCGTCTAATAGGTGGACGGATTCTAAGCCTACAAAATCGCGGCTAAAATCCCTTAATATTTCTTCAAGTTTTAGAAGTAAAGAAGAAATATTCTCTTCCATTAGATCCCCATCACATTAAAATTTCGCTTAATTTCCCTCTAGCCCTTTTAACGTCGTGAAGAACAAGTCCAAGCTTAGCTCTAGGCGAAAACATGGCTACTAGAAAAGCTTCAGGATTAATGCCAATTATTATAGCTCCTCCACCATCTTCAGCAAATAATCCAATCCAATCCACCTTACCCCTTTTCAACTCTGAGATAAACCTGGTAGCAACCCCGCTCATGGCGGCCGTCATAGCAGCTATTCTCGATTCTTCCTCAGGCGACTCAGTAGAGCTCATTATGGGAAGACCATCCGCGCTTACAATTTCCGCGAAATCTATGTAAGGATTATCTTTAGTAAGTTCATCCAATATCTTTTTTATAACGTCATAACGACTTGACATGTTTATCCACTTTATAAACTTATGTGAATTGTACTTAAAAATATTGCCTTTAAATTAATAGTTTAGAGCTTATTTTCCCATAGGTTTGAGTATTTTGGAAGTAATTTTAAGGGTTCGCCGCTTTCAGTTAAATCTTTAAACTGGACTTTATTAATTGAATTAATTTACAAGAAAAAGTTTCAATAATAAAATAAATGAAACCTAAATTGGGAGTTCTAGTTGTAGAAATAACTAAAATATAATCTTCAAGAGGAGATATTATTAAATGACTTCCATCTTCCAGTTCTACATCAAGTCTTAAATAACTAGTCTTCCCCAAAATCCCAAGAGCCGACGTAAGCGCTCCTATCATAGCTATAGTAGCCGCCGAAAGAGAATCTGGATCATATTCTTTAGGAAGATAATGGAATAAGGATAAGCCTTCAGGGCTTACAACCATA
Source organism: uncultured Thermofilaceae archaeon (assembly GCA_964501905.1). Taxonomy (GTDB): domain Archaea; phylum Thermoproteota; class Thermoprotei; order Thermofilales; family B69-G16; genus B69-G16. The sequence goes on along the minus strand of CAZCTW010000006.1, from coordinate 83,324 downwards.
GCATACTCTATTAAGCCTCTACTCTTAAGTACCAACTGCCTTAAAATATCCTCTCCTCTTTCAATTACATCGTCTTTGCGAGAGGCGCTATGCTCAGAGTTTTCCATTAATAACACCACTCTTCTTAAAATAATAAATGAGAGGGTAATAATCGTATCTATTACTTATGAGGAGTATTTAGGCAATGAGTTATCAATATTAGATAGAAGACGCCTCAATATATTACGAGGTTATAAATAATGGCGTTCATATTCGGAAAGAAGAGCAAAGATGTAAAAAATAGAGTAGAGGAAAAAGACAAAAGTACAGTTATAAAAGTTGAGAAGCGAATAAAAAAGAAGAAAGCGAAAAAGGCCGAAAAGAAAAAGAAAAGAATCGAATACTGGGGAATAGAAATAGAGTATACAGACGAGGACACTGTGTATTTTCTCCCCCTAAAACCGGAGTACAAGATTATTGAAGAATATTGGGTCGTGGAACCCTTCGCTAAGGTAAAAATCGTTTCTATACCCCAGCTAGGTGGACAAACCGCCTACTTTATAGAAGAAGTACAGCTAACGCCTCAAGAAAAAAAGGTGGTTAAAAAACTCATCGATATACTAAGCGTGGAAATGAAGCCTCCAGCTACAATAGAAGAAGATGTCAAAAACTATGTAGTGAAAGAAGCTAGAAGGCTTTTAGAAAAGTATAGGAGAGCGTTCAAAGGATTAACTGAGAAAAGCTGGGACAAAATCATATACTATGTAGAGCGCGACCTGCTAGGCTACGGCCCCATAAACGTCATGATGCTAGACCCCCTACTCGAGGATATTTCCTGTAACGGCGTCGAAAAATCGATCTACGTCTGGCATAGAAAGTACGAGAGCATACCTTCAAACGTGATGTTCCTATCGCACGACTACCTGAGGGAGTTTATCGTAAAGCTAGCTCACATAGCCGGAAAACATGTATCCACTGCTTTTCCGGTGGTCGATGCTCGACTGCCAGGAGGACATAGGCTAGCGGCGACCTACGGAGAGGAAATATCCCCCAGAGGCAGCACTTTCACCATTAGAAAGTTCAGAGAAAAACCATTCTCGATAATAGAACTGATAGAATCCGGAACTCTCGACTCCTGGACAGCTGCTTACTTATGGCTTATGCTCGAACATCGAATGACAGTCATAGTCATCGGCGGCACAGCGGCTGGCAAAACCACACTGCTAAACGCTCTACTAAACTTCATTAAGCCCTCCTATAAGCTCGTAACGATAGAGGAAACCCCCGAGATAAACATAGAACACGAAAACTGGGTACAGTTAGTAAGCAGGGAAAGCTACGGGCTTGGAGTATCTAAGACCGGAGAAATAGACCTGTACGAGCTAGTAAGAATCTCACTTAGGTATAGGCCAGACTACATAATCGTAGGCGAGATAAGAGGTAGAGAAGCCTTCGTATTGTTCCAAGCCATGGCAACGGGCCATGGAGGCCTCTCGACATTCCACGCAGATAGCTTAGAAAACGTAATTAGGAGACTTATGAGCTCGCCTATGAACGTATCAGAACCCTACATCCCCCTAATGAACATCGTAATTCACATCGAGAGAACCCCCTTGCCTGGAGGAGGTTTCGCCAGAAGAGTGAAGACAATTTGGGAGATTAAAGATTTCGGAGAATATATCGAGATAGTTAAGTGGAATCCGCTTACCGATAAATTGGAAAGAGTAAACGACAGCTACCTACTAACCGTTCTCTCATTAAGGACGGGTATTCCCGTTTCTCAACTCAAAAAAGAAATTGAGGATAGAAAGAGGATAATCGAATGGATGATAGAGAGCAAAATCAGGGATGTATCCGATGTATCAAAGATAATAACTAAATTCTACATGTTCCCTGAAGAAGTAAAGAAGATGGCGAGAGCTATAGAACTTATTCCAAGAAGACCCGTGTCAATTACCAAAGTGGAAACCAGCAAAATTTTGGAAGAGAAAAAAGTCTCAGCGAGCGTGGTGGAGGAGAAAGAGTACTCAGAAGATGAAATCCAGAAAAGGATATTGAAGCTAATATACAGAGAGGGCAAACCTCTCGACTACAAAGCTATAGCTAAACAGCTAAACATCGATCCGCTCAGAATATGGAGCCACATCAGAGAACTGAATAAAAAGAAGCTGATAAAAAACACCGTTGTATACTCAGGAGGAGCGCCCCTCCTAGGCTTCGAGCTTACTGAAATGGGAAGAAAGTACGTAGAAAAAGAGCTCGGAGGGGGGAGAGGTTGAGTTTTATAGGGTTTATATATGCTAATTTCTGGTGGCTCGGAAAAATATTCTTCAAATTATTCAAAAACTTGGATTCTGATATAAGAGCCGCCGATATCAAAATATATCCTGAAGCCTACGCCTCCCTAATGGCCTTTATCTTCCTAATAACTTTAATCCTAAATTCCTTATTCTCTGCTTCTCTCGCAACGCTATACGCTATGGGAATTCTAGCTTTTCTCCCTCCCCTTTTTCTAATGCTAATACCCATCGCATCGGCAATAGGTCTCCCCTTACTAGTCGTGTTCATCATGGCTCTTATACCATCCATATCCAAATACAACAGATCTACTAGGTTAAGCCTAGAATCCCCCTACCTAGCCGCCTACATATCTACTATGGCGACTGGAGGAGTTTCACCCTATATAAGCTTTGAACGCCTAGCAAAAGCCCCCGAGTACCTCTTTAAGGAGATAAAGAAGGAAGCTATAAAATTCTTCATAAACGTTAAAGCTCTAGGAAAGGATCCGCTAACAGCTATCGAAGAATCTGCAAAAAACGTGCCAAATAGGCAGTATAAAGAGCTAATGCTGGGATACGCCGCCACCTTAAAAACTGGCGGCGACGTAGTCCATTACCTTAACAAGCAGACGGAAATAATGTTTAAAGATAGAATATCTGAGGTAAGGGCGATAGCTGAAAGAGTTGGAATGCTTATGGAGGCTTACTTGGCTGTAACAGTCGTCTTAGCTTTATCCATATACACGGTGTTCATAATTAACCGAGTTCTAGCCCAAGCGATGCTACCAGTTATGTCGGGAGCCGAGTTTTTCCTATTCGCATACGTCGTTATGCCCTTAATTTCAGCACTGTTTATTTACGTAGCCGATATGCTTCAACCTAAATACCCAACATCTGACTATAGACCTTACTATGTATACTTTGCTGTTTCATTACCATTAACAATAATACTAGCCTTTTTCTTTACAGCTCCATACTTCATTACTCCCGTCCCCTCATTCTTGCTACCGTATAAAAACTTCATCGACTCGCTAGTAAAGTCCATGGGTCTGGCGGCGGGATTTGAAACTGGAGTAAGTTTATCGCTGGCTATGATAATAGGACTTCTACCTTCATGGATAGTGACTGAATACTACATGGCAGAGTATAGAGGCATAGAATTCGGTATCGCACGCTTTCTAAGAGATCTCGTGGAAACGAGGAAAACCGGACTTTCACCCGAAAAATGTATTATAAATCTTTCAGAAAGAGAATATGGTAGGTTCTCGAAGCACTTGAAACTCATAGCGAAAAAACTCGGTTGGGGGAGGCCCTTAAGGAGTATATACGATGACTTTGCAAAAAAGGTTAAAAGCTGGCTTGCCAGAATAACAATGTTCCTGCTAGTAGAAAGTATCGAAGTTGGAGGAGGCACGCCGGAAACTCTAGAAAGCTTAGCTAATTTCGCGGAAATGATCGAACTCGTGGAGAAAGAGAAAAAGAGAATGCTTAAACCACTGATAATCATTCCATATGTAGGCGCGATAGTGACGACGCTAGTAGTTATCGTCTTAATAGTGTTCCTCAATCACATAATGCACATAGCCGGAATGAGCGTAGCAGTAATAAGCCTTACAAGAACTTTCCTACCACCAATAGTGCTAAACTCCTATATAATGGGGTTAACAGCCGGAAAAATCGCCACCGAAAGAGTATACGGAGGATTTTTCCACTCAATTCTCCTAGTCTTAACCACCCTACTAACAATATGGATGTCCCCCATATTCAGTAGCCTAATAGGAGGCATCGTCTAATGAAGGAGAAGTACAAAAGCGGAGTAACCCCCGTAATAACTTCGGTAATACTATTCTCAATGCTATTCGTCGTAACACTATACAGCGTTTACCTAATGTACGAATTCCTGGAATTACAGGCAGAATACACAGAATTCGAAATGGCTAAAAACTCCATGATATACCTAGCCGATTTAATCGAAAAAGTAAGCTTCTCTAAAGGATCATCTGGCTTCGTCAGAATAAACGCCAGAAGAGGTGGACCAAGCTATACAGAAGATTTCCTCCCTAAACTCGAGCTAAAAGTATTCAACTCAACTTATGAAATTTTAAGCATTATCGATGAAAAACCAGGGGCCATTCTATACAGAGGAGGAAGTCTAGTATCAGTTCCGGGCAATCAAACTCTTAAAGGCTCAAATAAACTAATAATTCTCGAAGCAGACGAACCTTTAGTATTGGTAAATACTACCCAATCAAATGGAGCATTAATATTCTGCACAACCTACCGGTTTAGAGTTCAAAAACTAGGCATAATAAACTACACAGATGAAAACAACGTAGTCCACTCCTACTATCTAATTGAAATAAGCTACATAAACCTAACAGCAGGAAAAATGGGCGGAGTTGAAACAATAACAATAACCGTAAGGAACAAAGATATAAAAAGCGAAATAATCTCGTGTCCAAGAGACGATATAACGATCAAGGCATACGTCAACGGTGTAGAAAAACAGACCGAAGCGATATCTAAAGATGAAATACCTGAAAATTGCGAAATAGCTTTCATAGTAAACATAGCAACTGTAGAAATATCAATAGGGGGTTGATAAAATCCCGCACCCAGTATTTTCACACATTATAGGAACCATAGCTCTTATTTCGATAATGATATCCCTAATTCTCGTATTTACCTGGCTTCAAGAATTCAATAAAATAAATACAATAAAAACCAAACTCAGAGAAGTAGCAAATTATGTAGCCTCGGAAATCATAAGCCTCAGCGCATTATACAATCTAGGGGAAAGCAGCAACACCTACTACTACGTCAAACTCAGCATACCCAGAGACATCGATGGATACGCCTACAATCTCACAATAGAAAAACAAAATGGTAAATACTATCTAAAAGCATACCTCAATCTAAAAACATGGGTGTCAACACAAGTCGAGTTAAGCTTTAGCGAAGGAGGACACATAGTGCTCAACTATGACGAAAAGGGGGAGATAGATAATACCGGTATATTCTATGCATATGAAATATCGAGCGCCTATAAGGAACCCCTAATAGTATGCTTCTCAGACCAAGACAAACTACACGTAAGCTTAGGCTACAGGGGATAGCATGCACGTAATACTAGAATACATCGCCATAGGACTCATACTACTACTCATACTATACACTACAACACAATACTTGGTTTTAATAACTACCCCACTAGCCGAGACAGAAGCTGAACAAATAATAGACTATGCAGAAAGCCTAATGGACTTCATAATCACATACACTGGAGACCCACCAGACTGGGGCTCTAAACTTACACCGCCCAACCAGTTTGGGCTATACGACCAAAATAGCAAAGGCGAACCCTACACTCTAAACGTTGACAAAATATCAAGGATAGCGAATGGAAGCATACACGGGGTAGAGTATAATAATCCTTCATATGTTGACTGGCGATACACAGCCGAAAAACTAGGAATAAAGGAAAGCTATGAATTCAAAATAGAGATAAAACCCTCCGTAATCATCGAAGTTGAAATACTTGAGAATAATACTGTGCTCAATATCCCTCAAAAAATAAAGATAAAAGCGAAAAACTTCCTGGGAACTCCGATGCCGGGGGCAAACATAACGCTCTACTACTTTATCATTACATCTCTCTCAGGAGATCCCTTTGAATACGAGCTTTTTAGCAGGTTAAACGTAACGAGGATAAACGGAGAATGCATAATAGATTTCGAAGATAATTTAACAAGCTTAACGAATCAAATCGCTTTCGCAATTGTTATAAGAACAGATTATTTCGGCAGCACCACCGTAGATTTCTACAGCGAAAACTTCACCTATGCGACGGTAATCGATGAAAAAATAATAGCCAACTGTACAGAAATAGAAGATGGCAAAGTAGCGCAAATAGTCCCCCAGGTATCTAAAACAGTTAAAAACGTATTCTTCGTAAATGCAACCGAAGAATCGACCATCAACGAGTACACCGTTTATAAACTCGACTTCATCGAACCTTACTCATACCTTATAGCCTTCATCGGCTACGACGAGTTAGGAAATCAGAAATTCTTCATAGCGTTACGCCCACCCCCCGTAGATTACGGATACGAAACAATACCCAGGGCGGCTGTAGCTTGCTCGACAAAAACCGTATATATCGAAGGATACTCATACTATATAAAATTATGCTTATGGAGGTTCGCACAGCCATAAGGCGCAGAGGACAGGCTAGATTAGTGGAGGCGATAGTCTCGGCGATAATAGTTATAGTAGCCATGTCAATCGCAGGCCTACTATCTCGACCACCCGGAACAGTATTCTTCAGAGAAGAAAAAAGCCTAGTAAAAACCGGATACAGCATAATCAACTACATGGCCAACGCTAAAATAATCGAAGAAATAATCTACAAAGAAGAAAACGGACAAATAAAGTATAACGACAACTGGGAAGAACAGCTAAAAGCCATACTACAGTTCATGGTACCAGCAAATATAGCCTTTAACCTAACAATCTACGAAATAAGCGGAACAATAGAAAACAACTTAAAAATAAAACCCTTAAACAGCAAACCTATATCCAACATAGAAACGGGAGAAGGATTAGCGGAAATGGAAACCATAAAATACACATACGTCTGCACCTGCAAAGCGAGGGGCAAAGTACTTTTGATAATTCTACAACTGGGGTATAGAAGATGAGAAGGGGGAAAAGCGGACAATTCCTCCTTATGGTATCACTTATAATATCAATCCTACTACTGTCAGTAATAGCATACGTATACTCGACGAAGGCGTACTATACAGCGTTAAGATATCAAGCGACAAAAGAAATAGTAGAAGCCATAACGGCAGACTTTAAAAGAGCACTAGCCTACGTCCTTGCAAACGCCACACACACGTACCTAAACGAAAGCTACGGGTCAAATGCAAGACACAACTTTACAATAGGCAGAATCTATGCCTATGAATTCCTCTCAAGATGGAAACAATACATCACATACGTATACTCAGAGCTAGGAGTACAGGTAGATATCGAATATCCAGAAAAAACAATACAACTACACGACAGAACGAGAAAAATAGCAAACCTAACGAAATGCTACTGGTACTACCCAGAAAGCATATCGGCCGCATTCGCCACCCTAAAACTAAACATAACAAAATACGGACTATACAACTGGAAAACCAATATAACAGTAAGCCTACACGCATGGATAATAGAAAACTCCTTCACAAGCGACAAACCCAGCAACACAACCACATTCAAGATCCAAGTACTATACGACGACCAAAAACCATACCCATGGCTATGGGAAAAAGGCCAAATACTCATCCTACACCCAGACCCCGTAAACTACGGAGACTGGATACAAGCAGAAATACAAAACGTAGAGTACCTAGGCAACGGAACATATAAAGTAACGATAAAACCCTATCTAAAACTCTTCCAAGGAACAGAGCAAAAAGTAGCCCCACTAAAAATAATACTAAAAGACGAAAGAGGAATAATAGTAGAACTATACTCATACAAATGGATACAACTGAAAATAACAAGAAACACACCAGACACTTTATGGGCCTACGATAGTAATGGCATTTGGTATACGTTTGATGGAACCTTAGGTGATCAAGGATGGTATGGTATCGAAGATAGCGGATCAAATAATGTTGATATTTACCCAAAATGGTGGTGGTTTTTCGGATGGCATGATAGTGATACTGATCCTGACGGCGGTTTAACTGCGGGGGACAAGCTTAGATTTAGATTTAAAAAAATTGGAGGTACTGGAAGTGTACAAGCATCTCTTTACTCTCCAATAATTGAGCTTAGTTTTTTAAAATACAACGGAGAATATATCGAGAATAAATATTTGGAAATGAGTATAAAAACAATAACGCATCTCCAAACGACCACGTTTAATATTAAAATTCAAATACTAGATCCTTCAAACACACCGGTTCGGGAAGCATTGCTCGATACCATCAGCGGCTCGACAGATTGGATTCATAGAGAATATAGCCTTTTACCAATAATAAGTTCTGGCGTCTATTATGGAAAAATCAGAATAAGAATAGAATGCGTAACAGAGTTTCAAAAAAGTAAAACATCTGATGAATGGGAAGAGATTCAACTCGATGACGTTAAAATAAGAAAGATCAAAGCCTTTAAACTTTCTACTATGCCGCCTGAAATATATACTCTCGAATTTGACTGGTATTTGAATCTCCATTGGGCAGGTATTAATCTAGGGCTAACTGATATCAGCTGGAATTTTCAAAATTCAAAGACTGAAGGCTGGTTTTACGTACTAAGACCGCCAATTGGTTTTAATTGGTGGGGTGTAGATTATACATTTGACAGTGGAAAAGCAGATCTAAACGTTAATAGTACTGGCACAAACAAATATTTAGAATTAAAATTTAAAAGCAATAAACCATCGTGGGTTCCGAATCTGATATGGGGGGACGTTTGGATATGGCTTTTCTCTCCAATATTAACTATTATAAACTTAAGTAGCTATGGCCTTTTATCGTTTGACATTAGTTCAGAAGCATCTTCTTCTACAACTTTCAAAGTATACATCTCAACTTTTAATAAACTAGGAGAGGAGAAAAATAAGCTAGTATTTAGTGGAAGTGGAAATACAGATTGGACAACAATAACTGTTAATTTAACAGAGGCTATCGATGAATTAGTAGGACAAAGCGGTTATACGGGAGTCATATGGCTATCTGTATATGCTGAAACTGAAGCAAGTATAACCGATTGGCAATATATTAGAATTGATAATATAACTCTAGCTGCTAAAAGAGTTTTAGTTATACCAGTCCCCTCTATTCCTATAAAACAATATAGAGTTAACGTAACGTATAGCGAATCTAGAGAAGTGCCGGTACAATATGAAGTATGGAAACCCATATATTGGTATGGTAGAAAGCTATATGTGCCCACGGGATTAGCGGATCCGCAGATAAACTTCAACAGTTCTAATAGACTAGTATTCCAAGTACACTTTAAAAATAATGTTAATGACAATATTAAAGAAGTCACCATATGGTGGTTAGACGATCTCGATGCCATGATGAAAGAATATGCTACAAGTTTGTCATATAGAGAAGATAGTTCTCATAAAGATATAATTAGTAATGATATTGATATCGAACTTTTGGACGAGGAGCATCATATAGCAAGAAACTTAGGATGGGATCTTAAAGGAACAGCAGCCATAGTACTAAGAGACCCCGAAAATGATCAAGCATTCGGTCCGCTATTTATACACACTTTCGACTATAAAAGTACGAGTTTCTTAGAGCTAGGACCTGGATATTACAGGTCGAAAGGAACATGGGAAGTATATTCTAACTATACTGGTTACTACCAATGGATTGGAGCTCCTATAAGGATATTTGCAATACTTAATACTAGTAGAGTTGGAAGCCCATATAATGCAGGAATTGATAGTACAGATTATTGGGCTACTCTCCAAATACTTCAAGTAACAAATGGTACAAAATATGTAACTATACACGCTTACTTTTATTGGCTAAACAGTCACGCTGGTAGAGGATATTGGATGATCCAACTAATGGGAGGCTCTGAACCAGAGTATTACGAGTACATTAAAAAATATGAAGGAGCTTACGGAAATGTGAGTGAGTCTGGAAATTATGATGATGCTGAAAGTATTTGGGATTTTCTTAGTGATGTGTTCTTTCCTCCTGAAAAGCCGTATTTTACGGCGACTCATTGGAGTAGTGATATAGGAAGAAGCTTTATTATTGACTTAGATGGAGTAAGGAGTTTATATTCGCTTAAAGGTGAAGAACCACGTTTTGGCATAGGTTTTTATAATTTCTTAGGCGAAACTCAAAGATCAGTTGAGTATGAGTTTTGTAATCATATAATCGATCCTAATAATTTATGGGAAGTCATCGCGGGTTATACGGTTTCAATTAACAAGAAATTCCATCTTAGCTATACAGTAAATCTTTATGGTTATCAGACTGGGGACGGAGAGGATAATTGGTTAATGTCTTATCTCTATGCACCAATGTTTGTAGAAATTTATGCCCCAACCTATGAAGTAGAGGTATAGATACTTTAGGGTTTCCGATTTTTTAAAATAATCGGAAATCAAAGCGTCTAAAATATTAAAATAGAAAACTCTAGGGAAATACTTACTTGGCATTGACTATAAGGGAACAGAGCTGTACGGACTGCTTATAAAAAGTATAAAGCTGGGACTGGAATGGAGTAGCGGCTATGATCTGCATGTCTATACCCTAAAAATAGGTTTACCGCCGAAATATGGCAGATTTAGGCCTAAAGGTAATTGGACGATAATGGATAATATATATCCATATCCAAAATATATGCTCCAATAAGAGTATTAGCAGTACTTAATACAAATTATGTAGGGCCTCCCTGGAATATTTACGAGACAGAAGACGATTACTATTCAACGCTTTCAATGGTAGCCGTTACAAACGATGTCTATTATATTCCTGTATATACGAGAATTTACTGGTTAAAAGATAATAGTCCGTTAGATTTGTCTGGAGATTGGAGCGATTGGCTGAAACTATCAACTTACTGGCTATATATAGTTACTTTAACATCTTCAGGAGAGCCGGTATTTTTGAAATACAGAGAAAAGAAAATTATACAAAAACCGGAAAATTTAGCGAAATTACCGCTGATCTTTTCGACACCTATTATGGAAATGTTGAAGTTTGTGAGGAACCAGCATTTCTCGTTTCAGAATGGAATAATTCCATATCGTTAGCCGTTATTTCAAGTATAGGAACATTAAGAGCGCATAACATATTCCATATGAATAGCGGAGGATATTTTAGTATATTTGACTATGATCCTCCTCCTCCAGTATCATTAGCTAGAAGAAATGGCAATTATTATCTAGAAGCTCAAATAAACCTACAAGATTAGATCTCCACATACTTTTAGAAATAAAGAAACATACTGCTATGTTCTTTCCGACGATTATACAAGAATCTGAACACGGCGAAGATGGATGGGTATACCACTACGTCTATACTCCGATGTTTTTAGAGCCTTACATGTTAACGTTTACGCCTGAATAACTTTATCAGAGTTAATATAATGAATTACGGGATGATCTCAGCAATAGTATTAATACTATTCCATTTTACCTTCTAATATACACGAAAAACAATTAAATTAATAAATATAAATCATTGTATAAACATATACCGTGAAAAAATCACTTGAACTATCAATTATCATACCAACTTATAACGAATCCGAAAACATAAAACCATTATTTAACAGAATAGCCAAAGCATTAGCTAATACCGAATACGAGATAATTTTTGTTGACGACAATAGCATGGATGGAACAATCGACAAAATAAAAGAAATAACAAGCAAACACAATAACATAAAGCTTATAATACGTAAAAACAAGCAAGGTTTAAGCTCAGCAATACTAAAAGGGTTCGAAAGCGCACAAGGCCAAATTATAGCGGTAATGGACGCCGACTTACAACATCCACCAGAACTACTACCAAAAATGTTTAAAAAAATTAAGGAAGGCTATGATATAGTTATAGCGTCCCGATATATTAAAGGAGGAAAAATCGAAAAATGGAACTTCAACAGAAAAATTGTATCTAAGGCCGCGGCCTTAATCACGCGTATTACAATACCTAAAGCAAGAAAAATTAAAGATCCATTATCAGGCTTTTTCATGCTAAAGAAACAAGTGATAGAAAATGCGGACATAAATCCAATTGGATTTAAAATACTGCTCGAAATTATAACAAAGGGAGAGTATAGAAAGATTACAGAAATACCTTATACCTTTGAACCAAGAAGAAGAGGGAAAAGCAAATTCTCAACAAAGGAAATAATAAATTTCTTAACTCAATTGATTAGATTAATATTTTAAAATTTTTAAATTATTGGCAAAGCTAATGTTTGACTACTAAATCCTATATTAGCTGATTCAAGATCACTATAAAATAGGATACCAACAAACGTATAAAATAGTGCTTATTATACTTAAAGGTATAAAAAAGGACAGTATTATAATAAGTCTCGTTCTTCTTGCAATAATCCAAGCTATCGGAAATAATTGTAAAGAAAGTCTTGGAAACGATCTGAAATCGGCAATCATTAAAAAACAAATTATTGCTACTATACACCATATATAATAACTTAATAATTCTCTCCTAGTAAAAGATCGGCAATCAATAATTAGCGACGAACAGACCAAAACTAAGACTATAAATGAAAACATTATTGAAACATTATCAATTTGAGTTAAAGACTTTATTATCTGAGACCATATCACGTGTAAGAAATCTGTAAAGGTATATTTTGGCCATAATTTTTCAACAGATACAGGCTTATAAAACTCAGAACTCGAGAGTATCACGAAAGAAGGATAACTTAAAATAGTAACTATAGACGCTATTAATAGCTTAATGTTTCGTTTCTTATCAGGCAGTTGTAAAAATCTAACCATGTACACTATAAATAACAAAATACCTTCTGGCCTAGTGAGACCAGCTAAAAAAGCTAAAATAGAAGAAAGAAATAGCACAGATTTTTCCAACAAAAATATGGAAGATATTAAAAGAGCAAAATATAGTGCCTCAGGATACGGTGTTAGAAAATAGTGGCTACAAATTGCAAAACTGTTTTAAACGAAACGTCTCTACCATAGTATAATAACGTTAATCTATACAAAATATAGAAAGACAAAATGGTCAATAAAAAATTAACTACAAAAGATACTATAATCAAATTTTCCCATGACGTAGATTTGAACACTAGTAAGCTTATATATCGAATTAAAGCAGGGAATAAGGGTCTAAATGCCAAAAAGCATTCATCACTATACCATAAAGAAGCTATTGACAAATAATAAGCAGCATCCCATCTCGCAAAAGAACCAATTATAGGAATATCTATTACCCATGTACCATCATTTTGAATACCTAGAACATGTATACCAATCTCGGCAGATAATATTAACAATAATCTCGACAAAATGATAATGCCCAAAATTTTAACTAATGAACTTTTATCTATATAATTTATGGAAAGAAATCTCATTTTCTTTTGTGTAATACCTGTTTTTTCCTGCATTGTCCGCTACCAGTAACGTTTTAATTATTTTTTACTTCTGTACTAATACTTATAGGTATTACAGTTATGATAGGGGCAGGTGATGAATATTAAAAAGATAATAAAAAGATCCGAGCTATATTCTGAGAAAAAGATACTTTACATGGCAATATTCCTTTACTCAGTCTACTTTTCATATGTTTCTATTTGGCGTCATGAACATTTTTTGACTTATGGTTTTGATCTAGGGATTTTTTCACAGATTTTCTATAATACATTATTTAGAGGCAAATTTTTCTATTACAATATTGAACTCTGTTTTAATCCTTCTGGTTCTTATTTTGGAATCCATTTCTCGCCATTCCTTATATTTTTGATGCCAATATTCTATATTTTTCCATATCCACATACTTTGCTTATTATACAGTCTGTAGCAATTGCATCTGCTGCTTATCCAATATATGAAATAGCCTACAACTACACGTCTAACAGAAAAATCTCATTATATATTGCATTAGCTTACCTGTTTTATTTACCAAATCAGTTAGCAAACTTATTTGATTTCCATCAACAAGCATTTATACCATTATTTTATTCCCTGATATATTTACACTTTCTAAAGCGCGACTACCTTAAAATGATCCTATATGCTATGCTAACATGCTTGATAATAGAATTTGCGCCAATATTAATAATAGGGCTTTCTTTATATATATATTTAAAAAATCGAAAAAATAGGAAGGTAATAAAATATTCATTTTTAATGCTGATAATAGCATTATCAACATTAATCATAGGCTTGGCCATAATCTCCACTATTAATCCTATACAAACAAAGTTTTCTTTTGAATATACCTTTGGAAATCTAGGAACAACACCTGCAGAAATATTGTTGAATATGCTTTCTAAGCCAAAAACTCTACTCTGTCAAACAATTTTACATGTAGCAAAGATCAAATACTTAACCATCTTACTTGCTCCACTATTATTCATACCATTAACAGAGCCCATAGGATTTATACTTCTAGCTGGACCATGGATAGTAGTCGCACTCCTTACCAGTGTTCCAGAATATTACAGTCCATTTTTCCAATATATTTTCTTTATAAGCGCTCAATTACATATTCTAACAATAAAAAGATTGAGAGAAAAACAAGTAATAGCTTTTGCAATTCTTATAGCATCTGTAACAATATGCATCATACTCGGGCCTATAGGACTAGGATATATGGACAAAAGCACTTTCGCCCACACAGTACCAATAAAACCAAGCATAGATGAAAATCACATAAAAGCATTAAAAAAGGCAATAGAGCTAATACCAGAAAATGCCTCAGCAATTGTTCCCAATCACGTAATTCCTCATTTATGGAATAGACCAAGAGTTTACTCAACATTAATCCCAGGAATTACTGGAACGCCTATGGTTACGCCTCCAATAGAGGTTGAATGTAATGAAATACATATTCTCGATAAATCGGTAAAAATACTAGAAATTACCTTAAAATCAGATAAAAAAGAACTGAGTTTCGCATTTAGCTCACTTGAAAATGAAACAAAAATTTTATTAGAAATTATTCCGGGCATGAAATTCTTTGTGAATTCAGGTGAGCTAATGGCAATAATAGCAACAAAAAGCAAAGAGACAATATTTATGTATTCAATGTTAGATAAAAAGCCAGTACATACTGTTGAAGTAGAAATTACCAGAAAGAATATACTTATAAGAACTGATTCCTATGAAACGGAATTAAAGAAAGGCCTGAAACTCATAGCATGGAAAGTAGAAAACGTAGACTATATACTTATAGATACTCTTCCTATGTACCATGTCTGGAGACAAGGTAGCCTATATATTTACGCACCCGATTATGGCACTTATGCGGTAGGCGAGAATGTACTCCTGCTAAAAAGAGGTTACAATGGAATAATAGTAAATTTACTTAATGGATCCACAACAGTATTTTATTACAAAAATAATAAAAAAATACTCCATAATACGTTCATTAAGAAAAATCCCTATTTAGTTACGGCGATTCATCCAGAACTTCTAACTATAGAAACTGGTGGCGAGATTGTAGATATGCCAGAAGGAGTATACCCTTATCCAATAAGCAAACCAACAAAATTATTAATTGTTAAAAAAGTAAAGATGAATTATTCAGTCGAAATAATTCAAACTTTAAGGATAAAGAAACCTGGATGCTATAATATCACACTTAATTTTTCCGAACTAGGTCTTTTAACTAAAACTACACCTAATTATGAAGTATTCATAGATAATAAGGAAATTAACCCACACGAGTGTGTATTTCTTACAGCCGGAGATTATACTCTAAAAATTATTGTATCAAGAAATGAGACATTAGCAATATTGGTAAAAGTAAGTATTAGGGGTAAATATTGAAAAAGAGGGAATTTTAAGGTAAAACTAGCAGTTTCGGGTACTCTTTACCAGCTGCAGTATGCAACTTTACTTCAACACTTTGACCTGGCTTGCCTTTTAAGGATTCGATTGTTATCTTAGCGCTTCCTCCCGGAGATATAGTACATTGGGAGCCTGTATTTATATCGTTTATGCTTGGAGGCGTGTACTCAGTTGAATCTATAGTACATTTAATCGATGCGCCACTAGCAAGATCCGAGGGTGTGACAAATACTCCGTCCAC
Source organism: uncultured Thermofilaceae archaeon (assembly GCA_964501905.1). Taxonomy (GTDB): domain Archaea; phylum Thermoproteota; class Thermoprotei; order Thermofilales; family B69-G16; genus B69-G16. The sequence continues at coordinate 67,282 of CAZCTW010000006.1, read as the reverse complement.
TGTAACAGATGTTGTGCCAGCATTTTTAACTATTATTTCAATTTTATAGTTATCGGCCGTTCCTGAGGGTGTTGCTGATACTACTTGTAGTTGTTCTACTTGTCCTGTGAATATCGTTACGATGCCTGTCATCCAGAATGCTACGGCGATGGCTATTGCTATTGCCACTGCGACAATTATTACGGTTGCTATTACAGGGCTTATACCTTTTTTATTCATATTCTCACCAGGATAAAAATCTTCTATCAATATTAAAGCATATTGTTGAAAATTATAAGGGGTTCGTAGACGACTTGTCTACAGATATAGGCGATAAACATAGGCATTTTGATTAAAAAAAGAAATCATAAAAATTGGCTAGAGTTCTGGGTCTAGATTTTTATTATCACTATGTAATGAGTGAAATATTTTCTTAATCTAAAAATATTTGTGATATGTGGCTTAATGTGTGAAAATATCGGTTTCCGTTATAGAGCAATTACATACCTTGGACTGTGAGAGGAATCTTCCTTGGATCTCGGCTGTCGGACGATATCATATACCTTTCCATGTTTTCTACTCTAGGCGCATGATAGGATTTTACTAGGCCAGTGAGCTTAGATTTGAGAGTTTTGTGTAAACCTCCTGTAATCTTTACTTCTGCGCATTCCACCGGTCCTCTATACGCTACTTCTTTCCAGTGAGCGTCTGTTATTAGCCAGTCTACTTCCTCTGTCTCCGGGTTTATCCACAGTTCTACCCTCTCTCCGTCAGGCACTTCGTCGAAAACGTTTTTATCTAGCCAGAAGAACCATATTCTAGCAACCCAGTACCATCTCCGTCCCCCCTTGGGGCTCAGGGCTTCGGCTATAAACACGTTCCTATGGACTTTTATCTTGGCTATGTGCATGAAGCCGCTACCTATATCACCCGTTATTTCCGCTACTTTCTTATCCTCAAAGAATATTTCAACCTTAGGACCTGGAACTCCGGTTGTCATGCCTACAGGCCATACACGAGTCTCTACGTCTGGCACTCCATAATCCTCTATAACTTTCTTGACTAAGGGTAGAATTGACTCGTTTATGCGTGGAACGTAGCGTGGCCTGTAGACGTAGGCTCGAATATCTCCCTTTATTATCTTTACATTGATTATTTCACAATCCACGATTTCGTCTTCTATGTAGATGTCTAGGGGGGTTTGAATTTCCTCCGATTTTCTCCCTTCAGGATACGCGAAGAAGTATGCTATGCCTTCTTCGCCAGGTTTTAGCTCGGTTCTATCCTTTGGCAGCATGATTAGGCAGCCTTTTACAATTCCTCCTCCCCACATTAGCTGTAGATCGCCGTACTTTCCCTTTACTTCTCTTTCTTCTCGGTAATCGGGGGGCGGGGCTAGGTAGATGTTTCTTAGAACTCTTCCAGACAGGTTTTTTACTCGCAGTTTTAGCGTTGAAACTCTATTGGCGAAAATTAGATCGGAGTTATCCTCGACTTTTATAGCTAGGGGTTTTCCCCTAGACACGGGGGAGCCCTCAAGTTCGACCCCGCGTAACTCCAATAAAATTTTTACTCTCAAAAAAAGCCGTCAGCCGTGTTTCTTATTTTCAATATTTTCCGAAAATTCTATCCTTCGATAAAAAGAATTCGTATGTTTCCGTAAATTAGTTAAATTTATTTATTAAGTAAAACTTGTGGGAAATACCAATCGGCTAACTATTCATGTTCAGTATAATTGAGTTGATTTTTCCGTTTTTTAATTTTGTAACCTAGGTGTTTAATTATCGCTGTTAGATGACCACGCATGCTTTAACTCGGATTTTATCGAACAAGTTTTTAATTCGCCGTATAGAGAAGGCGGTGCTTAAAGAATGCACAAGTGCACCGGAATGCTGTTTAAGCTTTTGTGCCCTGTTCCTTGATAAATAGTGAGGTTAAGGCACCGGCAAGTAACGCCAAAATTATTGAGGGGAAGATTTCCCTTCCGCTTTCTGAACTGTTATAAAGTATACCTAGGATAAGCGTACCTGCAAAATTTCCTATATATCCCAGAGTGTCTATGACTCCTGTGGCTGTTCCGACGGCGTTTGCCGGGAATATTTTAGGAGGATATATGAAGAAAAGCCAGAGAGGTAAGCTAAGTATTGAGTATAACAAGGTTAGCCAAATTAAGGCATTCCCCCCAGTATAAGCCAGTATTATACATGGTGGAATAGCGGATAACATTGAGTATGCTATTACTCTTTTCATTTCTCCGTTAAAAAACTTCAGGGATATATAATATCCGGCGTAGCCTATTATAGCACCTATTGCCGACAAGCCGCTGGAGTAGAGCGAGGCAGTTAAGAAGTGTAAGCCTAATTTTTCATATGCAAAAGTCGGCATCCACACTAAAAATCCTCTATATACCGCGTAGAAGAAAAAGTATGAAAGTCCTATAAGCCACAGATTTAAATCTTTAACTACCTCAATCCTTAATTTTGAAGAGTGAATAGATGCTTTTATCTTTCTAAAGGTAAAGCTGTACATTAAGAAAATTATTGCTGGTATTATTAAGGAAAATCGCCAATTTAGGAAGGATGCGATAAAACTGGCTACTATATAGGCTATAGATGGACCTATCATAGCCGAACTCATCAGAATTCCTATAGCTAAGCCGACTCTGCTTTTATCTATCTTTAATGAAATTAACTTTACTAACGGAGCCCACCCCATGCCTTGCCCCAGTCCATTTATAAACATTAAGCCTCTCAGTAAAAATTCGTCACCGGTTATTGCTATAAGAATATTTGCCAACGAAGAGATGATCGATCCAGATAATAAAATAATACTTGGACCGTATTTATCGGCGAGGAAACCTGAGGGTATCAGAGTAAGCGCGTATCCAATGAAGAGAGTTGAAGATATGAAGGCTAGACTTTCGTAAGTTAATTTTAGGTCTTTAGCTACTATAGGCATTATTGAGAAGAAGTTAAAGCGGCACGTGTAGAATATCAGGTATAGAATACTGGCTTTAAGTAGGATCCTTTCTTCAGCCATGATATCGTCGCATTTTATCTATTTTTTAGAGTATATTAAGAAGGCTAAGTAGAATGAGGCTATGACCCAGGCGACGGCGGAGATGAGCCCGTAGGGGGGCTGGGTTAATTCTAGGAATACTAGTATTGATACCAGAAGATAGGCTACCATAAACCTTCTCAGGGCATTCCTAGGGTCTAGAGTTCCCGTTAAGAGGGAGAGAGTTCTTGCGGTGAGAGGTCCCAATTTAATGCTTTCTAGCAATAAATCGTATAGTTCGGCGCCTTCATAGGTTAGAGCCAGGAGAGTGCTGTCAGCTATTTTTCTAATTTTTACCAGATTTGCGGCTCGAGTTTTTATTAATTTTTCAAGTTGCTCGGGCTTTAAATCTAGCTGTTTAGCGACGCTTCTAATATCTACCCACTCTTTAGTTGACGTTCCTATAAGCAGTACGGCTTCGCTTATCCTATACGATTCCATTATTTTATCTATCGAATTTATTGAGGAGAGAGAGCCCACTATATCTTGGAGCAACTTTGAGAATTTTTTCCCCTTTTCTGTTAACATGTATATATTACCTTTTTTGCATATTAACCCCTTTCTTTTAAGTTTTTGTATAGCATCTATTACACTTTTTCTAGGAAGTTTTAATTTTTCAGCAGTATAATCCGGTATTATTTTCTCTCCATTTATAACTGTTAACATCACGGAAAGTTGTATATAGCCGCGGGCAAAGTCTACTATACCGTCTATTAATCTCAGTTTTTCTATCGTATCGCCCCATTCCCTCGGCATAGGATCACAGCGAGACTCATTTTAAGGATAACTTAGAGGATATATTATCAGTATCGGGGATTCATATTTTTAGCTGATACCCTTCTCACCTCTATGACCTTGCTTATATGTAAGAGAGTTTGAATAGATAAATTATTCACTACTCCCTCTTCTCGATTTTATCAATATCGTGGGCTTCCATTACTATATTCTAATTTCGGATAAATATGCGTTTATCAATATTTTATTCATTTTAACCTAGCCCTTGGTAGAAGCCTGTTTATTCAGATTTAAAATATTTTATTGTCAATAAGGCACGAGCACTGTAAAACGCGGCATACATAGCTATCCAGATAATTGGAGTTTGAATTGGCTATGGACTTACAAAAGACATTGTGAGGTCTAGTAACACTTTTCTCTAACTTTTACAATACAGAGGAGTATTTTATTGCTTTTAGCTGTAAAGCTTTTTAGTCCTTCGATCTCCACAAATATGCTGTGTAGTGAAAGGATATTTTTTATGGTTTTCACGTGTAAGTTTACTTCCTTCTGGAAGACGGATCCTTTAGAGGTGAAGAAATACCCTTTCTCGGGATCCACGAAGGTTATGTTAGCCAATCCATAATCCGTTTTTTCTTCTATAGCTGATACTAGAATGAACATTGTTGGAGTATTAGACGCTTTGATGAAGCGGAGAAAGTCTTTTAATTCATCTAGGGAATGAGCGTAGTCGGTGATAACGAAGATGGGTTTTTCCAAACCCACATACTGTGTACACTCGGTTAATGTAAGACCCCCCTTGGGTTCAGCCTCACAGAGTTTCTTCGCCAGTAGGTAGGGTAGCGCGTCGGCGCTTATATTCCTAAAAACTTCTACTTTATCAGATAATAGGAGAAGCGAGGGTTTATCGCCAAAAGCTGAGAGTATGTTGAGAATGAACGAGGCTGCGTAAAGCGCTGTCAGAGCTTTATTCCAAAAGTTCATAGAGGCAGTTGCGTCTACAATAACTATAGGCTTTAAATTCCTCTCAGCTCTATACTCTTTAACGAAAAGTTCATAATCTCCGCTTGGAGAGGGCTTCCTAGCTGTTATCCTCCAGTCTATCCGTCTAGCATCATCTCCTTCTGCGAATTTCCTAAAATCCTCTACTTCAACTCCTATACCAATTCGACGAAGTGGAGATGAGCCGGCTAAAGTAGTAGCGGCTTTCAGGGAAGCTGTTTTCACTAGGTTGTAGTAGCGCTTGCAGGGGTCATCCACAGTAGTTTATTATATTTTATGCTATTTTTAAAGTGATGGTATCTAGGAGATCGCTCTACTTGCTTCCTGAAGAGATAGTAGGGGCTCTAGTGGTGGATTCAGAAGGTTATGTCTACGGGAGAGTTGAAGAAGTTAAAGTTGAAGGCAATAAAGTGACGCTCGCGGCCTCTATAGAAGTAGACGTGGGCGACGAAGTAGTCGACGAGGATGCGTTGAGGAGGCGGTTAGCTGAGAGGGGTTTTAATGTCCACAGCTTAAATCTTCAGGAGCTCGTTTCCTTGGCAAGAGAAGAAGGCTTGACTCCGCCGAGGAAAAAAGCTGAGCGGCGGGAGAAAATAGTAAAGGGATTTTTCCCAGTAGAGGAAATAGCTTGGATAGATAAGGGATTTGACGAGTACATTATATTGCTCTCGACGCCTAGAGAAGCTAAGTACAGGGGGATAAAAGAACATAGGAAGCCCTCTTATAGAGAAGTGAAAAACAAACTGGCTCTAAGCATTTCTAGGGGGTTTTTTGGAGTGGTAGTTGGAGTTGCTATAGGTCCAGGAGAGCTGGCCATCAGGGTAAGTCCTAGCCCCTCTATGATAAACTGGCTTAAGTTTACGGCGGAATTGAGAAGGCGCGGATATGGGCGGCTCGAGGAAAAGTTCTCAGAGTTGATAAACCCTTACAAAAACCCTAAAATCGATGTGAGAGAACTATCTAAAGTTAAGGAAGTTATGGAGAACGCACCTAAGGAAGTAAACGAGTTATTACGCGAGTGTATGGAATGGGGCGAGTATGTGCATGTCCCGTGGAGACAGGTGCTTAAAGTGGGAGACGTCGTGATTTTAGAGTAGGTGGGAATTTGGAGATACAAGAGATATCCGAAAAAACAGCAGAACTCCTAGACAGTTTAGGTAGCGTTGTCTTGGGCTTAGACGAGGAACTTAAAATATTACTAGCTACTCTACTCGCTAACGGACACGTACTTCTCGAGGGAGTTCCTGGAGTCGCGAAGACGACCATCGCGAGGGGGTTATCCTACCTAATGGGATTAGGAGAAGATGTCGTGATGAGTATAGATGGAGTAGGTTTTAAAGGATGGAGTAGAATCCAATTCACCCCTGACCTGCTTCCAAGCGACATAACTGGTAGTCTAATATTTAATCCCATGACGAGAGAATTCGAGCCCCGCTTCGGTCCAATATTCACATATGTACTGCTAGCCGATGAGATAAACAGAGCCATACCCAGAACTCAAAGTGCTCTCCTCCAAGCAATGCAGGAGCGCTCGGTAACAATAGGGGGTAAGACATACCCTCTCGAGGATAGAAGCAGGTCAAAGTTCTTTTTCGTCATAGCCACTCAGAACCCGGTAGAGCAGGAAGGGACCTACCCCCTCCCTGAGGCGCAGCTTGACAGATTTGCCACTAGAATTCTAATAGGCTACCCTAAAGGGTTAGAAGTCGAGAAACACGTCTATAGGCTACACCTCTCCCGGATTACAGAACCTGTAGAAGATCTAAATCCTATCGTAGAGCCTAGCTGGGTAGTAGAAGCACAGGAAACGATAGCGGAGAAAGTGAATGTATCTGAGGAAATTCTAGAGATCGTCGTACGCTTTATCTCCTGCACTAGGCCACAAGTTCTAGAATCAGCAGCTAAATACTTTGAATTGGGAGCTAGCCCTAGAGCTGGCATCACCCTTCTCAGAGTAGCTAAAGCATACGCCGCTATACGAGGCTCGGATGAAGTGGAAAAAGGCGATATAGAAGCCGTGGCTTTCCCGGTTTTAAATCATAGACTTCTACCTAGCTTAGAGAAAATCGCCGAAGCCGTAGAGTCAACAGCGCGTTACGAAGTCCGCTATAGGGTAGTAGCCGAGGGATTGAAATTCGCGGGGCAGGTAGCTGGTTTAAATGTAAGCATACCCCGAGGGGTGTCCCTATGAGAGCTCTGTACTTCGAAGATGTATACAAAAAGTTTGGAAGAACTTATGCTCTACAAGGAGCTACGTTCGAAATACCTCGTAAAGTAGTAGCCGGGCTTTTAGGCCCCAACGGAGCTGGGAAAACAACTTCGATAAAAATAGCTACAGGCTTACTGAAATGCAACCGGGGGAAAGTAGAGGTTTTGGGCTTAGACCCATGGAATAACGGCGTTGAAGCAAGAATGAAAATAGGAGTTTTACACGAAAAACCCGCTTATCCTCCAAACGTTAGAGTATCCAAGCTCCTACTTCACCTAGCAAAACTAAGAGGGAGAAATTTGAGAGAAGTTAAAAGAGTAGCGACAATAACTGGTCTAGAGAAATACCTAGAAGCAAAAATACGCGCGCTTTCAAGAGGTTACTTGCAGAGACTCGGGTTGGCACAAGCCTTGCTGGGAGATCCCGAGATGCTGCTCTTAGACGAGCCGACCGCCAACCTAGACCCTCTAGCTCGAATGGAAATACTTAATTTAATAAAAAATTTGAGGAAGGAGCTAGACGTGACTATAATCATTTCAAGCCATATCCTGCTCGAGCTTCAGAAAGTCTGCGACTATGCAGTATTCATCGGCGTTGGCAGAATATTAGATTACGGCTCGATGAGAGATTTAGCCGGACGATACGGAGTAGAGGCAATACTTAAAATATACTCAGTCAAGCCTAGGCGCCTAGCCTCCATCCTAGTCCGCGAGGAGTACGTGGAGGCAATCGAAATACATGATTCCTACTTAATCGTTAGAACTCAGTCGGGCTACTGGAAAAATATAGAAGATAAGGCGTTCGAACTTGGAGCAGAAAACGTAGAGTTGACGACGGCCAACCTAGAGGATATGTATAAGGCAGTGGTGTCGAGGTATGCGTTCTAAAGCTTTACTCCACTCCACCTACATAGTGAGCATGCTGTCAAAGGAGTTGCTTATAGCCATGGCGGCGCTATCCATAGTACAGACCGTCTTCCTCTCGATGATGCTCCCAAACATAGCCGTGGAAGCCACTCCCTATTACACTGGCGGCTTCGTTACGCCGCAAATACGGCTAATACTAGCGCCAGTTCTAGGAATAACAGGATTTCTATATGCTATTGTGACGTTGATCGCCGCGGCTCAGCTAGGGTTGGAGCTTGAAAGAGGCGACGCCACAATCTATCTTTCCCATCCAATTTCCCGCTCCTCCTACGTGTTATCTTGGATTATAGCCTCGCTAATAATCCCATCTACAATGTTCTTCATATCTCTGGCTATACCATTACTGGTTGTAGAGCCCCGCCTCTTATTTGGGGTTAGCGGAGAAGAAATGCTCCTATTAGTTCTCCAAGTCCTCACGGGCGGTTTCATAGTTTTAGCGGCGTCCCTACTCTTTAAGAAGAGAAGCTTAGCCCTCGCATCCGGCTTCTTCGAATACCTTATACTGCCGCTAATCATGACCATAGCTTTAGCCATATTTTTCTCCCTAGTCCATAACGTAACACCCTCCGCTAGAGACGTTTTATGGCTCGCGATACTCTACCCCTACAACTACCTCGTGATGTTCAACCACCTTGGGGCCAGATGGATTGAAGCGGCAGCGGCGAATATACCCGTGCTCTTAGCGTTAATCGTCTTCGTTATACTCTATGCTAAACGGAGGTTAGAGGTGGGATAATGTTGAGAGAGTTTGGGTTATTCGTGATTATTTCTCTACTCTTCGCCTCTTTAACGCTATTCCATCTACCATTTTTAACTCCCCACCAGACGACGTGCGCGTATGGATTTAGCATTGTGAAAGGAGACTGGGGCTTGAGCGAGGCTATTCTCTTACGGAGAAATCTAAACGTAGAGATTTCGGCTGATATTAAAATGACCGCGTACAACGTCCCCCAAGTCGATCAAGCTATTCTATTCGTGATACCGGAGAAAGAATACCTTCGAAAGGAGAAAATAATTTATAATTTAGAAAGAGAAGAAGTCTTAAAATTGTTGAAGAAAATTTCTATACGGGCTGAACCAGCGAGACGGACAGCTCCTCAAAGTCTAGAAGTTGTTATACAGGATTTAGCGTTAGAGGAGTCTCTTATACTCATAGCATACCTAGAGGGCGATTTTTCAAGCACAGCAGGGGTGTCTCAAAACATTACGCCAGCACCGCCTCCCTCAGTACCACCACCCCCGCCTCTCTACTTTAATGCCTGTTTCAATATAAAAGCTAAAGTTAAAATAGGGGGAGAACAGCTAGCTAGAGTAATTGATGTAGCAGTTATAGGCTTAGCTCTTTTTGTTCTAGGAGATTTAAGAAGCGAGGATTCATGGTTAAGGAGATTAAAAAGATATTCTAGCGTGGTAAAACCTAGCAAGCCAAAGCGAAAATAAAAGAATTAAAGCTATGAAGACTAGAAAGTTTGATAGAGATTTTTTAATTTTCACTTTTGTGTACACTTTAGTCTCAACTTTTAACTCGCTTACTCTTTCTCCTATATTTTCAAAAGCCTTAACTAGCCCATCCACGCTAGTAGCCGTATAGTGCCCGCCACCTGTCTTTTCCGCTATCATAGCCGCCTCTCTCTCGCCCGCCTCCCCCTCCCGCCCTATGTAAATCGTGTGTATGGGAATTCCGTATTTAACGTATTCCTCCAATACTCTCTCATAGCCAGGCTTATCCCCCGGCATGCCATCAGAAACCAAAACAGCGGCACAGCTAACGTTAAAAACTCTATAGGGTTTAAGCCAGACGAGAGCCGTGGAAAGAGCGGGTCCGTAGCCCGTCCCTCCTCCAGCCTCGATCTTACCCATTTCTCCGAGTATCCTAGACCTATTTCCCGTTATAGGCACTGCTAGTTTAATTCTGCTCTCAAATACCACTAGCCCAAAATCTATTTCCTCCGGGGCTACCTCCAAAAGTCTTTCTACCGCTTTCTTAGCAGCTTCCATCTTTACGACGCCATCTATAAATTCCCCCATACTCCCCGAAGAATCTAAAACTAAAACAACAGCAGGTCTAGCCTCTAACTTGAGCTCACCCTCTGATCCTTCCGCTTCAATTCTCTTCTCCTCTAATACGTAAGGGTTAGCCATCGCCATTGAAATGATTAGCGCTAGTAGAATCTTTAATATTAAAGTAGAATACCTCCTGTCTCTTTTCCCCTTCTTCTTTAAAAAACGGGCAAGAGGATGATAAAACCTTGAGTACTCTAGGAAGATTTCATAGCCTTTAATATGGAGAAGCACTAAAATCAGAGCTAGAAGCGGGAAAACCCACAGAAGTTCAATTTTCTCAAAGTAGAACATCTCAGACACCATCAGCCAATGATATAATTAAAAACAGCGCGAAAACCGCCCATATAAATGCCTGAGGCGAAGAATCATCTTTAACTACGTACTCTACGTGGCTTTCTCCGCTAGATGTTAAAGCTGCATATTTAACTTCACTATACAAGTTCTCAGACAGAGATTCAAGAACTTCTAAAGTCACCTCGTTAATTTCGTAATACCACCCTCCCGCCGCTTCAGCAACCTCCATTAAAAGCTCGGGATCGCTACTGGCGCCATAACCTACATGAACTACTGCTAAAGGAATTTTCCCATAAAGTTTAGCGATGTGAACGGGGTTAGAGCCATAATTCCAACCGCCATCGGTGACCAGCACCACCCCCGCCGGTAAGCCGCTTGCTTTAGCGTAGGAAAAAGCGAAAGAAAGAGCATCTCCTATCGCGCTGTAACGCCGTCCCGCGTGTAGCGACAAGCTAAAATTAGAGGGAGGCCCCTTATAGACTACTTCGACGTCTTTAGCGAAAACCGCTACGACCATCTCATCTAGATTCCCTAGTTGAGATAGGAAACTCGAAAGGAAAGACTCCGTTTTACCTATCCTATCTTCATAAGACATACTCTTCGAAACATCGACTAGAAGAATTAGAGCAGCTTTTTTCTCCCTCATGGCCTCTAAATCTCCCTTTTCTAAAGGTTTTACCTCCCTTTTCTCTATATAGGGTTGACATAAAGAAAAAGTTAGTAACAGGATCAAAAAAATTTTAGAAAAAATTATCAACTTCCTAATCCATCTCTTCCTTCCAGCAGGGATGAGAATTTTCAAAAGTTTAGAATAGTTCCTCTCCGCGAAAATTAGGAAAAGAATGTAAGCTAAAACAGTAGGTATAAAAAGCAGGGCATACTCCGGACGTTCAAGTTTAATCATCGCTTGAAGGAGGAGTATAGCCTGCCCCTCCTCCAACACCATTACCACCGTTCCCGCGTGCTCCGTAACTTAAAATTTTAGATTTAATAGAGGCTATTAAATAGCCAAATCTGCCTCCAGCCCCCGGGTTTAAGCCTATAGCCGCAGTCTTTAACTTACCGCAGGGAACTCCTCCTTTACACAACTCCTTTAGCTCCGCGCTGTATTCTTCAACTAGTTCCATCGTTTTATAGGCTTCTCTAAGAGACGATAAAAGCTTAGACGTTAACTCCACAGCTCTGTCGTAAATTTCCACGTGTTTCTCGGAGAGAAGATAATCAGAGTTATCTTCTTCCAAGATATTATACATGGACTCGAGCTCAGCTATAGCTTCTAAAACTATGGGTTCAGCCTCTTTCCAAACATCTAAAGATGCATCTATTTCGCAGGAAGCAGCTAAAGTTAATGCCTTTTCAGTTTTCTTAAAAGCCAAAGCAATGATACGGGAGGAATTAGCCGTTAAAGCCGCGCTCTCCGCTGCTTTTTCATACGATATAGACGCTTTCCTTAATTTTTCTGCCAAATCTCCTTCTCTCAATGTTTCACGAAATTCGCTGATTACCTTCGAAATATAGGTACACTTAGAATGTATCTCGGATATGGTGTAATTTTCGGGTTCAAGCCCCCTGCCAGCTCTATCCAAGATATAGTTAGTCTCGTTTCTGTACCTTATAGCCTCAACGAAAAACTCTGGAATATTATTAAAATCTTCAGTAGCTCCTCCGCTAGGCAAGAAATAGGTTATTAAGTGTAGAAAGGCTAGCAGAAAAACCACTAGGAGAGATAGTGTAACCAATCTATTCCTATACATATAATGGGTTATAAACTCTATTATTGAAATAGTTTTCTAAAAGATTCGATACGAAAATCTAAGAGTTTATTTTAGTTTTTCATTTTGATTCACACATCCTATAAAGGAAGCTCCGAAATGTGACCTAAATAATAGGTTAAAGTGATGAGAAGTCTTTGAAAATATTTGGGTTACGAAAAGAACCGCGTGTAAAATCTTTAACTAGCAGGTTAAAATTGAAACTCTAAATAAATATATACTCAAAGTATTCTATACTACCATTAATGAGGTGAGTTAATGCATATTAAATATAAGAGAACCTTCATTGCGCTTCTGGTTATTTTAATCTTTATAAATTTGGAGATAGCGAGGGGGACTCCAAGCTCCACTTGGGTGCAAGACTTTAGACCTAGAACTATCGAAAAAAGTTTCGAATATATCTGGGGCGGAGATATATACGAATTCACAGGAGACGACATCATCCTAGAATCCTCTGGCTTAATACTATATGATGAATTCAATACGCTTGACTCCACGAGGTGGACAGCTCTCAGCGGCGGTTGGGCAATCGAAGACGGATGGCTAGTAGCGGAAAGCGCAGCGGATTGGGGCTTTTTAGAGTTCAATGATCTACTAGGATACGCTATTTATGAAGTTACTTTAAAATCGCCGGGCTATAATATGCTAGGCCTTAGTTTATCGCGATACAGCGGCGACACTTCAAATCCCTTATCCTCTACTACAAGTATAGCTTCCCTCTCCGTAAAAATTTCAGCGGGAACAGTCTACAATCCGCCCCCAAACTCCGTAAATCCTATAGCTCCGCCAATAGATCAGGTTTTCCATTTAAGAATACAATATTATGGAGGAGGTGGTGGAACCGCATATTATAGCGGGTATCTGCGTATGGACGATGAATGGGAGACTGTAGTAGCCCACCAGTCAACCGATGCCTATTCAGTCGTTCTAAGGCTTACTGCCTATACGCCTGAATCGCCTGTTTTATTTGATAATATTAGAGTTTACCGGTCACTAGGTATCGTTGTAAAAGATCTTCCTCCGGGAGCCGTAGTAGAGCTCATTGAAGGTAATGAAGTGAGGAAAAGTGTTATGGCATCCTCTCCCGGGATAGTCACGCTTAACCTAGCAGACTATATAATTCCACTAAGAAATTGGAAAATGAGAATAGTTATTCCCCCATGCACTTTCCTTTACCTCCCAGGCTTCCATAGCGGTTGGGGGCTCGGAACCTCGATAGTGAAATCAGATAGCGACTACGGAGTTATAATATACCGTAAACGCTTCTCTCCCCCCGTCTCTATGTCAGAAGTCTTCTGGACTATCCCGCCCCGAGCAGAAGTTATCAACCTAACGATAGTGTCAGGCTCCACGAGAACAGCTTACGAGCCCGCTTCAATTGACGCGCTAGGAGACCTTAACTTAGCGGATTTCCCCCTAAGCGGTACAGTAGAAGTTGACGAAATGCTACTCTACCTCAAAACCCCGAATATCATAGACTCCCTCACCGTTTATAGGGGTGGCACGCCAGATTCTACACACGGTTGGCCTGGCGACGCTTTTCGGGTTGACGTTAAAATAACCGATGGCGTAGACCCGCTAGAAGGAGCAAACGTACAGTTACAGTTAAAGAATAGAGTAAGCGGATCAATCATCGAAGTTAGAAATAGAGTATCTAACACATTAGGCGAAGTGGAATTCGATTTCAACTACCCGGGGGCGAGTACGGCTATTTTAACCCTAGCCTACTATTCCCCGCTGGGCACGGAGTGGTATTTTGGTTTAAGGGTTTACGAACTAAAACTTGAAACTGCTCTAACCCTAACAGGACCACCCATTTCAGGCTCTGGAATACCATTAATTTTAACTGCCTACCTCTACTCCGGCTCCGTTGGAATAAGCGGGCAAACAGTTGAGTTCCAAGTATGGACTGGAAGCTCGTGGTCTACGATAGGGACAGATATAACAGATGTCTCTGGCTATGCAGAGATCGCATATACGCCTCCAGAACCGGGGCTTTACTCGTTTAGGGTTGTATACACGGGCTCAGTATACTATACCAGTTCTGTAAGCGCTCCCATAACGGTCGAAGTACTGCCGGTTCCAAACCTTGAGCTCACTGGTCCTTCATATGTGGGTATCGGCCGTGTTTTCCAACTTTTAGCCACGTTAACGTATGAAGGAGAGCCTTTAGAGGGTAAAACCGTTATATTGGAGAAGAGTGTCGACATGGAAGAGTGGGCTCTCGTCGATGTAAAAATTACCAGCGACGGGGGTATCGCTATATTTGAGCTATCGGAAGAAGGGCGTGGAGTTTTCTACTACAGGGCGAGGTTCGCAGGCGATGATGAATATTATAGGACTACGAGCAATGTGGTTAGCATAGAAATAGGCTTAATACCCACCACTTTGACGTTAGAGGCTCCCGAACTAGCTAACGTAACCATACCCTTCACTCTCACAGCTACTCTCGTCGACGACGAGGGAAATCCCATAAGCGGAAGAAACATAGTCTTTTTAAAGGGCACAGAGGTTATCTGCGAGCAGTTAACAAGCGCATCAGGAACAGTTTCTTGTACTATCAGAGAGGTAACTCCGGGAAATTACGAGTACTCTGCCCACTTTGAAGGCGACGATGTCTACGCAGGATCGGATTCCGAAGTTTTGCCTCTAACAGTTTATAAGCTTTCAGTTAGATTGAGAATTCAACGAACCGTTTTAGAATCATTTGTAGATGAACCGCTAAGCTTCAGCGTTTCTGCGACCTACGCCAACATGACGCCTATAGGGGGGTTAACGCTATACTACTACGCAGACGGCTTCCTAATCGATTCGGGCGTAACTAATAGCATGGGTATCATGACCGGTGAAATTATCTTCGACTCCTCGGGCACCCATGAAATATCGGTTATGTTTGAAGGTGATGGGCTTAGGGCTCCAGCAGTCGCCACTGCAACGGCTATTATTAGAAAGAAGAGCGTAACGCTAAATGTTGAAGTAAGAGGCACTCCTGAAGAAGGAAGACCATTTTACGTAGTAGTCTCAGCTGTAGATTCTACGGGCGACCCGGTAGCTGGCGTTACCGTTGTCTTAGAAAAATCGACAAATAGAGAGTTCATACCTTTAGCAACGAATACTACAAGAGAAGACGGGACGGCAGTCTTCAGAGTAGTGGAGGAGTCAACTGGAGTTTACAAATATAGGGTAACTCTGGAAGAAACGAGAGTATTTTCAACTGCTAGAAGTAACGAGATAAAAGTAAGAGTTAAACTAGCATTCTGGAAGATAGTACTCCTAATTATAATCGCAATAATTACCATAGCTTTCCTTATCTTCGCGTTCTATATTAAACGTAGAAAGAAGAAACTGCCTCCTCCTCCGCCCAAAGAAGAGTCCAAACGAGAAGAAATAGAAGCCTCGGGAAGGGAAATTAAAGAAGAAGGGGGAATCTTTGAAATTTTCCAAGCCGAAGAAGAGTAAATTCTAAATTTTATATAATCTATTTTATAATTTATAAGCAAGAATTGATATTCTGTGATAATAATAATATTTAAATATGGGATAATTGTACCATTTAAATAATGGTGCGTAGCTACGAAGTGAGTACAATCGCATTATTTGCAAGCCTTGCAGTATTATTTAGATATGTTAAAAATGCAGTTACGGCAGTGCAATTTGTTAATTTCCCCCTCCTATTCACGATATTATCTAGTCTTTTCCTCGGATCCAGAGCGGGCTTTTTCGTAGGTCTTCTATCCTATACGATTTCCGATTTATTGATATTCCCTGGAATATGGACGATAGTAAATTCTCTTCTAGCCGGGTTTATGGGTTTTCTTTGGGGTTTAGCGAGAAGGCGTAAGTGGAGCGGAGTAGAACTTTTTGCGTGGTTGTATTTGAGCATATTTTTCTTCGACATACTATCGTCTTTTATTCTCTATGTGGCAATAGGCTTTAAACCGCTAGACGCTTTAACTTGGGGTATTGTAGGCTTGTTTCTCCCGGTTTTCGGAGGGAGTTTAATAGGGGTTGGGCCCATAACCGAGTTGTGTACATCTCTACTAACTTACGTTTTATTCCGAGAATTGGAGAAAAGGGGGGTGTTTTATGAAGGCGTCTTCTAAATCTCTTCTCATAGGAATATTGTTAGTGTGGTCTCTGCTAGCTACGTCCTTGGCCGCCTACTACTACAACGAATACTCGACTATCAAAAAACTCTACGATAGCCTAACGAGCAAAACCATCGTGGTTAACATAGGAATCGACTATGGAAACGGCACGCTACAATGGTTCAACAGCACTGTTCTCCCCGCAGGCGCTACAGTCCTCTCAGCACTGACTTCAGTCTCACAAGTAGAGTACATCTACGGCGAATACGGAGCTTATGTAACCGCGGTTAATAACGTTAAAGAAAATATAATATCTAAGCGCGAAGGATACTCCTGGCTTTGGTACATTTATAACGTCACGAGTGGTAATTTAGAGATGGGTCCAGTGGCGGCGGATAAATATGTCTTGGCAAACGGGGATACTATAGTGTGGAAGTATACACATTGGCGTTTTTAACCTAAACCAATCTCTAATTTTATTTACCGATAAAGTTTAACAATCACGACAAACTTAAGATAAATAAGCAAATCTTCGTATCTCTAGAATAGAGCACATTTAGCCGAGTGAGGGGCGTGTCGCCTAGAGATGGTGATATAAATTTCGAGGAAGTTTCCCTACTATTACTACTATTCCTTCGAGGAAGATTGGGAAGGAGACAGATAAGTAGCTATTTAGATATCGGAGAAGGAGTAGTGAAGAGAATACTAAAAAACCTTAGTAATAGAAGCTTAGTGGAAACTAAGCGTGGAGGAACTACCCTAAGCGAGAAGGGTTTAAAACTTTTAAGGGATAAGTTATCCCAATTTAAGATAGTTTCTGTAAATGCCTTTAACGCCGAAGAAGTATGCTCTTTATGTGAAGGAGTCGGTTTTCTCATTAGAAATACCTCTCCTTTTAAAATTGTAGAAGTGAGGGATGAAGCTGTCAGAGGAGGAGCTAAAGGCGCGCTAATTATTGAAGTTAAAAAGGGAGACTTTGTCCTACCACCGAACTTAGGAAAGATAGAAAGTTACTTTCCCCTGCTCGCTAAAAAACTTAAAGAGAGTTTTGAAACTCTAGACGGAGATTTCATAATTTTCGCTTACTCGGAGGAATTAGGTAAGGCTATAATTGGGGGTTTAAAAGCCTCTATTTTAGCTGGTCGAGGCGGGCAGTAAAGTGAGGATATGTTCTCTTTTTTCAGGAGGAAAGGATAGCACGTATGCTCTCCACTGGGCAGTTTTAAAAGGTTTCCAAGTAGTTTGCCTTTTAACTTTCCAACCAGAGCGCGTAGACTCCTGGATGTTTCACAGACCTGGAGTGGAGCTAACCAAGTTGCAAGCTAAGGCTATGAAGATTCCGCTAATATACGCTTACACCAGCGGGGTTAAAGATAGAGAATTGGAGGATTTAAAACGTGGATTTGAAAAAGCGGTGGAAAAGTACGAAATTGAAGGAATAGTGACGGGAGCCCTACTTTCAGATTATCAGCGTATGATGATAAATTTACTCTGTGAAGAACTTGGATTAAGAACTTTTTCGCCCCTATGGAG
This sequence comes from uncultured Thermofilaceae archaeon, assembly GCA_964501905.1. Lineage (GTDB taxonomy): Archaea > Thermoproteota > Thermoprotei > Thermofilales > B69-G16 > B69-G16. Next base: position 49,623 of record CAZCTW010000006.1, on the reverse strand, counting down.
GAAAAATCAAGCCAAATACATGAGGTTTATAGTAAGAGAGGGTTTTAAATTCATAATAACTTCTATCAGCGTCCTCGGCCTCCCTGGCAGATTCCTGGGCAAAATAATTTCTCCACAAGATGTGGAGGAGATAATATCGTTAGCGGAAAAGTACGGCTTTAACCCGGCTTTCGAAGGGGGAGAAGCGGAAACCCTAGTGCTGGACGCCCCTCTTTTCGAGAAGGGGCTAAGAGTAAAGGGGAAAATTGAGAAAACCGGGGAGTTTTCCTACACACTTAGAATTTTAAAAGCCGAACTCGTCGAGAAAAGTAGAGCAGGTATAGAATTATCCACATAGTTTTATCTCTTCACTTTTACCCTATAGACGTATAGGATGACATCGTCACTTATCTGTTTTAAGAGTCTTTCGGATAAAATGTTGATATAACTTCTCTAATACATCGAGCCGTGATTTTGATCGTGCTAGGAATTTCAAAATCGGAAAGCCTAGTTGTATAGTTGGCGCTCATTAAAACGTCCTTAACATGTTCGCAATAGCTGCTTGGCCAGTTGATAAACCGCCATCGCCCGGAGGTAAGGATTGCGGTCTGACTACTAGCTTTCTAAGCCCTACGCCATCACATACCCCTTTCATTATTATCTCGTTCACGGCGGCGCCTCCCGAAACTATAATCTTCTCGGCATTATAATCCTTAAGAAGATCTTTTGCAATGATTCCTAGGGCATAGCCAAGCCGGTATTGTACTGTAAACGCCAAACTCCGTCTATCTTCTCTACCTATCTTCTCGAGCAAGTCCAAAAGTAAATCCCCAGTTAAGATTATGTGCCGGCCTTTCCTTTCCTCGATTTCGATATCTAAATTATCCAATATACGCCCACCTAATGCGTAATCCTCTAGCTTCATAGCGGGCTCTCCTTCATATGTTCGCTCGTAGCAGACGCCTAGCAGGGCGGACACCGCGTCTAAAAACCTACCTATACTTGACGCTCTAGGGCTCCTTGAAAGTTGAGATAAGATAACTTTTAACTCTTCATTCCCATACGGCAAGCCCTTGTACAAGCCCAGTTTTTCTGCGTACTTAACCGCGTAGTAATCTCCCATTCTCTCCGCTATAATTCCAACTGCTATCCTAGAAGGGTAGCGAGTAGCTCTATCTCCTCCGGGCATAGGTTGGTATTCAAGATGTCCAAGACGTTTATACTTGTTGTATTCCACGTACATGATTTCTCCTCCCCAAATATTGCCATCGGCGCCATAGCCCACGCCGTCTATAGCTATTCCTATAGCTCCTAAACCCGGTTTTAAGCCTAGGGAAGCCATGACAGAGGCTATGTGAGCGTGATGGTGCTGAACTTTAACGTGTTCTCCCCCATACTTTAAGGCCCACTCCTCTGCGAGCCTCGTGGTATCATAGACTGGATGTATATCGGAGACGAAGACGGCATTTTTTAAATCTAGCTTATAAGATTTTATCAAAAAATTCAGGGCTTCTTCTAAGTATTTGAGAGCTTGATAATTTTCCATATCGCCGATATATTGAGTAGGGACTATGTAGTTGCTGAAAGCCACGGCTCCTACATTAGCTATTTGAGCACCCATGGCGACGATTACTCGTTCAAATTTAAAAGGCGTCTTAATCCATTTAGGCGCGTAACCTCTACTCCTCCTCAAAAACATAGGCTCGCCCATCGATATCCTAACTACGCTGTCGTCAGCTCTGTTAACTATCTCCCTGTTGTGGATGAGGAAGTAGTCTACAAAATCTCTAAGCTCCCTCAAAGCGTCCTCGGTGGTCCTCGATATAGGCAGATTTTTCTTATTGCCGCTGGTCATTATGAGATATTTATCCCTAGTCTCCTTAAGGAGAAGGTAGTGGAGCCCTGTATAGGGTAACATTATCCCAAGAGTAGATAAACCCGGCGCCACTAAAGGAGAGACTGGAGAATCTTCCTTTTTAGGCACAAGCACTATCGGCTTTTGAGGAGATTTTAAAAGCTCGATATGGGCCGGTGTTGGGGACGAAATTTCCTGTACAATGGATAAATCTAAAGCCATTAAAGCAAAAGGTTTTTGAGGTCTTCTCTTCCTCTCTCTAAGCAAAGCTACGACATCGTCATCGCTGGCTAAAGCCGCTATATGAAAACCCCCCAGTCCCTTTACAGCAACTATACCTCCTTCATCAATCGCTTTAGCTGCCTCGGCTATCGGATCATTAACCTCTATCTTAACCCCATCTTTATCTAACAGGAAGACTTTAGGGCCACATTTTGGACAGCTTATCCCTTGAACATGATGGCGCCTTATATTACTGGAGTCGTTGTATTCTCTCAAACATTCCTCGCAGAGGGGAAAGTCGATCATTGAAGTATTTTCCCTGTCGTAAGGAACCCTCTTCATAATGGTAAATCTAGGTCCACACCACGCGCACGAATTGAATGGGTAGCGGTACCATCTGCTATTAGGATCTAGAATTTCTTCGAGGCAGTAGTCACAAATGCCTATGTCAGGAGGAATCATAGAATATTTCGAGATTACGTTTCCGCTTTTTAAAATCTTAAAATCGCTGTACCCAACGGGTTTAGCTTCCACAACCTCTACTTCGTCTAGTATAGCAGGAGGGGGTTTTTCCTTCTCTAAATCTTCTAGAAACTTCTTTAAGTTGCTCGGTTCTCCCTCAACCCATATCTCGACTTCTGAGCCTCCTAGGTTTAAAACGTAGCCTTTTAGCCCATTTTTCACGGCTATTCTGTAAATAAATGGTCTAAAACCGACCCCCTGTACTATCCCCGAAACTCTTACCCTTAAAGCCTTCACTCCGTCACCTCGTATTACTTAAGTACTCCTTCAACAACAGAGCCAGGAGGTATAACGGCTTTATTGAATATAACAGCTCCCGCCTTGATCAGCGACCCACTACCCACTATAGCCTCGTCTCCTATAACACAACCCATCTCCTTCCTGCCGGTATCCACTCTCCTACCCTTAACCACCATTTTCACATTTCCTCTATCCTCGCTCCTAAATAGCACGGTTACCTTATCCCCTAAGACTACGTTTTCTCCTACAATGCTATAGTTGACAGATGTTCGATCGCCAATCTTAGTTCCCGCCATTATTATAGAGTTACTTACTCTAGAAAATCTCCCAATTTTAACGTCATCATAAATAGATACGTTAGGTCCTATGATTGAATAATCCCCTATCTCAACCCCCTTCCCTATGTAAACGGGCTCTCTAATTACGACCCCCCGACTAAATCCACCTTTAGGGATTAAAGGCGGATATGCGCGCAACAGGTAGCCGTTAGCTTCAAGCAAATCCCAAGGCTTGCCTATATCCCGCCATTTCCGTCTCTCGGTTTGATAGACGAAAACCTTGCCTCGGGAAGCCAGCATCTGCAGGGCATCAGTAAGCTCTTTTTCGCCCCTAACTGAGAACCCGACTTTGTCCAGGAACTTCAGTATCCTAGAGGAGAAGACGTAAACGCCGCCATTAATCAAGTTAGAAGGTTCCTGCCCCCTAGGGGGTTTCTCGACAACGCTTTCCATCAGCTTCCCTTCCTTAAGCCTGAATACGCCATAGTCCCACGGATTCTCCACTTGAACTCCCAGCACTACAGCATCGTAGATCCCCCTCCTGAACAGTGAAATCATCTCCTTAAGGTCTCCACGATCGACCACTACGTCCCCGTACACCAGTAGAAATTCCTCACCGTCGATGTAATTTCGAGCTGCTTCTAGAGCCCCTGCCGTTCCGTTGGGTTTGTGCTGGAGGATGCAGCGTATCTTTAACTCTGTATCGAGTTTTTTTAGGTAAGAGGCTATCATCTCTGCCTTATAATGCACGACGACGCCAACCTCTCTCACTCCCGCATACTCGACGGCTTTTAAAATCCAGTAGATCAGAGGCTTACCAGCTAAGGGCAGTAAGTGTTTAGGCCTATTCAAAGTTAAAGGTCTAAGCCTAGTCCCCTCACCGGCGGCGAAAACTACGGCTTTCCTAACCAAACTACTCCCTGCCTGCATTTATAACCTATTAGGAATAATTCCCGCTTTTATACCTAACCCCATAAACAGATATATTTATGGAGATGTTATTTACCCGATGGCGAAGAAAAGCTTTTTCGTGCATCCGACGGCTATAGTTGAGGATGGAGCTGAAATAGGAGAAGGAACTAGGATATGGCATTTTGTCCACGTCCGCAAAGGAGCTAAAATAGGTAAAAACTGCAATATAGGGAAAGATGTTTACATAGACGTTGGCGTGATCATAGGGGATAACGTGAAAATTCAAAATGGGGTCTCGCTCTATAGGGGGGTAGTCGTGGAAGACGATGTCTTCATAGGACCCTATGCCGTTTTCACCAACGACCTCTATCCTCGCTCCTTCTCGAGAGATTGGGAGATTGTGCCTACTAGAATAAAGAAGGGAGCGTCTATTGGGGCGAACGCCACTATAGTCTGCGGCGTCACTATAGGAGAGTATGCTATGGTCGGCGCCGGCGCGGTTGTAACCAAAGATGTGCCCAGTCACGGCCTAGTTTACGGAAATCCCGCTAGGCTTAGAGGTTTTGTCTGTTTTTGTGGGAGGCCATTAGAGAATATTATAGCTGAAGACGGAGAAAAAGTGATCTACAAGTGTGGGTGCTGCGGCGCAGAGGTTTCAATTAATAGAGAGGATTACGAGCGGATGTTAAGAGAGCGAGAACTTAAATTCTAGAGAGACCGTAATTTCTTAAAAGATTAAGAGTCCCGAAATAGTATATGCCAGCTTCCAAATCCGTGACGTAAACTTCTGCCTCGTCTAGATCTACCATCTTCAAGAATGGAGATAATAGCTGCTCCTTATCAATTAAGTTCACTTCCGTCCCAGTCATCAATGGTGAGAATACCGGCAAAACATAGAATTTCCTACCTTCGAATACTCCCTCAAGAAAGCACTTAAACTTCATCTTCACACCAATCTCGTCTCTGAGAGCTATAGCTGGATGTTCGTGCCCCATAATTATAACGTCTACGTCTCGACTGTACAAGTCCATCTCGACGTTTTTATGTCCATGGAAAAACAACACGTTTTCCAATAGATAACTGGGATCGTACAGTGGTACCTCCTTTTTCCTTAAAATAGGTATGAGGAAGTTATCGTGATTACCTCTAACTACGATAACTTCTCCAACTCTCTCCTTTAGGAAATCAAGTAGGTCGAGGGTCTCGACCCACTCCTGCCTCAATGCAGACCCAAACTCGTGCTTTACGTCACCGACAATAATTATTTTCTCGGGTTGAACAGTCTCTATCATCCTGTCTATCAACTTCTTCATTTTAGGATACTGGCTAACTGGAATATGTATACCTTGAGCGGCTAAGGCCTCCTCATACCCTATGTGTAGATCAGAAATAGCTAAAGCCCCTAAATCTCTAAGATAGAGTCCCAGAGCTACCAGTTCAACTTTTTTATCTAACTGCATCCTGAAAATTCTGTTCATTTTAGACATTTCAATAGATAAAGGAAGAAAAGCTATAAATTTACTAACCTAACATTTGGCGTAGAATGCTGCCTAGGTCTAGCTCGAAAGCCGCTACAGGAGCTTCCAGGTCGAATTTCACTATAACCTCCGGGTGTAGCTCCCCCACTAATCCGAGCTCTTCGCCACCTACTAGAATCCTGCCGCACCGTCCCTCTATAAAGCTAGGATGAGAATGCTCCACTACTTCATACTTCAACCCTAGGCTTTTTAACAGAGCTTTAACATAGACCATTATATCCGTCAAAGTTACGTTCTCGGAATAAACGGCAGCGCAAAGGTGGCGTTCAATTCTAACGCCAACGTCTTCTCTCTCGTCTACTATGGCGATATCACCTATTTCGAATATTCTCAAGGGATATCCGAGATGTTTATTGTAAGATAGGACTTCCAGAAGTCCGGGCAAAAGCCAGTTCCTCAACGCTGTATACTTCTCCATCTTCGGGTTTTCAACCTCTACAACCTTGATATCCTTTAGCCTCATCATCTCCACTAACGTTTTAGGATTACTCATCATATAGTTGGCGACTTCTTGAAACTGAAGCCCAATCATGAGATCCCTGATTCTCCTAGAGAATCTCTCTATAGGATCTATTCTCCCAACACCGGTAGGAGGCAGAGTTTCAAAGCCTATATTCTCGTAGCCATAAGCCATAGCTATATCCTCGGCTACATCCACGGGGTGTAGGATATCGACTCTATATGGGGGCACCCAAATTTCCACCTTATCTCCGGAGACTTCGGCTTTAAACCTCATCTTTTCTAAGAGATTCACTATCTCCTCTTTCCCAAGCCTTATACCCACTAATTTCTCCAATAGGGAGGGGTCAAAGGATATTTTAGAAGGCTTAAGTCTAGGCGTGACGATCACATCGCCGCCATAGCGTACATTTACTAAACCTATGGCGGCTCCCTCTCCGCGCTCAGCAGTGTTTGTCGTCACTATGTTTAATACATCGATAATTGCATCTAAATCGACGCCTGTAACGTCGATAATTACCCTACGGGTATCTTCGGTAACTTTAGTATCTTCGCTGTTTATTATAGGAGGCATCGACAAAACAGTGCCTTTAGAATCCACCAGAAGCGGGTAGGTATCGTAGCTTTTGATCAGGTGGGCGTAGAGGCGCCCTTTCTCCGTCCGCTCTAATATCTCCTTCAAGCTCATTTCTCTAGTTTCTTCTAAGGGCACGAAACTCACAGAATCCGGGTCAACGTGTATATACTTGAGAGGCGGGGTGACCTTATCCAAGTCGTATAGGCCAATGGAAGCCTTCCGTCTGTTTCTACAGTACGTCGTGTGGAGTTTTTCTTGAAGATTCATTAACTGCCTTACGGCCTCACCGTCTAACTCCAATCCTTCTACGACAGCGGCTACTATGTAGGGCCTATAGCTAGGACCTCGAGCGTATAAGTCTATACCAGTTTTTTTAACGCGGTATTCTCTAAGGCCGACTTCAATTCCTAAAAGTCCTCTAAGCGCTCTGGCTAATCCCTCTGCGGAGAAAAGGTCTGGCCTATCGTGGGTCGCCTCGTAAGATATTACGGTATCGTCTAGTTCCTCTATCTCGCACTTGAGCATGGGGAGGTATTTCTCCACCTCTGAGTCCTCCAACATCCTCCCGACGAGTCTCTCCAAATCCCACCTAGCTACATCTATAACAGGCATTCCATCACCTGTACATGCCCTCTATAATCGGGATTTTCCTACTCCTCAAAAACTCTATGCTAGGCGAGAATAAATCTCTGATATCGTCTATGCCTAAAATCGTCATAGCTATCCTATCTATTCCTATTCCCCAAGCCGCCACGTTACTCTTCTCCACGCCTAAAGGCCTTAAAACTTCAGGCCTAAACATGCCTCCGGGGAAAACTTCTATCCACCCAAGTTCCGGGTGCTTTATAAAGCCCTCCACGCTGGGCTCCGTGAATGGGAAGTAGCCGGGTTTAATCTTCACCTTGCCTAATCCCAACCTTCTCGCAAATTCTTCGAAAAATCCAAGCAAGTGCCTGAAGGTAACTTTCTCGCCGACTATAATCCCCTCCAGCTGGTAAAACTCCATGGCATGCTTAGGGTCAAGAGTCTCGGGCCTAAAAACTCTATCAAGGGCAAAGCACCTATACTCTCCCTCCCCTCTCTTATATATGGTTCTCATCGAAACGGCAGTTGTCTGGGTTCTAAGTATAAGCCTGAGGGCTCGCTGGGGATCCCATTTATACCTCCACCCTTTCGAGCCAGTTATCCAACCGTTCTCATGCGTTTTCCCGATTTTATCCATCAAGTCTTTATCCTCGAACTTACCCTGTCTAGGGTATTTGAGGAAAAATGTGTCATGTATTTCCCTGGCAGGGTGATCTTGAGCTTGGAATAAAGCATCGAAATTCCACAACTCCAATTCGACATGAGGTCCTTTCATTTCCTCAAAACCCATAACCTCTAAGATTTCCCTAATCTCGTCTAGCAACTCCATGTACGGGTGTTTCCTGTAGGGATAAATAGTCGGAGGCTCCACCCTTAAATCGAACTTCTTAAAGATAACTTCCCTCCATCTTCCCGAGGTGATTAACTCGGGGGATACCACCGTCACTACAACCGCGGGCTTTAACTCTCCTTTCTCGTACAGCCTAATAGTCTCCTCAGGTGCCACCACGGAGATAAGAGAGTATTTCTTAAGCTTTACCAACCCTCTTCTAGAGAATTCGCGAATAGATTCTAAATCTTCCACTACGCTACCATGTAAACCTGAGAGGGCATCTCGGGATTCTTTAAAGCTCTCGAAGACCTTCTCGATTTCCTCTTTTGAAATTTTTAATTTTATTTTACCCTCTTCAACCTTGGCCACGCCACGCCTTATTAGGTGTTGAATCGCTATCTGAACCTCTTTCTCGTTTAAACCGAATTCTCCGGCTCGTCTGCGTAGATCCTTTATTTCGAGCTCTCCATACTCAGCGAGCTTTTCTAAAAGCCTTTCCTCAGGGAATCCCCTTTCTAAATAGCTGATAGCCTCCTCCGTTAGAAAAGCCTTCTGAACAGTTCTTCTCTTTATTTCAACTAGCTTTTTAGACTGGAGCTCAGCTAAATCTCTCATAATATCAGACGCTTTTACTCCTAGCTTTTCGGCTAAAATATCGGTGTTTATCCTACCTCCGTTTTCCACGGTTTTAGCTACTATCTCGTACTGTTTCTCCGGTAGAAGCAAGGTTAACCTCCCCGTAGCAGCGAACTAAAGTAAAAGCACTAATTGAAAATATATTTTTTCTCCTAGCCAACTGCAGTCTTAATACAGGTTAACGGATAATAGAATAAAGCAGTTAAAGGAAAACAGGCAATTGCCCGGCTAAGATCTAGCATGAATTAGCCCGGCTATTCTCCCCATAATTGCTCTGTGGAATCTTTCTATAAGCGCTCTCTTATCCTCCATCAACACAACATCGCTTAATCCTTCAAGTACGATATTGTGGGCAAAGGGTGAAGGTATCGTCTGGAGGGGGATTTCCACAACCTTAACTTTGCCTTTCTCGATCCACCGCAATACCTTTTCCGCGTTCTCCACGTCCATAACGTCCTCCATTATCTCTCGATAGGTCTCCTTTAATAACGGGAACTCCTCTAACTCCTCCACTACTTTCAGTAGCGTGTTCGCGTTCAACTGTTGTTTATTCACGCTTATCTCATGCCCCTTGTAGTTCCTCAAAATCATCAATCCCCTGGCAGCTACGTGTCTAAACCTCCGCTTAAACATCTCGGTATTTCTAATAGCCCTAGCCAAAACCTTTCTGAGCTCACGGCTTTTCAAATCCCTCAGAGTAAGCTCAGGCTTTACTCCTGGTGGATAAATTAAGGCAAAGCCGTTATCGTGTACAGCTATTCCTATATTCCTCCTAGCCTTCTTGCTCGCTAGATAGCCCAATGCTCTGGATAAAGCGTCGTTTACCCTTCTTCCGTAAAGCGTGTGGTGTACCTGGTATATCCTACCCTCCTCGGATAAATAGTACTCGACTAGGATAACTTTATCCGATGGATAATCGTTTATCCCGAGATATTTTAGGTAGAGATATTCCTCTAAGAAATACTCATATATAGAGTTGGCAGAGTTCTCGTCAGCGCGGCAGTATTTTCTTATGTATTTCGTAATCTTCTCCTTCGACACTCCCTCCTCTAACCACTTAAACATTTTTCTCCTAAACTCGCCGATTTTAAGCCCTAAATCGAAGCTTAACGGTAGCATTTCGCTAAACCAGCTCGGAACGGTAGGCTTCATATCAAAAGCAGGCTTTACGTAGGCGCTGAACCCTCGGCTTTTAACAAACTCGTATACCTTTCCGCCCAGTATGAAGCGGTCTCCAGGCATTAAACGCTCTAGGAACTCCTCCTCTATATTACCTACATACCTGCCGTTTACCGTAAATACCTTAACGCTTACTTCATCAGGTATGGTGCCTATATTCAACGCGTAGATAACCCTTGCATATTTACCCCGCCTTCCGAAAACTCCTTCCTCCGGATCGAACCATATCTTCCCGTAGACCTTGTAGTGCTCTAGGACGGAGTAGTTACCGGATAAATATTGGAGAACTCGGAGAAAATCACTTTTAGGCAAGTCTTTATAGCAGTAGGATCTCTTAATGAGCTCGTACGCTTCGTCAACACGCCACTTCTTCTCTATAGCCATGCCTAAGATGTGCTGGGCTAAAACGTCTAAACAGTTCTTGGGTATACGGATCTTATCTAAGTGTCCCCGATAAGCCTCTTTAACCATAACCGAGCACTCAACTATATCGTCTCTATCTACGCAGACGAGTCTGCCCTTGCTAACCTCGTGTAACCTATGCCCGCTCCTGCCTATCCTCTGCAGACACCTCGTAACCGATTTTGGGGATCCTATTTGGACAACTAGGTCTATGTAGCCTATATCTATGCCAAGCTCAAGGCTTGTAGAGCTCACTATAGCTCTAAGCAATCCCTTCTTCAGTTTTTCCTCGACGCCATGCCTTACATATCTCGAGAGAGACCCGTGGTGAGCCGCGATGCTATCCTCGCCGAACCCCTCTACGTTATTTCTGAGCAGTACCTGTTTAAGGTGGAATACTACTCTCTCGGTGCCGCTCCTTGTGTTAGTGAATATTAGCGTAGTTCTATGCTTCCTTATCAAATCTGCCAAGAGCTCGTACATTTTCCTGTTTACCACATCGCTAGGAGTGTGAATTAAATCACTGACTGGGCACAGCACCTTGATATCCTTCCTCTTCACGTACCTGGTGTCGACGATGATACAGGGCCTAGGTTTCCCATTCTCATAACCCACCAGGAACTGGGCAACTTCTTCCAGCGGGTTTATCGTAGCTGATAAACCTATTCTAGAGAACTTTTTCTCCGATAGCTCCTGGAGCCTTTCAAGAGAGAGCGTCAGGTGCACGCCTCTCTTACTTTCAGCCAGGCTGTGGATTTCGTCTACTATAACGTATTCAACGCTGACCAGCTTTTTCTTAAATTTTGGAGCGTTGAGAATTATCGCTAGAGACTCGGGAGTTGTTATGAGTATGTGGGGAGGTTTTCTCAGCATTTTCTGTTTTTCATGGGGAGGGGTATCTCCTGTTCTGACGACATGCCTAATTTCCGGTAGTTCTAGCCCTCTGTTCTCAACTATTTCCCTAATTTCCCTTAAGGGTTCTTCCAGGTTCCTATAGATGTCGTTATTTAAAGCCCTTAGAGGAGACACGTAAATGCAGTAAACTTTATCCTCGAGCTTGTTTTTCTGTGCTAAGTCGAATAGTTTGCTTATAATGCTTAGAAAAGCTGTTAAAGTCTTTCCAGTACCAGTCGGACTGGATATCAGTACATTCTTGCCCTGGTAGATTGGGACTATTCCGTAGCTTTGAGGAGGAGTTAGCTTTTCGAACTTTGCATTAAACCACTCAGCTACAAATGGATTAAGTATTTTCAATATTTCCTCTTTCCCGTAACTCTTAGTGGCATACGCTATTTCGCGCATATCCGCGAAGCCTTAAAGAAAAAGTTCAAGAGGTTTATAATAGTAATCTCTTAAAATAGCTACTCGAGTAGGAATTTTAACTCTTTATCCACGAGTTTAGGTTCCAGTTTTTCGTATTTCTCTGTACTGCCCACGTCATACCAGAAAGCGTCAGTTAAATAGCCGTAGACCGGTTCCCTTTTCGCCACTAGTAGCGGTATTAAATCGCCCATTATGTCGACGGACTTTCTACCCTCGTCGTATAAGTCCCCTATCAGAGGCACATACCTGCCTTCCAAAACTAGGATTCCTATAAAGACAGGCTTGCCTAAAGGAGGTTTCTCTTTTATGTTAACAACTTGTCCTTTCTCGTCGACTTCCACCACTCCAACTGTAACCTCATAGTTCGTAGAAAGAGCTAAGGTAGCTGCGGCTTTTTTATCTAAGTGAGTTTCAACTAGTTTGCTAAGATCCAAGTTAGACAATATATCGCCGTAATAAACTAGCAAAGTTTCGTCTTTTCTAAACAAGCCTTTTAGATAAGCATTATATAAAGCCCCAGCGTTGCCCTTGTATTTGGGGTCATCGTAGATGTACTCAATTTTTACGCCAAATCTAGATCCGTTGTCAAAGTAGTTAATTATCTGTTCAGCTTTATAGTTTACAAGGAAGATGACGTCTTTAATATCGTGAAATTTTAAAAGCCTGATTATATACTCGAGCAGGGGCTTCTGGCGAGAGCCAACAGGTATCATTACTTTCTGGAAGTAATAAGTCAGGGGGCGTAGCCTAGTCCCCCTGCCTCCGCAGAGGATAACTCCTTTAACATTCAATTATATCACCAGCTACACATATTTAGAACTAGACAAATATTAAAAAATCTCGTTACCTCAAGTACTAGCGAAGCCCTATCCTGTGAGTTAAATAAACCTAGGTTGTCCACTTTTAAGAAACTCTTAAGCGCGTTGTTCTTTCGAAGGGAAGCAGGATTACGGAGAACTTAAAGTGACTAAGAAGACTTGACTTAAGCTCTACCTTAATACTTAAATTTTCGGAAAATATGCGTCGCAATGAATATAAGGGCGATAAGTATTATAAAAGGTTGAAGACGAAAAATTCGGTTTTCGCAGAGGGATGTTATGGCGAAAAGTGCTGTAACCTTTTCTGAGAAATACTTAGATATCGCCTTTACTCCTCTAAGTTTAACATGGAATTGGAAAATAAGAAATAAAATGTTCAAAGAATTATTCGATAAATATGGTTTAAATAGTTACGTGGATGTGGTCGAGCCCGAACCCGTGAGGGAAGAGGATTTGCTCCTAATTCACGACTCGAGCTTCATAGAATATGTGAAAGAAAAGGGCAAGACAGGAGTGGGGTATCTCGATTACGGCGATACTCCAGCATATAAAGGCGTCTATGAAGATGCCATTCTGGTAGTAGGAGGCACCGCGAAGCTGACAAGGCTTATAATAGAAGGTCAGTATAAATCAGGTTTTAATTCTCAGGGAGGCTTTCATCATGCTCGTAGGGATTCTGCCGCTGGCTTCTGCGTTTTTAACGACGTAGCGCTCGCCGCTGCTCTAGCCAGCAAAGAGAAACTGCGGGTTGCAATCGTCGACATAGATGGGCATCATGGCGACGGGACTCAGTTTATACTCTACGATAAGCCGATACTCAAAATATCCTTCCATAGGTATGGCTATTTTTACCCCGGCACAGGAGATGTGGATGAGCTTGGAGAAAAAGAGGGATACGGCTACTCGGTTAACATACCCTTACCCTCAGGCGCTGGCGACGACGCCTTCGAAAAAGCCCTTGAAGAACTCGTAATCCCTCTCCTAGAGAAGTACAAGCCTGAATTCATTGTAGCCCAGATGGGAGTAGATGCTCATCTCGGAGACCCCCTAGTCGACTTAAGGCTTACATCTAAAAGCTATAGGAGATTTGGGCGTTTTCTCAGGGATATAGCGGCTAAATACGCGGGAGGTAGAGTTCTAGGATTAGGGGGAGGAGGTTACGACCCTGATAATACATCTAGAATGTGGATGATAATGATTAGCGAAATATTTGACCTACCAGAAAATCTAAGAGAGAGAATCTATACAGAGCTTAAAGATAAACTAGAGGGAACTATTAGCCCCAAACAAGTCATGGACATAGTTGACATGAGAATAAAAAGATTAAAAGAAAAACTGATAAGTATAGGAATCCTATAAGCAGCGTCACGCTCCCACATTACCGCTGTACCAGTAGAATAACTTAGTATCCTTTAAGAGATTCTAAAGATTTAAAACAATAAAACGAGAGATTTATATTGCAATTAGAGTTTAATATTACGACGGGCCGGTAGCTCAGGGGAAGAGCGCCCGCTACCTTGCCGGCGGGAATCGCAAGCGGGAGTCCCCGCAACACACACGGGGCCCAAAGACGCGGGTTCAAATCCCGCCCGGTCCACCACATCTAAGTTTTCTAGTTAGCGGCACTTTAATATTCGAAGAAATTCATTTTCCATATACTTTAACTTATACCTTTAATGCACAAAATTTTAATTTTATTTTTCTTTATCTTTCTGCTAAATGAATCGTGAAGATGATATTAAGAGCGTACTTTTAGACAAGCTTTTAGAGTGCACCCATAAGCTTGAGTTAAAGGGATACAGACTAGTAAGTAAACCACTTTTTGTATCATCTAAAGCCTTTATGGATGTTTACTCAGGACTTTACACTGAGGATAGGAATTTTAAGGTAGAAGTTTGGGTTCACGCGGTAAAGGAGAGAGAGGACACGTACCTATACGCGGTGATGTTCATTGCCTCTAAATTTAAAACCTCGGATAAATTACTTCCTGCAATAAGAGCTGAAATCGCGAGATGGGATAGTCGCCCATCTGATTTTCCTGGGGCGATAGCCAGCATAATATCCACTATTGCTAACAGTTTTTCTAAGCTTGAGAAAACTCGTTGTTATATACGTCTAAAGGACTTAGAGAAAGTTGTAGAGGAGAACGTAGGATTAAAAACTAGAATATCGTATATGAAACTTGGCGAAAAGTGGTTTGAGGAGCATGACGTGTAGAAAGGAAGCCGCTGAAATAATCGAATACATAAGGAAGTATGAAGAGGGGAAAATCGATCAAGAAACTTTAGCTATAAAACTAGGCGATTACCTAAAGAAGTATGGATCGCCTATAATCTACAAAAACAAAGTAGTATTCGCCTACGTAGGCTTTGCCACCAAGGTTAGCGTAATCGGAGACTGGAACGGATGGGATCCAAAGTCAAACCCTATGGAGAGAGTAGGCATAACCCCCGTTTTCTACTTAGTGAAGGAGTTTCCTTTAAACGCTAGGCTCGAGTATAAACTAGTCGTCGACAACAAGCGAGTTTTAGACCCGTATAACCCCTTAAAGAGCGGGGCGTGCTCAGAACTTAGAATGCCCCTGTATAAACCGCCGGAATTTCTCCGTTCAGACATCGTAGAGGCCTATGGAATCCGCGGAAACCTTAGAGACATTAGCCATGCCTTTGAGGGAAGGCGGGTAATCATATACACTCCGCCCGGCTATGAGTATTCTAGGAGAAAATACCCACTATTAATAGTTAACGAAGGTATAGGCTACTTAAATCACGTTAAGCTACGCGAAATGCTAGATTACGCGATATTGAGCGGAGAAATAGCGCCAATTCTAGCTGTGTTAGTAGACGCTGACAAAAAAGAGTACGTAATGAATCGTGAATACACTGAGTTTTTAGCCTACAGAGTAACACCGCATGTAACCTCGAGTTACAGAGTCGATCACGAGGATATTTGTATATTAGGAGCCTCCCTAGGAGGCCTAGCTTCTCTCTTCTCAAGTCTCCTATATCCAGATATTTTCAGTTTAGTCATAAGTCAGTCAGGAGTTTTTCTGAAAAAAGAAGAGTTTAGGCGTTTAGGCATTCGAGTAGAAGAGGATATTTTTGATGTCTTGGAAAAATATGCAGGTCCGTCTCTAAAAGTCTTCCTCGAGTGGGGAATATACGAGCACGTGCTGGGAATAGATCTCGCAGAACGGAACATGGAAGTTTTCGAAAAACTGAAGTTGGAAGGATTTAATGTTGAAAAACTTAAAGTAAACCAGGGGCATAACTGGATTAACTGGCGTGATTCTCTACTACCCGCCTTAAAGCACTTTTTCGCACCAAAATAAACAACGCTGTAATGCATAGTAGAAAAACCGCTATGATAGATTCGTTGATGTTAATGGGAGCTGCAAATTCAACTTTTCTGAAGGATTTATAATCTCTGCCTAGCACGTCGTCTAGAGGATCCAGCTCCACAGCTATAGGCTTTTCCTCGATATTTAACGTTACCTCTTCTTCAAAGTTCTGGAGTTCTATCACTTTCTCCACTCTGCCCGCTGTAGTAGTCACCGTGATGGGTACGAATAGCCTGTAAGGTTGAGTAGTGTTAAGTTGGCGGATATGAAGATGTAGACTATAAACGCCGTTTTTCCAGTAGGCTCTGGCGTAGACAAGTTCAAGCCCAGGAGTTTCGCTTTTTTCCAACCACTGTTCGAAAAACCAGTCGAGTTCTAATCCGCTGATCTCTTCAAATACAGAGATTAAGTCCTCTATTTTAGCAGTTTTAAAGTAAAATCTTGAGTAGTAAACTCTTAAGCCGTAGAAGAAGTTATCGTCTCCTATGAGAAAGCGGAGCATGTGCAGAGTAGCGGCTCCTCTAAGGTATACCATGACGACGTACTCTCTCTCCTCACTAAAGTTCCAAATACTACTTATCGGCGGGGAGAATCTTTCCAAAAAGTTAGAGTAGTAGGGTTCAAGTACGTATTTCTTATAGATTTCCCTAAAACTCTCGGGGCCATAGGCATACTCGAAATAAAGAATTTGAGAATACTCAGCTAAAGCTTCGTCGAGCCAAGGCTCGCTAGCCTGGTCATTGCCGACCACGTTATACCACCACTGATGGGCAGTTTCGTGAGCAATTACAACTTCAAGGAATTCCCTCGAGGAAAGAGCGTTATCAGATATCATGACGAGAGCGGGATACTCCATTCCCGCGAAATCCCCGAAAACTTGGCAGAGTCTAAAATAAGAATATGAATATTCTCCGAAAAGATTGGAATATATCTTCAAAGCTTTAGATGCAAATGTTAGAATTTCGTCCTCGTAATCCTCGAAATCTACCTCGAGAACATAAGCGGAAACTTTTACTTCTCTACCGTTTAAGTCTAGAGTCGCGTTTTTGACTACATAGCTTTCGCTAGCAGTCCACGCAAAATCCCTAGCCAAGTCTACTTTCCAGTGGTAAATGGCGTAGTCGTCGCTGATATACTTCTCGACCAGCTCTCCAGTAGCCGCTACCACGTAGCTCTTAGGCACCAATATCGTAACGTCGTAGGATGCAACTTCTGAGTAGAAGGATTCGCCATAGGCAACGTAAGGGTATAAATTCCATCCTCTCTTGTCGTACACCGCTAGTATGGGATACCAATTTCCAAAGGCAAAAACTCCGTTGCAATATCCATAGCGTCCTCTCATCTTAGGAATAACCACTTGATATTCGATGTGTAATTCTACACTCTCTAGATACTCCAATTTTCTCGCTAAATCCACCTCGAGCACGGATCCATCGTAGTTTTTAAACTTAAAATTCAAAGGCTTTCCTCGGCTAGATACTGAAATCTTTACCAGGCGTCCGCCATAGTCGCGAAAGTAGGCGGAGTTCGGGTAAAAATGAAAGTATAGTTTGGTAAAAGAAACCCGCTTATCGTTAGTGTAATGGAAATCAAGCGATACATCAAGAGTGAAATTTTGAGGGTACAGCACGGCAGTTAACGAGTATTTCCTAACGGTGTTTTCAGCAAAATGAGTGGGACTGTTAAGCGAGAGCAGCGCTAAGAGTAATATAACTGCCAGCAATAGGCAGTTTATGTTTTCCATTAGGTAGAGGGTATGTGAGCTGTCTTATTTATGCTCTCGTTCTAACATTTCTACCAGTTCTTCTATTACCTTCTCTACGTCTTCTTTATTTAAAGCGGAGGCTATTCTAACTGGAGCACTAGTCTTTAAGATTTTTCTAATATCTTCTTCTTTAACCGATGTTTTGCCATTTTTGTTGTTCACAACTATAATGTGAGGCACGCTGTAAAGCGACGCTAAAAGCTCGTACATCTTCCTTGCCTTCGGTAAGCTCTCCGGGTCATTTCCGTCTATCAACATTATAAACCCGTTCAATCCCCTAGCTAAAACATGCCACATAAAACTAAAACGCTCCTGTCCCGGCGTTCCAAAGAGGTGTATCTTCTTGCTTCTCAACATAAACCTGCCATAGTCGAGAGCCACCGTAGTCATCTCCTTAATCATCCTATACAAGCCGTGCGTAGGCGCTTCTGTCTTAACAACCTTGCCCTCACATACGGTGTTTATTAGGGTGGTTTTGCCGCTGTTAAAGGGACCTACAACTAAGATTTTAAACTCATCCCCACGCGGCATTTTAACCACGTAGCAAATTCATCCAACTTTTTAAATCATCTAATTTAACTTTTCCTGAAACCATATCACTATACCATCCACGTAGTACGTTAACAAATATAAGCATGGCGGAAAACTGAGACAATAATATATACGAGCTAACAAAGTTATGGAGAGGGATTCACGTGTTACCGCTTTACGATGAAAATCGATCTTACACTACTCCAATAATAACCTATATACTTATAATAATAAACGTGATAGTTTTCTTCTACTTCTTCCTCCAAGGAATAACCTCTTTGGAAAATGCTATAGAAACGCTAGGCGTAATACCCATATACATCGTACACGGGCGTAGACTATGGACTTTAATAACAAGCATGTTCATGCACGCAGATATTCTACACTTAGGGGGCAACATGCTCTACCTCTACATCTTTGGAGATAATGTGGAAGATGCCTTCGGAAGAATAAAATACCTATTATTCTACCTGTTATGCGGGCTTGGAGCATCCTTCTTCCACATAATGTCCATAATGGTATCCCTCCCTACCGTGAGAACACTAAACCTAAGAATACCGGCAGTGGGGGCTTCGGGAGCAATTTCGGGGGTTTTAGGAGCCTATATGGTTCTTTACCCGCGTGCTAGGATAAGAACTCTCGTAATGACTTGGATAATAACTATAGTAACCATCCCCGCCTATTACTATATAGGCATGTGGTTTCTATATCAGTTCCTAATGGGTGTATGGTCCTTGACTGGGTTATTCTCTAACGTAGCTTTCTGGGCGCACATAGGGGGCTTCATAACGGGAGTATTGATAGTGAAGCTATTGAGAATAAGGCCTAAAAGGCGGAGGATAATATACCGATACTACTACGTCCCAGTGTATTATTAAACATTAAAAAAGTTAAATTATTGTTCTTTTAGGGGAAGGCCTCTACAGTATACTACCCCCCTAATCCTCCTAACGAAATTGCTACAGACATAACATTCTAAGAAGGATCTCCTTTTGCCGAGCACCGGACAGTCGACAGCTTCCTTCTTTAATTGACTAATAAATTTCCTAGATCCTAAACCCTTCAACTGCTCTGTGATACTCTTCGGCACCTTCATTGCCCGAGGTAGCTTCACTACTGGAACTTCATACTTCCAGTCTTTACGCTCTGTCATCGCAGAAGGATAACATAAGGCCCTATTTAACAATTTCATAACAGGATTAAGTTGTATAAAAGCAGTCACAGTCTTCAAGAGTTCGTCAATAAAATTTCAGCGATACTTATCAAACCTGTTAGGTAGTGAGAATGCCGGCGAAGACTCTAGTTCCTCCTCCAGAAAGAGAATGGCGTTAATATGAGGTCTTATACCCGTAGTTGCTTTCAGTAAAAAGGATCAAAATATTTGAAGTGGACTATTTCGAGGACTTAGATTTTTTTACTAAAAAAATATGCCAATCGCCGCTACGAATAATTTTCAGAAATCCTATCCAACCCTTTTCATTTATCACGAGCATGACCTTGACCCAGTCTATCTTAAATAGAACCCAGGTAAAGATCGCTAGGAAGAGAACAGAGGCGATTAGGCTACCCGTTACGCCCCACTCGCCGAAAATTTCGCCGAAGAATAAGCCGAAATAAGAGGTAGCGATGCTAATCACTATTTTACCGGCTGTTATAGCCGCGAAAAACTTCCATGCATTATATCTAATTAAGCCCAAAGGAATTATGACTATATCGTCCGGCGAAGGCGTCGCCGCGAAAAGAAATGCCGCTAAAGCACCGTAGTTCCCCAAGAGTTTTTTAAAAGCCTCCATCTGCTTCTCTTGCTCATCGCTTAAAAACTTCGAGATCCCCCATCCCGTAAAGAAAACTATTAGCTTACCTACGCCCCCACCTATACCGCTGACTAGCCCGACCAAAAGGGGATCTACTCCGGGCACATTCGCGGTAAACAGAAATATAGCTGCTAGATAGGGTATAGGCATAAAAGGCAGCAAATTGCCTAGCACTGATACTATGAAAGCTCCTAAATACCCGTACTTCAACGCTAGATCGTAAAGCCAGTCTACCAACCACTCCATACTACTAATTCCTATTCTTTATAGGCGATAAAGCTAACTTCGAGAAGCACATCTTTAGGCAAGCGAGCAACTTGAACCGTAGTCCTCGCCGGGGGAGCTTCCTTAAAATATTCACCGTAGACCTCGTTAAATTCCTTAAAATTTTTCAAATCACTTAAAAATACGAAGACAGAGACCACGTCCTCTAAGCTGTAACCGCCCGCCTCCAACACTGCTTTTATATTCTCCATAACTCTCCTAGTCTGCTCCCTAATACCCCCTTTTACTATTTCGCCGGTCTCCGGGTTTATCGGTATTTGCCCGGAGCCGAAGAGGAAAGGACCGGCTTTTACCGCCTGAGAGTAAGGACCTATAGGTTTAGGCGCCTTTTCCGTATACACAATTTCCTTAGTCATAAGCGGTCACCCTACCTCTTTAAATTCAAACCCCTTATTTTTAAGCTCTTTCAGCAAACGTTTAAGATCGAAACCTGGCGGCGTTTCTAGAGTAAGCTCTACCTCAGCTTTTCCCGGAGGCAAATCCGGATTTACCCTGTCGTGGCTTATCGAAACTATGTTAACACGCATAGTAGAGACTACTTCAAGAACTTCCTTTAGGAATATTGGGCGGTCCGGCAGTACACCTCTTAATCTCACCTCCCTCCCCTCAACTACCAGGGCTTTCTGGATTATATGGGATAGCAGGGGCATATCCACGTTGCCCCCGCTGACTACAATTGCTGTCTTCTTACCGCTCACATCTATTTTTCCGCTTAAAACAGCGGCGACCCCAACGGCGCCCGCAGGCTCGGCTAAGGTTTTCGATCTCTCAAGCAATAGGAACATAGCTCTAATGATTTCGTTATCGTCTACTGTGACCATATTATCTACGTATTCTTCGACTATCTTAAAGGTGAGTTCTCCCGGCTTTTTAACGGCTATGCCATCCGCTATTGTATCTACTTTCTCTATTTCAACTCTCTTCTTCTTATGGAAGGATTCGACCATGGAAGGAGCTCCTTTAGCTTGAACCCCGTATATCTTAATTCTAGGCTTTAAATGTTTTAAAGCCACGGCTATGCCGGAGATAAGTCCTCCCCCGCCAACGGGGACTATAACGACTTCTACGTCCGGCAGATCTTCCTCTATCTCAGTTCCTATAGTGCCCTGACCGGCGATAACGTGTTTATCGTCGAAAGGGTGGATGAAGACCGCGTTCATATCCTCGGCTATCTGGACAGCTTTCTCGTAGGCGTCGTCGTAGGTTCTGCCGTGAAGGACTACTTCGGCTCCATAACCTTGCGTCGCCTGTATTTTAGCTACTGAAGTGTATTCTGGCATGACTATTATTGATTTAATTCCGAGCCGAGAAGCGGCGAAGGCTACTCCTTGAGCATGATTACCCGAGGAAGCGGCCACACAGACATCAAACTTTCTTTTCTGCCTTTTCTTCCAGAGAGCGTAGTAGGCGCCGCGTACCTTAAAAGCCCCCGTTTTTTGCAGATTTTCGAGTTTGAGGTATATATCGCCGCCAGTCATTCTAGAGAAGGTAAGCGAGCGATCGAGAGGAGTTCTGTGGATTATAGGTGCGAGAAGTCTACGGGCATCCCTAATACCCCTAAGAATGTCATCAACAATCTCGGACATAAAAACCATCTATGAACTAAATTTTGTGTGGGGGTATAAAAGCTTAATCTAAGCTTTTTCCTATTAATCTGAGCTTTTCATTTTTGATTAAATATTTTTCAATTGAGTGAGATATATATTACTGATGGGGAATTAAAGCTAGGTGATACTATGAAAGTATACTTTAAAGAATTAACCCTATCCACGAGCAAGAGATTAGAGCTAGTCGACATAACCTATGAGGTCGAGCGTGTGGTAGCGGAGAGCGGAATTAGAAATGGCATATGCTTAATACACGCTCCTCACGCAACAGCGGCGATAATAGCTAATGAGCATGAATCCGGGCTAATGCGCGATATCTTAACGAAAGTGGAAGAAGATTATCCGCGCGACGGGAGGTGGCTCCACAACAGAATAGACGACAACGCCGCGGCTCACCTAGGCTCAGCTTTTATTTCGTCTACCAGAATTTTCCCAGTTCGAGATGGAAGAATAGTGAGGGGCACTTGGCAGAATATATTCCTCCTTGAGATGGACGGGCCTAGGAGTTTCAGACGCGTAGTTATCGAAGTTATGGGAGAATAATTATGGACATAGTGCTCGTAGGGCACGTAGTAGTGGACACCATTATCTACCCTGATGGCAGTAGGAAACGTTCGCTGGGGGGTAGCGTTGTATACGGCAGTTTTACTGCGTTAAGGCACGGAACTAGGCCGGTAATAGTCTCTATTGTTGGTTCGGATTTCCCTGACGAATACCTCACTTTTCTTGCCAGAAACGGTATAGATATAGCCTATATACATCGCTTTAAAGGCAGAACTACGCGATTCAGGCTCCTATATGACGAGCACATGAATAGGAAACTCTACTTGCTGAGCAGAAGCCCGGATATACTCGTAGAAAATCTGCCTCCCGTGCTCCATAAGAAACTAGTTTTAGTAGGGGCCGTAGCAGGGGAAGTCCCTTTAGAAACCCTCAAGTACATTTCTAGGGAAGCCAGCATGACAGCGTTAGACATACAGGGCTACCTAAGGTTTAAAGAAAGAGATGGTTCTATAACTTTAAAACCTAATCCTATGCTAAAAGAAATAGTAAAACATGTAGATATCCTACACGCCGAAGAATACGAGGCTAAAATAGCAATTAACGTAGAAAATCCCGCAGAAGCTGCCAAAAAACTAGTGGAGATGGGGTGTGGTATAGCGTTAGTAACCATGGGGGAGAGAGGAAGCTACGTGGCGATGAAGAGAAGATTACTCTATGTCCCGGCGGTAAAACCTAGAAAGATGGTAGACGCTACTGGCTGCGGCGACGTTTACACTACGGTTTTCACTATAGAGTACTATAGGAGTGGAGACATATATGAGGCAGCCGCTATGGCTACATCTGCGAGCTCTTTTCTAGTTGAAAAACCAGGCTTAAACGGTTTTGCCAGTAGGTCGGAGGTTAGGAAAAGGGCTCAAGAAGTTATGGGAGATATAAAAGAAATAGGATAGGGTCGGATAACCCCTCTCGGGCGTTAAAAATGACGCGCTGTATCAGTGAAGGCGTAGGCTTCAATGTTCATTGAAATCTTTAGTTGCATTGACGGCAGTACATTCCCCAACTTAATTAACGATTACTCTAATACTTACCCCCGGGGGTACCGGTAAACTCTTCGTTACAATAATCATCGGAGTAGCTCAATATTAAACAATAGAGCACGAATTAGCGTTGAATTGAGCACGCTGTACCTTGTACAACGCCGTCACTGATTTGGGGTCCGACCCCACGGGATCATCTATTTATCTCCCTCTGCGGATAACCACCAGGTTATCCGCTTCATCCAAGACTTAATGTGAATAACTGATATATAAACTTTACGTACATTTCAGCCGGTTTGGCAGACATCATTAATCAGTTTCTGCTCGCCTCATCACAGGTTATAGTACTAATCTCGTGTATTTAGGCATTTCCCCTTCTACCAGATTTAAAAGCCCGCCTGCTACAGTTATGTTTCCTATCACTACAGGTATGCCTTCCTCTACTACATCCCTCATTTCCAATATCTTAGCTAAAATCCCCCCTGTTACGTCTACTTCTGGACATTCAGTCTTGATATATTCTATCTCGGAAATTGATAAAACGGGGATTAGCTTAGCTCGAGGCTCTCTCTTGGGATCTCCGGAATAGATGCCGTCTACGTCAGTGCCTAAAACAACCTTCCAAGGTCTCAATTTTAAAGCTAGATAGGAAGCTATTTGATCTCCCGAAACTATAGTGAAGCCTTTCTCTACATCGAGTACAGCATCTCCGTATAAAACTGGCACCATGCCCAAGTTCATGTACTTTAAAAGTTTATCATCATAGAAAGAGTATATCTTCCCTCCGCGAGCAGTAATTATGTTTGAAGTATGGAGGGTTACGGCTGGAACTCCGGCTTTTATTAGTTTCTCAAGAATTATCTGATTAAGCATAGTCATATAATACCTCACCTTACTGTACCCTAAAAGTTGCTTTTCGGAGAAGTAGCCTCTATGTATCTCGTATTCTTTAGCTACCGGGTGCCCGAAGCTGCCGCCTCCGTGGATTAGAATTAACTTGTATTTTTCGCTCAATTTTTTAACGTCGCGGGCTACGTTTTCTATTACATCGTGTCTAGGTGAGTATTTTTTATTTTTGTCGGTTATAGCGGAACCACCAAGCTTCACTATTATAAGCTCCATTTAAACACCGCTGGCGTAGACTTTTGTACAATTAAAAATTAGAGTAGAGGTTTTAAAACATCCTATACAGTATGAATTTGGCTAGCTCTTCTAAATCTCTGCGAGCTTCGTTTTGGGGCAGTTTTTCGAGCATTTCAAGAGCTTCATTTAAATATTTTTCACCTATCTCGTAGGCTCTATCTCTGGCTGAGGTCTTAGAGATTAACTCTATAGCTTTATTTAATTCCTCCTTGGATATAGGCTCTTTCTTTAGTAGAGACGATAAAAATTCTCTGTCGCTGCTCTTTAACTCTTTTAGCGATAAAAGTATCACTATGTTGCCCATTTTGTGCTCAATAATATCTTTCCCTTTAGTCTTGCCCATTTCTTCCTCTTTACCAAAGATATCTATTATATCGTCGGCTATCTGAAAGGCTATTCCTATATTTCTGCCGTACACGCCGAGGGCATCCACGATCTCAGGGGAGGCATCAGCCACTATGCCACCCGCGCGGCACGAAGCTTCTATCAAAGAGCCAGTTTTAGCATAAACCATCTTAAGGTATTCGTCTAAAGTTACAACTTTACGCCTATTCTCTATAACGTAGGGTTCGTCCACTCGTCCGGTCTGTTCAAAGAGAATATCAAGCCTCTCTCCCTCAATTAGAGTCTTTATAGTCTTAGCTATCAAATCGTGTAGTTTCAGGGAATGTTTGGACTCATTAATAGCTTCGGCTACAGCTTCCCTATAATGGACGGCAGCTAGGATAGCCATACTTAAGCCGTACTTCTTCCAGACTGTGGGGGCCCCTCGCCTTAACTCCCCTCTGTCGATTATATCATCCAAGATTAGAGAATAATTGTGGATGAGTTCTATAGCAGCGGCTATTGGCAAAGCATCTTCAACCTTCCCACCGGCAGCTTGGGCGCTTAGAATTACCAGCGCAGGCCTAACTCTCTTACCGCCGACTTTTACTTGATAGAGAACTACTTCCTCGAATTCGTTGCTACAAGTGGATTTCAAGTATTTCTCCATATAAGGATCTACCAACGAGCCTATTTCAGCGAGTTTAACGAGAATGCTCTTGCTCATTTTACACCACCAGTTGAATATTCTTTCGTCATATGTCGATATTAAATCTTTCCAATATCTATAGGTAAGGAGAATTTAAAGTGAACATATACGACTATAGGCTATCTGAGCGGAGCATGACAGATTAAAGCAATATTTACACCCGTTAGATTGGGAAGAGACTGAAGCCGCAATCTAAATTTAGCTTTTATCCATAGAGTCGGGCGGTTCTCGAGATCGTGTTTAAGTGTCTTGAAGGTCGACTTGTCTAAAGAAATGAGAAAAATTGAAGAATTTAGATAATGAGTGAAAGGTAGGGTTAAAAAGAGCCTTACAAAGTAATAATTCTAGTAGTGGAGTATGGCCGGCAGGATTAAATACGGGCCTAAGAAAACTCCGGACGGCTATTTCCTAGTGGTAGTCCCGGCGGAAATCTTTGAAGCCCTTAAGGAGAGAACGCCCGCTTTCTTCAAAGAGGTTGTTGTAGAATATGCTGGAGCGGAGGTATTCGTCAAGGTAAAATCCCGTAGGTTAGCAATTAAAATAGCTAGGAAAGCCGAGCTACTTCTCTCCCGCAAACGCTCTTAATCTTCTTAAAGCCTCTAATCTCTGTTTGTGCCCTAGCTCGGCAAGTCTAATGCTTTCCTCTAAGACGCTTATTGCTTCATCCATAGCTTTCTTATTAACTGGGTACGGGACTCCATCCTTACCTCCAAAAGCAAAAGAGTACTTCACTGGATCCCGCCAACTCGGCTCTTCTCCATATATTAAATCGGCTACAAGAGCCAACCCCCTAACGGTCGCCGGCCCCACGCCCTTAATCTGTAGAAGCTCCTCATAATTCCTCGGTTGTATCTCATAGATCTTCTTTAAAACCTTCCAATTTATCCTCCAAGGCATCTCCAAGTATTTAACGAGCTTAACCTCAAACTCAGCCTTTTCTCCGATCCACCTATCCAAGGTCGAAAATCCTCTCAATCTAGCGAGAAGAGAAGCTAACTTAGAAGGATTCTCTCTAACTAAATCTACAGATGCCTTCCTAGCCTCTCTACTCTCCCTAGCCGTCATGTTTAAAACTCTATTTAGTCTCTTATCCCCTACTATAGACGCATGAGGCTCTTCGACGAAACTCGCTACCTTCTCGCCCAACCAGTGATAGCGTCTAGCGGTCTTATCCCCTACGTTAAGCCCCTGCTGAATTATAGCCCAATAGCCCTCCTCTGAGACAACGAAAGCGTGGTGATAAAGGCTATAGCCGTCCTGTATAGCAGCATTGTCTACTTTAGCCGCTAGCACGCTAGCCCGCTTAAACTCCCTGATTTTGCTCGAAGAGAAGCCCATAATGTCGGCCAACATCTCTATCTCCTCTAGAGTCCTCAGAGAAGCTTTACCCTTACCACCGCAAACGGCTATTCCCGCCTTCTCCGGATTAATAGCTTCTTTCAAAACCCCCGTCACGACTGTAGTGACGCCCGAGCTATGCCAATCGAAACCTAGCACATTGCCGAAAGCTTGGAACCAGAAGGGGTCGGAGAGCCGTTTTATAAATTCACGCCTACCATATTCCATCACCATAACTTCGACTATGGCCCCAGCTAACTTAACCATTCTGTCAAATAGCCACCTAGGCACTCTGCCTCTATGCAATGGGAGTTTAGCTACGCCTCTAAGCTCCATCCTGGTAACTAATAGCGGCTTAACCTTGTTAAACTTGCCGTTAGAATAGACCGAAAATAATCCTAGAGCCCAGCGCGGGTATAGATATAAACCTTGAGAGCATAGGTATGCCTTGCGTGAGAAACGTGTGTAAAATAATAGTTATCACGGGGACTCCGGGTACCGGTAAAACTACTATAGCTGAGAAAGTAGCGGAGAAGTTGGGTTGCAGGCTTATAAGCTTGAGCAAATTCGCTTTAGAGAAGAATCTGATAAAGCGCTATATAGAGCATCTAGATAGCTACGACGTAGATTTCGAAGCCATGAGGAAAGCCTTGAAGGAGGAGTGTAAGCCCGGCGAACTTATTCTAATAGAGGGGCACGTCGTAGATGTCATACCCTCAGAATATGTAGAGCTTGCCATAGTTTTAAGGTTGAATCCTCTAGAGTTAGAGGAGAGGTTAAGGAGAAGAGGCTACAGCGAGGAAAAAATACTAATTAATGTTCAAAGCGAAATTTTAGACTCATGCCTGGTGGACGCTATAGCAAATTTTGGAGAAGAGAAAGTCTTTGAGTTAGACGCTACGGAGAAAAGCTTAGAGGAAGTAGTTGATGAAGTTTTATACATAATAAGAGAGAGGAAGAACTATAGACCGGGGCGAGTGGACTGGCTCGGCTTTTTAGAGAAGATGGGATTATTAGAGAGGTATATGAAGTAGCCGAGCTCGAGAGGCGGATTTCGTTTACTAATGAGTTATCTATTTATAGATAGTTTACCTTCTGCTTCGGGGAGTTGTCATGAATAGCGTCTACAAACAGTTAAAGTATCTCTTGAGGCCCAGCTCAGTAGCTGTTATTGGAGCTTCCAGAGAACCTCATAAGATAGGGCATCAAGTACTGAAGAACCTGCTGGAGGGAGGTTTTCCCAAAAACAGGATATACCCAATTAATCCACACGCCGAATACATACTAGGGCTTAAATGCTACCCCTCGGTTAAAGACGTACCCTATCCAGTCGACATGGCTGTTATAGTAGTGCCGGCGAAGATAGTCCCTAAGGTTTTACAAGAGTGCGGGGAGAAGGGAGTAAAGGCCGTAGCTGTAATTTCTTCAGGCTTTAAGGAAATAGGTAGAGTCGAGGAAGAGAGGAAAATCGTAGAAATAGCTAGAAAGGGAGGTATGAGGCTTTTAGGCCCTAACATAGTGGGAATCTGCGACACTATAAAAAGCATGAACGCAAGCTTCTGCCAGGACCTGCCCTATAGAGGCGATATAGCCTTTATAACTCAAAGTGGGGCTCTAGGCATAGCCCTAGTGGGTTGGACCAAGCTTAAGCGCATAGGACTTTCAGACCTAGTCAGTATAGGGAACAAGGCGGACGTAGACGAGGTGGATCTAATAGAGTTTTTCGGCAACGATCCGTACACCAAAGTTATAACTCTCTACCTTGAAGGCATAACGAGGGGGAGAAAGTTCTTCTGCGTCGCTAGGGAAGTGTCTAAGAAAAAACCGATAATAATACTAAAAGCGGGGAAGGCCGAGAGGACTGTAGCCGCTATAAAATCGCACACAGGCTCTCTAGCGGGGTCAGATATAGCATACGAGGCAGTTTTCAAACAGGCCGGAGTCATACGAGCGCCTACTTTTCCAGACTTATTCGATTGGGCGATAGCTTTCTCGAAACTTCCCTTGCCTAAAGGAGAGAATATAGTAGTGCTCACCAACGGAGGAGGCGCCGGTGTAATGGCTACGGACGAGGCCGAGTTGAGGGGGTTAAAACTCATGGATATACCAGAGGACTTGGCGGAGAAGATAAGAGAGTATATGCCTCCCTTCGGCAGCGTGTTTAACCCGATAGACTTAACAGGCATGGCTACAAAGGAATGGTATAAGGGCGCGTTGGAGGTTCTGCTAGCTGATCCCCGAGTTCATTCAATAGTCGTAATTTACTGCCACACGGCTCAAACCGAGCCTAGGGAAATAGGCGACGCCATACTAGAAGCTATAAAAAGCATCAGAGAGGAGAAACCGGTAATAGCATCGTTTATAGGAGGCGAAGAGTGCTACGAGGAATGTGAGAGGTTAACGGCTGAGGGAGTACCCTGTTACGAGTCCCCTGAGAGGGCTATGACGGCTTTAGCCACACTCTACAATTATTGGAGGTTTCTACAGAAGAGAGAAACTCCGCCTCACGCCTTTGCCGTGAACTTAGAGAGAGCGAGGGAAATCATAAAGATAGCCGAGAGAGAGGGTAGGAGTACGCTAACGCCCTATGAGAGTGCTCTCGTAGCTAAAGCTTATGGAATCCCCGCTCCGGAACAGGAGCTAGCTAAAAGCGAAGAAGAAGCTGTTAAAATAGCGGAGCGCATAGGCTATCCTCTCGTGCTATCTATAGAATCGCCGGACATACTCCACAAGACGGAGGTCGGAGGAGTAAAAGTAGGGATACAGAACGCAGAGGAGGTTGTTAAAGCATATAGGGAGATAATTGACAGTGTTTCGAAGAAAGCTCCTAATGCCGAAATTAGGGGGATTATCGTCAGGGAAATGGCCCCGCCTAGCAGAGAGGTTATAATAGGAATGCATAGAGACCCTATTTTTGGCCCCATGTTAATGTTTGGCTCGGGAGGGATACTAGTCGAGTTAATAAAAGATGTATCGTTCAGAGTGGCCCCGCTAACTATAGAAGACGTTTACGAAATGATACAGGAGACCAGAGCATATAGGCTTTTGAGAGAATTTAGAGGAATGCCGGAGGCGGATATAGACAAGGTAGCTGAGATAATACTAAGAACAGCTA
The DNA here is from genome assembly GCA_964501905.1 of uncultured Thermofilaceae archaeon. GTDB lineage: Archaea > Thermoproteota > Thermoprotei > Thermofilales > B69-G16 > B69-G16. Next base: position 19,754 of record CAZCTW010000006.1, on the reverse strand, counting down.
AGCTAGCGGAGGACTTTTCCGAGATTATGGATATAGACTTAAACCCCGTCTTCGTCTACGAGAAGGGCAAAGGTTGTCTAGCCGTTGACGTTAAAATAGTCCTACAAACCTAAAAGACTTTATTGTGAATCTTTACCTATCCTAGCGCGTCATCATCCTCTACTTGTTACACATTATACAGCTTTTAACCATTGTATTTGTAGAGCGTAAAGATATATAGGCTCTTTATCCTACTACTTTCGATGGTTAAGAGATTAAACCTATTTAACGCCGTCATGTTCGGCTTATTCATGTTCTTCATAGTCGTAATTGTGCTTAGCATATTTTACACGCCTCCTACTCCAAAACCCGGTAACTTAGTAGAAACATCAATTCCTAAAGCACTTATAGTAGATTCCCTCGGTTCGGGTTTTACAAATAAGGAAGGAATCTTCAAAATGATAAAAATTCTCTATAATGCAGGTTTCACAGTAGACGTTAGAATAGGAGCCGAGGTCAACGTGGGGTCACCTCTGGAGAAAGTCAAGAGGTATGTACGCGAATTAAAGAAGGAAGTAGAGAAACAGGGAATGAGCGATAAAGTAGACGTTAAGCTAGTAAGCATAACAGTGAATTTCTATAAGGAAATCCTAGGTTCTGATTACCAAGTGATAGTTCTAAGAGTACACTCGACCTACACACCCGACTTATCCAAGCTGGGATGGAGGATACCCAAAGGCAGCGTCGTAATAATCACGCAGGAACGCTATGACAAGACTAAATACGTAATGGAGCAGTTTATTTTAGAACAGCTTCTGCCAAGCTTTACCTTAAACGCCACTGGAACGCCACTTGGCTTTGGATATTTTGCCTTTACAGAGAACTTCATAAAAGCCCAAAAAGTAGAGCTTAAAAACGCAACGATAATAGTGCTTGGCTGCCACGGACTTTACACCGAGGGGATGGCCAGAGCATTCATAGAAAAGGGCGCTATAGCCTACTTCGGCTTTGATGGCTACGTAACGGCTCCCTATGCCGACAAGGTAGGGGCTAAACTCCTAGAAGAGCTGTTTATTAAGAAAAAGAGCATACGAGAGGCTATACTTGATACTATAGCTAGCGTCGGGGTAGAGCCCCACTATAACTCTAACCTGTTGGTGGAGGTTAAGAGCAATATAAATTTAGATGACCAACTCTGGACTTACTATTTCAAACAAGAATAGGTGAGATTGGTGAGAAAAACTAAGATAATAGCTACTTTAGGACCGGCCTGTTGGAAGGAACAGGTAATTTTACGCTTAGTAAAGGAGGGAGTTAACGGTTTTAGGATAAACTTCTCTCACGCATGGGGAGAGGAAATACTGAACGCCTTGAAAATTATAAGAAGATTAGAGGAGAAGGATATCTATATCCCGATAATAGGCGATCTTCAAGGACCTGTAGTTAGACTCGGCGAGGTTGAGGATTTTAAAATTTCTAAAGGAGAAGTAGTCTATATCGTTAATAGGGAAAGGGGAGACGCTGAAGCTAAGGAAATCCCCCTACCGGATCAAAGAGTTTTCGCCGAAATATCCGAAGGAGACGTACTACTCATCGAGGGAGGTAAGATAAGGTTAAGAGCAGACATCGTAAGCGAGGACAGTGTAAAGTGTACAGTTTTAACAGATGGAGTCATACGTAAAAGAAAGACATTTGCTATAGAGGGCAGAGATCTACCTCTGCCTACCATAACCGAGAAGGATATGGGGGATATAGAGTTCATCATAGAGCATAAGCTAGACTATATAGGTCTTTCCTTCGTCCGGGATCGGGGAGATGTCGAAACTTTGAGAGGTATCTTGAGGAGAAAAAACGCCGAGCATATAAAAATAATAGCTAAAATCGAGACGAAAAGCGCTGTGGAGAATTTAAAGGAGATAGTTGAAGTTAGCGACGCTGTGCTAGTGGCTAGAGGAGACCTAGCCATATACTTTGGGCTCGAGGAAATACCGGAGCTTCAGGATATGATAGTTAGAACCTCTAGGTCGTACGGCAAGCCGGTGATATTGGCTACTCAAATAATGGAATCTATGGTCAATAACCCGTTGCCCAGTAGACCGGAGGTCTTAGATGTTATAAACGCCGTGAGAGAAGGGGTCGACGCCCTGCTTTTAGCAGAGGAGACTGCGGTCGGCAGATACCCTGTAGAGAGCGTAATGTGGCTAAAGAAGATAATAGGCAAAGCGGAGGAGGAGAAACCCGTTAAAATCGAAATGGTGGGAGAGCAAATATACGATAAATTCGCTAGAGGAGTAGTCATACTATCCGACCTCCTACAGGCGAAGATAGTCGCCTACAGCCGTAGGGGAAATACTGCTAGGAGAATCTCCCGCTACAGACCTAGAAGCGACGTATACGTTTTCAGCCCAGATGTTAAAGTCATTAGACAACTGGGCATCCTATGGGGTTTAAAAGCCTATTTATATAGAAATGAATTCGAGGGAATACCACTGGAGGGTATGATCGAAGAATTGAAGAGGCAAGGAGAGCTATCCTACGGCGATCTGGCTATAGCTACCGCAGGGCTTAAGGAGGGCACGACAGATATTATAAGGATTATAAGAGTTTAGTAATTGGGGGTTATATTGAGAAAAATCGCGATTTTAGTAGAAGACTACTTCGATGAAAGAGAGCTAATATACCCTTACTACAGGTTTATCGAAGCGGGCTTCGAGGTAGATCTCATAGGACCTAGGAAAGGAGATTTTCATGGAAAATCGGGTTACACCATAAAAGCTAACAAGAGTATCGATGAAGTGAGCCCCGAGGATTACGACGCAGTTTATATACCAGGCGGCTATGCGCCGGATAGGCTCAGGAGATCCGTTAAAATACTGAATTTCGTAAAGAAGTTATATGAAAGCGAGAAGCCGGTCGGAGCTATCTGTCACGGACCATGGGTTTTAATCTCGACAGGTATAGTTAAGGGCAAGAGGGTAACTGGATTTTACGCTATAAAAGATGATATAGTAAACGCAGGAGCCCGGTATACTGGGGAGAAAGTAGAGGTAGATAGTAATCTCATAACAGCTACTGACCCCACTGCGTTGCCTGAAATGATGAGGAAAATGCTAGAACTATTGAAATAATCAAAAAGCACTAGTTCCTAAGAAAGCTTCGAATTCTTCGAGAAAATCCCCCTTTTCCCTAGAATACGACTTTACGAATTCTATAAACTTTACTATCCTATCTAAAGTCTCCTCATGTATACCGTGCTCTATATAGCAGGCATCTTTTTCAGCTATATCTTCTGGAACTTTAAGAATATCCCTTAGGAATTCCTTTAGAGTTGCATGCTTCTCGTAAATTCTTTGTGCTATCCTCCTACCAGTCTCAGTTAGAAGTATCGCGCCATATTTCTCGTAGCTCACTAATTCCTTATCTCTAAGTCTATCTAAGAAATTCACCACGCTAGCAGGCTTTACCCCCAATATTTCCGCTAAATCCTTTACCCTAACCACCTTCTTTCTCTCCAGAAGCAAGTATATAGCCTCTAGATACTCCTCTTCCCTACGCGAGAGCTTAAAAGGGTTTACCTTCGCTCACCTCCATTCAAGTAACAATGTGTTAGAGATTATAATAGTTTCTCACTACTATTAAAGTGAGTTTTCTCGAGAGTGTTATTTTAACACTTTTTCAAGTACCTCTCATAAATTCTCCTTTATATAACCTGATATCCTCATCTTCTTCCCGTCCTTCCTGACAATTACCCTTTCCTCTGGATCCTCAAGGATTTCCCCTATTTTTGAGGCTTTTATTCCCGCCTTTTCCAAATTTCTTAATATTTTTTCTGTTGAACTAGGAGGCGATACTATCAATAAACTTCCGGAGCTGATTGTCGTTAACGGATCGGCTTTTACAATATTCAAAATAACCTCCGTCTCCGGTAGAATTATCATATTCTCTTCATATGCTATAAACCCGTACCCCGATGCAAGCGATAACTCTAATAATCCATTTGCTACGCCCCTTCAGTAGGATCGTGCATCGCGTGAACTTCTCCGCTTTTAACAGCTATTAAAGCCTCTTTCACCACGCTTATCTGTTTTGAGAGGGCTCTCGCCCTTTGAAGGATATCTTCATCAATATTCTCTTTTAAATAATCGTACAGCTCATTCGCTATAATCGAAGTCCCCTCTATGGCGACACCTTTAGTTAAAATTATATCATCTCCTGGCCTACAATTCTTCGTCATAACGTATTTTGTTTTCTCTACTTCTCCTAGGGCGGTCATCGATATTATAGGTCTATTTAAACCAGGCGTAAACTCGGTATGCCCACCTACAATATACGCTCCTATCTCGTCTATCGCCTCTCTCATATCCCTAAAAACTTCCCCTGCCCTATCTTCCCAATCCAATGGAAGCATTACAACGGGCAAAAACCACCTCGGCTTAGCTCCTCTCGTCGCTACATCATTGGCGACTATGTGGACCACGTACCAACCTATCCTCGTTATCGCCCCGGTGATAGGATCAGAGTGTACGACGAGCAGTCTATCGCCCATATCTATTAGCGCGGCATCCTCGCCTATTTGAGCTCCCACAATAACTCTGGGGTCGTGCTTTCTTAAAATGCTCAAATACCTCTCCAATAAGTCAGGAGGTAGCTTTCCTTCAATCAAGAACGACACCTTGGTATTGTTTAAGCGTGTTTTTTAACGTAGTGTACAGCGGTATTGCTCCAATAGCGCCTATAATAGCTTGGCCTATATTAAACGGTATTTCCGCCAGCGCAACCACGTTCAAAACTAAGCTTTCATAGAGGTAATATCCCGTCACCATAACAGCTCCTCCAGTAAGTGTTGAAACAACGAGCGTCGCTAACTCGCCTAATCTATAGAGCACCACCGCGGCTACCACGAAAAACATAACCGCCAGCATGTATACGACTATGCTCAACGTGGTTAGCGTAAATATCTCGTACTGTCCTAAAGCAAGTGTAAACGTGAACGTTCCGCTATACAAGTATATCCATAACCCGGTGAATATAGCGAGCAACGAGAAAACTGTAAGCGACCCTAACGCTTTACCCTTAAGCTTTGGGAGTTTTCTAGATAAGTATCCTACTACGAAACTCTCAACTCCTTTAATTACCAGCGTTGCGGAAGCATATATGTAATAGCCTGCCATTACATCAGCTAGAGCCGAGCCTAATCCACCAGCTATACAACTCACTATGGGTCCAAAGAGTAATGCCGTGGTGTACGTCACGATCTCGCCCATGTTAAAATACCCCTTAGTTTCCGGAATATATATCTGAAAAACAGCGGTCGTCAAAGCCACCAACGCTGTAAAAACCGCCGCTATAGAGATAATCTTCGAGCCTAGTCTCGGCATCATGCTCACCCGATGAGCGACTACCAGTTAAAAATAGGAAAGGTAGAGTAAGTCGGTGTAGCTATTAGAAGTTTATACGCTGTTGTAGGAGATTTAACTACGGCTATCTCATCTTCAACCATTTAACGCCCTAATAAAATACACCGATGTACAAAATAAATTAGTATTAAAATCTTAATAATAGCGGAATTTCAATTTTCTTAAAACTTTCACTCCTCTATCTGTAATAGTGAAAATTTTCTTATCCGGATAGGACAGCTTCTTAATTAATCCCAGTTCCTCCAATCTCTTCAAATGGTAATAAACCGTAGGTTTAGAGACGTTTTTCTCCTGGGCCAGTCTCTTCCATATAGCGTACCCGTGCATTTCATCTTTAGCTAAGAACTCCAGTATAGTCAAGCCGGTCCTGCCTATCCGCGGAGTCTCGCTCAAATCCTTCACTTCGAGAATCCTCAAGAGAGTTTGAGGGTGTTTAAGTCCAGCACCCGTAGCTAAAACTACCACAACATCATCTTTTTCGACGAACTTCTCCTCCACTAGTCGCTTTAGAGCGGCGACAGCCGCCGCTGAAGCCGTCTCGACGAGTAAACCCTCGTACTTGGCCAACATTTTCAATCCCTCGATTATCTCACTATCGCTCACCGCTATAGCGTAACCTCTCGTTTCCCTCAACGCCTTGATGGCGTCCCGCCCCCGCAGAGGACGCCTCACCAGCAGTTCGCTGGCAATCGTAAAGCACTCCCTGCCCTCAACGGGCTTGTCTAAACTTTTCCTAAATGCCTCAACTATAGGTTGGCAGTTTGAAGACTGCACCCCGATAATCTGGGGTATATCGTCTAGAAAGCCGGCTTCTTTAAGTTCTTTAAATCCTTTCCACATAGAAAACGCTAAAGCTCCGTGGCCCATAGGCACGATTAAGGCGTCGATATTTCCTAAATCTTCGAAGAGCTCGAGAGCTATAGTCTTGTAGCCTTCGACGAGGAATGGGTCTTGTGGAGTGACGCTATAGACTGTTTGTCCGGGCTTTTCGCGGTCGACTATTTCGCCCCCAAAGAATATTATCTGATAGAGCTTACCCAGTTGGGGGTATTCTCTAAAATCCACAAAGAGCTTCAAGTCGAAGGCAGCGGCGTAAGCCGAAAGAGAAGCCGCTATATTACCCCCAACTCGAGACCATATTTCCTTGTAGCCATAATATAAGGCGGCGGCGACTACTATGGCGGCTCCTCTATCAGTAAAAGCTCCGGTTGGGTTTCTCCTTTCATCTTTAATATAGAGGTTATTCAGTTTGAAAACTTGTCTAAGTCTCTTAGCATTGCTTAAGAACGTACCCCCCTCTCCTAGAGTAGGCTTCTCAGAGAACTCCGGCAATAAACCGGAATACCTCCATATTCCCGCAACGCTATCGTCAAACCTCAAAGGCTTTATGGAATCTAGTCTGTACTCTATATTTACGGTCCCGCCACATTTAGGACAGCAGACGTGAAGAGCTTCGGCTACTTCTCTACTCCATCCACAGTTTTCGCAGACGTAGCGAGCCTCCAAGCTTTACCCCAATAATATAACAATAACAATACTATTTTAACTACCCCTGCTTTTAATACGTAGAGGTGCGTTTTATTGCTATAGAAACTCTACAGGTTCTCGCCTAGGTATGGACCAGAATGGGGTTCTGGTGGGATTTTTGGGCTCCGTTATCACCGCGGAGTCCTGTATTTCAACTTAGCATTTGAAGCTGAGGCCTATTTTCTAAAAAACGGTGAAGATGATATTTATAAATTCGGCCTAGTAGGACCAGAGCCTACATCCGGAGGAGACACCTATAATGCCGTGGAGGCCGTGATGATTATATATTCTTCGGGGGTTGGGTTCACGCCCCCGCGGTCTATGATAAAGAAAAACGTAGAATCCTCCTCTACAATAAATACAGCCACGTCCACCGCTACGATATAAGAGAGGACGAGGTAAGACTTTTGTGGAAGGAAACTATGGCTCACGAATCCCAGTGGACCGGAGAAATCTCGGAAATAATCTACGATCCGGTAAACGACATAGCTCTTTCAGTCGCATCTGAAGCCGACAGAGACCGGTGAAAATAGAAAAAGGCAGAAATAACATCGACCTATTCAGCTATCACGGAATAATATCGTTTTGATTAAAACAAAGAGACATGCAGGCCAGAATAAAAATAACTCTGATGTAGTAATGAGCCGCAATAAATTTTCAAAATCCACGTTAAACCAATAGAAGACGTGAACCCCATCATAAATCCATTACTGACAATATTCACATTGTACTCTCTACTGGATAAAAAGGTAAAATATTTATGTGGAATGCTTAGCAGCGATTCTATCGGCTTCCGCTATGTATTTTCATAGTTATCTTCCATGGCAATAGAAAGAAGAAAAAAGCATGCATTAGCCAACAGAACATATTAAAGTACACAATCATCCATATAGTCTCGGGGAGGTAATGTCCCGGAAAAGGAAAAAGGAGGAAAGTTCAAAGGATCTTTTATCCTTTTTTGAAGAGGAGAAACCCGAGCCGGAGGAAAAACCTCAGAGAGAAGAAGTCAAGGTTACAGGTCTCGAGGATAAAATTTTATCCTTTATAAGGAAATCAGGGAGAGTAGCCAAGTCTTCTCTCTATAAATGGGCTAAAAAACAAAGTATATCTCCAGCTGAACTATACAAAAGTGTAAGGCTTCTTCAAAACCAAAACTTGATAAAAGCCTTTTTCGACGAGGAAAAGGGTGAGCTGGTTTACGAGCTGTTATAGCATAGGCTTGTATTTTTTAATGGCGTTTGCCAACTCAATTAGAGTGAAACACGACAATAAAATCAACCCCGTACTTAAAACTAAAGGTCCCGCCCCGCTTATAACGTGTATTAACGCCGCAACTATTGCTACGAAAATAGTAGCGGCGGAATAAACAACTGCGATTTTCGTAAACTGCCCTTTAAACCAGAAGCTAGGTTTGAATACTTCAACTAGATACTCCCCATTCCCATCTGTAATCGATATTACAGTTCCATCCTTGAAGAGATAAAGCCGCTTTTTCCGCTTAAATTTGAAATCTATCGGTTTTCCATACTTTTCATATATTTCCTTAAAAAAGGTATACCTCTCTTCTCCGCGTAGAACTTTTTTCATACCTAACTTAGGTACGGCGTTTACGGTATATATTTTTGATTCTAACCCTGAGAATAACTCGGAGGGGGTGGATTCTTACGTTTGTTCATAATTTAAATATATAATTTCACATTTGCTCTATTAAATCTGGAAAAAATTTATATTTGTATTTTTAAAACATTGTCTTCATGATGGATATTAAGCAGTTTGAAATCAAAGAGCTAGAAGAAAAAGGAGTAAAATTTGTTGAGGTTGGTTTTTTAGATTTTCACGGGAATCTAAGATCTAGAACCTTTCCCATACAAAAATTCGAGAAAGTTCTAGAAGAGGGGTATGGATTCGATGGGTACTCTGTCGGCTACCTCAGTATTGAAGATTCCGACTTAGTAGCTAAACCCGACCCTTCATCCTTTTACGTGTATGAGGTAGGCGGAGTAAAAATTGCTTTCTTTCACTGTGACTTGTATAAAGATGGAAAACCTCTCGAAATATACCCGCGCTATATGTTGAGGAAAATGGAGTCAAAAGTCCCTTATAAGGCTCTAGTGGGACCTGAAGTAGAGTTCTATGTTCTAGGCGAGGGAGAGAGGAAGGACAGCGGTTTTTACATGGCTTCACACCCGGAGGATACTCTAGAGCTTTTGAAAAGGGAGCTCTTAATCGAACTAGCTAAAATAGGCATAGAGGTAGAGGTAATGCACCACGAAGTAGGGCCGGGACAACACGAGATAACCTTCCCGGCTAAGACTCCCCTCGAAATGGCAGATCTAGTGGTGTTTTATAAGAAGTTCCTTAAAACGTTCTTTAATGTACGCGGCTATAAGGTAACTTTCATGCCTAAACCCTTCGAGGGATTAGCAGGAAACGGAATGCATGTACACTTAAGCTTATGGAGAGATGGAGAGAACGTATTCTACGATGACGGTTTAAGCGAGGAAGCCTTACACTTTATAGGGGGGTTACTGAAGTACGCTCCTTTTATCTGCGTGTACACTAACTCCACTGTAAACTCTTATAAGAGGTTGGTGCCCGGGTTTGAAGCCCCCGTATACCTAGTCTGGGACTGGGGTAACAGGTCCGCTTTAATAAGAGTGCCGACTTATAGGAAATTCAACCCGGAAAATTCTAGGATAGAGTATAGGGCACCGGATTCCTCCGGAAATCTTTACCTTACCTTCGCTGCTATCCTAAGGGCTGGTTTAAAGGGTATAGAGGAAAAAGTGGAGCCAGGTGAAAATTTCAACGATAACGCCTACAAGAAGGAATACGCGGACAAGTTGAATGTTCTGCCTAAATCTCTCTACGAAGCTATAGAACTGTCTAAAGCCTCCGATTTGATGGACGGCAAGATCAAAGAGAAATATCTGAGACTTAAATTAAAAGAGTGGAGAGACTATGAAGAATATATCAATAGCAACGGATTAAACATAGATACTTTAAAAATTACAGAGTGGGAACTGGCAAAATATTTCTATAGATGAATTATTATAGATGATGGTAAAGCGCCCACCAGTCTGGTGGGCGCTTTTAAGAGGGGTTTCATGAAAACCTCAGAGTATCCTAGCCTAGAGGGCGAGTCGAGGAGAGGAATCTTTGAGCTATTATCTATAGCGGGAGCTCTTTTTAGGAATAATCCAGCATTGAGCGTTCCTCCATTGGTCGCTTTTAGTGTGTATGTGGTGCAGAGTACAGCGGCTATTCTAACTTTTTTCTACATGGTGGAGAATTTCCTTGATTTTGAAGTGTTAAAAGGGTTGATAAAAGGCGGTAATGCAGCGAGCTTAATCCCGGAATTCCTAAGCTATGTGTCTTTCTTCTTAAAATCCTATGTAGTAGTGCTCTTTGTCACTAGAGTTCTGAGCAGAGCTCTCTACTCGATGCTCCTATACCCTTACGCTTTCAAACTGCTAAGAGGGGAAAAGACAAGCCTTTTCGAGCATTTTAAAGGATCACTATCTTACTTTAAAAAACTGTTTACCGCTGCTCTAGTAGTCGAGAGTATAGCCGTAGGCTTACCCACACTAATACTTATCTTAGTGTTAGATAGATTTCTGGAAATCATACAAATGGGTTTAGCTGAAGGCTTCGTTCCCGAAGTTTTCTTTAACGCTAAAAATATAGCTGTTACTCTGATGCTAATAGCATCTTTCCTCCTACTAGTGTTGATAGCTCTAATCTTTGAATTCCTCTTCACATTTGTATTTCAAATAATAGTCGTGGAAAACTTAAGTTTAGTAGCTGCTATTGCGAAAAGCGCGATTTTAGTTGCGAAAAACTTTGTCAGCGTAATGACCTATATAATTCTTCAATTCCTCTTGGTGTTAATAGCCGTCTTAATAACCTTGCTGTTTCAGCTCTTTTCCGTTGAGGTATCAGGGGTTATGCAACTTGTCGTAATAGCGGTTCTTTCTCCAATTCTAGATGTTATGTTGTTCGGAGTCTACCTTCAATCCGTAGGCTACAGTATAACTCCTACCCTTAAGCCAATCTTTAGTTTTACAGAGACATTCCTAAAGGTGTTTAACAAAGGACTTGCAACTTTAAAGAAGTTCATTTCCCTCAGAAACATGCCTTACATAGCCTCCTCGGCGTTCCTTTACTTCCTAGGTTTCCTGCTAGGCTTAGAGTATAGCAGAGGGCCTCTAGGCGAGTTTTTCAGTTTATTCTTAACGCCAGAAAAGATAGGCTTAACCGCCCAAGCGCTTCCCTCAGCCAGTTTATCAGGTAATGTTTTCGCCCATAATTGGCAAGTTTCGATACTAACTTCTTTATCTGGCATTTTAACTTTCGTACTACCTGCCGCGAACTGCCTTTTCAACGGCATAATCCTCGGCTTAGCCTACGGCTTAATCTCACCCACAACATTTATCGTAGGAGTATTGCCTCACGGAGTAATCGAGTTGCCGAGTTTCTTGATAGCAGCATCCTCAGGCTTAAAATTGGGCTATTACATGCTAGCTAGGAGAGAGGAAGCGGGCAAAGTCTTAAGAGAAACTGTCTACCTGCTCGTAGGATTAGCGCCTTTCTTCCTAATAGCGGCGCTCGTCGAGGTCTTAATAACCCCCCAGCTGCTAAAGCTGATAGAACTCCGATAAGCTTTAAAGTAGCTTCATAGCTATAATTCATTTAATTATGGTACTCAAACCCGACTATCTTAAGGTTATAGACGATATCAAATACGCTAGGATATACAGCTCTACTAAAACCGTGCTCACGGGACTACAGCTATTAATGAGAATAGTAAACGACGCAAAGAATTTCGAAGAGCTCTCGACGAACTTGATGGTAATAGTTCCACTCCTATTTAAAGCCAGGCCCACGTCAGCTATGTTATTGAATTCAATAAAAAATTTCGTCGCAGAAGTTGTAAAGGCGTCCGAGGAGGGAGACTTAGACTATGTTAAACAACACGTAAACAAGAAAATGGAGGAAATCGAGAAGAAGATTCTTAGATTAGCGGAGCTGACAGCTAAAATAGCCTCCCACAGGATAAACGACGGTGACGTTATATTAACCAGCTCGTATAGCACGATAGTTCTGAAAGCCTTTAAGTTCGCGCTTCAAGAAGGCAAGGAGTTTAAAGTCTACGTCACCGAGTCGAGACCCGGCTCTGAAGGGTTAAGGCTGGCCATCGAATTGACTAGGATAGGTTTGAAGACAACGCTTTTCGTGGATTCAGCGGTAAGGTATATGATTAAAGACGTGGATAACGTTTTCCTAGGTAGTGAGGCTGTAGCCGCAAACGGGGCTTTAATAAACAAGGTTGGCTCCTCTTTAATAGCTCTAGCGGCTAACGAAGCCAGAGTTAGGGTTTTCGCTTTAGCTCCAACACTAAAGTTCAGCCCAGAAACCCTGCTGGGGGAGCTAGTGGTATTAGCGGAGGGCGAGCCGAGTTCTTTACTGCCGGAGGGTCTAAGAGCCGAGTTCGAGGGGAAGATAAACGTTAAAGTCCCCCTATTCGACGTTACGCCGCCAGAATACATAGATGCTATAATTACAGAGAAAGGGCTCATAGCCCCTCAGGCAGTCGTGATGATTCTAAAGGAGATATATGGGTGGCCTTTTCACGTCGCAACGCTAGACGAAATATTAGAGGGGTTGAGGTCATGGCAAAAATAGAGATTCCTCCTGAAGTTGTGAATATAGCCGAAGACATTAAAAACATGAAGATAAGAGGAGCGGGTAGGATAGCGCGGGCAGCGGCTAAGGGATTATTGATAGCGGCGCAGCGCTACGAAGGCGGGCGTCTAGAGGATTTCCTGGACTATATGGCTCAGATAGCTGAAGTGTTGAAAAGGACTAGGCCTACCGCGGTCTCGCTATTTAACGCTATCTCCTATGTAATGTCCAGGGTTGAAAAAGCTAAGGGAGTAATCGGAGACGTGGAGGAGCTTAGGAGAGTAGTCGTTAATTCTGCGAGAGAGTTTATAGACTACTCTATTAGAGCTGTAGAGTTAATCGGGGAGATAGGGTCTAAGAGAGTGTCTGACGGAGATGTGATACTGACCCACTGCAACAGCTCAGCGGCTATCTCAATTATAAAAAAGGCCTATGAGCAGGGCAAGAGTATAGAAGTATACGTGACTGAGACTAGACCTAAATTCCAGGGGTATATAACGGTTAGAGCATTAGCCGAGGCGGGTATAGACGTAACTTTAATTCCAGATACGGCAGTTAGGTTGATAATGAGGAGAATAGACAAGGTTATAGTAGGCGCTGACACGGTGGCGGCTAATGGCGCGGTTATAAACAAGATCGGGACTTCTTTAATTGCATTAGCGGCTAAAGAAGCTAATGTAGACTTTTTCGTAGCTGCAGAAACTTACAAGTTCAGCCCTGCAACGGTTATAGGCCAACTCGTAATCATAGAAGAGAGGGACCCGAGAGAGGTTGTGCCTGAGAGCTACTTGGAGAAGTACCCGAACATAGAGGTGAGGAATCCGGCTTTCGACGTTACGCCGCCAGAGTACATAGACGTTATCGTGACCGAGAGGGGGGTCATACCCCCTCAAGCCGCTATTCTCGTCCTAGAGGAGGAGTATGGGCGGGCTATAGCCGATTATATAATTCAAGCTACTAGAGCTATAGAAAGTGACGAAGAAGCCCTAGTCGCCTAGGTCGCCGGGGTTAGCACTCGGACTACGCCAGCGCTTTTATCGAAAAATAGAGCGAAGCCGCTATTTTCCTTCCACAACTCAGCTAGAAAAACCGAGATTTCAAGAAACTCGCCAGAGACCATGACAAAAAGCCTTTTTTCGCTTTCAGATTTAACTAAAACGGGATACTCTTCGAGCACGGGCGCCACCCGCAGAAATAATGAAGAAAAGCCTTTAAAAGTGACAATTAGCTAAACTGCTTGAAGTTAAGTTAAAATCTCCGGAGACTCTATATTAACTAGGCGATGATAAATTTGGCTACCGACTGAGCGGTGACGAATTCCGGCCTTATGGAGCCGCATATAAGTTGATACTCTATGTCGGCTGAGCCCTTGGGCAAGCCCACGGTTAGGAAATCGCCCCTGTACGAGAAGCTTAGATCGGATAGGGTAAGGTGTAAAGTGTGCGAGAGGTGTTGTGTTCTATCTCCAGGCGACAGAGGATACTGCAAGACTAGGGTAAATATCGGCGGGGAACTGTACACGCTAACCTATGGAGATTTAAGCGCTATGGAGAGCAGGCCTATAGAGATAAAGCCATTTTTCCATTTCTGGCCTGGCTCGACGGCTATGACGATCTCTACTTGGTCCTGCAATTTCCCCTGCCCTTGGTGCCAAAACTGGCATATATCGAAAGTTGCCCCCAACCCCGAGCGCGCTAGCTATACTCCGCCGGAGCAGGTGATTTCGAAAGCTCTAAAACACGGAGACGAGGGGACTTGCGTAAGCTTTAACGAACCTCTCATGCTCTTTGAGTACTCCTTGGAGTTGTTCCCTCTAGCCAAGGATAAGGGCTTATACAACACCTATGTCTCCAATGGATACATGACGTTGGAGGCTTTAGAGCTTTTGATAAAAGCAGGACTAGACGGTTTAAAAATAGACATTAAAGGAGACCATGAAGCTTATAGGAGATTTTTAAACGCGAACGGGGGAATCCCTTGGCGGAATGCCGAGTATGCTTTAAAACGGGGGGTTCACGTAGAGATAGTTTGCCTGTTAGTGACGGGAGTAAGCGACAGCAAGGATACAATAGACTGGATTATAGAAGAACATTTAAAGAGGTTAGGGCCGGAAACGCCTATACACTTCACCAAGTATTACCCTGCTTATAAATACAGAAAGCCGCCGACCAAGCTTGAGATCTTAGAGTATGCCTATGAGAAAGCTAGAAAAGAGGGTATACTGTTTCCATACCTAGGAAATGTACCGGGTCATCCCTACGAAAATACTTACTGTCCCGAGTGTGGTGAACTACTGATAAAAAGATACGGTTACTCTATTCTCAAGTATAACATAACCGAGGACGGAAAGTGCAGGCATTGCGGTAAGGAGATACCAATAACAGGGAATTACATTCCCAAGAGGGGGATATCCTTTTTCTTTTAGAGTACGTGGCTAAGCCTACCGTTCCTCGCTACTAGAGATCGTGTTTTTGAGGAGTCCCCTCCCCTCCTCCTCAAAGATGAGAGCTAGATCTCGGAATTCCTTGAAAAGTTTCTCGTAAAAGAGGATTAACTTTCTCCCGTCCTCGGTTAACTTCGCGTAACCCCCTCCTCTTCCGCCTCGGTGAGTCTCAACTATTTTTACTCCTAGTTTCTTCTCAACCGATTTAATGTAACTCCACGCGAACTTGTAAGAAACTCCCATAATCTCCGCCGCTTTACTTATAGAACCAGTATCGTCAACAAGCCTGAGCAATCTGGCTCCTCCCAACCCTATGAGAGGCTCGCCTCCATACTCTAACCAAACTTTGAACGAAACCTTAATGCCTTCGCTAGCCATGCTTAATCTTCTCCACTACTCTAATTGCTTCTATGGCAGTATAGGGATATTGACTTTTTTCATCTTTTTCGTAAGCTTTAACCATATCCCAAACCGCCAGCAACGCGGCGGATACACCGGTTAAAGCCTCCATCTCTACTCCCGTCTTAGCGATTGCTCTCACAGTGACCGATACCCTAACGCCTTCATCTTCCACGAAAATGTCGACGTCCACTCCTGTTATAGGTATAGGATGGCATAAAGGCACTATCTCCCATGTATGCTTTACCGCCTGTATAGCCGCCAGTTGAGCTACCGCTATAACGTTGCCCTTTTTAACTTCTCCTTTTCTAATTTTCTCTATAGTCTCTCTCCTAAGCCTTATAAAACCCTCAGCTCGTGCAACTCTTACAACGTCAGGCTTGCCGGAAATCTCAACCATCTTAACCTCCACAATACCACCTCTAACACTAAACTGGAACGTCTAAATAAAAAGGATACTCTAAGCTACTGAACAGGAGAAGATCCAAAATACGGCCTTTTAAGCGAGACGGCTTTAAAAAATAGTTTCTCTAACTCTTTAAATGACAACTCCTCTGGTAAACCGTTTAAGGCATACATCGCGTCAACTAAATTATCGTTTCGGAAAAAGCAAGGTTTAAATTTCCCATCCGAGGTGACTCTAAGCTTTCTGCAATTAAGACAGAAAAGAGGATTGAACATCGGCTCTACGAGTTCAACTTTGATCCTACCTCTTAACAGGTATACCGGTCTAGCTTGCAGAGGTCTTACAACCTTACCGACCGAAATTTCTTCGAGCTTCTTGACTATAGGTTTAAGACTAACATGGAACCTCAAGTACTCCTCCGAGAAAGGATCTGGAGAATGGTATTCTATCAACTGTACGTCTACTCCGAGCTTCTCAGCGTAGGATATTATTCTCCAAACCTCATCCTCGTTCAGGTCCTTCAAAACTGGAACATTTATCTTAACAGGCTCTAGCCCAGCCTCTATAGCGGCTTCTATCCCCTCTAATACTTCCGGCAAACCGTCGACGCCCGTGATATACTTGAACTTCTCCCTGTTAAGAGCGGGAAGGCTGATGTTAACCCTAGTAAGCCCGGCTTTTTTAAGTTTCGTAGCGTAATTAGACAGAAAGTAACCATTAGTAGTTAAAGATAAATCCTCTATGCCGTCAATACAGCTTATCCTCCTCACCACTTCGACTATATCTTTCCGCACGAGAGGCTCGCCGCCGGTAATCTTCACTTTTTTAAAACCAAGCTGAGCAGCTACTTTAACAATTTTTTCAACATCAGAGAGCGCTAGCTCGCGGCTTTTGTGATTATAATTTTCACCTTCTTTATGGCAATATATACATTGAAAATTGCAGAGTTGAGTTATAGAAATCCGCAAATAATCGACAATTCGGCCGTAAGGATCTTTAAGCATTAAACCACCGGCGAATCCGATATTGCCTACTATACATAACGATAAAAACCTTTAATAATTTTATTTAAACCTCGTACAGGTTCCGAAACGCCTATTTAACTCTTCAACTTAAAGATGTCGTGTACACAGTACCCGAAAAGCATAAAGAAAAAGCGCCTCAAAAACTGGGTTTCGGAATAATAGTAATCAGTTCTTCCAAGCACCGAGATTTTAAAAAGGGAGCTGAAGTAGACGACCTATCAGGCAAAACAGCGATCTCTCTACTAGAGGAGAAGGGACATAAAGTCAACTACTACATCATAGTGCCCGACGACAAACTACACATACTACACGCAGTCTCCGAAGCCTTACTGAGAGAAGACATAGACGTAGTCGTAACCATAGGCGGGACGGGTCTCTCCGCAACCGACATAACCGTAGAAACTCTAAGACCAATCTTCGATAAGGAAGTAGAAGGATTCGGGGATGTGTTCAGAAGTATAAGCTTTAAAGAAATAGGAGCTACGAGCTATATGTCCAGAGCCACGGCTGGCGTAATAGCCGGGAAAGTAGTCTATTGTCTCCCCGGATCCCCTCACGCAGTCAAAACCGCCATTAAAGAATTAATACTCCCCGAAGCCGGGCATCTAGTCTATATAGCTAGGCGGGATTTAAGGTGAAAACCTTGATTTTTAAAAAACTCGTAAAAGCGGGGGAAGCCTGGAAGACGATAGAAGAGTTTAAAAAAGAGGTAAAAATGTCGACTATGAAAATTGAGGTAGAGAACGCTCTAGGATTCTACCTAGCGGAAAACGTGAAATCGAACGTAGACTTACCTCCTTTCAGTAAATCGGCAGTCGACGGCTTCGCGGTTAGATCGACCGACCTAACCGGGGCCTCCCTCTACAATCCCTCGCTTCTAAAAATCGTAGGTGAGGTTAAGATAGGCTCAATCTCAAACCTTAAAATTGGGGAGGGAGAAGCGGCTAAGATTGATACTGGCGCCTCCCTGCCGGAGGGCGCGGACGCCGTAGTAGAATTGGAGAGTTGTAACTTGCTCGGCGATTACGTAGAAGTAGCCAAACGCGTAGCCCCATTCTCCAATGTAATTAGGAAGGGGGAGGATGTTAAAAGGGGAGAAGTCGTACTGGATAAAGGCTCTAGACTAGAGCCTTGGAGCATGGCCCTCTTGAAAGGCGTGGGAGTGGAAGAGGTGGAGGTCTATAAACCGCCCAGAGTGGCTTTAATCTCTACTGGGAGCGAGCTCTCGCCTTCCTGGAAAGAGGGGAAAATTGTAGACACTAACAAGCCCCACCTTAAAAATCTGTTAAAGCTTCTATCCGTAGAAGCGTTGGATATGGGCATAGTCCCGGATAAACGCGGAAAAGTTAGAGAAATCCTAGAGAAAGCGAGTAAAATAACTGATATAATAGTCACGACGGGCGGAGCATCCGTCGGGGAGAGGGACTACACGGTCAAAACGCTAGAGGAGATAGGAGAAGTCTACCTACACGGGGTAGCCGTACGCCCCGGCATGCCCTTCGCCTTTGGCAAGGTAGAAAACGCCCTAGTATTTGCGCTCCCCGGAAACCCGGTGGCGGCCTACATAGACTATAAGCTCTTCGTAGAAACTTTTATACTATCCCTCTACGACGCAAACGCCTCGGCGATACCCGTAACCGTAAAGCTCGAACATAAAATACCCTCAACCATAGGCTTTAAAGAAATAGTACGGGTAAAACTGCGAAAAGAAAAAGAGGGAATCTGCGCAACTCTCGTAAGGAGGAGAGGCTCCAGCATACTATCCAGCATAGTCCGCTCAGACGGAGTCATAGCCATACCCGAAGATTCGGAAGGACTACCACAAGGAGCGACGGCAGAAGTATACCTACACACTCAACCTTGGAAAAATATCCTAGACTAACATCACAAATATAACATTATAACGCGGACGGAACTACCTAAACTACTCGTGGTTTACGAAACGCCCGTCATCTCTAGTACTATAAACCTTACCTACTACGTCTTTAAGCCAACCTATGCTCTCAACCTTCCTAACGTCAAAAGCGGGGACATAAGGCTTAATATCGAGAAGCGGAGTCCCATCAACTATATCCACATCCCGCACATAGAGAATATTGCCCTCAATTCTAACAAGCCTAACCACAGAAATACCTATAGGATTAGGCCTAAAAGGAGCCCGAGTAGCAAAAACACCCTGAAACCTATCACTCATGTAAGGCTTAACCTTCAAAGAATACCCTCTGACGAGATGAAAATGATATATCAGGAAAATATGAGAAAACCCCTCAAGCCCCTCTAACCCCTCGGCATACTCGGGAAACACCTCGACGACTCCCTCAACCCCCTCAGCGCCCACAGGTTGAATCGGAGTACCCCTAGGCTCCTTAAAAGGCGTACGTATAACCCCTATAGGCCTGTACACAATCACGTAAATAATCAAACAAATCAATTATAATAATCTAGCCCAACAATACTACGCTAAACACCGAGCTTTCAGTTTTAAGAGCTAAAGAATAAAGATTATAGCGGTTAAGGTTATTGCTAAGATTCCGAGGAGAAGCAAGATAAGTGTAAAGAGATTCTCGGCGAAATAACGTAAGTTATCTCTACATTATGCGAATCTATTCGAAGTAATGCTTATTTGCTCGACCTCAAGGTACTAAACTAGTTACAACCTTATTCTAAGGGATAGATATGGGTGTAGAGCGCGTCTCGCGGACCATGGACTACCTCGCGGACAAGAGGTGGTTCTACGCGCTCCTCTACATACTCGGCTTCCTAGTCCTGCAGCCTTACGCCTCGAAGGGCTACTCCTGGCACGAGATGTGGAACGTGATCAAAGAGGTAGTGGCATACAACGCAATTATATACAGGCTAGTAGACCTAGCCTG
>CAZCTW010000005.1:109090-121628 GCA_964501905.1 uncultured Thermofilaceae archaeon | reverse complement strand
TTTTTAAATATAGGACTTTGGCTGCGGCTGTTGAGGAGACTGCTAGGAGTGAGAGAATCCAAGTCCATTCGATTTTCTGCGTTATGGCTACTATAACTATTAGGATGGAGAAGATCAAGGCTAAATCTATGTACAGTTTTCTCTTTCTATGGATACTCAGTACCGAGAGTACGAATGTGATTGGCGAGAGGATGAGTATAATAGTGTCTCCCGGAGACACTTTAACTTTTTCCTAAAAAACTATTTAAACATGACGCAGTTTTATATAATATGGAAATAATTGAGGATTTTTGAATTTTTAATGTTAATATTTCAAGAATTTGTATTTGAAATTGGATTAATATTTTCTCCAGTATACTTTTTCAAGAGCGCTTGAAGCGGGCAAAACGGGTTTTCTATCTTTTTTAGAAATTCTCCTCCTATACTCGGTTTTGCATTTTCTACTGCAGAATAGTTTGCCACGCCACTTTAAAGCCAGAGAGGGGTCTACCCTTCTCCCACAGTTGGCGCATCTTGGGGGCTGTAGGCTTACCGCTAGAATTGCGGCGGTTAAAGCTAGGAGCAAGAGCGCTAGGTAGATTTCGGAGAATATAAAGATAGAGATTATGGATAGGACTGGGAGAGAAATAGTGACTGTTAAGGCCGATATTCGCATCAAATATAAAATACGTAAACCAGTATAAAAGCTTAATAAAGCATCAATTGTAGGGGTATCGATGAGTAGAGTAGAGGATTGGTTGAAAGAAGCAAAGGAAGATTTAAAATCGGCTAAGATACTGTTGGAGGGAGGACAGTACCACCATGCCTGTTTCCACGCTCAGCAAGCAGCAGAGAAAGCTTTGAAAGCTCTTTTAAGGAGTTTTCATAAAGCTAGAATCGGGCACTCGGTGCTCGACCTACTTCGCGAAGTCTCTAAAGACGTGGAAGTTCCGGAACAGCTGTGGGATATGGCTAGAATTCTAGATCAATACTATATACCTCCACGTTGTCCAAACGCTTTTAGCGAAGGCGCGCCGAGCGACTACTACACGCGGAGGCAGGCTGAAGAAGCTATAAGATATTCAGAAGCGATGGTGTCTTTTGTCGAAGAACATGTTAAAAAAGGTTCTCGATAAAGTGCTGGAGAAGGTAGCCAGTAAGTTTAAAATAGACTTAGTGCTTCTCCACGGCTCCTACGCAAAGGGTACGTATATCGAGGAGTTTAGCGATGTATATATAATAGTTGTAAGTGATGATTTCGAAGGAGTTCCGGTGGGGGAGAGACTAGCTATTCTAGCAGAGCTGTTGGCTGGAATGGAGAAAACGGTAGAGGCTACCGCTTACACTAAGAGGGAATTTATCAAGCATATGCGGGATTTTAATCCGCTAGTTCTGGACGCCCTAGAATATGGTATACCTGTTTTTAAAACAGATTTCTACCAAGAGGTGTTAAAAGAGTTTAATCGTTTAAAGAAAAGGTGCAAGTTGAAGCCGTTAAAGAAGGGTTGGGCTTGGACTCCTTAGCTTTCCCGACTTTACACTTATAAGCTCGGCATTATTTAAAGCCTGTATGAACTCGAGAAAAATAATCGACACCATTAGTAATCTTAAAAACCTCTCTAGGACCGGCTGGCTTTTAAGAGGAATCCCGGCTGCTGTTGCGGAAAACGTGGCCGAGCACAGTTTTGAAGCAGCTTCTATAGCTTTTCTAATAGCTAAACAGCTCGCCGATGGTGGAGTCAAGGTGGACGTTTACAAGGCAGCTACGATGGCTTTAATTCACGACTGGAGCGAGGCTATAGTAGGCGATATTCCCCGCTGGACGTCTCTAAAGCTAGAGGGGAAAAAGGAGCTTGTGGAAGAGGAAGCTTTTAAAATTTTTACATATGCTAGAGAGCTTTTTGAGGAATACCTTAAAGGAGATTCTCTAGAAGCGGTGGTAGCTAGGGTTTCGGATGCTTTAGCGACTTATCTTCAGGCGTGTAGATATCTTAAAACCGGCTATCAGGATGTGGAAGAGATAAGAGAGTCAATGAAGAAGAAAATTTCAGAGCTCACTGGCAAAAATCCCATCCTCGAGAGTGTAGTTGGGGAGTTTCTGGATTACAGATAAATTATTTTAATGTATTATTTTGGAAGATGAAGGTCGTACCACGACGCTTCTATGAGCGAGACGTAGTTAAAGTAGCTAGAGAACTACTGGGCAAGCTTTTAGTTAGAGAAATAGAGGGTAAACTCCTAATAGGCAAAATTGTCGAAGTTGAAGCCTATAGGGGGAAGGATGACCCGGCTAGCCACGCCTATAGAGGAAGGACTGAGAGGAATAAAGTTATGTTTGGCAAGCCTGGCTTTGCGTACGTATATCTGGCTTATGGCGTGAATTGGTGTTTAAATGTTACAGCTGAGCCTGAGGGAGAGCCCGCCGCTGTTTTGATAAGAGCCGTAGAGCCTTTGGAAGGCTTAGAGGAAATGATGGCTAACAGAGGAGTTAGAAACGTTAGGAATTTAACTAATGGCCCCGGCAAGCTTACTAAGGCTTTTAAGATAAATGGAAGCTTTAACGGTTGGGACATGACGAAGGGCGAGTTGCTGTATATAGCCTATCCGGTTAGAGAAGAGAATTTCCAAATTGGTGTATCGGCTAGGATAGGGATTAAAGTTGGGCTAGATAAGCCGTGGAGGTTTTTCATAAAGGGAAGCCCCTTTGTGTCGAGGTAGAGCCCATGAATCTGCCCGAGGGGAAAGGGGTATACGCTCTAGTGGTAGAGGTTGAGCGCGATATAGAAATAGTCGTTGGATCACTGGGACCGGCTAAGCTAGCCGCAGGCTACTACGTATACGTGGGTTCAGCTCTAGGTCCTGGAGGTTTAAAGGCTAGAATTTCCCGGCATCTAAGCAAGTCTAAGAAATTGAAATGGCACATCGACTATCTCTTGCTCAATGGCTCAACCAGGGTGATCGGCGTCGTCTGCGCGCTCATAAACGAGAAGTACGAGTGTAGAATTGTAAAGAAATTGCTAGGGTATGGTGCTTACGCCCCCATAAGGAAGTTCGGGGCGATGGATTGTGAGGAGAAATGCCCAGCTCACCTTTTAAAAGACGATAAGCCCGTCTCCAAAGTGATAGCCGATATTTTGAGAGCTTATACAGAACTCGGGCTAAAACCCTTAATATTCGACTATGGGTACTCCGCTTTAATAGGCGCAGATTATGTGGGAGGCACTGGGTAAAATATACTCAGATCTTTTCAAAGGAGAATCTAGGATTTTAGATGTAGGTACGGGTTTCTGCAATAACTTAAGCCTATTGCTTAAGGCTTCGCCAAGAGCCGAGATCTATAGTATAGATCCTGATCCCGCCGCCTTGGAAAGAGCTAAAAGGAGATTTGGAGAACTCGTGGAGGAAGGTAGGTTAAAACTGTACTTGGCAAAGGCCGAGAATCTGCCATTTCCAAACGAATACTTCGACTACGCGGCGGCAGCGGCTACTATGCACCATATAGCTGATAAAGAAAAGGCTCTTAGGGGAATCGCCCGCGTGCTCGATAGTGAGGGTTTAGCCGTGATAGCTGACTGGAATCCTGAGGGTTGGGTTTTTACGCCACATAGTTTCGAGGAGTTGGAGGAAAGCAGGGAGGAAGTCTTCAAAAATCTAGATACATACTTTGAGATAATAAAAGTCATGGATTATAGGGAGTATTACATCGTCGTAGCGAAGCCTAAGCTCTAAACTGTAATACTTATGCTGAATGATTACGATACATAGATTTCGCCCAGCTGTTAAAGGCCAGATGTTTCAAAGCGATTCTCTAACAAGTCTACACGTATGCTGAGAACAGGTAATGGATTCTGGTAGACCTTATCTAAAACTTTAAATTATCCTCGTAATATAGTAGTGTTAGCTATGCGAAAAATTTTGCCGATATTGTCGATATTGCTAATCATATCGGCGGTGATTGTTCAAGCTCAGCAACTAAAATGGGAGAATAGAAAGTTTGCGGGATGGCCGACAGTATTAGCGTGGCATAAAGGTAGGCTAGCTGTAGGGTATAGCTCGGGATATGTGAGAGTATTTGAATCGGAAAATGGAAAGCTGTTATGGTATGCTAGAACGTCAAGAGATAAAGTGACTTGTTTAGCTTGGGGTAGTGATGGCAAGCTAGCCGTGGGTAGCGAGGATAACGTCGTATGTGTTTACGATGATAGAGGTAGGAAACTCTGGGGTAAGGTAGCTAATTATGCTGTGTTCGCTGTGGCTTGGAGTAGCGACGGTAAGCTAGCTGTAGGAAGTCATAACGTCGAAGTCTTCGACTCTAACGGCAACAAGCTTTGGAGTAAGTGGACTAGATACACGTACAGCGTAGCGTGGAGTTACGATAATAAACTGGCAGTGGGGAATCAGGAAGGCGTTGTCTACGTCTACGATTCTAACGGCAAAAAAATATGGAGCTACGATATCGAGAGTTCCATTAATAGCTTAGCGTGGAGTAGAGACGGCAAGCTGGCAGTCGGTTGTAAAAATGGAAGAGTTTACGTTTTTAATTCTAGAGGAGAGCTGCTCCAAAACTATCTGACTGAGGGCGAAGTGAGGAAAGTAGCGTGGAGCGAAGACGGAAAATTAGCCGCCGCGAGTGGGGCGGAGATACACGTCTACATTCCTCCCAGCAAGCTATGGAGCTATAAAATTGAAGGTAAGATACTCAGCATCGCTTGGAGTAAAGATGGTAAAATTGCAGTAGGAGGTAAAGATAGTAAAATCTACGTCTTCAATTCAAATGGAGAACTTCTATGGAGTTATAGTACTGGCGGTGATGTCTTTAGCCTAGATTGGAGCAATGATTTGCTGGCAGTTGCCAGTTGGAGCGGCTTACAAGTTTTCGATCTTAAAAATCTGCCAGGAGTTTTAATCATTAATAGCGAGCCTTCGGGCGCTAAAGTCTACATTGACGACGTGCTTAGGGGTACTACGCCTTTAAAGTTTAAAATTGAACCTGGCGTGCATACTTTACGTTTAGAGCTTGAGGGTTGTAAGCCTATAGAAAAGGAAATCAGTATTTCGGTTGGCGAGAGCTTGGAGTTAAACTTTAAGTTTGAGGCATTACTAGGCGTTTTAAGTATTTCAAGCAATCCTATCGGTGCAGACGTCTACATCGATGGTGTGCCCAAGGGCGTTACGCCTTTGGAGATTGAAGTTGAGCCAGGTAGACATATTCTACGTTTAGAACTTGAAGGCTATAAACCCATAGAAAAGGAGATCGAAATATCCGCTGGCGAAAGCTCAAAGTTAAACTTTGAACTCAAGGCTTTACCCGGAGTTTTGGTAATCGATAGCGAGCCTTCGGGCGCTAAAGTCTACATTGATGGCATGTTAAAAGATGAAACTCCTACAGAATTCGAGGTTGAACCCGGCAGGCATGTTTTACGTTTGGAGCTTGAAGGCTATGAGCCTGTAGAGAGAGAAATTGAAATATCCGCTGGAGATAGCTTGGAGCTAAGCTTTAAGCTTAAAGTATTGCTGGGCATTCTAACTATTGATAGCGAGCCTTCGGGCGCTAAAGTCTACATTGACGACGTACTCAAAGGTAAGACACCTTTGGAGATTGAAGTTGAGCCAGGTAGACATATTCTACGTTTAGAACTTGAAGGCTATAAACCCATAGAAAAGGAGATCAGTATTTCAGCCGGGGACAGCCTGGAGCTAAGCTTCGGTTTGGAAAGAGAAGTAGGAGTAATCCACATCATAGCCTTTTCTATAGTGTTGTCCGGTTTGATTTCCTTCTCGTATTTAGTAAAGAAAAAGGCTAGTAGGAAAGGCGAGCCGGAGGTAAAGCCTGACGTAGTTGTAGATTTTATACGAGGGCGCGGCATATCGTTGAAGTTTAAACGCGTTAAACCTGTCGAATTGCCTAAAAGCTTTGATATAAACGGTTTAGAAGCGCATTCCTATCTTGGAGAGAGCAACTTCGTGACGATTTTAGCTACGGATAAACTAGGACGTACTTATGCTGTAAAGCTTCCCCATAAGGTTTACAACATGCTTATTATCGGTGCTTCTCACGACCGCACAGTTGAAAAGAGAGACGTTGACCGTCTGAAAAGCGAGTTTGAGAAAATTAGTATTTTAGATCATCCCAACATTGTAAAAGCTGTAAAGTTCATTGAGGATGTGCCGGCTATCGTGATGGAATACTGTGAAAACGGTAGCTTGAAAAATGTGGAGAGTATAGGCTTAAAAGAGGCTCTGGAAATAGCTATACAGATTGCGGATGCTCTAGCCTACGCCCATGGAGTTGGCGTAGTCCATAGGGACGTAAAACCCAGTAATATCCTCTTTACCAGGGATGGAGTCCCTAAATTAGCTGACTTCGATATCGCAAGACTTGCTCAAACGATCAAAACTACTAGCGTTAAATACACTCCTGGTTTCGGAGCACCTGAGCAGGTAATGGGTCATTCTAGTCCTAAAAGCGATGTTTATAGCTTGGCAGCCACGGTCTACTGGATGTTGAGCCACGATACGCCTGTACCTAAGGAGGATTATGAACGCGCCGTTCTTACGGCTAAGCCTAGACGCTTACCCGGAGTCCCAAAGGAGCTTAACGAGCTTATTCTACGGTGCCTGAGCATAGAGCCGGAAAAAAGACCGAGTATGAAAGAGTTTAGAAATGCCCTAGCTGTACTCTATCATAAATACTTCTTATCAAAGAAATAACCCTTTGCTGTGCTTATTCTATAAGCTAGATTTGATCATACCCGAGAACTTTAAACCACTCGACGTTCCTACTCTCGCTGACGCGTCGACCGCTTGTAGACACGTATGGCGCGGTTAGTCTACATTATTTGTTTCAGGCGTGCCCTTTTCCAGGGTTTCAGTTTCTCTAGTCAGTAGTTCGAGTTGTTTAGGCGTTTCTATCTTTTCCACGTAATCCTTTTTTAATAATTCCTTAACTATCGAAAGCTTCGCTATAGCTGAGCACGCCGGCACTATTTCAAATCGGTATCTAATCTTCACTAATCCTTGTTCTTCAAGTTTTTTTATTTCCAGAAACGCTGGTTCCGCCTTTTCCTCTACAAACCTTATAATTACGGGAATTTCAATATCCTCGCCGCCTCCCTCAAATTTTAAAAGCATAGATTTCAAATCTTCATCGGCTTTCTCTAAGAATTCCACCTCCGCCATAGGTTAATAAATTATTAATGTTAATATTAAATGTTAGGTGAGTAGTGTGGGGCAATCCTTTCTTAGGAAAGCCCTTCTAGCTTTAACTCTAGGCTCCCTACTACACTTCATACTAGAGCCAATTCCAGTTTTCGGAGATTTAATAGCAGGACTCGTAGCTGGCTATATAGCGGATAAAAAGCCCGGATTCGCCGCCGGAATAGGATTTTTAGCTGGAATTCTAGCAGACACCTTAATCGGGCTAACTCTAGTACTCTTCTACGCCGCTCTATCCCCCTACCTAAGCTTTTTAGCAGAGTCCCTCAAAAACTTAATTCTAACATTCTCGCTCGCTCTTCCAATACTCTACGGGCTTAAAGGAGCTTTTATATCCCTTCTAGGGGGCTTTATAGGCTATTACATATCTAGCTTTTCGAAAGCAGGTACTTCCGAATCCAAATCTTTTTAGGATTGTAGTTGTAGATTTTTATAAAACGTGTAGTAATATCGGTAGGGTGGGAATTTGAAGTTTATAATCGGTATAGTGTTTATAGTTTTAGGTCTTATTATTGAAATGTGGGCTTTAGCCGGCGGTAACTTAAATGAAGGAACTATAGCCGCGGGAGTTGCGTTTATAGCTGTGGGATTGATATTGTTGTTGTATTCTCTGATGCGAAGAAAGAGAAAAGAAGAGAAAAGAATAATTCCTAAAGGATCTGAGAAGTATCTTTTAGCTATGGCTTTGGGGGCGGGCGCTGCTCTCTTAATCGACCAGTATTTAAAGTCAAGAGATAGGAAGAAGATAGAGGAATTGAAGCAAAAAGTTATCAGGGCCTATCAGGAGGGTAAGATATCTAAAGAAGAGTATGAGTATTATATGGAGCAAATAGAGTCTTTAGAGTCTACTTAGCCGCTATTATTGCCTCTATTTCTCTATCTATTTTCTTGAGCTCAGACTCGTACTCAGCTTTAAGCTGCTCGTATTCATCTTTCGTAATTTCTCCTTTAGCCCACCTATCCCTTAAACTGGGCAGAATCTCCCTCTCTATAGTATACTTTCTTTTTAGTAGACTTTCTATAGGACTAACCTTCTCTACTTTAGGAACTGGAGTTACGGACGGAGCAGGAGTTCTCGTTGCAGGAGCTCCGGCTCTAAGTCTCCTCTCTAAAGCTTCATCTATAAGCCTTACCACTTCCTCCCTACTCATCCTCTCGCTGCCTTTAATCAACTCCATTAACTTATCTCTGTTCGTAACGAGGTAAGTTAAGAGAGCTCCTATTCCCGCCGCTCCACCCAATTTCGCCACATCTAGGCCTAAATCTTTGAGAACATTGATAACTTCTTCTCGAATCATTCTCCTAAGTTCTTCCTTCGTAACAGCCATATCCTACACCGTCATTCAAATAAATAGGCGAGAAATATTTAAAAGTATCTACTTTAAGGATATGGAACTATCAAATATTAAAATTTTCAAATTAATATTTACAAAGTTTTATATTTTACAAGATTTCAACTATAATTGGGAATTCAAAGCCTGGTAGCAGTACTTCGCCGCCCGTTTTAATAATTGCTATTTCCCCGGACCTATTGCCCGGCATAGAATAAGTTTTCCCGTTCACTTTCAGGGAAAAACCGTTTAAGCTAAGATCCGCTGCGTACACGGCAGAGTAAGCCTCGAAGAAAAGCACATGAGCCCTAGATACAACTTTTGAAACTGGGAATGGCGTAAACTCTAAAACTGTGAAAAAGCTCGGCTCTCTTTCAGCTTTCCAAAGCAGCTCGTCCATCCTAATTCTTTCGATCTGTGCTACGTTTTTAATAGCGAGCTTACCCTTGCTCCTCCCCAGGATTAAAGGAGGACTATATACCCTGCTAGTCCAAGCCCCTATTTTAAACTTTAATTTAACCCTCTTAGCAGTTCTAAGAGATATGTATTGGAGTTGCCCGGGCGGCAGCTCGATTATATCTCCTTTTTCCCTGCTTATCAACAATAACTCATCATCTTTAATTACTCTTAACTTCTCCCTCCAAGTATCCACATAGAAAATTAATAAATCTCCGTCTTCTTCGGTTATCTTAGCCGAGATACCTTCATCCTCTAAATATCTTAAAAATCTCTTTTTAAGTTCGCCTATCTGATCTCGTATTTCATTAGCTATCCCTATACTCCTTCCAAAGAGTATTTCAAGTCTATCATCTAGGACTTCTAAATCTCTCAAGATGTATCTTACCTCAGCTCTCTCTCGGCTTTTTTCCTTTAAATCCGAGAGGAGATCGTTTATAGCATCTAAGTGTCTGACTATTCTGCCTAAGCTCATAATCGTGAATATTTTTCTCCGTTTTTATTTAAACTTTATGAAGGCCTTGAAGCATTCACAAAAGCCGAATTATAATTTCTAGCAATTCTATTGAACTATATTGAGAAGAAATAATATTGTTATAATAAAAATTAGGGAAATGATATCTCAATAATCTTTAAAAGGCACGCATCCGCAATGTAAAATATGATTAACTTCTCGCCTTCCACCTCTGTGTTTGTCGGCATATGGGGTGTGTTAGCGGTACTGGTTTCCTGTTTAAACGATTTATTCGATTTAGCGTCCGGCTTTTTCTTTGTAGAACTTTTCCTGGATTTTCTTACTCTCTTAGTTATTTTCGTCTTTCTGAAGCTAGAGGCTGCTTCGCGAAAACTAGATGTCAATTTCCTAGCATTAACTCCCGTCTTCATAGCTGATATTATGCCATGGTCTGACATAATGTTCATCACGCTCCCGGTCATATACGTGTTATCATTCTACGATAAACTAACGAAAGCTAGAGAAGCATACTGTTATTTTGAAGGATTAGAACTTTGGAATCAAGGCAACTTTAGAAACGCATTAAAAGCATTTAAAAAAGCAGCGGTTGCTCTCCCCCAGTTCCGCCGCTGGAAGTATCTCAACGCTGTTGGATTGCTGAAAAATCAAAACCGCTTAGAGGATATCATGTCGTTTCATTCTGACTTTGAAAAAGTAATTAAATCGCCTAGAGATTCCGTTAAACAGATAGCTTTAATCGCTCTAGTATTCCTAATAGTGGAGTTTTTAATTGAAAACTTCTTAGTGGAAACCGTAACTAATCTGACGCGCTATCCTCTAGGCGGAGCTAAAGCTTTACCCGAATTCTTCAGAAGAATAGCAAGCATAGTGAATATGATTGCGAAAACTTATTTCATCTCTATCCGCGCTTTTAATATCCTGTTTCTGGCCGTAACAGGCTTCTCCCTAGGCGCCGTGGCTTTTTTCGACAAAAAAGGCACTCCTATCTTCCTGCTAATACTAACGATGGCTATTATAAACCCGTTTACTCCAATATCTTTGACAAGTTACTTTCTCACAATGGTGGCTATGGGCTTAGCCATGCTGGAATCTAATGTTAGAGACGTAAGCTAGTCTAATTTTTAAATATCGGCCAATATCTATTTTTAATTGATGGCTAGGAAAGGCAATTTCATATTAGGAGTTTTAATAGGCTTCGCTATACAGGTAGTTTTAGGAATTTTCGGAGTTACAGCTTTGATAAGCGATTTTATAGGCGGTTTAGCAGCTGGTTATATCTCTGGCAGCGATAATTTTAAAGGGGCGTTAGCTGGTTTTTTGGCGGGTATACTGGGCGGAGTCATACTAGCCGTGGTTTTCAGCGTTTTAGGCTTTATACTAGGCAAGGTATTGACTCCAGTATTGCCGCTTCTAGGTCCTATATCATGGCTTCTAGGGCTTGGAATAGGGCTTTTAATGATTCTACTAGGCCTTAAAGGAGCTTTAATAGGAGCTATAGGAGGATTTGTAGGCTCGGTTATAGCTTCGAAATTATCAAAAGGGTAACCCTGTGCATTCTCTAACGCTAGGCTTTCTGGACGAGTATAGGTCTTATCGTATCCCCCTAGTTGGCGGAGCTAACGTTGCTCTAGTATACGAGGACTTCATAGAAAAAACTGAATTTCTAGCGTATTTACTTGAAAAGTCTGTTTTAGAAGGTTTAACCGTAGTTTGGGTAAATTTGGAAGGAAAAGCTCTGCCTTTACTCGAGCAGCTGAAAAGCTTGTATAGAGTAGAATATGGTCTTTTTGATTTATCGGGGGTTTTAGGAGTACCGGTAGGATTGAAACCTGTATTCATGCCTTCTGTTGCTCTACTCTTAAACCTCGATGATAAATGTTTTAGAAAAATAGTGGGGCTAGTCAAATACGGTGATTTAGCTTCTGTCATAAAAGCCGTTAAAAAAACTAAGTGCCGTTACGAGGATCTAAACACGCTAATCATCCAGCATAATTTTAGAGACTTCTCCGAAATCTCCATGAAGCGTCAAGCCGTTTACATGCTGCCTTACTTCAACGATAAGACCTTAAGGTATGCCTACGCTTTAGCCCTCTACCTTATTCAAAGCTTAGTCGGTAAACCTCTTATTTTTCTAATGGAAGAATCCTATCTGCTAGCAGATAAGAAATACGCCTGGAGCCTGCTCAATTCTCCCCCCAACTATGCTCTCTATCTTCACTCAATTCCCATAGAGTATGCTAGGAAGGTTGACTTGAGGAAATTCGAGTACATAATCTCCTTATCTAAGGCTTCAGCTATCGTAAGCGAATTTCTCAAAACGGGGAAAGTAGAAGGATGTGCTGTTTTCGAGAGAAGAGGTGAAAGATGGAGAGTCCTGAAAATAAAGCGTAGACACTCCATCCTAAAAATCGAATTCTCAAACGCCGACAGCGTTAAAGAAAAAGCAAAATTTTTAACTTATAAACTCTACGGCGGCGCGCCCCCCAGAGGCGTGCCTTTGGTAGATCCGCGCGTCCTAGATTTATCGATGAAAACCATCCTAGCCAAGGCAATTTTAAATCTAGCTGGAGCCTATGTCCTCAACTATGTAAACGTTAAAACGGGGTATCTAGCTAACAAATTGTTAACCGCATACAGGATATTCGAGTGGGCTAGGAGGAAGGTGGAGCCTAGCGAGAGAGAATAAAACCGACTATAACGGCTCCCAATCCTAAGGCGGTGATGTAGGCGCCAACTATTAACGTTAGGAAAAACTGGGAAACTAAGCCTGCAAAAAACCTCTGCTTCTCTTCAGTTCTAAGCAAGCCTCTTTCGGCTTTAAAACTAAGCTTGTATAGTTTATAGCCAGAGATTACCACGGTTACCGAGAGGACAGCGGCTATAATCGAAAGAGCGACCAATAGCATTTTTCCGAGAAAAATATAGAAGCTGGGTAGAAATAGGGAGAAAAAGCCAGATGCCTCTCCTATCGAGAAAAGATTGAAAATTATCCCGAGTATCAACACTTGTCTGAGAAAATCCGTAATGGCTAAAAATACTATCACCGTGCCGCCAAACCTAAACAAGAATACGGAAGAGTAAT